>JAWLHL010000008.1:0-59829 GCA_041690375.1 Guyparkeria sp. | reverse complement strand
GGTGGTCGTCCACCACGATCTCTCGACCGTCAGCGACTACTTCGACCGTGTCCTGCTGATCAATGTCCGCAAGGTGGCCGAGGGGACGGTGGCCGAGGCCTTCACCGAGGAAAATCTCCAGCGCGCCTACGGCGGCCGCCTGGCCACCGCGCAGATCGACCAGTTGCAGCTCGGGGGGCACTGATGCTGATCGAGGCCCTCACCCTCCAGCTCGGCTACAACGCCACCCTGGTGGCCGTGGGCGCCGGCCTGCTCGGACTGGCCGCCGGGGCGGCGGGCACCTTCCTGTTCCTGCGCAAGCGGGCGCTGGTCTCGGATGCGATCAGCCACTCGACACTGCCCGGCGTGGGGCTGGCGTTCATCGTGATGGTGGCGCTCGGCGGGGAAGGGCGCAATCTCGCCGGCCTGCTTGCCGGCGCGGCCCTGACTGCGGCGCTCGGACTGCTGGCGATGCACTGGCTGACCCGCCAGACCCGCCTTGCCGAGGACGCGGCCATCGGTGCGGTGCTCTCGGTGTTCTTCGGTTTCGGCGTGGTGCTGCTGACGGTCATCCAGACCATGTCGATCGGACGCCAGGCGGGGCTGGAGGAACTGCTGCTCGGGGCCACGGCGGGCATGGTCTACAGCGATGCCGTGCTTATCGCCGTGGGGGGCGCGCTCGCCGTCTCGCTGGTCTACCTGCTGCGCCGCCCCATGAGCATGGTGGCCTTCGACCCGGGCTTCGCCGCCTCCGCCGGGGTCAACGTCCGCCATGTCGATCTCGCCATGATGGGGCTGGTGCTGGCGGTGACCATCATCGGGCTCAAGGTGGTCGGCCTGGTGCTGATCGTCGCCCTGCTGATCATCCCGCCGGTGACCGCCCGTTTCTGGACCGACCGGACCGAGCGCGTGGTCTGGATTGCCGGGCTGGTCGGCGGGCTGGCCGGCTTCGTCGGCGCGGCGATCTCCGCGACGGCCCCGGCGTTGCCAACCGGGCCGATCATCGTGCTCACCGCCTTCACCCTGTTCGTGCTCTCGCTGCTGCTGGCGCCGGGACGCGGGGTGCTGGCCGCCGGTCTGCGCCACCGCCGCCAGCAGCGCCGGATCCACCTGCGCCAGGGGCTGCTCTCGCTGGCGCAGGACCAGCCGATCTACGAGCGCTACACGCTGTCGCTGCTGGTCCGTGAAGGGCTGGCTCGGCCCGACGGGGTGGCGACCGAGAAGGGGCGGGCCAGCGCGGCCAAGGCCTGCCGGGACGAGGCGCGCTGGGCGATCGCCCGCCGTCTGCATTCGCACGAGTCCGTGGCCTCCCGCTACGACGGCCTCACGCCGATCGAACAGTGGCTGACCGATGACGAGATCCGCGACATCGATCGACGGATCGCGGGCGACTGCGGGGTGAGCGCGTGATGGGCGGCGAATTCGTCATGCTCTCGCTCGTCCCGCTGCTGATCGGCGTGCTGGCGGCCGTTGCCTGCGCTCTGCCCGGCAACTTCCTCGTATTGCGCCGTCAGGCGCTGATCGGGGACGCGATCAGCCACGTGGTGCTGCCCGGGATCGTGGTGGCCTTCCTGCTGACCGGCGTGGTGAGCTCGGTTCCCATGATGCTCGGTGCGGCGGGGGCCGCCATCGTGGCGGTGATCCTGATCGAGACCATCAAGCGCCTGGGGCGGATCGAGCCGGGCGCGGCGATGGGCGTGGCCTTCACCGCGCTGTTCGCCGCCGGCGTGCTCCTGCTCGAACAGTCCGACACCTCGTCGGTGCACCTGGATGTCGAGCACGCCCTGTACGGCAACCTCGAGAGCCTGATCTGGGTGGAGGCGGAGGGCTGGGGGTCGCTGCTCGACCCGGCGGCCCTGGCCGGCCTGCCGCCGGAGCTGCCGCGCATCGCCATCGTCAGTCTGGGCGTGCTGCTGTTCACGCTGCTCTTCTGGCGGCCGCTGAAGATCTCCACCTTCGACGAGGGCTTCGCCCGGGTGCTGGGCATGCGTACCAACGCCATCGGCCTGGCGCTGGTGGTCGTGGCCGCCGTGGCTGCCGTGGCTTCGTTCGACGCCGTGGGATCGATCATCGTCATCGCCATGTTCATCTGCCCCCCGGCCGCCGCGCGGCTGATGACCAACCGCCTCGAGATGCAGGTGCTCTGGTCGGTGGCCTTCGCCGTGTTCTCGGCCGTGATGGGCTATGTGCTGGCCGGTTACGGCCCGCTGTGGCTGGGCGCCGACGACGCCGTCAGCGCCGCCGGCATGATCGCCACCGTCTCCGGCATCGTCCTCGCGCTGGCGGCTCTCTACGGCCCTCACCGCCGGCGCAGCGGCGCTCCAGCGGGCGACTGACTCCCCGTTCCGCCCGTGACCGGGTCGGGGCGATCCTCTGGCACGGCGGGGAGGCCAGGGCTGTCCGGGAGGTCTTCCGCACGATGACAGAGAAAGATCGCGGGGCGCTGCTCGTCTTCCTGCGCAGTCCCTGAGCGCGGGAGCGCTTCAGTCTTCTTCGGGCCGGACCACGTTGAGTGTCACCTTGCCCCGGGCGTCGGCCTGCCCGCCGTCAAGGTGCTTGTGGATGGTCAGGTTCTCGCCCTGGCGCACCCGGACGTAGCGATCGCTGACCAGCAGTTCCTCCCCCGACCCTTCGGAGGTCGCGTAGGTGATCGCGCGGCGGGCGATGGCGTCCAGCTCGGCGGGGGTGATGTCGACCACCACGTTCAGGTCCCGGATGGCCGCCTGCAGGTGGTCGCTGGACAGTGGCGGTGCCGGCGGTTCGTCGTCGAGTTTCGCCAGCCCGATCGGGTAGCGGCGCCAGCGAAAGGGGTAGTTGGCCGCCACGGCGACCAGGAAGATGATCAGGGTATTGGCCAGTACGGGAACGACGACGAACCCGTAGCCCAGATCGTGGACCGCCGATCCGCCGATGACGGCCACCAGGGCCGTGGCGCCGCCGGGAGGGTGCACGCATCGCAGCCACTGCATGGCGATGATCGCGCCACCCACGGCCACCCCGGCGGCGAGGGACGGGTCGGCGATCCACTGGGCCGCGGTCACGCCGACGATCGCCGAAACGGCCTGCCCGCCGAAGACCGGCCAGGGTTGCGACAGCGCCCCGTGCGGCACGGCGAACAGCAGCACCGCCGCCGCGCCCATCGATGCGACCATGAACACCGCCGCCAGCGGCCCGGCCACCCACGCGGTCAACGCGTGGACGGCGTAGATGCCGATGACGGCGGCGACACCCGAGATGGAAACCTCGCGCCACCCCACCTTCGTGGTGGCCGGACCGATGAACTGTTTCGTGCGGGTCAGCAAGAATCGCAGTGCCTGCATTGCGTCGTCTCGTCGATTTGATGAATCGGCGGATTCTACCGGCCCGTCTCCGGGAGGCATGAATCCGGTGAAAGCCGAGGTGGATCACGGTGGAAGAGGAGAGCAGCCGTTGCTGTCGCCCCGTCGGTCGCCGGAGGAGTTGCGAGGACGGGGTGGCGCGATAGACTGGGATCGTTCCGAACGAGAGTGAGCACAAGGAGAAACTCCGGATGCGGCAGAGAAAGACAGGGATGGTTCTGGGATTGGCCGCTATGGCTACGATGATCTGGGGACTGACGGGATGTTCGAGTCCGAAAACGGACTTCACCTCGGCCTGCGTGGAAAATTCCGGCGACCAGGCCGGCTGCGAATGCATGGCCGATCGCCTGGAGAGGAATCTCGACGATGAACGGCTGGGCAGGCTGGCGGAATTCATGGCCTCCGGCGAGGAAGACATCAGCCGTGCCGAGGCGGAGCAGGTGCTCGACGACGGCACCATGCAGGAGCTGCTGATCGCCGCGAAGCAGTGCGAAGCGGATATCTGAGGGCGGTCCTCGCCCTGGTTCTCGGCCTGGCGGGCGGGGTCGCCTCCGCCGAGGAACCGCGAACCGGGGATATCGTGCTGCTGGGCAACGACAGCGCCTGGGGGTTCGTCGCCCGGCGGTTCGCCGACGAGGACGCCCGCTGGAGCCATGCCGGCATGGTGATCCGCGACGGCAAGGGGATTGCCGTGGTACACATGGACGGTTCGCCCACGGGGGGGCGAATCCGGCGCGAGCCGGTTGCCGCGTTCACCGGGCAGGCCCGGTACGTCCGGGTGGTGCGCCCGGCGCTCGATGCCGGAAAGCGCGCGCGGGTCGGCGAGTGGCTGGAGGGACAGCTGAGGAGAGGCACGCCGTTCGACACGAGCTTCCGGCTCGACCATCGCCCGGACATGTACTGTTCCGAACTTGTCTGGCGCGCGCTGGAGCACGTGTCGATGACGCCCGGGAGCGACAGCCTGCCGAGCGTGGCCGGCCGGGACTACGTGCCCGTCGACCGGCTCGCGACCCTTGGGCGTGTCCTTGAAGAGGCGTCGCTCCTGTCGCCTCCCGTTGCCGGGGCACGTTGACCGTCCCGCGAACGGCCCGTTCCCCACGAAAGACCGAGGAAATGCGCACATGGCCAGAGAAGCCCCCTTCGAAGCCCATCACCAGCGCTACGAGGCGTGGTTCGAGCATCACGAGTCCGCCTATCTCTCCGAGCTGCTCGCCCTGCGGCCGTTCGTGCCCTGGGAGGGCGAGGGCCTGGAGATCGGTGTCGGCAGCGGTCGGTTCGCCGGGCCGCTGGGCGTTCAGGTGGGTGTCGACCCGTCCCCGGCCATGCTGGGATACGCGGCCGAACGCGGCATCGAGGTGGTCGAGGGGGTCGCGGAGGACCTCCCGTTCGCGGCGGGTCGCTTCGACCACGCCCTGGTGGTCACCACCATCTGCTTCGTCGACTCGCCCGCCGCGATGGTGGCCGAGGCCCGCCGCGTGCTTCGGCCGGGCGGTCGGCTGGTGATCGGGTTCATCGACCGGGAGAGCACGCTCGGCCGGCACTACACGGCGCACCAGCACGAGAGCGTGTTCTACCGGGACGCCACGTTCTACTCCGCCGACGAGGTGGCCGGCTTCCTCGAGGGCGGCGGCTTTCGCGTCGACGCCTGGGGGCAGACCCTGGCCCATTCGCTGGCCGAGATGCGGGATATCGAGCCCCTGCGGCCCGGGCGCGGCGAAAACGCCTTCGTGGTCGTCTCGGCGATCCGCGGAGACTGAAGGGCGATGCCGGGCGGCCCGTTCCTGTTCGCCCTGTTCGGGCTGGTCTTCCTTTTCGTCCTGATCCAGGTCGGGGCCCTGCAGATCGCCTTCGACAAGCTCGGCCTCGAGCCGGAGGCGGGGATGACGCTCCTGTTCGCCTCGCTGCTGGGCAGCCTGGTGAACCTGCCACTGTTCCGCATGGAGGCCGAAGAGCCCGCCGAGCCGCCGCCCGAACCGTTCCGCAGCCTGCTCAAGCACCGGCAGATTCCCTTCGAGGGCTACACGACCGTCGCCGTGAACCTGGGTGGCTGCCTGCTGCCGCTCACGTTTTCCACCTACCTGGTGCTCAACGCCGGCGCGCAGCTGTTCGACTACGTGCTGGCCGTGATCACCGTCTCCGCCGTGTCGTACTACGCCAGCCGCCCCTTGCCGGGCATCGGCATCGGCATGCCGATCATCATCGCGCCGCTGGCCGCGGCCATTGCCGGGATCGTGATCGACCCGGAGCACAGCCCGGCGCTGGCCTATGTCGGCGGCACCCTGGGCGTCCTGATCGGGGCCGACCTGCTGCGGCTCAAGGACATTCGCAAGATGGGCTCGCCGGTGGCCTCCATCGGCGGGGCGGGGACCTTCGACGGCATCTTCATCACCGGCATCATCGCCGTGCTGCTGGCCTGAGCGAGGCCTGGGTGGGGCCGCGCCTTGCGCGCGAAACGCGCCGTGGGCGCGTGTCCCGGGGCGGGTTTCCCGTTGGGGCGAGTCAGTCGGCACCTCGCAGCCGGGACAGCCGCTGGCGCGGCTTTCGCGGGCGAGGGCCCGCTCGCACGGGGTGCGTTGCCAGCGGAGGCTTTGTGCGAGCTTGCCTTGCAAGCGAAACGCGCCGTGGGCGCGTGTCCCGGGGCGGGTTTCCCGTTGGGGCGAGTCAGTCGGCACCCCGCAGCCGGGACAGCCGCTGGCGCGGCTTTCGCGGGCGAGGCCCGCTCGCACAAGAGGGGACGGCCAGGATGCCTTTCTGACCTCTGACCTCTGACCTCTTTCAGCTTCGAGCTTCGCGCTTCCAGCTTCCAGCGCTTCAGCGCGCCGCCTTGAGCGCCTGGTCGAGGTCCTCGATCAGGTCGTCGACGTGTTCGATGCCGATCGACAGGCGCACCATGTCCGGCGGCACGCCGGCGGCGCGCAGTTCCTCGTCGTTGAGCTGGCGATGGGTGGTCGAGGCGGGGATCGCCGCGCAGCTCTTGGCATCCCCGATATTGACCAGCCGCAGGATCAGGTTCAGCGCGTCGTAGAACTTCACGCCCGCCTCGCGACCGCCCTTGAGGCCGAAGCTGAGGATCCCGGAGGCCCGGCCGTCCATGTACTTCTGCGCCAGGCGATGGTCCTTGTGCTCGGGCAGGCCGGCGTACTGCACCCAGCCGACCTGCGGGTGGCCCTCGAGGAACTCGGCGATCTCCTGGGTGTTCTCGCAGACACGGTCCATGCGCAGCGAGAGCGTCTCCAGCCCCTGCAGCAGGTTCCAGGCGGACTGGGCCGAGAGCGCCGCGCCGGTGTTGCGCAGGGGGACCACGCGGGCGCGGGTGATGAAGGCCGCCTCGCCGACGTCCTCGGTGTAGCTCACGCCGTGGTAGGACGGGTCCGGGTCGATCAGCAGCGAGAAGCGTTCCGGGTGCGCCGCCCAGTCGAAGCGGCCCGAATCGACGATCACCCCGCCGAGTGTGGTGCCGTGGCCGCCGATGTACTTGGTCGCCGAGTGGATCACGATGTCCGCGCCGTAGTCGATCGGTTTGAGCAGGAAGGGCGTGGCGACCGTGTTGTCGACCATCAGCGGCAGGCCGTGGCGGTGGGCGATGTCCGCCAGCCGCTCGATGTCGGCGACGCTGCCCGAGGGATTGCCGATCGACTCGCAGTAGATCGCGCGGGTGCGGTCGTCGATCGCCGCCTCGATGCTGGCGAAGTCGTCCTTGTCCTGCATCCGCACCTCGATGTCCTGGCGCGGGAAGGTGTGCGCGAACAGGTTGTAGGTGCCGCCGTAGAGTTCGCTGATCGAGATGATGTTGTCGCCGGCCTGGGCGATGGTCTGGATGGCGTAGGTGATCGCCGCCATGCCGGTGGCGGTGGCCAGCGCGCCTATCCCGCCGTCGAGCGCGGCCATGCGCGCCTCGAGCACCCCGCAGGTGGGGTTCATGATGCGCGAGTAGATGTTGCCCTGGACCTTGAGATCGAACAGGTCGGCGGCGTGCTGGGCGCTGTCGAAGCTGTACGAGGTGGTCTGGTGGATGGGCACGGCGACGGCGTGCTGGTCGTCGGGTTCGTAGCCGGTGTGCAGGGCGATGGTCTCGGGACGCATGCGTTCCTCCAGTGGTTTTTCTTCAGCGTAGCGATAAAGGCGCCGGATTGCCCGTCGCGTGACCTAGTCCAGCAGCAGTTCGAATTGGGTGGCGATCAATCCGAGCAGGGTCAGCAGGATGGCCAGCGCAACGCGCAGTTGGTGCGTGATCCGTGTCGGTTTCGCATGACCGGGCAGCTCCTGCAGTAGCTGGTCGATCTTCTTGCGCTTGTACAGGCGGTTGAGCGTGGGGCTGTGGGAACGCAAGGGGATCCCGGCGCGATCGCCCAACCCGTCGATCATCACGAAGTGCCCGTCGGCGTGCCGGGCGAGGTTGTCGGCCGACAGGTCGCTGATCAGCACGTTCGATGCCAGCGCCCAGTCGAGGAACGCCTCCAGGGCCTGCCGCGCCTGCTCGTCGAAGCGGCCCGATTCCAGCAGGTCGCGCAGCGTGGGCGCGAGATCGCCGTGCTCGTCGAGTACCGCCTCGACCAGCAGGGCGGTGCCCATGTCGGTGTCCACGACGCCGAGGATGTTCTGCATGTGCGGGCAGGATGCCAGCCGACCGGGATTGATGGCCCGCGAAACCAGGTGTTCGAGCAGTTCCCGGGCAAACGCGCGGTGGTGACCGATGCGCCGGCGTTTCTGATAGAACCGATCGCGCTTCTCCCGGCGCTCGATGAAGCGCGGATTGACCACCTTGACCAGCACGCGCGGGTCCTCCGGGTGGCGGAAGACGAGCTTCTGCGCCCCCTGGGCGACGGGTTCGAGGTGCGAGAGCTGCAGCGGGGTGATCAGGTCCATGTGTTTTGCCCGGAAAACACCAAGACTATAGCCCTCTCGGCGGGGCGGTTCAGTCGGCGGCGATGTCGTTCGGCGTGATCTCCCGCTCGCAGGCCGTGCCGTTCTCGATGCAGTCCAGGTTGGCGACCGTCTGCCTGGCGATCTGCTCGAGCGCCTCGCGGGTGAGAAAGGCCTGGTGGCCGGTCACCAGCACGTTGGGGAAGGTCAGCAGGCGGGCGAAGGTGTCGTCGGCCAGGATCTCGTCGCTGCGATCCCGGAAGAACAGCGGGCCTTCGTTCTCGTAGACGTCCAGCGCCAGTGCGCCGATCCGCCCCCGCTTGAGCCCCTCGATCACGGCGGCGGTGTCGATCACCCCGCCGCGGGCGGTGTTGACCAGCACTACCCCCGGCTTCATCGTCTCGATGGCCGCCGCGTCGACCAGGTGTTGACTCGCCTCGGTCAGCGGGCAGTGCAGGGAGATGATGTCCGACCGCGCGAGCAGCGTGTCGAGCGGGACGTACTCCACGCCCATCTCCCGGCAGGTCTCGCTGGGAAACGGGTCATGGGCGATCACCCGGGCGCCGAATCCCAGGCAGAGAACCCGGGCGAAGGCCGCGCCGATGCGGCCCGTGCCGATCACGCCCACGGTCTTGCCGACCACGTCGGAACCGGTCAGCCCGTGCAGGGCGTAATTGCCCTCGCGCACGCGGGCGACGGCTCGGGGGATCTGGCGGATGGCGGCCATCATCAGCCCCACCGCGTGCTCGGCCACCGCGTGGGGAGAGTAGGCCGGCACGTGCACCACGCGCATGCCGGTCTCCGCGGCGGCGTCGAAGTCAACGTGGTTGCAGCCGGTGCATCGCAGCGCAACCACCTCGCAGCCGATCCGGGACAGGGCATGGATCACGGCCGCGTCGATGACGTCGTTGGCGAACACGCAGACCGCGCGGTGCCCGGCGGCCCGTGGCGCGGTGTCCACCGTCAGGCGTTCGGCGAGAAAGGTGAATTCGTGCTCGGACTCCACCGCCTCGAAGGATTCGCGGTCGTACGGCTGGGCGGAAAAGAAGGCGACTTTCATGATCGTTTTCCCTGGACCCGCCTTTTCTGTCAACTTGTGGGGGGATCGGGCCGTCGCCTCGACCCTGGCTTCCATTATGGCTCGACGAAGTCGGAACTGCCCGGACCGCCGGAGGCGTCGAGCCCGGCCAGTACCTCGCGCAGGGCCTCCCGACATGCCCGCTCCGCGGCCGCCTTGCCGTCGAGCGCGAAGTCGGCCGCCAGGTCGGGCGGCTCGCGTAGCTGCAGGAATCGGGCGACCAGCAGGGCGCGCTGCCGCGCGTCGACGCCGTCGCGGACCTCGGCCCGCCCCAGCGCGTCGCCCAGGAAGTCCCGGAGGGCCGGCAGGGCGGCGTCGAGGGGGTGGCGGTGATGGGCGCAGGCCTCGATCTGTGCCCAGTCGGCCGGCGAGGGCGCCACGGGCAGCTCGTCCGGGGTGTCGAGCAGGTCGGCCAGCAGCCCGGGGTCGGTCGCGCGCAAGGGGCCGGCGGCGAGCACGGGGAGCCGGCTCCGCAAGCGACCGGCCGAGTGATCGACCGCCAGCATCCCGCGGGGGCTCAGCCCGCGCGCCATCACCAGCGACTGGCGCCCCGAGGCGTGGTCGCGATGCTGACCGAGGTGCAGGGGTAGCAGCCCCTGCGCCCGCCAGAACGCCAGCAGCTCCGCTTCCACGCCGAAGCTCACGCCGAGGAAATCGAGCCCGTCGGCCCCCGCCTGCTCGGCCATGGCCCGGACGACCCGCGTTCCCAGCCCGCTTCGCCGGGCGGCCGGGTGCACGGCAATGCGCTGGATGCGCCGACCCCGAAGTTCGGCCCAGCGCGGCTCGCCGGCGTGGGTCGCCATCGTCTGCGGCAGCAGATGGCCACGGACCCGGCGTTCGCCGGCGAATACCGCCCCGGCCAGATCCGAGGGGATTCCGCCCTCGTCCTGCGTCCAGACCGTGGCGACCACGTGGCCGCCCGAGCGCGCTTCCCAGACGGTGCCGGTCGGCACGTCCAGCATCTGCCGGAGGTCCCTTGGCGTGGTGCGGTAGTGGGCGGTGACCAGCAGGCCGAACAGCTCGGCCAGGCGGGATTCGTCCGCGACCAGTTCGGTCGGCGAGAGCGGACGGATGTCGACGGGGCCTTTCGTGTCGATGGCCTCGTCCGGGGCCGGATCGGCATCGAGCAGCAGCAGCCGGTCGACCAGGGCCTCGAGCGGGTCGCCCGGTGCCCAGCGGACCGGCGTGGCCAGCGTCAGGCGTCGTACCGAGGCCGCCAGGTCATCGAGCCGGTCGTCGAAGCGAACGGCAAAGCCCCGCCCGGTGCCTTCGTAGCCGTGTTCGGTGGTCGAGAAGACGACCCGCGGATAGCGGCGGAACAGTGCCTCGAGCATGCCGGCCGGCAGGGCGGCGGCCTCGTCGACCAGCAGCAGGCGGGCCGGGGGCTGCCGGTCGATCAGGACATCCGGCGGCAGGAATCGCAGACGGCACCCGCCGGCCGTCAGCGTGCCGTCCGCCTCTCGGTCGATGCCGGGATGGTCGCCCGCCCGTTCGAACAGGCTCTCGACGGCCTCCCGGCGGGGGGAAGTGACCAGCACGTCTCCCCATCCCGAGGCCAGCACGCGGGCCGCGGCGAGCCCCAGGGCCGAGGACTTGCCCCGGCCGCGATGCGAGCGCAGCACAAGCGGGCGCCGCGGCCGGCCACGGGCCACGGCCAGGATCTGCTCGACCGCCGCGCGCTGGTCGGGTGTCCGGCAGGCCGGGTCGTCGGGAGCCGGGGTGGATACGCTGTCCACGGGAGGGCGGGGCGCGGATGGGAGCGGCCGGCCCTCGGCGACGAGCCAGACACGCGGCTCGGCGCGCAGGCAGTTCGCCAGCCGGTGGATGAAGGCGCCGCCGGCGTCGCGCCAGGACAGCGGCCATGGCGTGACGCGGGCGAGCTCCGGGTCGGGCCGCCCCGGCCACTCATTCAGCGGCGGGGTCAGCCAGAGCATGCGTCCGCCGCCCCGGGGCAGCCCGGCGCAGGCCCCCAGCGCGTCGGGATCGAAACCGTCGAGGGCGTTGAACACCAGCTGCCCGCACTCGCCGCCCAACGACTCGCGGGCACGGCGAGACACCAGGGCGTTCACTCCCGACGGGGCGTCAGGACCGATCCAGAGGGTGTCGTCGTCGACCAGCGCCCGGGCGCGGTCAAGCACCCAGTCGGATGATCCGCTGATGACGATTGGCAGGCGATGCCGAGCCGAGCGCCATGTCGGCATCGCGGCCTCGACGGCGGCGATCAGGTCGGCGGGCTGGGCGGGCGCGGCAGGCATGCCGACAGTGTATCGCCTTCATGCCATCCCGCCGGTCAGCCGGGCATGATGGCCCGCATGAGGTAGAAGAAGATCGCGGCGAGGATGGCGGCGGCCGGGACGGTGATCACCCAGGCGGCGATGACCTTGAGCACCAGCGAGCGCTTGACCAGCTCGCGCTTGTAGATCTTCTTCAGGTCCTTGCGCTGGCGCTTGCTGATGTGTGCCTCGCGGCGGGCGTTCTTGTCCTTGAGCTCCTGGAGCATCTGCTCCTTCCTCTTGAGCGAGGCCGACCGGAAGCGTTCCAGGTACTCGCGTATCACCTCGTCGTCGTCACCTTCCGGGTGAAGGTCGCGGACTTGCTGCTCGATGCGGTCGTAGTTGGACTTGAGGTATTCGCGCAAGAAACCGACGCCGAAGACCGCGCCGATGGTCACGTGAGTGGTGGAGACCGGCAGGCCGAGCTGCGAGGCGACGATCACGGTCAGCGCGGCGGCCATGGCGATGCAGTAGGCGCGCATCTGGTCGATGTCGGTGATCTCGTGGCCCACCGTGCGGATCAGCTTCGGTCCGTAGAGGGCCAGGCCCACGGCAAGGCCCAGCGCACCGATCCCCATGATCCACAGCGGAATGGCCGCCTTGGCAGCCGTGCCGGCCTGGGTGAGCGCATCGTTGATCGCGGCCAGCGGGCCGACGGCGTTGGCCACGTCGTTCGAGCCGTGGGCGAAGCTCAAGAGGGCGGCGGCGAAGATCAGCGGCAGGGTGAACAGGCGGTTGACGCTGGCCTTGCTGTTCTCCTCCATGCGGTTCGCCGCGCGGGCGACCAGCGGGCGGACGGCGACGAACACGATCGCCGCGACGACCAGGCCGATCAGGACGGCGCCGGAAAAGGGGATCTCGACGATCTTCTTGACCCCCTTGATCACGAGATAGGTGGCAAACGCCCAGGCCATCAGGGCGAGGAACCAGGGCACGCGGCGCTTGGCCGCGGCGATCAGGTCGCCCTGGTAGGTGATGCTGCGCTTGATGAGATAGAGCAGGCCCGCGGCGATGAGCCCGCCCAGCAGGGGTGAGACCACCCAGCTGGCGACGATCTGGCCGACCGTGCCCCAGTTGGCGATACCCCATCCGGCCGCCGCGATGCCGCCGCCCATCACGCCGCCGACGATCGAATGCGTGGTGGAGACGGGAGCGCCGAAGGCCGTGGCCAGGTTCAGCCAGATGGCCGCGGCGAGCAGGGCTGCCATCATCAGCCAGACGAAGGTCATCGGGTCGCCGATTTCCGCCGGGTCGATGATGCCGCCCTTGATGGTGGTCACCACGTCGCCGCCGGCGATGATGGCCCCGGCGGACTCGAATATCGCCGCGATGGCGATCGCCCCGCCCAGCGTCAGGGCCTTGGAGCCCACCGCCGGACCGACGTTGTTCGCCACGTCGTTCGCACCGATGTTCATGGCCATGTAGGCGCCGATCACCGCCGCCATGACCATCACCAGGCTGACGTGGCCCTGGGTCAGCCAGGTGAACGCGGCCACCGCTATGACGAACAGCAGGGCCCAGCCGAAGCGGTACATCTCGCGGCGGCTGGGACGGGTCGCCTTGTCGAGGGCGTCCATATTGTCGATGTCCATGCAGGTAGTCCTGTCACGTTGTCATGGTCTGGGTCGAGGATGGCACCCTAATGGACTTTTGGCGAGGCGTCCATCCATCGGCGGAGGCGCGGGCACTTGCATTGCGGGAGGAATCTGGCCCAATAGCGCCATGCAGGGTTCAGCGAGAGACGTACTCAAGGGCGTTTTCGGCTTCGACGATTTCCGCCCGCCGCAGGACGAGGTCATCGACACGGTCCTCGGCGGGCTCGACGCGCTGGTGCTGATGCCCACCGGCGGCGGCAAGTCGCTGTGCTACCAGGTGCCGGCGCTGGCCATGCCCGGCACGGCGATCGTGGTCTCGCCGCTCATCGCACTGATGCAGGACCAGGTCGCCGCCTTGCGAGAGCTAGGCGTGGCCGCGGCCTTCCTCAATTCCAGCCTGTCCGCCGACGAGGCCCGCGAGGTCTTCCGGCAACTGCACGCGGGTACGCTGGATCTGCTCTACGTCGCCCCCGAGCGGCTGATGACCGCCTCGATGCTCGAGCGGCTCGCCGAGATGCCGATCAACCTGATCGCCATCGACGAGGCGCATTGCGTCTCGCAGTGGGGGCACGACTTCCGCCCGGAGTACATCCGCCTGGGCGAACTGGCCGAACACTTCCCCGGCATCCCGCGCATCGCCCTGACCGCCACCGCCGACGAGGCCACCCGCGAGGAGATCGTCGACCGCCTGCGCCTGGACAACGCACGGCGTTTCGTCTCGGGCTTCGACCGGCCCAACATCCGCTACCGTATCGGCCAGGGCACCGGCGGGGCGCGCGATCGGCTGCTGCGCTTCATCCGCGACGAACATCCCGGCGAGGCGGGCATCGTCTACTGCCTGTCAAGGAAGAAGGTCGAGCAGACCGCCGAATGGCTGGTCAGGCAGGGGCTCACCGCCCTGCCGTACCACGCCGGGCTGTCCGCGGAGCACCGTCGCGAGGTGCAGGCGCGCTTTCTCGCCGAGGAGGGCGTGATCGTGGTGGCGACCATCGCCTTCGGCATGGGCATCGACAAGCCGGCCGTGCGCTTCGTCGCGCATCTGTCCCTGCCCAAGAGCATCGAGGCCTACTACCAGGAGACAGGCCGGGCGGGGCGCGACGGCCTGCCGGCCCAGGCCTGGATGGAATACGGCCTGCAGGAGGTGATCACCCTGCGCCAGATGCTGGGCGACTCGCAGGCCGACGAGCGCATCAAGCGCATCGAGCGGGCCAAGCTCGACGCCATGCTCGCGCTCACCGAGATGACCGGCTGCCGTCGCCAGGCGCTGCTGGGCTACTTCGGCGAGGAGCTGGCCGAGCTCTGCGGCAACTGCGACAACTGCCTGGAGCCGCCCGAGACCTGGGATGCCACCGAGGCGGCGCAGAAGGCGCTCTCCTGCATTCACCGCACCGGCCAGCGCTTCGGCGTGAACTATCTCGTCGCGGTGCTGCGCGGCGAGGCCGACGAGCGCATGCGCCGCTTCGGCCACGACCGGGTCTCCACTTTCGGCATCGGCCAGGATCTCTCGGCCACCGCCTGGCGCGGCGTCTTCCGCCAGCTGATCGCCCGCGGCTACATCAGCGTGGACGCCGAGGGCCACGGCGGGCTGCACCTCGACCCCTCCGCGCGGGCGCTGCTGCGCGGCGAGGAGTCCCTGCACCTGCGCCCGGAGACGAAGCGCAGGAAGGTCGTGCGCCGCGAACGGCCGGGGCAGGCGCCGGTGCCGGTCGAGGACGAGCCGCTGTGGGAATCGCTGCGCGCCCACCGCCGCAAGCTCTCGGAGGAACAGGGCATTCCGCCCTACATGGTCTTCAGCGACGCGACCCTCCGGCACATGCTCGAGATCCGTCCCTCGACCCTCGAGGAGATGGCGGCGGTCAGCGGGGTGGGCGAGCACAAGCTGGAGAAATACGGCGAGGGGTTCCTGCGCCTGCTGGAGGCGCACGCCGGCTGAGTGCCACCTTGGGAAACTCTGCACGAATGCCATACCGCTGAAGCGCGCCATGAGCCGGGCAGATGCAAGGCGCTCGTCCGCCGCGGAAGGGTTGTGCCCTTTCCAAGGACGAAGCGAGGCAGCAGATGCCCGGCTCAAGGCGCGCCCTGCGGGGCCTGGCGAGTCGTTCCGGCCTCGCGGCGCTCGGCGCTTCCCGGGCTGCGGCGTGCCACTGGCACGCCGTTCCGGGGCGCCCATGCTCGGCGTTGCGATGTCTTGACGTGGCCACCGGCACGCCCGCGACAACGCGCCTTGATCACGAACGACTCGCCAAGCCTTCAGTGGCATGGCATTCATGCAGAGTTTCCCTTGCGGGATCGCCAGGATCAGGCGGACGCCAGCAGTCCGGCGATGCGCTGCCGATCGCCTCGGGTCAGCCAGACCGAGTCGGGCGCGGCCATCAGGGCCTTCGCCGGTACGGTGCCGTCTTCCAGCAACTCCCCCGCGGGGCGGCCGTAGTAGCGCGAGAGCAGGTCGAGGTTGCCGTAGATCCACTCGTCCGCCGCCTCGGGAAACGCGGTGGCGGTGACGCTGCCGACGTGCGCGAGGTTGATCGCCCCGCCGTGGAGCTCGCCGTTGCGCCAGTAGGCGTCGTCACGATCTTCCGGGCGCTCCGAGCCCAGCACCAGCATGTGCGGGTAGGCCCGCTTGGCCGGGTGCGGATGGCTCTGCGGCGCGGGGTAGGGCGCCACGTCGAGCAGGCGATAGGGCTGGCCTTCCTTGAGGAACGAGCCGTTGAAGGAAAAGATCGAGACGTGCACCTGCCGACCGATCCACGCCCTCAGGCGCTCGACCAGGCGGGCGTAGCGCGGCCCGGGCCACAGGTCGCCGCTGATCGCCGGCTCCTGGCCCGACGGTTCCCGGCCGGACGACACGGTCGCCGGCGGAACGGTGATCCCGTTCGCGGTGGCCAGGCGCCGGGGAGCGCTCCCGGTCGCCGTCTCGCCGTACGGCCGGATGGGCTTGCCCCAGATCGGATGTTCGGCGTAGCTCATCCCTCCTCCCGCGCCCATAAGCGCAATCGATGCCATATCGAAACAATTGCAGTTTTTCCCGGTGATATCAATCCTCTTCGCGTCGCCCCAGCACCTGATGCAGATAGGCCAGCGCCAGCAGCGCGAGTCCGCCGCGGTAGACGGCCCGGTTGGCTTGCCGCATGCCCACGAGCAGCGCGGCCATCGCCATCACCAGCCAGACGGCGGAATAGCTGTAGAGTTCGCCGTTCGACGCGCTGCCCGCGAGCGACAGTTCGCCCTGCCACAGGTGGCGGATCTCGAGGGTGACGAAGATCCAGGCGGCGGCTCCCGCCAGCCCGGCGAACAGCGGCCGCCAGGCGGGTTCGAAGCGCCGTGCGGCCAGCACCCAGAGCACCACCGGCAGGCCGTAGGCCAGCAGAAGGAGGTTGAACACCGGCGTCTCGCCCACCTCGCCGGCATGCGCCCCGCCCCAGAGCGGATTGGCGTGCGTGAGCAGGTAAAGGTACCCCAGCAGCGCCAGCGCCATCATCACGCGCCCGGCCATGACGTAGACGACGCGCAGATGCGCCGACAGGCCGCTGCGCCACCAGTAGACCATCGCCAGCGCGGCGGCGAGGTTGGTGTCGATGGCCGCCTCGAGGAAGTCGAAGCGCGGGGCGAAGACGGCTCCGTCGTAGAGCCACCAGCGCAGCTCCGCGGCGAGGAACAGCACCAGCAGATGCAGCATGCCGCCTTCCAGCCAGCGGCGCAGCGGCGTGTCTACCGGCAAGAGCCGCCCGGCGATAACCGTGAGCAGCAGGCTGCCCCCAACGGTCCACAGCGTCCAGTGCGTGTCCGTGTCGTAGGTCAGGAGCCAGGGGTTGAGAGTCAGACGGATCACGATCACCGCGAGTACCAGCTTGACCAGCCAGTCGATCCCCGGCATCGGCACCCGTCGCCGCAGCCAGGCCAGCGAAACCAGCTGGGCGGCGAGTGCCAGGGTCAGCGTGGCCTCGTCGAAGGCGATCACCACGGCGAGCGAATAGGCCAGGTGCCCGCCGGCGATCAGCCAGAAGGTGATCGCGTCGGTGGCCTCACGACGCAGTCGCCAGGCGGCGAGGTTGAGCAGTCCGGCGCCGTAGATTACGCAGAGCACGCTCAGCCCCCAGGGCGGCAGGGCGTCCCCGGCCAGCCGATAGGCCAGGGCGACGGCCACCAGCGGCGGCACGATCGTTTGCGCGGCCACCAGTCCGGTTGTACGGTCCCGCAATGTCCACAGCCCGGTCAGCGAGAACAGGCCGCCGAGCAGGGTCAGGAACAGGTAGAGCGTTTCCCGGTCCGCGGGCCGCACCGGGTCGAGGGCGAAGGTCGGCGTCTCGGTGGGCAGGACGGTCGCCTGGCCGAGCAGCAGGCCGACGACCGTGACGACCAGCGCCGTCCACGGCAGCAGCCGCAGGTGCTGGTTGAAGCGCGCGGCGACCAGTGCCACGGCCAGCAGGGGCAGCCAGACCAGCGGGCCGTGCGCCCATTGCGGATCATGGGCGATGCTGATGCCCTGCGCGCCGAGCAGCACCAGCAGCCCGATGGCGATCAGCCGTTGTTCGCCATCGTCGATGCGCAGCCAGCGGCGCCAATCCGTGCCCCGGTCCTCGGACGGCAGGGCGGCGGCGAAGACGTGATCCAGTCGCCAGTTGCCCCGGCGAATGGCGAGCATGCCCCAGGCGATCACGGCCAGATACAGGCCCAGCCAGCCTTCCGTGTGCTGGCCCGTCACCAGGGCCGCCCACCACCAGAACAGCGCCCCGCCGAGCGTGCCCCACCAGAGCCAGTCGCGGTAGACCCAGCGCATCAGCGTGAAGCCGGACAGGGCGATCACCAGTGCGTAGGCCAGTACGGTCAAGAGCTGGTCGCTCTCGGTGCCCAGCAGCATGGGCACCGCGTAGCCGCCCAGCAAGCCCAGGATCGCCAGCACGGGGCCGTGCCAGAGCGACAGGGCCAGGGTGACCAGCGAGATCAGCGCCAGCGCGGCGAATACCAGCGGCACCGGCCAGAGGGCGTAGAGGTGCAGGGCGGCCAGTACCGCGGCATACAGCGTGAGACTGGCCCCGCCGGCGAGCGCGGCGACGGCGTCCGAACGCCCGTCCGTGTGGCGTCGCAGCCAGTCGGCCAGCGCATGCAGGGCAAGGCCGGTGAGCAGGCCGGCGGTGATGCGCGCGGCCGGGCCGAGATAGCCCTGCTCGATGGAATGGCGCACCAGGAACACGCCGGCCAGACCGACCGACAGCCCGCCCAGCCAGACCATCCAATGCTCGCGCAGGTGCCCGACCAGACCGGCCAGCCAGCCGCTGGTGGGCGATGACCCCGGGAAGGGTGTTTCTGCCGTGTCGGGCGGTGGTGGCTCGGGGCGTGGTTCCGGGCGCGGTTCGGCACGCGGTTCCGCGTCCGGTCGGGACGTCGGCTCGGCCCATGCAGGCGTCTTCTCCGTGGCGGCCGGAGTATCGGGCGTCAATGTCGTGGCCTGGCGTTCCAGCCGGGCGAGTCGCTCTTCCAGTCGGCGCATCCGGAAAAAGCTGATCCATCCCAGCAGCCCGCCGGCCATCAGGGCGAGGGTGGCAAGTGCCACCAACAGCAACAGTTCCATGTCGTCCGGTTTTCCTTTTCGGTTTCGGGGAACGCTCAGGAAACTCTGCACGATTCGATGGCATCTCTGGCTCGCGGGTTTGTTCGCTTTTCTGGCGCCGGGCCGAAGGCGGGCTCATTGCCCGTCGAGAGACGGCAACGCCGAGTGCGGGCAAACCCGCTTTTCCCCGTCCGGGTGAACCGGGACCGGAGCGACTCAGCGTCGCTCCGCAGCCCGGTGAACGCGGAGCCTCGCGGAGCTGGAACGGGCCTCCAAGGGCCCATCTGCGGCGTCGCGGGGTTCATCCATGAACCCCGCCCTTCGGGCCGGCTCGCGCCGGCCGGATCGGCGTCCTGCCGATCCGGTTCAGCCCTTGTAAAGGGCGACGGCCCTTCACGGCGGACTGCGCCTTGCATCTGGAGCCCTTGGAGGTCCCGCTTCAGACGTCATCGAATCGTGCAGAGTTTCCCTCATGGTAGCCGCTTTCCCGTTTCGGGTAACGGTCCCGGGACGAGGTGCTGGCGAACGGCTGGACAGATAGAACTGTATGGATATACAGTCATTGCATGAGTGCCTATGCCGAGCTGTCCGCCCGTTCCAATTTCAGCTTCCTCGCCGCCACGCCCGACCCGGAGCGGCTGGTGGCGGTGGCGGACGCGCGCGGCTACGCGGCCATCGCCCTCTGCGACGAGTGTTCGCTGGCCGGGGTGGTGCGGGCGCAGCAGGGCTGGCGGGCGCTGCCGGCAGACGAGCGGCCGCGGCTGATCCTCGGCACGCGGCTGCGGTTGGTCGAGGGCGACGAGCTGGTGCTGCTGGCCGCGAGCCGGGCGGGTTACGCGGCGATCAGCCAGCTGATCACCCGCGGGCGGCGGGCGGCGGCCAAGGGCGAGTACCGGCTCGAGCGGGCGGACGTGCTGGAGGGCCTGATAGAGGGCCCGGTGGATAGCATGGGCGCCGGGGTGCGGATGATCTGGCAGGTTCCGCCCGGTGAGATCCTTTCGCCGGAGTGGTTGCTCGCCGGCGGCATCCGTCCCTGGCTGGGCGTGGTCGCCTGGCTCGACGGTCTGGACGGAGCGCGGACGAAGCGGGCGCGAGAGCTGGCGGCGGCCCACGGGCTGCCCGTCACGGCGCTGGGCGACACGCTGATGGCCGAGCCCGAGGAAAAACCGCTGCTCGACGTGGTCACCGCCCTGCGCCATCGCGTCACCGTGATGGAGGCGGCCGACCGGTTGCCGTCGAACGCCGAGCGCCACCTGCGCCCGGTCGAGGCGCTTGCCGGGCTCTTCCCGGTCGAATGGTGCGTCGAGGCATTGCGAGTCGCGGAATCCTGCCGTTTCTCGCTCGACGAGCTCTCCTACGAGTACCCGCTCGACGACATCCCCGCCGGGGTGACCGGCGCCGAGCAGTTACGCCGCCTGACCTTCGAGGGGGCGGCCGTGCGCTGGCCGGATGGCATCCCCGAACGCGTGGCCGCGCAGATCGAGCGGGAACTGGCCATCATCGAGGAGATGGCCTTCGAGCCGTACTTTCTGACCGTGCACGACATCGTGCGCTTCGCTCGTGCGCGAGGCATTCTCTGCCAGGGACGCGGTTCGGCGGCCAACTCGGCGGTGTGCTTCGCGCTCGGCATCACGGCGGTCAACCCGGCCGAGTCCTCGATGCTGTTCGAACGCTTCATCTCGAAGGAGCGCGCCGAGCCGCCCGACATCGACGTCGACTTCGAGCATCACCGCCGCGAGGAGGTGATGCAGTACATCTACCGCCGCTACGGGCGCGACCGCGCGGCGCTGGCGGCCACGGTGATCCGTTACCGGCGCAAGTCCGCGCTGCGCGACGCCGCCCGGGCGCTGGGCGTGGGCGAGGACGTCACCGAGCGCGTCAACGAGCAACTGGCCTGGTGGGACCGCGAGGTAAGCACAGAGAAGCTCGCCGCGGCCGGCGTCGACGGCAACCTGCGCCAGATCCGCTGGTGGCTGGCGATCGCCCGGCAGCTGACCGGCATGCCGCGGCACCTCTCGCAGCACGTCGGCGGGTTCGTCATCGCCCGCGGGCAGCTCGCCGACCTCGTGCCGGTGGAGAACGCCTCGATGGCCGATCGCACGGTCATCCAGTGGGACAAGGACGATCTCGACGCCGTCGGCCTGATGAAGATCGACGTGCTGGCACTGGGCATGCTCTCGGCGGTGCGCCGGGCGCTGGAACTGGTCAACCGTCACCGCGGCCGCGACCTGGCGCTGTGGTCGATCCCGCGCGAGGACCCGGCCACCTTCGAGATGATCAGCCGCGCGGACACGGTCGGCGTGTTCCAGATCGAGTCGCGCGCGCAGATGAGCATGCTGCCGCGCCTGCAACCGCGCTGCTTCTACGATCTCGTGATCGAGATCGCCATCGTCCGCCCCGGGCCGATCCAGGGCGAGATGGTCCATCCCTACCTGAAGCGCCGCCAGGGCCTCGAGCGCGAGGAATACCCCAACGAGGAAATCCGGCGGGTGCTGGGGCGCACCCTGGGCGTGCCGATCTTCCAGGAGCAGGTGATCGAACTGGCGATGGTCGCCGCGGGGTTCACCGCCGGCGAGGCCGACCAGCTCCGGCGCGCACTGGGCGCGTGGCGCAAGCGCGGCACGCTGGAGGACTTTCGCAGACGCCTCCATGACGGCATGACCGCGCGCGGCTTTGCACCCGAGTTCGCCGACCGCGTCTACCGCCAGATCCTCGGCTTCGGCGAGTACGGCTTTCCCGAGTCGCATTCGGCCAGTTTCGCCGTGATCGCCTATGCCTCGGCCTGGCTGAAATGCCACGAGCCGGTCGCCTTCTACTGCGCGCTGTTGAACAGCCAGCCGATGGGGTTCTACGGGCCCTCGCAGCTGGTGCAGGACGCGCGGCGCCACGGCGTGGTGGTGCGCCCACCCTGCGTGATGGCAAGCCGGGCCGAGAGCACGCTGGAAGCTCGGGGAGAGGAATCACGGGCCGGGAAGGGGAGTGCCGTCGAGACCCATGCCCTGCGCCTGGGCCTGGGGCGCATCCACGGGCTGTCCGTGGCCGGCATCGAGCGGCTGCTGGCCGCGCGCGACGAGATGGCCTTTCGCGACGTGGCCGACTGCGTGCGCCGGGCCCGCCTGGATGCCCGCGACCGGCGCGCGCTGGCGCATTCCGGGGCCTTCGCCGCGCTGGAGGCCAACCGCCACGCGGCGCACTGGTCGGCCAGCGGCATTCCGGCCGACATGGACCTCGAGGCCGGCCTGCCGGCCGACCGGATGGTGGCCGAACCCGCCGCCGACCTGCCCGCGCCGAACCGGGCCGAGACCATCGTCGCCGACTACCGGCGGCTGGGGCTGTCGCTCAACGGTCACCCGCTCGGCTTGCTGCGCGAGCGGCTGCGGCGACTGCGCCTGCGACGCAGCGACGAGCTGGCGACCCGTCATGACGGCGCGCACACTCGCTACTGCGGGCTGGTGACCATGCGCCAGCGCCCCGGCACGGCCAAGGGCACGGTGTTTCTCACGCTCGAGGACGAAGTCGGCACGGTCAACGTGATCGTCTGGCCGGACCGCGTCGCCGAGTACCGGCAGGTGGTGGTCAACGCCCGCCTGCTGGAAGTGCGCGGCCAGTGGCAGCACCGCGACGGCGTGGCGCATCTCGTCGCGCGCATGCTGGTCGACCACAGTGACTGGCTGGGCGAGATTCCCACGCGATCGCGGGATTTCCATTGAATCTCCCCGGGGCGGGATCTGCCAGGCCGTCGGTCGGCTGTCATCATCCTGTCATGCGAAGAACAATAAGAACCGTTTGCATTTGCATGAAAATGCGGTACCATTCGCTTGTCGCTGGCACGACTGCAAGTCGACCACCCTCCGGACGGATAATCCGCTGACTGCGGAAACTTTCCGTTCGATCGCCAGTCACAGGCCGTGGCTGTCAATGATGTTCAGTCGTGAATTTCCTTCGACTCCTCCTGCGGTGAGTTTGCGGGCAGGCTCGATCCCCTCGGGGACGGCCTGCCCATTTTTTTGTCCGTGACGAGCCCGCGGGCGGCAACCTTGCGGTCGAACGGCTAGACTGTGCCCGACAAGGAACCGCGTCACGAGACGGCCCCGCAAGATCCTCCAGGGCACCCGGATGCGATTGCCGGTTCCATGACAACCACCAAACCGGGAGGGAATGACCACCATGACCAAGACACTCAAGCACTTCGGCGGCCTGTTGCTGCTCGCCTGCTTCATCGGAGGGACGGCCCAGGCCGCCGACCGCGTCGAACTGGAACACGATGACCTCACCCTGGTGGGTCACATGGAAACCGCCTCCGACAGCAGCATCGAGGATGGCGTGGTGCTCATGGTTCACGGCACGCTGGCGCACGGCCAGATGGAGATCATGCGCAACATGCAGGAATTGCTGCGCGATGCCGGCTACAACTCGCTGGCCATCAATCTCAGCCTCGGCCAGGATGCCCGCACGGGCATGTACGACTGCGACAGCACGCATCGCCACAAGCACGAGGACGCCGTCGACGAGATCTCCGCCTGGGTCGAGTGGCTCAAGGAGGAGGGCGCCGACCGGCTGGCTGTGATGGGGCACTCCCGTGGCGGCAACCAGGTCGCCCGCTATCTCGCCGACCGTGTCGACCCCGCCGTGGAGAAGGCCGTCCTGCTCGCGCCGCAGACCTGGTCCGAGGGATACGCGGCCAAGGACTACGAGCAGAGCTACGACACCGAGCTCGCCCCGCTGCTGGAGAAGGCCGAGGCCCTGGTCGAGCAGGACAAGGGTGACGAGATCATGGAGATGGACTTCATCTACTGCCCGGATACCACGGCCACCGCGGCGAGCGTGGTCAGCTACTACCGCGAGGACCCGCGCATGGACACGCCCACGGTGCTCGGCGAGACCTCGATCGAGACGCTGGTCGTGGTGGCCGGTGCCGACGAGACGGTGACCGACCTGGAGGAAAAGATGGCCGACCGGGTCGATGACGAGCATATCGAGATGACGACCGTCTCCGGGGCGGATCACATGTTCCGCGACCTGTTCCTCTACGACGCGGCCGACGCCGCCACCGCCTTCATCGACTGGGAGTAATCCCCTCGCCACCCGGCGAGCGATCCCGACCACACCGGGCCCGATCGGCATTCGCCGCTCGGGCCTTTTTCTTGTGTTGGTGCCGCACGGCCTTTCGGACACGTCCCGGGTCAGTCGAATGCCCTCAGGCATTCCCGCACCCGTTCGCGCAGTGCGGGCACCACCTCGCGTTCGAACCAGGGGTTGTTCCTCAGCCAGCGGTTGTTGCGCGGGCTGGGATGGGGCAGGGGGAACTGCGTCGGGGCGAAGTCGCGCCAGGCGGCGACCAGATCGGTGACGCGCTGGCCGCCACCCAGGCCCAGGTGCCAGGCCAGGGCGTAGCGCCCGATGACGATGGTCGTCTCGATACGGGGCATCGCCGCGAGCAACGGCCGGCGCCAGGTCGGGGCGCATTCGGGTCGGGGCGGCAGGTCGCCTCCCTTGCCCGTGCCGGGATAGCAGAACCCCATCGGCGCGATGGCTATGGCCGGATGGTGGTAGAAGGTCTCGCGGTCGATCCCGAGCCAGTCGCGCAGGCGCTCGCCGGAGGGGTCGTTGAAGGGCAGGCCGGTCTCGTGCACGCGGCGACCGGGGGCCTGGGCGGCGATCAGCAGCCGGGCCTCGGGCCGGGCGATGAACACGGGCCGGGGACCGAGCGGCAGGTAGGGCTCGCAGATGCGGCAGGCGCGGATTTCGGCCTCCAGCGCATTGAGCTCCAGCGGCTGATCAGACGTCATCGAGGGCCGTAAGGTGCGCCAGGATCGAGTTCTCCAGGGCCTCGAGGTGGTAGCCGCCCTCGAGCAGGGAGACCACCGGCACGTCGGCACCCACTGCGGCGATGGTCTCGCGGGTGATCCAGGCGAAGTCGTCGGCCACGAGCACCGTTCCGCTGAGCGGATCGTCCTTGTGGGCGTCGAAGCCCGCGGAGAACAGCAGCAGTTGCGGGCGGAAGGCGGCCAGCCTCTCGAACCAGCCGGCGTCGTGGATGGCCTCGCGGAAGGCCGCCCCGTCCGAGAGGTTCCTCAAAGGGGCCGGCAGGCAGTTGTCGGCCAGCGGCGGGATGCCCGAGTGGGGGTAGTAGGGGTGCTGGAAACTCGAGCAGAAGAGCACCGGTTCCGAGCCGGCGACGATCGCCTCGGTGCCGTCGCCGTGATGCACGTCGAAATCCACGATCGCCACCCGCTCGATCCCGCGTCGACGGATGGCGTGATAGGCCGCGATGGCGATGTTGTTGAAGATGCAGAAACCCGCCGGCCGGCAGGGCCCGGCATGGTGACCGGGCGGGCGGGTGGCGCAGAAGGCGCGCCGTTCCGGGCCTTCGAGCACCCGGTCGACGGCCGCCATGGCGCCGCCCGCCGCGCGCCGACTGGCGTCCAGCGTGTAGGGGTTCATGGCGGTGTCGGCGTCGACGTGCAGGAAACCTTCGCTGGGCGCCCGCTCGAAGATGGCGCGGACGTAGCGCGGGTCGTGGGCCAGTTCGTAGTCGGCCTGTTCTGCCGCCGGCGCCTTGATCCGGCGGTAGCGGCCTGCCGAGAGCCTGCCGATGGCGGCGTCCGCGGCGTCGAGTCGCTCGGGACGCTCCGGATGGTCGGCGAGCATCTCCGAGGCGTTCTCGTGCCGGCGGCAGACGGGGTGGCTGTAGATAAGCAGGGTCATGGCGTCACTCCGTGCCAGCGTGGGAAGTCAGCGGTCAGATCCCGGTATCTCGTCTGAGCACCGTCATCACGTCTCGACGCGACTCGCGCAGGATGTGCTGGGCCACGCTGCCAAGCATCAGGTGGCGTACGCCGGTGGCACCCTGGGTGCCGCAGACGGTCAGGTCGGCGTGGATGTCGTTGGCCGCATCCGCCACCGCGGTGCCCGGGTGGCCCGCGATCACCCGGTAGTCCGGTTCGTGGTCGCTGGTGACGCCGGCGGCCGCGGCGAATTCGCGCAGGCGGTCGGCCAGCGCCTCCTCCTGTTCGCGGCGGATGCGCTCGTAGGTATTCGCGTCGATGTAGGTCTCGAACCAGGTCTCGTAGGCATGCACCAGGGTGAACTGCGCCCGTGGCGCCCAGGCCAGGGCGGTCTGCAGGGCCGCCTCGCTGGGAGCGGAGAAATCGACCGCCACGACAACCTTCTGGTAGGCGTGGCTGGGTTCGGACTTGGCGACCAGGACGGGGACGGTGCTCTCGCGCACGATCTTCTCGGCGGTGGTGCCGAGGAACCAGTCCCGGACCACGTGCCGGCCGTGGGCGCCGATGACGATCAGGCCGCAGTCCCGGCTGTCGGCCATCTCCGCCACCACCTCGGCGGTTCGTCCCAGGCGGGCGTGCGTGTCGACCTCGGGAGCCGTTTCGCCCAGTGTCCTGGCCGCCCGCCTGGCCTGGTCCTCGAGGCTTGCCATCGACTCGCGCAGCAGATCGCGGCGCAGTTCGTCCGGGTCCAGGTCGCCGCTCTTGACCACCCACCAGAGCGGTTCTTCCTGGATGACGTTCAGCGCGATCAGCGGCGAGCCTGTCGACAGGCCCAGTTGCAAGGCGCGGGTCATCGCGAGATCGCTGTTCTCCGAGAGGTCGCTGGCGACCAGTATGGGCTTCGGCATGGGGTCCTCGGTCCGTGATGGCGTTGCGGCAACAATAGCACTAGGATGGTAGCCGATCGCAACGGCACTGCACGTGCTCGTCAGGACAAGAGAGCCGCCCCTTGACCGATATCCGCATATTCTGGGAGACGTTGCTGCATGCCGGGCGCAACCTGCTGCCGATCGTGGTGGTGGTCGCGGTCTTCCAGCTGTTCGTGCTGCAAGCGGTGCCCGAGGGGCTGACCGGGATCATCATCGGCCTTGCCATCGTCGTGGTGGGGGTGGCCCTGTTCCTCCAGGGACTGGAGATGGGGATATTCCCCATCGGCAAGAGCCTGTCGAATGCCTTCGCGCGGCGCGGATCGCTGCCGTTGCTTCTTGCCTTCGGTTTCGCCTTCGGTTTCGCCGCGGTGGCTGCCGAACCGGCGCTGATCGCCGTCGCGGAGCAGGCCCAGACCATCAGCAACGGTCACATCGACGCGTTCACGCTGCGCATGATCATCGCCACGTCGGTGGGCCTGGTGGTGGCCCTGGGCGTGATGCGCACGGTGCTGGGTCTGCCGCTGCACTGGTTCATGATCGGCGGCTACATCCTCGTGGTCACCGTCACCTGGTTCGCCCCGCCCGAGATCGTCGGGCTGGCCTATGACTCCGGCGGGGTGACCACGAACATCGTCACCGTGCCCCTGATCGCCGCGCTGGGCATGGGGCTGGCCGCCTCCATCAGCGGCCGCAGCGTGCTCGCCGACGGCTTCGGCCTGGTGGCGCTGGCGGTGATGGTGCCGATGATCACCGTGCAGGCCTACGGCATCTACGTCTTCGAGGTGCTCGGGGTCGACATCTCGGCATCGGCCGACGGCTTCGACCCCGAGGTCGACGCCAAGGAAGTGGACCTCAGCCCCGGCGCGATCTTCATGTCCCTGCTCACGACCGTGCGCGACGTGTTGCCCATCATCGTCGCGGTGCTGTTCTTCCAGCTGGTGATCCTGCGCCAGCGCGTTCCCCATCTCAAGCGGGTGGTGGTCGGTTTCGTGCTGGTCATTCTCGGGCTGTATGCCTTCGTGCTGGGCCTGAAGCTGGGGCTGTTCCCGATCGGCGAGCGGATGGCCGAACAGCTCATCGCCCGGGACAACGTGGTCTTCCTCTACCTGTTCGCCTTCGCCATCGGCTTTGCCACCACCATGGCCGAGCCGGCGCTGATCGCCATCGGCGACCAGGCCGAACAGGCCGCCCGCGGCGAGATCCGCGCCAGCGTCATCCGCATGCTGGTGGCGCTGGGGGTGGCCATCGGCATCACCATCGGGGTGCATCGCATCATCGCCGGGGACTCGATCCATTACTACGTGATGGGCGGCTACCTGCTGGTGATCCTGCTCACCCTGGTCGCCCCGCGCTACATCATCGCCCTGGCCTACGATCTGGGCGGGGTTACCACCTCCGAGGTGACAGTGCCGCTGGTCACCGCGCTGGGCATCGGTCTCGCCACGCAGATCGAGGGGCGGAATGTCCTCATGGACGGTTTCGGGCTGATTGCCTTTGCCTCGATATTTCCCATCGTGACGGTGCTCGCCTACGCCACGGTGGCCGATCTTGCCTACCGGATCCGGGCGCGCCGGGCCGCGTCCGACGAATCGACTGGAGAAGGAGTGGAACCATGAAGTTTTCGGTTTTGGTCGCCATGCTCGCCGAGGACATGGAGGAGCGCGCCATCGACGTGGCCAAGAAGGCCGGTGCCGGCGGGGTCACGCTGATCAATGCCCGCGGCATCGGCGCCGAGGAGAAGAAGACCTTCTTCGGCCTGACCTACGAGGGCAGCCAGTCGGTGCTGCTGTTCGTCCTCGAGCGCTCGCTGTCGCTGAAGGTGATGAAGGCGTTGACCCGCGAGCTCGAGCTCAAGGAGCATTCCAAGGGCGTGGTGTTCACCGTGCCGGTCGAGCACATCGCCGGCATCGAGACAGGACAGGTGCAACGATTCCAGGAGAGCGTCAAAGATGACATCTGAACAGACACCCCGCCTGGTCGGGGACATCATGGTCACCAACGTGGCCACCATCTCGCCCATGGCCAGCCTGCGCGAGGCGCTGCGCGAGATGCGCCGCTGCAAGGTGAAGTCCCTGGTGGTCGGAAAGGCCCATCCGCATGACGCCTACGGCATCATCACCTATACCTCCATGCTCAAGACCATCGTCGCCGAGGAAGGCGACATCGACCTGGCCAACGTCTACGACGTGATGACCAAGCCGGCCATCTCGGTGCCCGAGGGCATGGAGGTCAAGTACGCCGCCCGCCTGATGGTCTCCCAGGGTATCCGCCGGGTGATCGTGCTGCGCAACGACGAGCTGGCCGGCATCGTCACCATGAGCGATATCGTCGGATCCATCCTGGAACTGGCCGACGACTGACCGTCGCCTACTGGCGGAACTTCAGGCCCACCTGGGTGATGGTCGGGCCGTCCATCTCGCGTACCGTCAGGCTCACTCGGTCGAGGTCCACCGAGTCGCCCACCACGGGCGGGTTGCGCAGCAGCGCCTTGATGGCCTCGTCAAGGGTCGCCTCGCGCAGCTCCTCGGGCGGCTGGATGCCGTAGACGGCGGCCAGGTCCGCCACCTTCGCCCCGCCGCGCAGCGAGAAGGCGCCGAAGAAGGTCTGCTCGACCAGCGCCGTGGCCTTGCGGCGCTCCCCGGTGAAGAAGCGGTTGAGATCGGCGATCATGTCCTCGGGGATGATGGTCAGCACGATGTCGTCCGGCTGGAAGGTGAACCCCGGCTCGGGCTTGCGCAACGCCAGGTTGCGCACCACGCCGGCGATGGTCACCGACTCGCCGTAGGGCATCCGTTCCGGCCCGGCGCCGTCGGCGTCGGTGTGGTGACCGACCACGAACTGCACCATCTCCAGCCGGGGTTCGATGGGCAGATTGAGGTCCGCCCGCTGCCTGGGCTCCGGGGCCGGCGGCACTTCCACGCGCAGCAGCCGGGCGGCCAGCGGCACGGTACTGCCCTGGATCAGCAATGACGTGATCACCACCACGTAGGCGATCTCGAAGAATCGCTCGGCGTCCGGGATGCCGTAGATCATGGGGAACAGTGCCAGCACGATCGGCACCGCGCCGCGCAGCCCCACCCAGGCGATGAAGGTCGTCTCCCGCCAGTTGAAGTGGAAGGGCCACAGCCCGATCCACACGGCGACCGGTCGGGCGACCAGCAGCAGCGCGAAGGCGAGTATCAGCGCCGGGACGATCTGGTCGAGCACCGCCGAGGGCGTGACCAGCAGCCCCAGGATCAGGAACATGCCCGCCTGCGCCAGCCAGGCCAGCCCGTCCATGATGCGCAGCACGTGGAAGGTGCCGCGGTTCTTCGCCGTGCCGATCACCAGCCCGGTCAGATACACGCCGAGAAAGCCGCTGCCGCCCAGTTCGTTGATGATGGCGAACGACAGCAGCCCGCCCGAGGCAATCAGCAGCGCGTAGAGCCCCTCGGCCAGCTCGATGCGCCGCAGCACCTCGCGCAGGACGAAACCGAAGGCCACGCCGAGCACCGCGCCGATGCCGAACTGCTGGACCAGGAACAGCAGGATCCAGGGATCGGCCAGCGACTGCCCGGCCGAGATCACCTCGAGCAGCGTGATGGTGAGGAAGATCGCCATCGGGTCGTTGATGCCCGACTCGATCTCCAGGGTCGAGCCGACCCGCTCGTTCAGCCGCGTGCCGCTGCCCTTCAACAGCGAGAACACCGCGGCCGCGTCGGTCGAGCCGACGATCGCGCCCATCAGGAGCCCGTAGTACCAGTCGAAGCCCATCAGCCAGGTGGCCAGCGCCCCCATGGCCCCCGCGGTGATCATCACCCCGACCGTCGCCAGCGACAGGGCGGGCTTGAGGGCCACGCGGAAGGTGCGGATATGCGTGCGCAGCCCGCCGTCGAGCAGGATGATCGCCAGCGCGATGTTGCCGATGAGGAAGGCGGTCTGGAAATCGTCGAACTCGAGCCCGCCGATCCCGTCCTGGCCGGCGAGCATGCCCATCCCGAGAAAGATCAGCAGCAACGGAAAACCGAAACGCGACGAGGCCATGCCGGCGAGGATGCTGGTGAACAGCAGCAGGGCGCCGATCAGGATAAACGTGTTGGTCGCGTCCATATCGTCCGTGTCGTGCGGGTGAGCGTCACTCCGATGATACGCGAGGGCGGCGGCGCGCATGGAACGATTGCGTGAATGGCGATCCGGGTGGCACGCCTTTCCATGCGCGCCACCGTCCCCGCATGGGTCCGTGTGCCGGGCCGCCTTGCGACGGGGAACCCGCCCGCCGGCGCGTTTCGCTTGCAAGGGAAACTCTGCACGATTCGATGGCACCTCAGGCTCGCGGGTTTGTTCGCAATCAAGGCGCCGGACCGAAGACGGGCTCGTTGCCCGTCGAGAGACGGCAACGCCGAGTGCGGGCAAACCCGCGAGCCCCCGTCCGGGCGGGCCTCCAAGGGCCCATCTGCGGCGTCGCGGGGTTCGTCCGTGAACCCCGCCCTTCGGGCCGGCTCGCGCCGGCCGGATCGGCATCCTGCCGATCCGGTTCAGCCCTTGTAAAGGGCGACGGCCCTTCACGGCGGACTGCGCCTTGCATCTGGGCCCTTGAAGGTCCCGCTTCAGACGTCATCGAATCGTGCAGAGTTTCCCAAGGCAAGCTCGCACGGCGATCCGGTGACACGCCTTTCCGTGCGAGCGGGCCTTGCCCGCGAAGGCGGCGTCAGCTGCCGTCCCCGCAAGGCGTTTGCAGCTCGCCGACCCCGGGGTCGGTGGCGTTACCCTCAGCCGGCGGCCATCAGGAAGGCCGGTGCCGCGGGCATGGGCGACGAGGCAGGCTGCTGTGGCTCGGGGACCGCCGGCCGGGGGTGGCGGGCGTCGATCTCCCGGCGTACGGCGGCCTGTTCCGGCAGCAGGGGCAGGTGACCGCTGGACAGCATCTCCAGCGCGTCGGCCAGGCCCAGCCGGTCGAGGTGTTCCCGGGGGTTCTCGAGGAACGTCTCCAGGTCCAGGCCGGTGCCGGACAGCCGGCAGGCGCGGAACACGTTGGCCCAGAACTCGATCACTTCATCGGCGTAGGTTTGCATGCTCGCTTTCCTCATCGGTTGACTGCCTACAAACACGGCATGTACAGATAGTAGGCTCACGAGCGAGACGTGTCAACAAACTCGCGTCAAAATAATTGACATGAGGTCGCCGGGCCGGAGAATGCAGGCCATGAAGCCATCCGACACCACCAATGAAATCGTCGCCGCCCTGAAGTGGGAGCAGCGCCAGCGACTGAAACTGCTGGAATGCACCCTGCTGCTCACCGGCTGGGTGCGTACCGGGGCGCTGACCGAGAGCTTCGGCATCAGCCGGGCGCAGGCCTCCAAGGACTTTGCCGTCTACCAGTCCCTGTGCCCGGACAACCTCGCCTACAACAAGTCCCGCAAGTACTACGAACCGGGCGAGGACTTCCGCCCGGTACTGCTTTCGGGCAAGACCTCGGAGATGCTGGAGGTGCTGGCGGCCATGCGCGGCGTCGACAGCCCGGTGGTGGCCCTGGCGGCGGGCGGGCCGAACGTGGAGGTGCTCCGACCCATGGAGCGCGAGCTCGACCTCGCGGTGTTCCAGGCCGTTAGCGCGGCGGCCAGCAACGGGTTCCGGGTGGCCGTCACCTACCAGTCCATGACCCGGCCCGGGCCGCTGGAAGTGGTGCTCTCGCCGCACACGCTGGTCTACAGCGGATTCCGCTGGCACGTGCGGGCTTTCAGCCATCACCATGGCGAATACCGCGATTTCGTGCTCGCCCGCATGCAAACGGCCCTGCCGTTGCGCGACGAGGCGGGCATCTCCGCGGAGGAGGACAGGGATTGGCACGAAGAGGTCGTGCTGGAGGTGGGCGTGCACCCGGACCTGCCCGAGCCGCAGCGGAGCGTGATCGCCGCCGACTACGGCATGGTCGACGGGCGGATCCGTTGCCCGGTGCGCCGGGCGATGGTGCCGTACTTCCTGCGCCTGATGCAGATCGACCCCGAGCGGGAACACCCCGACCCGAAGGTCCAGCAGATCCGGTTGCTCGATCCCGAGGCGATCCGGGGGTTGCGCTGGGAGTGAAGAACCGGCGGCCCGGGCAAGGGTGGGGAGGTGTTCCCCTGTTCGGCGGCAAACACTTTCTGCGATGATGGCCGAAGCATGTGTGAGCTTTTCGCCATTTCCAGCCGGGACCCGGTATCCGCCGACTTCGCCCTGGAGCGTTTCGCCCGCCGGGGCGGGCAGGAAGGGCCGCACAAGGACGGCTGGGGCATCGCCGCCTACGAGGGTCCGGACGTCTTCCGCCTGCGAGAGCCGATCGCGGCCGCGGAAAGCGAGCTGGTGCGCTACGTCGACCGTCACATCCCGCCGAGCCGGCTGATCATCACGCACATCCGCCTGGCCACCCGGGGCACCCGTGCCCTGAAGAACACCCAGCCCTTCCAGCGCGAGCTGGGTGGGCGGGTACACCTGTTTGCCCACAATGGCGACCTGTCGAACATCGACCGCCGGCGTGATTTCCGTTCCCGTCGATTCCGTCCCCTGGGAGACACCGATTCCGAGCAGGTCTTCTGTCATCTGCTCGATCGGCTCGGCCCGCCGTGGGACGAAGCGGGCGAGACGCCGCCGCTGTCCGAGCGTCTCGAGATCGTCGCCGAGGTCGCGGCGGAACTCAGGCCGTTCGGGCCGGCGAACTTCCTCTACGCCGACAGCGACGCGCTGTTCGTTCATGCCCACCGGCGCACGCAGGCCGACGGGCGGATCGCCCCGCCGGGTATCTACATGCTCGATCGCCGCCGCTGCGAACTCTCGGACGAGCTAGCCGCATCGGGCCTGAGCCTGCGCGAGCCTTGCCAGGACATGCTGCTGTTCGCCAGCACCCCGCTGACCGTCGACAGCCCGTGGCAGCCACTGCCCGAAGGCGTGGTGCTGGCCGTGGTCGACGGGGAGATCGTCGACCGGGCCTGAGCGCGGCCCGGCTGCCCTTGCGGCGCCGGTACCCGCTGCGTCTGGAGGAAGCGGTCTACCCCTGCCCCTCGATCCGCCGGATGCGTTCCTCCAGCGGCGGGTGGGTGTCGAACAGGCGCGCGCCTCCGGCCCGGAAGAGGAAGGCGTGGTTCATCTCCGCGGCGGCGTCGGATTCCACACGCGACGAAGCGCCGCCCTTGAGCTTTTCGAAGGCGCTTTTCAGGCCGTCGGGGTAGCGGGTGAACTGCACCGCCGAGGCGTCGGCGAGGAACTCGCGCTGGCGGCTGACGGCCGCCTGCAGGATGCGGCCGAAGAACACCGTCAGCAGCCCCACCAGCGCGATGGCCGCCGCGCCCACCAGCATGGCGATGCGCAGGCGGGCGTCCTGCCGTCCCGGTCCCACGCCGACGTGGAACCACCAGCGGGCGACGAAGAACAGGAAGGTAAAGCCGAACACCATCGCCGCCACGCGCACGGACAGCCGGATGTCGCTGTTGGCGATGTGGCCGAACTCGTGGGCGACCACGCCGGCCAGCTCGTCGCGGGAAAGCTGCTCCAGCGCCCCGCGGGTGACCGCCACCGCGGCGTTCTCCGGCCGGGTGCCGGCGGCGAAGGCGTTGATGCCCGCCTCCCGGTCGAGGACGAACACCCGCGGGCGGGGCAGGGAGGAGGCGATGGCCATCTCGTCGACGATATTGAGGTACTGGCGTTCGGTTGGGGTGAGGTCGGTCTCGCCCGCGCCGGTGAGCTCGCGCCCGCCCAGCGACCGGGCCACCTTAGCCCCGTCAGAGCGCGTGAACCAGCGGAACAGGGTGACCAGGAGAATGCCGCCGCCGGTCAGGCCGGCCGCCCAGGCGAACGCCTGCCAGCTGGCGCCATCCGGCATGGGTGCCCGGCTCGCGCCCGCCCCCTGGGCCGCCTGGGCCTGTTCCCCCAGGATCAGCGCCAGCCAGATCAAGCCTCCCACGGCCGCCGCCGCGGCGATCAGCAGCAGCACGTAGAGCGCCACCAGTATCCGGGTCTGTCGCCGGGCGAGGTCCTGCTGTTCGCGAAAATCCATGCTTCACCCGTTCAGAAGCTGACTTCGGGCGCCTTCTGGATGGTCTCGCTGTCTTCGAACTCGAGCAGCTGGGCGTCCTCGCCGTGGCCGACGAGCCCGCCGATCACCACCGGCGGGAAGGAGCGACGGTACTCGTTGTACTTCTGCACCAGGTCGTTGTAGGCCTGGCGGGCGTAGGCGACGCGGTTCTCCGTGGTTGCCAGTTCCTCGGACAGCTGGCGCATGTTGGCGTCGGCCTTGAGGTCGGGGTAGGCCTCGAAGGTGGCGTTGAGCCGGCCCAGACCGCTGGTCAGCGCGGATTCCGCGCGGGAGAGCAGGTCCATGGTCTCCGCGTTGCCCGGCCGGTCGTGCGCGGCGTCCACGGCCTTCTCGGCCGCGGCGCGCGCCTCGGTGACTTCCTTGAGGACCGAGGCCTCGTGCTCCAGGTAGCCCTTGGCCGTGTTGACCAGGTTGGGGATCAGGTCGTGGCGGCGTTTCAATTGCGTCTCGATCTGCGCGAAACCGTTCTCGTACTGGGTGCGGTACGAGGTCAGCTTGTTGTAGACGTAGATCACGTAGACGACGGCGATCACGACCAGTGCGATCACGATCCAGGTCTCGATTCCCATGTGGCGTTCTCCCTGCTGTGCGCGACGCTCGTCGCGGCCCGTTGATCGGTTTGGTTCCCGAGATCGAGTGTAACGCGAGACCGTCGCGCGGCGGGGGTTGTTCGTCGATGGTCCTCGAGGTCCCGCATCCGCGTCGGACCTAGGGGGTGCTCGCCCAAGAAAAAGCCGGCTACGCGAGCCGGCAAACAGGGAGAGAGAGGTGGGCGTGCCTCGTTCGGCACTCAGAGCGCGTAGTCCTCGTCGTAGGGTTCGTCGCCCTCGACGACCGGCAGGGTCAGCGCGTTGCCCCAGTGCGACCACCCGCCGTTGTACAGGCGCACGTCCTCGTAGCCCAATGCCTTGAGCTGCATGTAGGCGAGGCTCATGCGAAAGCCGTCGTGGCAGTAGACGTAGACCGTCTTGTCCTTCGGGATCTCGTCGTACATGGCCTCGAGGGCTTCGGTCGACTTCCACTTCTGCGATCCGCCATCCGCCCCGTCGAGGCTGACGACATTGATCGCGCCCGGGATGTGCCCGCCCCGGACCGACTGCTGGATCACTTCGCCGGTGTACATGTCCTCCGGGCGGGCGTCGAGCAGCACGACATCCTCGTCACGGCGAGAGACCACGTCGTCGTAGACGTCGGTCCACTCGACGTACAGGGCGTCGTCGGCCTCGGACAGCGTGACGTCGCCCGGCTCGTGGGTCTCGGCTTCCTTGGAGAGATCGTTGAACAGTTCCCACTCGGTGGTGCCGCCTTCCATGACCTTCACCCGCGACATGTCGAAGCCGTAGAGCTCGAGCAGGTAGTAAAGCCGGGAGGCGAGTGCCGTGAGGGAATCGTCGTAGATCACCACGGTGGTGTCGTCGTTCACGCCCCAGTCGCGCAGGCGGCTCTGGAAGGCGTCCCGCGACGGGAAGCGCATCAGGGGGTTGCCGTCGTTGTCGCCCAGGTCCTTGAAGCGCTGGACCTGCACCGCGCCGGGAATGTGCCCGACGGTGAAGTACCGGTGCGGGTGGTAGCGCACCTCCATGACCACGACGTCGTCACGGTCGAAGTTTTCCTCCAGCCAGGTCGAGTCGACGATGAAGTCGGGTTTGGCCTGCGCGGTGGACGCCACGCTCAGAGCCAGAAACAGGGCGACGAAGCGCCCGAGAGATTGGATGGCTTTCATGTAAATCCTTCATTGTTCAGTGTGACGGCGAGCGGGGCGGCCCCGAGGGGCGCCCCGCAGTAGGGGTTACCAGAGCGATGCGCCGAACTTGGCGTTCACGCCGACCGTCACCGTGTTGTAGCGGTCGTCGCCATCGTCACGCGTCACGAAGGCCGCGAACAGTTCCGACTTGTCGGTCAGGTCGTACTTCGCGCCCAGGCTCCAGGTGTCGATGTCCTTGTCGCCGAAGAACTCTGCGTCGCGGTTCTGCCCGTAGCTGGCGATCAGGCGGGTCGGGCCGATGCGGTAGATGCCGTTGACCCACATGTTCTTGCCCAGCCCGATGTCCTCGACGTCCTCGTACAGACCCGCGACGGTGATCGGCCCGGTCCTGTAGCGAGCGGCGAGCTGCCAGCCGGTGTCGTTGGACAGGCGGTCGTCGAGCACCTCGTCGGCGTCGATTTCGATCATGTCCGCCGAGACCATCAGGCTCTTGCCCGTGTAGCGCAACCCGGCGCCGGCGGCGCGACCATCCACGAAGTTCTTCAGTGGCCCGGCGTTGTGCACCTGGTCGTTTTCGTCATCGAACTGCGTCGAGTACCAGGCCGCCCCGTGGAAGCCGTTGAACTTCGGGGTGACGTATTCCACCGCGTTGTTGAAGTAGCTGGCGTGGAGTGCCGAGACCCCCTGCATTCCCCCCGCCTGCCGGGCCTGGGGCGCGTTGTCGGTCCAGGGATCGATCTTGGTGTAGGTGCTCTTGTAGTGGACACCCAGCCGCCCGGCGCGCAGGCTGCCCCAGCCGCCGCGCATGCCGGCATAGGCTTCGCGCCATTCGATCTCCTGGTCCACCTCGTCCGCGGCGCCGTAGCGTACTTCGGCCTTGTAGAACAGGTCGGTGCCGTCGAGCAGGGTCGGCATCGCGCCCTTGAAGCCCAGCCGGGAGGCGTTGCTCTTCAGCCCGGTGCCTTCCTCGCCACCAAAGCCTTCATCGGAGTTGTGGTCGACGGAAAGGTGGACCCCGCCGTAGATGCTGAGCTTCTCGCCCTCGTTCATCGGTTTTGCGTTGCCGGAGCCTTCGTCGGCCGTGGAGCTCGATGCGACCCGTTCGCCGCGCTCTTCCCGCGCCTCCAGCGTCTCGATCCGCTCCATCAGCCGCTCGACCGTGTTGCGCAGTTCCTCCACCTCGCTGTCGGCGAAGGCCGACGGGCTGGAGACGGCGAGCGTGGCGGCGATGGACGCGGCCAGTAGCGTTCGTTTCATGCTTTTCCTTCCTCCTGGAATGGTTCCGGACCCGTTGGTTTTTTTCGTGGTCCGGCGCTGGAAGCTACGCCAGGAGGAACGGAAGAAACATGATTCAAATCATGTCCGGCACTCTGCCGAGCAGGCGCAATCGCCGTTTGTCACGCGCCACCCGCCCCTCGGACTGCAGGTCGGCCAGCGTGCGGTAAAGGGTTTCCGGTTCTAGCCCGAGTTCGCAGGCCCATTCCTTCATGGGCACCTTCAACTCGACAGGCCTGCCGGGGGCCGTCTCGCAGGCCAGGTAGTGGACGACCCGGTCACGGGCCTTCTTCAGCCGCAGCCGCTCCTGGCGGGAACACTGCTTTCTCGCCTGGGCGGCGATCAGGCCGAACATCGCGCCGGCAAACGGGCCCGGGGCGGACAGGGCTTGCTGGATGGCCTCCACCGCCAGCAGGGCGACTCGAGTCGGTTTCATCGCGATCCCGTCACAGGCATAGCTCATGGTGATCAGCGACGACTCGGCGAAGAACTCGCCCCGGCCCGCCCGCAGCATCACGCACTCCGTGCCCTCTGGGTCGGTGCGGACGGCCTTGAGCTGTCCGTCCAGCACGAAGATCACCTGCCGGACGGGGTCGCCAATCTTGAACAGGGCCTCGTCTCGTCGAAGTGTCAGCAGGCGGGCCTGTCCGAGCAGGTCGTCGGGGAAAAAGTCGGGGAAAAGCCGGCAGTCATCCGGCGAAAGGCGGGTCGTCGGCATGTCCGCTCTCCATTGCGGGGGAATGAAACGCCCCTTCGGGGGCGTCGGACACCATATGTCTTTACGTATATCCGGTCCAGCGTCGAACGTGTGCGCTCCTTCTGGCGCGATATTCGCTTGTTGGTATGTAATCGAGGGGGCTTGCCTGGTCCTCTTCGTCAAAAGTTCAGGCGGTCCCCGAGCGGTTGTCTCAGGTCGATCCGTTCGCCCGCCGGCGGGGATCCCGTACGAACACGCCGTTGTCACGTCGCTCGATGTCGAACAGTCCGATGGCCTCGAACAGCGAGCTGAGCTTGGTATAGCCGTAGTTCCGAGGGTCGAAGTCGTTGGCGGTCTTGTTCATGTAGCTGCCGACCGGGCTGAGGTTGGCCCAGCCGTTCTCGTCCGAAGTCGCCTCGATCGCAGCTCGTGCCAACCGGACAAGTGCCGTGTCTCCGCGGAGTTCCTTCTTGCCTTGCGGTCTGTGCGCCTGGGTGACGTCTTCCTCCTGAGGGGCCGTGAATACGTCGGTGTAGATGAAGCGATCGCAGGCGGAGACGAAAGGCTTGGGTGTCTTTCGTTCGCCGATGCCGTAGACCTTCTGCCCGGACTCGCGCAGGCGGGCGGCGAGACGGGTGAAGTCGCTGTCGCTGGAGACGAGACAGAAGCCGTCGAAGCGGTTCGTGTACAGCAGGTCCATCGCATCGATGATCATGGCGCTGTCCGTGGCGTTCTTGCCCACGGTGTAGCGGAACTGCTGAATGGGCTGGATCGAATGATCCAGCAGTACTTCCTTCCACTTGCCGAGGTGGGGCGTGGTCCAGTCGCCGTAGATGCGCTTGACGCTGGCAATGCCGATCTTGGCCACCTCGGCCATCAGGCCGTCGACGATGCCGGGATTGGCGTTGTCGGCGTCGATAAGGACGGCCAGTGACTGGTTGGGATCATTTCCGTTTGCCACGTGAATCTCCTTTTCCGCGAACCGGGCAATCGCCGCAGCAGGGCGGCGACCGCTTTCGCCGATTTAATGGCGGGTGGACCGGGGAGTCAAATCGCGGTGCAAAGTTGGTCGAGGAGGGCGAGTTCGAGGCGCCATGCACCCCTCCCGTTTTCCCGTTGAAAGGGTGGGCGAGTGGGTGCAGGGGAGGACCATTCGGCGCCGGAACGCAAAAGGGCCACCCGTCGCAGGTGGCCCTTTCGTTTTTACGTTTTGGTCGGAGTGGAGGGATTCGAACCCCCGACCACCTGCACCCCATGCAGGTGCGCTACCAGGCTGCGCTACACTCCGAAACAGGGCGCGAAGCATAGCGCATTTTCCGGGTCGGAGGAAGCCCGCGGCCGCTTCAGGCTCGGCGGGACGGCCGTTGCTCGGGCTGATTCATCGGACGGACGATTTCCGGGTGGCCGAAATAAAAGCCCTGGCCCCAGTCGACGCCGATGTCGCGGAGGATGTCGGCGGTGCGCCGGTCGCCGATGAACTCGGCGACGGTGGTCAGGCCCAGGTCGCTGGCCATGGCCTGGATGTGCTGGACGATCTTCCTTGCCCGGCTGTTGTCGTGGATGTGTTCGACCAGGGCGCCCTCGATCTTGAGGAAGGTGAACGGCATGTCCAGCAGGTAGCGGTACGACGAGTAGCCGCTGCCGAAATCGTCCAGTGCCAGGCGCAGGCCGAAGTCGATCAGCGGGCGCAGTGCATCGAGGGCGTGGCTGGTGTCGTCGAGGACCTCGCGCTCGGTCATCTCGAGGACGAGGGGCTTGACCTCGCTGCTGCCGTCTCCCACGCAGTCACAGGCCGTTCGGGCGGTCTGGATGATGTCTTCCATCAGCTCCGGGTGCTGCAGGAAGTCGCCGGAGATGTTGACGAAGTGGGCCATCGGGCGCTTGCCGATGCTGGAGACGCAGTTCGAGATCGTCTGGTGAATGATCTGGTGGTCGATGCGATGGGCGATCTGCAACCGGGCGGCTGCCTCGATGAAATGCTGGGCGGGGATCACGTCGCCGTCGGGGGTGATCATCCGCGCGAGCGCCTCGTCGGCGACCTGCTCGCCGGTCTCGAGGTCCACGATAGGCTGGCTGGCGGCCACGATCCGCCCTTCGTGAAGGGCGCGGTCCAGCGCCCCGCCGGTGAGGAAGACCGAGGGCTGGTGCAGCTGGTCGGCGTCCACCACCCGGTCGCGGCCGTTGCGCTTGGCCTGGTAGACCGCGGCGTTGATCGCGCTGAGCGGGTCGCGGCCGGAGAGGCGCGGCAGGTCGTCGGGATCGACGGCGGCATGCCCCATGCTCAGGGTCACGGTGCCTATCCGGGAGCCATCGTCGGTGAGCCGGATGGACCGGGCGATCTCCCGGATCTGCTCGGCGAAGTCCGCGGTTCTCGCGGCCAGCATCGGGGGGACGAGCAGCATGAATTCATGACCGCTCCATCGCGAGACGCGGACCTCCGGCGGCAGCCGGGACTGCATGCCGGAGGCCAGTTCGCGGATGAGGTGGTCGCCCGCCCGGTTGCCGAGGAAGTCGTTGAAGGTCTTGAGGCGGTCGATGTCGGCGAGCAGGAGCCGGTAGCCGCCGTGGCGGTCGGCCCGGGCCTCGCGGATCCAGCCGATCATGGCGCTGCGACCGGGCAGTCCGGTGAGCGAGTCGACGTGCCCGACAGGATGGCGCGCTTCCTCGACCAGCAGCAGGCGCCGGTCTTCGCCCAGCGGGGTGATCCGCAGCCGGATCTCGCGATCGTCGAGGCGACCGGCGAGCAGCACTTCCCGGTCGCCGGCAAGGGCGGGGCCGAGGGCTGGCGGATCGTCCAGTTGAAGCGCGCTTGCGCTGTCGATCTGCAGCGGCCGGTCTTCGGCGTTGTCGGGGAGCAGGGCGCGGGCGCGCGGGCTTCCGTCGATCACCTGTCCCCGGGCATCGCAGAGAAAGGCGATCGTGTCCTGTCCCGTTGTGCCGGGGTGGGCCTGAGTGTCCGCTTGCATCCTTGTCGTCACCTTCCCTGAATGCCGTCTGCCCATTCCCGGGCAGGGCGGGGCAGCCGCCCCGGTACCGGCTCAATCCTAGCAATGAATGAAGGGGATCGGAATCAGGGTCCGCTGATATGACGGGATGTGGCGGGCTCCCGGTCCTTCTCGTCTTCGGCCGGGGCGGATTCGATGGCATGAATGCTCTCTAGCAGTTCGTCGATCAGCCCGCGGATGCGGGACGGTTCCTGCGAGTGGTCGAGAGCCTTTTCCAGGGCGCCGGCACGTTCCTGGAGGCCGGTTTCGCGGCAGCAGGCGGCCGCGCCGCGCAGCTTGTGGGCGGCGTGGCGCAGTGCGTCGCGGTCGTCGGCCTGCTCGACGAGCAGCCGCCGGTAGCCGGGCAGTTCGTCGAGCAGCAGCCGGGAGAGGAAGGGGTCGCGGCTGGTTGCGGCCGCCGGCGGTTCGGACCGCGGGGCGCTGCGCGTGTGGTTCTCCAGGGGGAAGAACTCGCCCACGGCGCTGAGCAGCTCGCCGGCGGTGACCGGCTTGGTCAGCACGCGCTCGATGCCGCTGTTGAGCAGGTCCTGGTGGACATTGCCCTGCCGGTTGGCGGTGATCGCGATGATGGGCGTTTCCAGGTGGCGGGCGCGCTTCTTGAGGATGCGGGCGACGCCGGCCCCGGTGATGTCCGGCATGTGCATGTCGGTAAAGACGATATCGATGTCGGCGTGGTCGGCGATTTCCAGCGCCTGCTTGCCGTTGCCGGCCTCGAGCACCCGGAAGCCCAGTTCGCCCAGTGTCTGCCCCAGGTGGGCGAGATACACCGGGTCGTCGTCGATCACCAGCGCGGTGCGTCCGGAGAACGAATACAGCGCGTGCCGACTGGAGGCCGGCGCGCGCGTCTTTCGGACCTGCGGCGGGGGTTCGCGAGTGGCCTCCGGCCGGTCGGGGCGAGGAGCCAGCCGCGGCTGGGACTTGCCCGGCGCCGGTCCCGCCGTGTCGAGAATGCGCTCCAGCGAGGCGGCCAGGGCCCGGCCCCGGATGAACAGCGGCAGGGTGAAGTCGGCCCAGTGCAGGGGGCCGGCGGGGCGGCCCCGGATCGTCAGGCGGCTTGCCAGGCCGACGACCCGGCCGGCGAGCTTGACCCATTCGCTGAAGGCCGGGTCCCGGTGGTGTTTCTCGACCACGCGCTCGTCGAGGAAGAGCAGGTCGACCGGCTGGCCGAAATCGGGCTCGATCTGGATGTCGGCCCCAAGCGAGGCGAGGTTGCCTTGCCACGCCCGCCGATGCTGGTTGGAGGCGCAGACGACTCCGCAGAGCTTCCCCGAGAGCAGTTCGCCCGGTTCAGGCGCCTCGGCGAGGATCGGGGCCTCGAACACCGCGGAGAGACCGATGCGCCCCTTGCCCGTGTCGACGACTTCCAGCGTTGCACCCAGGTGCTCGCCGACGCTGCGCATGATCCAGATGTCGATCAGATCGTCGACCAGCAGATCGCCCAGCGAATCGGAGAGGCTCTGGCCGAGGCGCGCCGTGAGCGCCTCCCGGCCAAAGGAACGGTCCGGGGAGCGCCCGTCCACCGTGAGACGGAAGCGGCCCAGGCTGTCACCCCCGCCGGTGGTGTGTTCATCCTCGATCTGGAAGGTGACCGCGGGTTCCTTGAGGTGGCCGATGCACAGCGCCTCGTTGAGCTGCCGGTCGAGCAGGCGACGCAGCATCTGGGGATCCAGCGATATCTCGCGGGGCAGGTCCTGGTAGCCGATGAACTGCAGCACCTCGCCGTCGCGCTGGGCGGTCGTCTGCCAGTCGGCGACCATGTCCTCGCCGGTGCTGCGCGGATTGACGCGGCCATCGGTTCGCTTGAGCCGTCCGGCCGAGATCTCGTGGTAGTCGATGATGTTCTCGATCGAGATGCGCAGCCGGTGGCTGGCGTGACGCATCAGTTGCAGCGAACGTGCCGGCTCCTGCTGATCGAGCGTTGCCGGCGGGGCGCACTGGGTCAGTCGTCGTTCGAGGGCCGCAAGCGAGTCGACGGCCGAGCGGATGTGTCCCAGGGGCGTCACCCATTGCTGGTTCACCAGTTCCAGGACCGAGCCGGTGGTCAGCTGCATGTCCTCGGATGGCCGGAGCTCCGGTTTCGGCGGCAGAGGCGGCGGGGCCGCCGGGGCTCCTGGCGGCAGGGTGCGGGCCGATTCCTGCCGGCGCCGGCGTCGCCACGCGACCCACCACGCCGCCGCGGCGGCCAGCATAAGTACGGCCCACAGGACGAGCCAGGCCGTGGCCAGCCTTTCCAGCGAGGTTTCTCCCGGGACCAGGTGGCCGAAGCGGGGTTCGAGCACAAGCAGCATCGGCGGGCCGAGCAGGATGGCCAGGGCGAGCAGCAGGGGGATCGTCGAGGCGCCCGACTGGCCGCGACGTCCGTATGCATGCTGTCTGGAAGGGCGTGGCTTCACCGGCGGACCTTGTGGTTTGTGGCATACTCGAAGGCAGGGTATTTCGGCAGTCCCCGCCGCCGAAGACATTTCATCTGCAATCAGCCGGCAAAGCGTATGTTAGGTCACCGTCTCGATCAATTGATCGGCAACACGCCGCTGGTGCGCATCCAGCGTCTCGACGAGGCCGGAGCGGCCCGCGGGAACGTGATCCTCGGCAAGCTCGAGGGCAACAATCCCGCCGGATCGGTCAAGGACCGGGCGGCGCACTCGATGATCTCCCGGGCCATCGAGCGCGGCGACCTCAAGCCCGGCGACCGCCTGGTCGAGGCCACCTCCGGCAATACCGGCATCGCCCTGGCGATGGTGGCCGCGACACTGGGCATCCGCCTGACCCTGATCATGCCCGAGCACATGTCGATCGAGCGGCGGCAGTCCATGGCCGCCTACGGCGCCGAACTCAAGCTGGTCTCCCGGGATGAGGGCATGGAAGGTGCGCGGGATCTCGCCGCGGCGATGGCCACGCGCGGCGAGGGCGTGGTGCTCGACCAGTTCGCCAACCCGGACAACCCCCGCGCCCACTACCTGACCACGGGGCCGGAGATCTGGGAGGCCACCGAGGGGCGCATCACGCACTTCGTCTCGGCCATGGGCACCACCGGGACGATCATGGGCACCTCGCACTTCCTCAAGGAGCAGAACCCGGAGGTGCAGATCGTCGGGGTCCAGCCGGGCGAAGGCGCGCAGATCCCGGGGATCCGCCGCTGGCCGAAGGAATACCTGCCCCGCATCTTCGAGCCCGAACGGGTCGACCGGACGCTGGACATCAGCCAGCCGGAGGCCGAGGAAATGACCCGCCGGCTCGCCCGCGAGGAGGGCGTGATGGCCGGCATTTCCTCCGGCGGCGCCATGGCCGCCGCGCTAAAGGTATCCGCCGAAGTAGAAAACGCCGTGATCGTGACCATCGTCTGCGATCGTGGTGACCGCTATCTCTCCACCGGGGTCTTCCCGGCCGGCTGAGGATGCGAGCGGCGGTGCCCGTTTTCCTGGCGTTGTGGGTCGTGGTCACCTCCGCCCATGCGGATGCGCCCTCGTCCGCCATGTCCGTTTTCCACCTGTGCGGCGAGCGGGTCGAGGCCGTGCGCCTCGTGCCCACTGGCGAAGGCGCCGTCGTTCACCTGCGACTGAGCGAGCCGGCCGCGCGTGAACTGGTGAGGGCGTCCGGCTCGGATGTGCCGGTCGAGGTGCGAGCCGGGGAGGCGCCCTTCGCGCGCTTCACCGTTCGCGATGCCCTGAAGGATCAGCCGTCCCGCCGGCTTGAAAGCGCCAATGGTTCCGTGGCTCAGGCCCGCGCCCTCGTCCGGGCCGTGCAACGTCCTTGTCCACCGACCGAACCCCGTTGAACCCGGAGCGTCAGCTCGTCTCCGGATCCCGAGAGTGAATTCCATGGCGCGACGCAAGCGCATCAAGCAACTGCCTCAGGGCGAGTTTCCTGCCCATATCGAGTCGCTGACCCTGGAGGGGCGGGGCGTGGCTCACGTGAACGGCAAGGCCACGTTCATCGGCCGGGCCCTGCCGGGCGAGGACGTGCGCTTCGTCTACCGTGACCAGCGTCGTCATTTCGACCTGGGTGATGCCGTGGCCGTGGATAAACCCAGCACCGAGCGGGTCGAACCCGGTTGTCCGCACTTTCATGTCTGCGGCGGCTGCGCCATGCAGCACCTCGCGCCGGAGGCCCAGGTGCGCCACAAGCAGGCGGCGCTGTTCGAGCAGTTGAAGCGGATCGGCCGGGTCGAGCCCGAGCGGATTCTCGAGCCGCTTGTCGGGTCGGTCTGGGGCTACCGGCGAGTGGCGCGACTGGGCGTGCGCTTCAACCGAAAGCAGGGGCGCGTGCTGGTCGGTTTTCGCGAACTCGGCAGTTCCCTGATCGCGGATATCGACACCTGTCCGGTGCTCGACCCAAGGGTGGGAGAAAAGCTCCCCGCACTGGCCGAATGTATCGGAGGCATGGAGGTGCGCCGGGATATCCCGCAGGTCGAGGTCGGCTGCGGCGACGACCATTGCGCGCTGGCCTTCCGTCACATGAAGCCCTTGTGCGAGGCCGACCGGGCCCGGCTGGACGCATTCGCCGACGAGCACGGCTTCGCGGTGTTCCTGCAGCCCGGCGGCCCGGAGTCGCTCGTGCCGCTGGCGGAGGGGGCGCGGGATGCATATCCCAGCTACCGTCTCGATCGTTTCGATGTCGAGATCCGCTTTTCACCGCTGGACTTCGCCCAGGTCAATGCCGGGATCAACCGGCGCATGGTGGGGCAGGCGCTCGACTGGCTGGACGTGCAGCCCGGCGACCGGGTGCTGGACCTGTTCGCCGGTCTGGGCAACTTCTCCCTGCCGCTGGCGAGAACGACGGGGGCGTCCGGATCGGTGACGGCCGTCGAGGCCGACGAGGCGATGGTGGCGCGGGGCAGGGCCTCGGCCCGGGACAACGGCATCGACAACACCCGGCACGTGGTGGGCAACCTGTTCGATCCGGACGAAGGGCATGCCTGGATGCGCGAGCGCTACGATCGCGTACTGATCGATCCCCCGCGTGCCGGGGCACGCGAGATGATGCCGGTGGTCGCCCGCATGGCGCCGCGCCGGATCGTGTACGTCTCCTGCCATCCGGGATCGCTGGCGCGTGATCTCGGGATGCTGGTCCACGAACATGGCTACCGCCTGCTGGCGGCCGGCGTGATGGACATGTTCCCGCACACCGCCCACGTCGAGTCGATGGCTGTTCTCGAACCGTCCGGCTGATTGGCGGGGCGGGCCCTGCGGCGCTGGCGCGAGTGGCCGCCCGTGATATCGAGCCGGCGATCCCCTCTCCGGTCCGGGCGCGCCACCTGAAGCCATTCTGGATCACAGTGTCCCTTGCGGAAAAGACCATTGCCAGCGGCCGGCGGTTTGGGTAGTATTTGCGCCCTTGCTGACCCACGGGTCATATGCAGGAGAGGTGTCCGAGCGGTCGAAGGAGCACGCCTGGAAAGCGTGTGTACGGTAACCCCGTACCGAGGGTTCGAATCCCTCCCTCTCCGCCAGTTGCAGTTTGCCCGGGCGTTGTCGTACCGGGCGTCGCGACACGGCTTATTTGTCGTGTCGTTCCCGTTTGGAGAGGTGCCGGAGCGGTCGAACGGGGCGGTCTCGAAAACCGTTGACCCCCTCGCGGGGTCCCAGGGTTCGAATCCCTGCCTCTCCGCCATTTGCAGGCACGCTAAAGAGCCACCGGGTTTCCGGTGGCTCTTTTCGTTTGCGGGTCCTGGTCCCCGTTGCAGGCATGCCTCGCCGGTTCCGGGGCCCTGCGGCTCGTTCCGGTTTCGGCCGTGCAGACATGAGAAAGCCCCGCTGGGCGGGGCTTTCCTGGCTTGTTTCGGGGGCGATTTCAGGAAGGCGTGGCCTTCGGCGCCTCCGGTTCCCCTCGCGTGTCGCTGACCACCAGCTGCGGGAACGGGATGGTGATGCCGTTTGCGTCGAACGTTTCCTTGATCTGCTGCTGAAGGTCGGACTTGACCATCGGCATGTCGGCGGAGCGCACCCACGGACGGATGATCAGGTCCACGCTCGAGGCGCCGAACTGGTCGACCAGGATGACCGGCGCCGGGTCTTCGAGTACCCGGTCGTCCTTCTCGAGCACCTGCATGATCAGGTCCTTGGCGCCGTTGATGTCGTCCCCGTAGTCGATGCCCACCGCCAGGTCGAGCCGGCGGGTGTCGCGCACGCTGTAGTTGCTGATCGCCGCGGTGTACAGCACCGAGTTCGGTACGATCATCTCGACGTTGTCCGGCGTGTTCATGCGGGTATGGAAGATGCCGATCTCGTTGACCGTGCCCATCAGGCCGCTGGTGATGATGAAGTCGCCTGCCTTGAAGGGGCGGAAGATCAGCACCATCACCCCGGCGGCGAAGTTGCCCAGGGAATCCTTCAGGGCCAGGCCGACGGCGATGCCGGCGCCGGCGACCAGCGCGACCAGCGAGGTGGTGTCCAGCCCAAGCTGGGAGAGCGCGGCGATCGCGACGAAGAGCAGGAAAGCCGTCCGGGCGATGGCGACGATGAAGCCGACCAGCATCCGGTCCATCCCGCTTCTCGAAAGGAGCTTGTTCAGCCAGGGGGTGCCGCCATTCGCGATGAAATAGCCGCCGACGGCAATGGCGGCTGCCAGCAGGATCTTGATGATCCAGGGCAGCAGGTAAGCGGCGAAAAAGCCTTCTTCCATGGTGATCCCTCGTTGATGTCGTTGTCCGGTAAAGCCGCGAGGCGGTTGCCTCGTCCCGGCAGTATAGGGGGCGGGCGTCCCGGTTTCAGTGGACCCGTCTTTACGGGCCACAAACAAAAACACCGCCCGAGGGCGGTGTTTTTCGTGACGTCGTGAAAGGACGACTTACTGGGCAGTGCCCTTGGTCGTGATCTCGACGCGACGGTTCTTGGCGCGGCCTTCGCGGGTCTCGTTGGTCGCGACCGGCTCGAGCTCGCCACGGCCTTCGGTGTTGATCCGGTCGGCCGGAACGTCCTTGGAGATCAGGTAGTCCTTGACAGTCGCGGCGCGACGCTCGGACAGGCCCTGGTTGTACTCCTCGGTACCGATGCTGTCGGTGTGACCGATCACTTCGATCTCGGCGATGGAGTTCAGGTCGCCCATGTCACGGACCAGCTCGTCCAGGGTGTCCTTGCCTTCCGGCTTGAGGTTCGACTTGTCGAAGTCGAAGTAGGTGTCAGCCTTCAGGGTGACCTTCTCGGCCTTCGGCTCCGGGGGCGGCTCGACGACCGGCTTCGGTGCAGGGGCGGCTTCCTTCTTGACCAGCTCGGGGTTGCAGGCCTCGATCGCGGTGTCCTCGTTGAGCACACCGTGGCCGTTGTACAGGCACGGACCATGGCCGGTCATGACCGGGTTGCCGTTGCTGTCGTAAACGTAGGGGTCTTCACCCCCGGCGTAGGTCTGGCCAGAGAAGGCAAACGTGGCTGCGACGGAAGCAGCGAGCACGGTCATTTTCTTCATCTGTGAAATCTCCTTGTTTCTCTTTTAGGTCAGAGAGGATGACAGTGGGTGTCGCTAGAGTGGGGCGATTCAGATCCTTTGACGATTGAATCTGACTCAGATAGTAGTCGGCTCGTAAGGCAAAGTGCAAAAATAGCCATGCGTCGTTTTTGTTTCGGGCAACGGTTTGTGCCGGTGCCCTGGCGGGTTGATGGCCGTATGGCGGTTGATCCGGTGTTCCTCGGCGTTGCCGACCAGGTGTTAATATATGCTCAAGCCGCTGATATACAAGGATAACCTACTGCGCGTTCTCGACCAGAGAGAACTGCCCCAGCGGGAAGCCTGGGTCTGTTGCGGTACCGCAACAGAAGTGGCAAAAGTGATACGTGAAATGGTGGTGCGAGGTGCCCCGGCCATTGGAATTGCCGGTGCTTACGGTTACTTGCTCGGGGCTCGCGCCGTGTTGTCCGACGGTGGTGAAGTCAGCGTGGGGAGTCTGGGGGGAGCCTACCGTGAGTTGGCCGAGGCGCGTCCGACCGCCGTCAACCTCGTCTGGGCCCTGGACCGCATGGCAGCCCGGCTGGAGCGCGAGGCGGGCCGGTCGTCCCGGGAACGCGTGGCGGCCCTGCTCGAGGAGGCGCGCGCCATCGATGCCGAGGACCTGGAGGCCAATCTGCGCATGAGCCAGGCCGGGGCTTCCCTGATCGGAACCGGCAAGTCGGTGTTGACCCATTGCAATACCGGGGCGCTGGCCACGGGTGGGCAGGGCACCGCGCTGGGCGTGATCCGCGATGCCTGGGCGGCCGGTCGGATCGAGCAGGTATTCGTCGACGAGACGCGTCCCTGGCTGCAGGGCGCGCGACTGACGGCCTGGGAGCTGCAGCGGGAAGGCATTCCCTATCGACTGATCTGCGACAGTGCAGCGGCGAGCGTTCTCGCCGCCGGCGGCGTGGGCTGGGTCATCGTGGGTGCCGACCGGATCGCCGCGAACGGGGACACGGCCAACAAGATCGGCACCTACTCGCTCGCCGTGCTGGCTCGCCACCACGGCGTGAAGTTCATGGTGGTCGCGCCCCGGGCCACCATCGACCGATCCTGTCCGGACGGCTCCGCGATCGAGATCGAGCAGAGACCGCCGGAGGAAGTGCGGTCGCTGGCCGGTCGGCCGGTGGCTCCCGCCGACGCCCCCGTTCACAATCCGTCGTTCGATGTCACGCCGGCCGGACTGATCGACGTGCTGGTCACGGAGAACGGGGTGTTGCACAGGCCGGATCGATCCGGGATCGCCGGCCTGTTTCGCTAGGGAAACTCTGCAGGAATGGCATGCCGCTCTGCGCGTCGAGCGTCCGGCGTCTCCGTGGTGCCGCGTCCCGTCGGGGCGATCGGTCCCTGTGATAACATGACCTGCTTTGCAGGGGCCGCCTGCACGCGTTGCCTCGGGTTCGCGTCCAAAGGGTCCTTCAGTCGTGCCGGCAGGCGCGGAGGAAGGGGCGGCAGCCTGCCGTGAGCGCCGGGTGACCCGGGCGCTGTATTGCCGCTTGCATGCGGATCATCAGGACATTCGTGGGTACCAGGACACTCGCATGACTCAGTTCGCTCAAGAAATCTTCCCGGTCAATCTCGAAGACGAGATGCGGCAGTCCTATCTCGACTACGCCATGAGCGTGATCGTCGGAAGGGCGCTGCCGGACGCACGCGACGGTCTGAAGCCTGTCCACCGCCGCGTGCTCTACGCCATGCGCGAGCTGGGCAACGACTGGAACCGCCCCTACAAGAAGTCCGCCCGTGTCGTTGGTGACGTCATCGGTAAGTACCACCCGCACGGCGACTCGGCCGTCTACGACGCGCTGGTGCGCATGGCGCAGGACTTCTCCATGCGCAACATGCTTATCGACGGGCAGGGCAACTTCGGCTCGGTCGACGGCGACGCCCCGGCGGCCATGCGTTACACCGAAGTGCGCATGGCGAAGATCGCCCACGAGCTCCTGGCCGACATCGACAAGGAAACCGTCGACTTCATCGACAACTACGACGGCTCGGAATCCGAGCCGCAGGTGCTGCCCGCGCAGTTCCCGAACCTGCTGGTCAACGGTTCCTCGGGCATCGCGGTGGGCATGGCGACCAACATCCCGCCGCACAACCTCGGCGAGGTGCTCGACGCCACCGTCGCCCTGATCGACGATCCGCAGGTGTCCGACGAGGACCTGCTGGCCCACGTGCCGGCGCCGGACTTCCCCACCGCCGGCATCATCAACGGCGCGGCCGGCCTGCGTGATGCGTATCTGACCGGGCGCGGCCGCTGCGTCATGCGCGCCCGGGCCGAGTTCGAGGACAGCGAGAAGACCGACCGCACCTCGATCGTCGTCACCGAGCTGCCCTACCAGGTCAACAAGGCCCGCCTGATCGAGCGCATCGCCGAGCTGGTGCGCGACAAGAAGATCACCGGCATCGCCGAGCTGCGCGACGAGTCCGACAAGGAAGGCATGCGCATCGTCATCGAGTGCAAGCGCGGCGAGATGCCCGACGTGCTCCTGAACAACCTCTACCAGCAGACCCAGCTGCAGACGGTGTTCGGCATCAACATGGTCGCGCTGATCGACGGCCAGCCGCGCACGGTGGGCCTGCGCGAGATCCTCAACGTCTTCCTGCGTCACCGCCGCGAGGTGGTCACCCGCCGGACGATCTTCGAGCTCAGGAAGGCGCGGGATCGTGCCCACATCCTCGAGGGGCTGGCGGTCGCCCTGGCGAACATCGACCCGATGATCGCCGTGATCAAGTCGGCCCCGACGCCGGCCGAGGCCAAGGTCAAGCTGCTCGACGGCACCTGGGAGTCGGGCGTGGTGCGCACCATGCTCGAGAAGGCGGACGCCGCCGCCTCCCGCCCCGAGGCGCTGGGCGACGAGTTCGGCCTGCAGGAAGACGGCCGCTACCGCCTCTCGCCGGCGCAGGCGCAGGCGATCCTCGAGATGCGACTCAATCGCCTGACGGGCCTGGAGCAGGACAAGATCGTCGAGGAGTACGCCACCCTGCTCGAGCGCATCATCGATCTCCTCGACATCCTGCGCTCCGAGGAACGCCTGATGCAGGTGATCCGCGACGAGCTGATGCGGATCAAGGAGGAGTACGCCGATCCGCGCCGCACCGAGATCATCGTCGACTACGAGGACCTCTCGATGGAGGACCTCATCGCCGAGGAAGACCGCGTGGTAACGCTCTCGCGCGAAGGCTACATCAAGACCCAGTCGCTGGCCGACTACCGCAGCCAGCGTCGAGGCGGCCGGGGCAAGGCCTCCACCCGCATGAAGGACGAGGACGTCATCGAGCAGCTGCTGGTGGCCAGTACCCACGCCTGGGTGCTGATGTTCACGAACTACGGCCGGGTCTACTGGCGCAAGGTATACCAGCTACCGCAGGGCGCCCGGGGCGCGCGCGGCCGTCCGGTGGTCAACGTCATCCCGTTGCAGGACGGCGAGTGCATCAACACCATGATGGCCATCCGCGAGTTCGTCGACGATCACTACATCTTCTTCGCCACGCGAAATGGCCAGGTGAAGAAGACCCCGCTGGTCGACTTCTCCCGCCCGCGCCAGGCCGGCATCATCGCCATCGACCTGCGTGACGGCGACCGGCTCATCGGTGCCGCGCTGACCGACGGATCCCGCGAAATCATGCTGTTCTCCAATGCCGGCAAGGCCACGCGCTTCGTCGAGGAGGACGTGCGGTCGATGGGTCGGACCGCCGCCGGCGTTCGCGGTATCCGTCTGCAGGACGACCAGTACGTCGTCTCCTTGATCGTGGTCGACGAAGGCGAGGTGCTCACCGCCACCGAGAACGGCTACGGCAAGCGCACGCCCACCGACGAGTTTCCGGTCTACAACCGCGGCGGGCAGGGCGTGATCGCGATCAACACCAGCGAGCGCAACGGCGAACTGGTCGGCGCGGTGCTGGTGCGCGAGTCCGACGAGGTGATTCTGATCTCGAACCGCGGTACACTCGTGCGCACCGAGGTGTCCCAGATTTCCTCCCTGTCGCGCAATACCCAGGGCGTGACCCTCATCCGTCTGGGCAAGGACGAGCGTCTGGTTCAGATCGAGCCGGTCGCGGCCATGGAGGACGAAGGCGACGAGGAAATCGAGGACCAGGACGCGGAGGAGTGATCCCCGCCGTGGCGAAGGATCGTTGCCACACCGCTCAGCCCCCGCCTGTCCGGGGGCTTTCGATCGAATGAAAAGACCGGGCGAATCATCGCCCGGTCGCCTGTTTTCCGTTTCTGTTCAGGAGTAGTCATGGCTCGCGTTTACAACTTCAGCGCCGGTCCGGCGATGTTGCCCACCGAAGTTCTCACCCGTGCCCGGGAAGAGATGGTCGATTACCAGGGGACCGGCATGTCGGTCATGGAAATGAGCCATCGCGGCAAGCATTTCGTCGGCATCGCCGAGCAGGCGGAAGCCAACCTGCGCAAGCTGATGAACATCCCGGACAACTACAAGGTGCTGTTCCTGCAGGGCGGCGCGTCCAGCCAGTTCGGCGCGATTCCGCTGAACCTCGGCAACGGTTCGGGCAAGGCCGACTACCTCAATACCGGCCACTGGTCGGTCAAGGCGATCAAGGAAGCCAAGCGCTTCGTCGATGTCAACGTCGTCGCCGACACCAAGCCGCAGAATTTCACCACGCTGCCGGCCGAGGGCGAGATCCAGTTCTCCCCGGATGCCGACTACGTCCACTACACCCCCAACGAGACCATCGCGGGTGTCGAGTTCCCCTACATCCCCGACACCGGCGACGTTCCGCTGGTCGCTGACATGTCCTCGACCATCCTGTCGCGCCCGATCGACGTGTCGAAGTTCGGCGTCATCTACGCCGGCGCGCAGAAGAACATCGGTCCGGCCGGCCTGACGATCGTCATCGTCCGCGAGGATCTGCTCGGCAAGTCCCGCGAGAACACGCCGGCGATGCTCGACTGGGCCACCCAGGCCGAGGCCGACTCCATGTACAACACCCCGCCGACCTATGCGTGGTACATGGCGGGGCTGGTGTTCGAGCACCTGCTGGAAAAGGGCGGTCTCGAGGCCATGGCCGAGATCAACAAGCGCAAGGCCGACAAGCTCTACGCGGCCATCGACGGCAACGACTTCTACCGCAACCCGGTCGAGCCGGCCTACCGTTCCTGGATGAACGTGCCGTTCATGCTGGCCGACGACTCGCTGGACAAGACCTTCCTCGAGGAAGCGGGCAAGCAGGACCTGGTCACCCTCAACGGTCACCGTTCGGTCGGCGGCATGCGCGCGAGCATCTACAACGCCATGCCGGAGTCCGGGGTCGACGCGCTGATCGACTTCATGAACGACTTCGCCAAGCGTCACGCCTGAGCTCGAGCCCGGTCGCCCACGTCAGACAGCCATATTCTAAGGAATCGGACATGTACAAGATTCACACCCTCAACGCCATCTCCAACAAGGGCCTCGAGCGCCTGCCGACCGACAAGTACGACATCGGCGCCGAGCTCGACGACGCCGATGCCATCCTGGTCCGCTCGGCCAAGATGCACGACATGGAGCTGCCGGAATCGCTGCTGGCCATCGGCCGTGCCGGCGCCGGCGTGAACAACGTCCCGGTCGACCGCATGACGGAGAAGGGCGTGGTGGTCTTCAACGCCCCGGGCGCGAACGCCAACGCCGTCAAGGAGCTGGTGATCGCCGGCATGCTGATGTCCATCCGCAACATCGGTCCGGCCTGGGACTTCGCCCGCAACCTCGAGGGTTCCGACGAGGAAATCCACAAGGCGACCGAGGCCGGCAAGAAGAACTTCAAGGGCTTCGAGCTGCCGGGCCGCACGCTCGGCATCATCGGCCTGGGCGCGATCGGCGTGCGCGTGGCCAACTCGGCCAAGGCGCTGGGCATGCGCGTGATCGGCTTCGACCCGGGCATCAGCGTCGAGCGCGCCTGGGAGCTTTCCCCGGACGTCCACCAGGCGGGCAGCGTCGACGAGGTGCTGGCCAAGGCGGATTTCGTCTCCCTGCACGTGCCGCTGATCGACTCCACCCGCGACCTGATCAACGCCGAGCGCCTGGCGTTCATGAAGGACAACGTGGTGATCCTGAACTTCGCCCGTGACGGCATCGTCAACGAGGATGCGATGGTCGACGCTCTCGACAACGGCAAGGCGCTTTCCTACGTCTGCGACTTCCCGAGCAACAAGACCAAGAATCATCCCAAGTGCCTGACCCTGCCGCACCTGGGCGCGTCCACCGACGAGGCCGAGGACAACTGCGCGATCATGGTCGCCGACCAGGTGCGCGACTACATCGAGAACGGCAACATCAAGAACTCGGTCAACATGCCGCACGTGCAGATGGCCCGTTCCGGCGCCCAGCGCATCGCCATCGCCAACCTCAACCGCCCGGACATGGTCGGTCAGATCTCGCACATCCTCGGCAAGGCCGGCGTGAACATCGAGCACCTGGTCAACGAGTCGCGCGAGCAGGTCGCATACACCCTGCTGGACGTCGACCGCGAAGTGCCGGCCGAGACCCGCGACGAGCTGGCGGCCATCGACGGCGTGCTGCGCCTGCGCCTGCTCTGATCGCCAGCCGGGTCCATGGGCGGTAACCACCAGTCCAAGCCGACGGCACCCCCAACGCTGCCCGACAGCCTGGACGAGGTGCGCGGGCTGATCGACGATCTCGATCGGCAACTGCTCGACCTGATAAGCCAGCGTGCCCGTCTGGCCGAGCAGGTCGCCCTCATCAAGCAGCGGGACCCCGACTTTTCCCCGCAGCAGTCGTTCTACCGGCCGGAGCGCGAGGCGCAGGTGCTCGAGCGCATACGCGAGCTCAACCCGGGGCCGCTGGACGACGATACCGTCGCCTGGCTCTTCCGGGAGGTGATGTCGGCGTGCCTGGCGCACGAGCGTCCGTTGTCGATCGCGACCCTCGGCCCGTCGGGCACGTTCTCGGAGCTGGCGGCCGTCGCGGCCTTCGGTCACGGCGGACGGCTGCAGTTCGAGCCGGGCATCCCGGAGGTCTTCCGTGCGGTCTCCGCCGGCAGCGTCGACTTCGGCGTCGTGCCGCTGGAGAACTCCACCGAGGGCAGCGTTTCGGTCACCCTCGACTCGCTCGCCGGCAGCGACCTGCTGCTCTGCGGCGAGGTGGCGATGCGCATCGAGCAGCAATTGATGGCTCGCCCGGACGCGCCGTCACAGCCGCGTTGCATCGTCTCGCACGCCCAGTCGCTGGCCCAGTGCCGCGAGTGGCTCGACGCCCATTTCCCGGGGGTCGAGCGCATGGCGGTCGCCAGCAACAGCGCGGCGGCACAGCAGGCGGCGACCGAACCGGAGGTGTTCGCCGTCGGGCCGGCTTTCGCCGCCGAGCGGCACGGGCTGGTCGTTCGTGCCGCCAATATCCAGGACAACGTCCGGAACACCACGCGGTTCGCCGTGCTCGGCCGCGAGCCGGTCGCGCCATCCGGCAACGACAAGACGGCGCTCCTGCTCTCGGTCAGCAACGAGCCCGGGGCCCTGTCACGGCTGCTGCTGCCGCTGTCCGAGGCGGGGATCGACGTGTTGCGCATCGAGTCCCGCCCGGCGCGTGACCGCGTCTGGGATTACGTGTTCTTCATCGACATCGCCGGGCACCGGGACGACTCCTCCGTGTCCGTCGCGCTCGACCGGCTGCGCCCGCACTGCGGGCAGCTCCGGGTGCTCGGATCCTATCCGGTACCGGTGGTCAGCCATCCGGGAGGGCAGTAGATGGACGGCGAGGAACGCCTGACGGCCGCCGCCCGCGCGCGCGGTTGCGTGCAGGCCATCGACCCCTACGTTCCCGGCAAGCCGGTCGAGGAGGTCGCCCGCGAGCACGGCATCAGCGACGTGCTCAAGCTGGCGTCAAACGAGAACCCGCTCGGGGCATCGCCGCGCGCTGTCGAGGCCTTGCAGGAGGGCCTGGCCGACCTGCACGTCTACCCCGACGGGAGCGGCTACCGGCTCAAGCGCGCGATCGCCGGGCACTACGGGGTGCAGTCGGAGCAGATCACGCTGGGCAACGGTTCGAACGACGTGCTCGAGCTGGTCGCGCGCGCCTACCTCGAACCGGGCGTCAACGCGGTGTTCTCCGAACACGCCTTCGCCGTCTATGCCCTGGCCACGCAGGCGGCCGGAGCGGAGGCGAAGGTGGTTCCCGCGCGGCCAACCGACGATGCGCGGATGCCCTTCGGCGCGGATCTCGAGGCCATGGCCGCGGCGATCGACGACGCCACGCGGGTCGTGTTCCTCGCCAACCCCAACAACCCCACCGGGACCTGGGTGGAGGCCGCCGAGCTGCGAGGCCTGCTCGACTCGGTACCCGAGGACGTCATCGTGGTGCTCGACGAGGCCTACACGGAGTACGTCGACGATCCCTCGTTCCCGGACGGGATCGAGTTGCTTGCCCACTACCCGAACCTGGTGGTCACGCGCACCTTCTCAAAGATCTTCGGTCTCGCCGCGCTGCGCGTGGGTTTCGCCATCAGCGACTCGGCCATCGCGAGCCTGCTCGACCGGGTGCGCCATCCCTTCAACGTCAACGCGCTGGCCCTGCGGGCGGCCGAGGCGGCGCTGCAGGACGCGGCGTTCATCGCCGAGAGCCGGCGGGTCAATGCCCGGGGACTCGAGCAGTGGCAGGCCGCCGCCCGTGAACGGGGCTGGGCGACCGTGCCGAGCCGGGCCAACTTCATCACGCTGCTCACATCCTTCGGGGCGGCGCGCGTGTTCGAGGAAATGCTGCGCGAAGGCGTGATCGTCCGCCCGCTGGGCGGCAAGGAGGCTCGCGGCGGCCTGTCGACCGCGCTTCGGATCACGATCGGCACGCGCGAACAGAACGAGCGCGCCATCGCCGCACTCGAGCGGGCGCTGGGTCGGCTTGCGGCCGGGGAAGGGCGTGATGATTGAGCGCCTGGCCCTGATCGGCACGGGCCTGATCGGTGGCTCGCTGGCGCTCGGGCTCCGGGAGCAGGGCGCGGTTGGCGAGGTGGTCGGCTACAGCCGGCGGCTGGAGACCCGCCTGTCGGCGCAGCGGCTCGGCCTGATCGACCGGCCGGCCGACTCGGTCGCCGAGGCGGTCGCCGGCGCGGACGTGGTCTTCCTCGCCACCCCCGTGACGGCGATGGATGCCGTGCTTGCCGAGCTGGCCGGCTGCCTGCCTGACGACGCGCTGATCACCGACGGCGGCAGCGTCAAGGGCGCCGTCGTCGAGCGGGCGCGGGCCCACCTGTCACCGGGGCAACTGGCGCGTTTCGTTCCCGGCCACCCCATCGCCGGGCGGGAGCACAGCGGCCCCTCGGCGGCCACTGCCGATCTCTACCGCGGGCACCGGGTGATACTCACGCCCCTGCCCGAGAACGACGATGCGGCCGTCGCACGGATCGAATCGATGTGGCGGGCCGTGGGTGCCCGTGTCGAGTGTCTCGAGGTGGCCCATCACGATCACGTGCTGGCCGCGACCTCGCACTTGCCGCATGCGGCCGCCTTCGCCATGGTCTCCGCGCTGGCCCGGCTGGCCGAGCGCTACGAGGTGTTCCGCTATGCGGCGGGGGGATTCCGCGACTTCACCCGGATCGCGAGCTCCGACCCGGTGATGTGGCGGGACATCTGCCTCGACAACCGCGACGAGATCCTGGCGATGCTCGATCATTACCGGGAAGAGCTGGACCGGTTGCGCGGCCTGTTGGCCGACCGGGACGGCGTTTCACTCGAACGCTATTTCGCCGACGCCAAGGCGGTACGCGACGCCCTCTACCCGGCGGGCGAATCCAGTGGCGGGTCGGACGACCAGACCCCGTCATCGTCCATGGACTGACGGCCGTGCCGCTCTGGGCCAGGAATCCATCCTTCATACATCCGGACCACTGACACATGTCTGCTGCTCATGACACCGCCTCGCTGATCTTCCGCAGCACGGCCGCCGAACGCCTTTCGGGCGAGGCGCGCGTGCCGGGGGACAAGTCGATCTCCCATCGCTCGATCATGCTCGGCTCGCTGGCCGAAGGCACCACGCAGGTGACCGGCTTTCTCGAGGGCGAAGACAGCCTCAATACCCTGCGCTGTTTCCGGGCGATGGGGGTTTCCATCAGCGATCCGGTCGACGGCCGCGTCACGATCGACGGGGTTGGGCTGCATGGCCTCAAGGCACCGGGCGCGCCGCTGTACGTGGGCAACTCGGGGACCTCGATGCGCCTGATGTCCGGCATCCTCGCCGGGCAGCCATTCGACACGGTGCTCGAGGGGGATGCCTCGCTCTCCCGCCGGCCCATGAAGCGTGTCATCGATCCCTTGACCCGGATGGGCGCGCGCATCGAGTCGGGCCCGGAGGGTCGCTCGCCGCTGGTCATCCGGGGAGGTCAGCGGCTCCGGGCGATCGACTACGCGATGCCGATGGCAAGTGCGCAGGTTAAGTCCTGCATCCTGCTGGCCGGCCTTTACGCCGATGGCGGGACCTGTGTCACCGAACCCGCGCCTACGAGGGATCACACCGAGCGGATGCTGTCCGGATTCGGTCTCGAGGTGACGCGTGACGGCAGCCGGGTCTGTCTCGGCCAGACCGACCCGGCAAGTCGTCGGCTGCAGGGTGGGGCCCTGGAAGTGCCGGCCGACATCTCTTCGGCCGCCTTCTTCCTGGTCGCGGCGAGCATCCTGCCCGGCTCGGATATCACGCTGACTCACGTGGGCCTGAACCCGACCCGCACCGGCGTGATCGACATCCTGCTGGCGATGGGCGCGGATATCCGCATCGATAACCGCCGCACCGTCGGTGGTGAGCCGGTCGGCGACCTGCGGGTCAGGAGTGCCGAACTGCAGGGCATCGAGATCGACGAGGCGCTGGTGCCGCTGGCGATCGACGAATTCCCGGTGATCTTCGTCGCCGCGGCCTGCGCCCGGGGGCGGACGGTGCTGACCGGCGCCGAGGAACTGCGCGTCAAGGAATCCGACCGCATTGCCGTGATGGCCGACGGGCTGGCCAAGCTGGGCATCGACGCGACACCGACCGACGACGGCATGATCATCGAGGGCCGGGGCGAGCCGAAGCCCTTCGGCTCGGCGACCATCTACGCGCAGGGCGATCACCGTATTGCGATGGCCTTCGCGGTGGCGGGCCTGAAGGCCCGGGGCGAGGTCACCATCCACGACTGCCAGTTCGTCGAGACCTCGTTCCCGGGGTTCGCGGAGCTGTTCAACCGCCTGGGTGGCTGCCTGGAGCTTTCGCGGCACTGAGGTGCCAATGCACGCAGCAGTTTCGATTATCGATCTCGCTTGATCGAAGGGGTGAAGTGGTTCACTGATCTTGGACACCCCGATAGGTGGTAATTTGCCACCACGACCACGAGGTGTACCGACGATGGGAAGACGTCATTTTTCGGA
>JAWLHL010000007.1:0-59931 GCA_041690375.1 Guyparkeria sp. | reverse complement strand
GCTCCGGCAAGCGGCCAGGTGGTCAGTGTATTCATGGTCTCCCTCCGGTCAGGCTGGTGGATCGGGTCCGTTGCGCTACGGCCAACGCACCCGCCGGCACGGTGCAAGGTAGTGATCGGCTCGCTCGATCACCAATTCGAATTGCCGAAGCAATCCATTGATTAAAGCCTATGGATTGATTATTTCGGGGGATCGGGTGCAATCGTTGGCGGTGTTTTGCCCCGCAATCGCACCCGGACGCGGCTGGACGGCGATTGCGCGACCCATAGACACGCGCCGATGAAAGGGACCGGCCGTGTCTATGGATAGACTCCTATCTATGGGGTTGATGGGATATTCCGATGGAATGGACGCAATCGGCGGCCACGATGTCTGGCCGGCGGACATGCCCTGCATGCGGATCCGTGCCCGAATCGACCTTCTTGCCGGGTTTTCATAGAATGGAATCTATGCAACCGGGTCATTGCGTGAAGGAGAGAAATGATGATTGAAGACACTCGACAAGCGGAGGCGCGCTACCTCCTGCGACATGCCACCTTGCGGCAGATCGAGATCGTCGAGGCCGTCGCCCGACTGGGGAGCTTCACGCGGGCGGCCGAGGAACTGTTCCTGACCCAGCCGACCGTCTCGGCGCAGGTCAAGAGCCTGTCGGAAACGGTCGGCATGCCGCTGTTCGAGCAGATCGGGCGCAAGATCTTCCTGACGGATGCCGGCAACCTGGTCGCCCGCGGCTGCCGCGACGTGATCGACGCCCTGTCGAACCTCGAGATGTCGATCAACGACCTCAAGGGACTGAAGAAGGGCCGGTTGCGGCTGTCGGTGATCACCACCGCCAAGTACTTCGCGCCGCTGGCGATGGGGGACTTCGCCAAGCAGTTCCCGGACATCGAGCTGGAACTGAAGGTCTCCAACCGCGACACGCTGCTAAAGCGCATCGAGGACAATCTCTCGGACCTCTACGTCATCGGCCACGTGCCCGACAGCGGGCTCGATCTCGAGCTGATTCCCTTCGCCCCCAACCCGCTGGTGGTGATCGCCCACCGCGACCATCCGCTGGCCCGCGAGCGAAACATCCCGATCGAGCGCATCGCCGAGGAGCCGTTCATCATGCGCGAGCCGGGTTCCGGCATCCGGCACAAGATCGAGGAGCACTTCGCCCAGCACGGGCTAAAGCTCAGGCAGCGGCTGGTGCTCGAGGGCAACGAGTCGATCAAGCACGCCGTGGTCGGGCAACTGGGCATCTCGGTCGTCTCCGAGCACGCGCTCAACCTGGAGAGCGAGGCCGGGCCACTGGTCAAGCTCGACGTCGAGGGCTTCCCGCTGGAGCGCTACTGGAACATCGTCTACCCTCGCGGCAAGGCGCTTTCCGTGATCGCCCGCGAGTTTCTCGCCTTTCTAAAGGAGCATGGCGGAGACTATCTCAAGATCGGCTGAACCGTGGCCGGCAGGCCGGGGGCGAGAACCATATGGCAGCCATAAGGGATCGCAATGCTTCCCGGCACTTGCTGATGGTAGACTCGCCGATTCACGAGGCTTCCTGATACTTCAACGCCGCTTCGCCAAGGCCCGCCCCGCATGATCGAACTCCGGACATACGTCTTCATCGACTCGCTTCAGCCCCAGGTGGCTGAATACATGGCGACGGTGTCCCAGGGTTTCCTGCCGATTCCGGGCGACGCCTGCCTGTGGGTGGAAGTCTCGCCGGGCATGGCCGTCCACCGCCTGACCGACATCGCGCTGAAGTCCTCCCGGGTCCGACTGGCCCAGCAGGTGGTCGAGCGCGCCTTCGGCTCGATGGTCATCCACCACCGGGTCCAGAGCGACGTGGTCCAGGCCGGCGAGACCATTCTCGACTACCTGCGCCAGGAGCAGACCGCAAGGCAGCCGTGCGAGATCGCCTGGCAGGAGATCATCACCGGCATGACGCCGGACCACACCGTCCTGATCAACCGCCAGAACCGGCGCGGCAACATGATCCTGCCCGACCAGGCCATGTTCATCCTGGAGGTCGAACCGGCCGGCTACGTCGTCTACGCGGCCAACCAGGCCGAGAAGGCCGCCAACATCTCGCTCATCGACGTGCGCGCCGTGGGCAAGTACGGGCGCCTGACCATCGCCGGCCGCGAGGGCGACGTCGAAGAGGCCGCCCGCGCCGCCATCGCCGCGGTCAAGAACCCGGCGTACACCTAGGAGCGCACCGAGCCATGCATCGCTGCGACCTGCTCGACCAACTCGCCCGCTACCAGACACGCCACCTCGACGAGGCGGCCTTCGTCCAGCGTGCCCGGCAGTTCGTCGCCGCGCACCCGGACACCTTCTACCGCGAGCACCTCCCGGCGCACGTCTCGGCCTCCACCTGGGTGGTCAACCCCGACCGCACCGCGGTGCTGCTGATGCATCACAGGAAGCTCGACTGCTGGCTCCAGCCCGGCGGGCACGCCGACGGCGCCACCGACATGCGGGCCGTCGCACTCACCGAATGCGCCGAGGAGACGGGAGTCGCCCCCGAGCACATCCGGCTGGTCGGCGAGGGGATCTTCGACGTCGACATCCACTCCACCCAGGAGCCGCACCCGGACGCGCAGCCCCACGAGCACATCGACATCCGCTACCTCGTCGAGATCGACGACCGCATCCCGGTCCCGGGCAACGAGGAGTCCTTCGCCCTGCGCTGGATCCCCCTGCCCCTCGTCGCCCGCTACAACAACAGCCGCTCCACCCTGCGCATGGTCGACAAGACCCGGCGCATGCGCTGAAAGCCCGGAAAACCTCCCCCACATGAAGAAACGGCGCGGTAGACACCGCGCCGTTTCTTCATGACCCCATCGCCCGGCCACCGGCCGACAGCGCGAATCAGCCGGCGTCGTCGGGAAACTCGCCGAGGATCAGGAACTCCACCAGCGCCTGCTGGGTGTACATGCGGGCCTCGGCCTCGTCCCAGACCACGCTCTTCGGCCCGTCGATGACGCTGGCCGAGACCTCCTCGCCCCGGTGGGCCGGCAGGCAGTGCATGAACAGGGCATCGGTGTTCGCCCGGGCCATGATCTCGTCGTTGATCTGGTAGTTCTGGAAGTCGCGCAGCCGGCGCAGGCGCTCCTCTTCCTGCCCCATCGACGCCCAGACGTCGGTGACCACGAGATCCGCTTCCTCGACTGCCGCCTCGGCGCTTTCCACCAGGCGCACGTGGTCGCCGGCCGCCTCGACCACCTCGGTTGCCGGCTCGTAGCCACTCGGCGCGGCCACGGTCAGCTCGAAGCCGAACACGCGCGCGGCGTTGATGTAGGAGTGGCACATGTTGAAGCCGTCACCCACCCAGGCGACCCGCTTGCCGGCGATCGAACCGCGGTGGCGCTGGTAGGTATACACGTCGGCCAGCAACTGGCAGGGGTGATTGAGGTCGGTGAGCGCGTTGATCACCGGCACGCGGCTGTTCGCGGCGAAGGTCTCGACCATGCCGTGGTCGTTGGCGCGGATCATGATGGCGTCGACCATCCGCGACATGACGCGCGCGGAATCCTCGACCGGCTCGCCCCGCCCGAGCTGCGTGTCGCGCGGGGAGAGGAAGATCGCCGAGCCGCCGAGCTGGGCCATGCCCGACTCGAACGACAGCCGCGTGCGGGTGGAGGCCTTCTCGAAGATCATGCCCAGCACGCGGCGCTCGAGCGTGTTGGGACGCTCGCCGCGCTCGCGGGCGGCCTGAATCCGGCCGGCGCGCTCGAACAGGGCGCGATACTCGTCGGTGGTGAGATCGAACAGGCTGAGGAAGTGACGTGTCGACATGGGTCTCGCTTTCCTATGGCGGCCGGGCCGGATTCGGCCCTGACCGGATTTATTCGGCGGGCTCGGTCGTGTCGAGCCAGTTTCGAACCAGGGCCACCAGGCGATCGGCGATCAGGTCGGCCTGCGAGGCACTCAGGATCAACGGCGGCAGCAGGCGGATCACCGACCCGGCCGTCACGTTGATCAGCAGGTGCTCGGACAGGGCACGGCCCACCAGCTCCCCGCAGGGGCGGTCGAGCTCGATGCCCACCATCAGGCCGCGTCCGCGCACGTCGCGGCATGCCGGCACGTCGACCAGGCCCGCCGAGATGCGCTCGACCAGCTGGTCGCCCAGCGACTGGGCCCGGGTGACCAGGCCGTCGCGCTCGATCACGTCGAGCACGGTGCAGGCTACCCGGCAGACCAGCGGATTGCCGCCGAAGGTCGAGCCGTGACTGCCCGGCCCGAACAACTCGGTGGCCCGACCGGCGGTCAGGCAGGCGCCAATGGGTACGCCGTTGCCCAGTCCCTTGGCCAGGGTCATGACATCCGGGAGCACGTCCTCGTGCTGGAAGCCGAACCACCGTCCGGTACGGCCGATGCCGGTCTGCACCTCGTCCACCATCATCAGCCAGTCGTGCTGGTCGCAGATCTCGCGCACGGCGGCCAGATAGCCCTCGGGGGCCGGGCGGACTCCACCCTCGCCCTGCACCGGTTCGAGCAGGACCGCGACGATCTGCTCGTCGGCGGCCGCCTGCCTCAGCGCCTCGGCATCGCCGAACGGCACGCGTACGAACCCGTCGAGCAACGGCTCGAAGCCCTTCTGGATCGCGGCGTTGCCGGTCGCGGCGAGAGCCGCCAGCGTGCGACCGTGGAAACTGTGTTCCATCACGGCGATCTTCGGCGTGGCCACCTGCCGGCGACGGCCATGCAGGCGGGCGAGCTTGATCGCCGCCTCGTTGGCCTCGGTGCCGGAGTTGGCGAAGAACACCTTCTGCATGCCCGACAGCGAGGCCAGCCGCTCGCCGAGACGCTCCTGCCAGGGAATGCCGTAGAGGTTCGAGGTATGGATGAGCGTCTTCGCCTGATCGCAGATCGCCTCGGCGATGTCCGGCTGGGCATGGCCGAGCCCGGTCACCGCGATGCCGCTGATGGCGTCCAGGTACTGCACGCCGGCCTCGTCCCACAGGTAGGGACCTTCCCCCCGGACGAAGCGAACCGGCTGGCGATTGTAGGTTGGCAACAGAAACTCGCTCACGGCAAACCTCGACGATCCCGTTCCCGAACGTTGGAACGTGTCAAAACCAAAAAGCGCGCTCCTCTGCCGACGAGCGCGTCTGTTCGTTACGTGAATTCTTGTCCCGGGTCACCCCGGCTGGCCGAACTGGTCCGGATTCGGACGAGTCGGGCCTTCACCGGCCGGCGGGCCGGAAATGCAAGCGCTTGAGGATAACACGTTTTCCGAACTCCCCGTAGCGCCCCCGGCAGCGGTCGGCTCCCGTGCTAGTCTTGACCCTATTTCCCAACCCATCCCATCGATGCCGGACTCGCCCCCGCCCATGATCCACGACCACCCGCAACGCAAGATACTCGCCCCGCGCTGGCTCATCCCGATCGCCCCGGATGACGTCGCCCTCGAGGACCACGCGGTGGTGGTCCGCGACGGCGAGATCGAGGCGATCCTGCCCCGCGCCGAGGCGCGCGCCCGCCACGGGGCCGCCGAATGGGTCGAACTGTCGGAACACGCGCTCATCCCGGGACTGGTCAACGGGCATACCCACGCGGCGATGACCCTGATGCGCGGCATCGCCGGCGACCTGCCCCTGATGACCTGGCTCGAGGACCACATCTGGCCGGTCGAGGGGCAGGTGCTGGGAATGGATTTCGTCCGCGACGGGACCATGCTGGCCGCCCTGGAGATGCTGCGCGGCGGCACCACGTGCATGGCCGACATGTACTTCTTCCCCGAGGCGGCGATCGAGGCCACCTTGGAGGCCGGCCTGCGCGGCGTGTTCGGCATCGTGGTGATCGATGCCCCCAACCCCTGGGCCGCCAGCCCGGACGAGGCGCTGGCGAAGGGCATCGAGCTGATCGACCGGTGGCGCGACCACCCGCACGTGGACTTCGCCCTGGCCCCGCACGCGCCCTACACCGTCGGCGACGCGGCACTCAAGCGCATCCGGACGATGAGCGACCAGCTCGACCTGCCGGTCCACATGCACGTCCACGAGACGGCCCGGGAGGTGGAAGATGCCCTCGCCGCCTCGGGAGAGCGGCCGCTCGCGCGCCTCGACCGGCTCGGACTGGTCAACGAGCACCTGGTGGCCGTGCACATGACGCAACTCGAGGAGGCCGAGATCCGGCGGCTCGCCCATACCGGCGCGCACGTGCTCCATTCACCGCAGTCGAACCTCAAGCTCGCCTCGGGGTTCTGCCCGGTGGCCCGTCTGCTCGACGCCGGCGTGAACGTCGGGCTCGGCACCGACGGGGCGGCGAGCAACAACGACCTGGACATGTTCGACGAGATGCGCACCGCCGCGCTCATCGCCAAGACGATCGCCCGGGACGCCTCCGTGGTCAGCGCCCACGAGGCGCTGCACATGGCCACCCTGGGCAGCGCGCGGGCCTTCGGCCTCGACGACCGGATCGGCTCGATCGAACCCGGCAAGCGCGCCGACCTGGTCGCCGTGAACCTCGACGAGCCGGAAACCCAGCCGGTCTACGATCCGGTCACCACGCTCGTCTACAGCGCCTCGCGCCGGCAGGTCAGCGACGTCTGGGTGGACGGCCACCCGCTGCTCTCAGGCGGGCGGTTGCGCCACCTCGACACGCGCGCGATCATCGAACGAGCCCGGACCTGGCACGACCCGATCATCAGGGCCCGGACCGGCGGGCAAGCATGCGGGAGCACCAGGCAATGACCAGCCAGACGACATCGCAGGACACCACGGTCTCCAGCGCCTCGCCCGAGGAACTGGCGCACTTCAACCAGCTCGCCCGGCAGTGGTGGGACAGCGACGGGCCGTTCGCCTCGCTGCACGCCATCAACCCGCTGCGCATGGCCTTCATCGAAGAGCACAGCGACCCGGGCGACCAGGCGGTGCTCGACGTCGGCTGCGGCGGCGGCATCCTCGCCGAGTCCCTGGCGCGCAGCGGGGCCCGGCTCACGGCACTGGATCTCGCCGAGGACGTGATCGCGGTGGCCCGCGAGCACGCCCCGGACTACCTCGGCATCGACTACCGGGTCGCCGATGTCACCCGGTTCGCGCCCGAACATGCCGGCACGTTCGACGTGGTCACCTGCATGGAGATGCTCGAGCACGTCGAGGACCCGCAGGCGATCGTCGACGCGCTGGCCTGCGCCGTGCGCCCCGGCGGCCACGTGTTCGTGTCCACGCTCAACCGCAACGCCAAGTCCTGGCTGCTGGGCATCGTGGCCGCCGAGTACATCCTCGGCATGGTGCCGAAGGGCACGCACGACCACCGCCGGTTCATCCGCCCCGGCGAGCTGGCCCGCATGGGACGACTCGCCGGCTTGCGCCCGATCGCCTCGACGGGCATCGTCTACAACCCGCTGACCCGGGAGTTCTCGCTCAACGACCGGGATCTCGACGTGAACTACCTGATGGCCTTCGTCAAGGAACCCTGACTGCATGCCCACCCTCACCGCGCCACAAGCCATCCTGTTCGATCTGGACGGCACACTGCTCGACACCGCGCCGGACATGGCCGCGGCGCTCAACCGGCTGCGCGTGGAGGAAGGGCTCGAGCCGATGCAGCCTGCACAGATGCGCCCGCATGTCTCCAACGGGGCGCGCGGCCTGCTCGCGATCGGCATGGGCATCGCCCCCGATCACGAACGTTACGAGGCCCTGCGCGAGCGCTTCCTGGGCCTGTACGCGGAAAACCTCGCCCTTCACACGCGGCTGTTCCCGGGTCTCGACCGGCTGGTGGAGGAACTCGATGCCCGCCCCCTGCCCTGGGGGGTGGTGACCAACAAGCCCGGCGGCCTGACCCGCCGGCTCCTCGAGGCACTGGCGCTGCAACCGGTGGTCGTGGTCTGCGGCGACGATCTCAACCGCGCCAAGCCCCACCCCGACCCGCTGCTGTACGCCGCCGGCAAGCTGCGACTGGCGCCGGAGACCATCTGGTACATCGGCGATCACGAGCGCGACATCATCGCCGGCAACGCCGCCCGCATGCCGACGGTCGCCGGCCGCTGGGGCTACCTCGACGGCGAGCGCCCCATCGAGGAATGGGGCGCGACCGTGGTGATCGACCGCCCGACACAGATCGCGGAACTGCTGAACGGCGCCGGCCGGTCGGCGGCGACGGCCTGAGACCTCGCCACATGTCCACGCAAATTCACCGCCTGCTGACCTGGCTGCCGCGGGCCTCCCTGCCGGCCCACGAGTTGCGCCCCTCGATCCAGCCGGCGTCACTGGCCGACCTGGTCGCCCACTACCGCGACCGCCTGGACCCCCTGCGCCCGGATTTCTTCGACCGGCTCGACCGGACGACACAGGCACGCATCGATGGCCTGGTCACCGCCGCCCTGCTGGTCGACGGCTGGCTGGAAGCGCCGGCGGACCGCCGCCGGGGCCATCCCATGCGCCTGCCGAGCGACGAGCTGGCCGACTGCGGCGTCGAGGAGGACCACTTCGTGGAAAAGCGGGTGGACTTCGCCTTCCGCCGCTTCAACGAACGCTTCGCCGGACAGATCCGACGCGTGCTCCAGGGCGCCGCTCCCCTCGGCCGCCCCTGGTTCGGCGGCTTTCGCTACCGGCTGGCCATCGCCCGGATCGAGCAGATACTGCGCGAACGCCAGGTCGACCCGGGCCTCTGGTTCGAGGAGCGCCCCGCCCGCTCGGCGGTGACCCAGCTGGTCGCCACCGCCCGCATCACCTGGCGCGTGCTGACAGGACGGGGCTGACGGCCGGCACCGCCCCGCCGGGGCATCGTGGCGGGCATTCCTGATATCATGATCACCATGAACGCCACCGCCCCCGGAACCCCGGCGCGGCCGACCGACACCCGCCTGCCCGATGCCGAGTGCGAGCGCCTGGCCCGGCCGGTCGGCAGCCCCTTCCGCCTCGCCAGCCTCAAGCTTCCCCCGGCCCGCCAGCGGGCCGTGACGGCGCTGCGCGCCCTGGATGTCTCGCTTGCCGAGATCAGCGAGACCATCAGCGAGCCACAGGTGGCCATGTCCAAGCTCGACTGGTGGCGCCAGGCGCTGCTGGACATGACCGAGGGGCGCGCGGAACACCCCGTCGTCCAGTCCCTGCTGGCCGCCCTCGACGAGCTCGGCCTGCGGGAGGATGCCCGCTCGGCCGACTCCTTGCTCGTGGCGAAACTCGAACAACGGCTCGGGGCCACGCGCGTCGAGCTCGAGTACGAAGGCTTCGCCGCCGAGACCGACCTGCAGGCGTTTCTCGACGCGCGCTACGGCAGCCTCTTCTCGCTCTACGCCCGGCTGCTGGATAGCGACGAGGAGATCATGCGGGCCGCAGAAGCGCTCGGCCGCTGGCACGGGCGGCTGGAACGCGCCCGGCTGCTCGGCCGCCATGCACGCGCCGGCCGGGTCTACCTCCCGGCCGACCTGCTGGCCGCACACGGACTGGACGAAGCCGACCTGTACCGGCCACAGGCCCGGGCCGAGCGCGAGCGGCTGTTCGCCGAGGAGCTCGAGCGCATCCGCGCCGGCCTGGAGGACTGGGGCGGCGACGGGCGCCCGCCGCGGCTTTTCCGCATCCTGCGGGCAATCGACCGCGAGCATGTTCGCCTGATGCTGGCCGCCCCGGGCGCCATCACCGAGGCGCGCGTGGAGATCAGCCCGCTGCGCCAGTGGTGGCTGGCCTGGCGCGCCTCCTGGTAGCCGCCATCCCGAACCAAACAGCCGACACGACAGGACCGCCAATGACACCCTCCCCGACACCCGACACGCGCTTCGCCGGCCAGGTCGTGCTGGTCAACGGCGCCACCGGCGCGCTGGGGACCGCCACGGCCCAGACGCTGGCCGCCCGCGGGGCGAGCCTGATCCTGCTCGGTCGCAAGCTCGACGCGCTCGACCGGCTGGCCGCCGACATCGTCGAGCGCGTGCTGCCCGACGTGCCGGAGTACGCGCGCGGCGAGCCGCCGCTGATCCAGCCGGTGGACTTTTCCGGGGCCGCGCCGGAAGACTACGAGACCCTGGCCTCGGGCATCGAGGCCGAGTTCGGCCGGCTGGACCTGCTCGTGCACGCCATGGGAACCGCCGGCGAGCCCGCCCCGCTGGCCCAGGCGGACCTGATGAAGTTCCAGGAAAGCCTGCACGTGAACCTGACCGCGCCCTTCGCGCTGACCCGCAGCGTCTGGTCGCTGCTGGAGAAGGCCGACCGCCCGAAGGTGCTGTTCTACACCGATCGCGGCACCGAGGCCTTCGGCAACGCCTACACGATTGCCCACGCGGGGGTGGCGCGGATGGTCCGCCAGTGGGCCGCCGAGGCGCCGGGCACCTGGATAGCGGGATTCGATCCCGGCCCGGTCAACAGCCGCATGCGCCATGCCCGCTTTCCCGGCGAGACGGTGGAAGACCGCCAGTCGCCCTGCTCGGTGATGCCCGCCCTGCTCGACTGGCTGGAAAACGGCGAGACCGGCGAGATCAGGCGTCTTTAAGGAAGGTCTGCACGAATCGATGGCCTCTCTGGCTCGCGGGTTCGTTCGCAATCAAGGCGCCGGGCCGACGACGGGCTGGTTGCCCGTCGCGGGCCGGCACCGCCGAGTGCGGGAACCCGCGAGCCCCCGTCCGGGCGGGCCGCCAGGGGCCCATCTGCGGCGTTGCGGCCCTTGTAAAGGGCGACGGCCCTTCGCGGCGGGCCGCGCCTTGCATCTGGACCCCTGGCGGCCCCGCAGAGAAGCTATCGATTCGTGCAGACCTTCCTCAAGAGACCTCTACCCGTCCATGGGCGCAGCGGTCCTGCAGCGGGCAGCCCGCGCAGATCGGACGCACCCGACAGTAGGCCTTGGCGTGCTCGACCACCAGCCCGTGCCAGCCGGCCAGCCGCGTGGCCGTCGGTTCGCGGGTGTGCACCAGCAACCGCTGGGCCATGGTCTCGTAGGGCTGGCCGGCGAGTTCCTCGTGGCCCAGTCGGGCCACCAGCCGGCGGGTATAGGCGTCGATGACCCAGACCGGGCGCTCGAAGCCGTAGAGCAGGATGTCGTCGGCGGTCTCCCGTCCCACCCCGTGGATCGCGAGCAGCCAGGCTCTCAGGTCGACCGTGCTCCGCTCGCGCAGCACCGCCCAGCCACCCGCCTGCTCCCAGGCCTCCGCCAGCGCCTTCAGCCGTGCCGCCTTGACGCGGTAGAAGCCCGACGGGCGGATCAACTCCGCGAGCTGCTCGTCGGGCAGTGACCGGATCGTCGCGGCGTCGAGGGCATCGGCCCGGTCGAGGTTTTCCAGGGCGCGCTCGACGTTGCGCCAGTTGGTGTTCTGGGTGAGCACCGCGCCGGTCGCGATCTCGAACGCCCGGTCCCCCCGCTCCCGGGCATGGCCCGCCGGCCACCAGGGCATGTCGGTGACCGCGTCGTTTCCGACCCGGTGGGCATGCTCCGCCTGCAGACGTCGTTCGACCCATTCCAGGCACTCGGCCAGCGACGGGTCGAAAAGCGGTTCTTTCTCGTCCATTCTCTATTCTCCGAGGCACTCGCTCCGACGCCGGGACAATCACGGACCCACCATGCAAACGACGGAGGCAGGTCGATGAACCAACCACAGGAAGCCATCTTCGCGGCCGGATGCTTCTGGGGCGTCGAGGACCGTTTCCGGCAGTTGCCGGGGGTGATCGACGCCATTTCCGGTTATACCGGCGGCCATGTCGATCACCCCGACTACCGCCAGGTCTGCAGCGGCGAGACCGGCCACGCCGAGGCCGTGCTGGTCCGCTACGATCCCGACCGGATCGGATACACCGACCTGGTGCGCGCCTTCTTCGCCATGCACGATCCGACCACCCCCAACCGGCAGGGGCCGGACGTGGGCAGCCAGTACCGCTCGGCGATCTTTCCGCTCGACGCCACCCAGCGGGAAATCGCCGAGCGGGTCATGGCCGGCCACCAGGAAACCCTTTCCCGCCCCATCGTCACGGAAATCACCCCGGCAAGCGCATTCTGGCCGGCCGAGGACTACCATCAACGGTACCTGGAAAAACGCCGCGCCGACATGAGGTAGGCGCGGTCCGACACGGCAAGCGAGGAACGAGACATGCTGGAAGCACCCTTCGGCGGCCTGCTGGGCCTGATCATCCTGATTCTCGACATCTACGCCATCATCAAGGTGGTGCAGAGCGGCGCATCGGCGGGCGTGAAGGCGATCTGGATCGTGGTCATCCTGCTGCTGCCGATTCTCGGCCTGATCATCTGGGCGCTGTTCGGCCCCAAGGGATAGTGCCGTGGCCGGTGGCAGCATTACCATCCGCCGGGTCTACGACCCGCCGGGCCCGAACGAGGGCTACCGGGTGCTCGTCGACCGGCTGTGGCCCCGCGGGGTGAAGAAGCAGGACCTGCACCACGACGAGTGGCTCAAGCAGGTCGCCCCCTCCGGGGCCCTGCGGCGCTGGTTCGGCCACGACCCGGAGCGCTTCGACGAGTTCGAGCGCCGCTACCGGCGCGAGCTGGAGGGCAATGCGGACCTCGATCGCCTGGTGGCGATCGCCGAGGATCGACCACTCACCCTGCTCTACGCGGCGCGGGACACCGAGCACAACCACGCCCGCGTGCTCGAACGCCTGATCCGCGAGCGGCTCTCGCTGCGCGGCTGACCGATGTACCGCTCCGCTCCCGGAGCTGCGCACTACCCGCGCAGGCCGATCCCCTTGCGGAACAGGCGCAGCGCGTAGAGATAGGCGATCAGGATGCCGACTCCCAGAATGGCGTAGGTGCTCCAGACCGGCACGTCGCTGATGCCCAGCATCGCGTAGCGAAAGCCGTTGATGATGTAGAGCACCGGGTTGTAGAGCGAGGCCTGCTGCCAGAACTCCGAGAGCATGTTGATCGAGTAGAACACCCCGCCCAGGTAGGTCAGCGGGGTGAGCACGAAGGTCGGCACGATCGAGATGTGGTCGAAGTGCGTGGCGTAGACCGCGTTGATCAGACCGCCGAGCGCGAACAGGATCGAGGTCATCAGCGCCACGCCGAACAGGTTCAGCACGCTGTGGACCGAGAGCTCGGCGAACAGCAGGGCGACGATGGTCACCGCCCCGCCGACGGTCAGCCCCCGCGCCACTCCGCCGGCGACGTAGCCGACGATGATCAGCCAGTTGGGCATGGGCGAGACCAGCAGTTCCTCGACGTGGCGGGCGAACTTCGCGCCGAAGAAGCTCGACACCGAGTTGGCGTAGCTCTGCGTGATCACCGACATCAGGATCAGCCCGGGCACCAGGTACTGGATGTAGGGCACGCCGTCGATCTCGCCGATGCGCGGCCCGATCAGGTGACCGAAGACCACGAAGTACAGCGCGGTCATGATCATCGGCGGCAGGACGGTCTGCACCCAGATCCGGCCGAAGCGCAGGATCTCGCGGGTCAGCAGCATGACGAAGGCGTTCCAGGCTCCACGTGCGGTCAGCCCGACGGCCTTCTCGCCGGTGCCCTGCGGTTCGAATGCGTCGCTTCCGGAACGGATGCTCATGGGCGCTCCTCGGTGGATTCAGTCTTCGCCGCCTCGTCGTCATCCTGCACCAGTCGCAGGAACAGCTCCTCGAGGCGGCTGGTCTTGTTCTTCATGCGTTCGATCACGATGCCGTGCCCCCGCAGCACGTCGAACACGCCGGTCAGCTCCTGACCGCGAGTGAGATCCACCTCGATGGTCTCCTCGTCGACCAGTCGCGAACCGACCACCGGCATCTCCGGCAGCGACTCGACCGGTTCGCGGGCATAGAGGACGAAGGTCTCCTGCGAGAGCTTCGCCAGGAGGTTGCGCATCGAGGAATGCTCGACGATCCGCCCCTCGTTGATGATCGCGATGTTGCGGCACAGGGCCTCGGCTTCCTCGAGGTAGTGCGTGGTCAGGATGATGGTGGTGCCCTGCCGGTTGATCCGGGTGAGGAAGTCCCACATGCCGCGGCGCAGCTCGATGTCCACCCCGGCGGTGGGCTCGTCGAGGATCAGCATGCGCGGGCCGTGCACCAGCGCGCGGGCGATCATCAGGCGGCGCTTCATGCCGCCGGAAAGCGCCCGGGCCATCCCCTCGCGCTTGTCGAACAGGCCCAGCTGCTTCAACAGCTCGTGGGCGCGCTTCTTCGCCGCGCGGCGCGTCATGCCGTAGAAGCCGCCCTGGTTGATGACGACTTCCTCGACCGGCTCGAACTGGTTGAAGTTGAATTCCTGCGGCACCACGCCGATCTGGGACTTCACCCAGGCGCGGTCGCGGTCGAGGTCGTGACCGAATACGCGCACGCTGCCGGCGGTCTTGTTGACCAGCGAGCAGAGGATGCCGATGGTGGTGGACTTGCCCGCCCCGTTGGGACCGAGCAGGGCGAAAAAGTCCCCCTCCTCGATGGAAAGCTCGATGCCCTTGAGGGCACGCGTGCCCCCTTCGTAGGTCTTCTCGAGCCCGTAGATCTCGACGGCGTTGCTCATATCAATGGAATGCTCGAAGCCTGTGAGTGTCGGATGTCCGGCCCGGCGCCTATCTGCGCCCGGCCGACGGCAGGTGCCAGTGATAGCGGATCCCCAGGCCCCGCACGACGAGCGTGAGGGTAAAGCCGAGGATCACGGCGGCGACCGGCCAGTCCAGCCAGTGGGCGAACAGAACATAGACGATCCCCCCGACCAGCGCGGCCGAGGCGTAGATCTCGCGGTGCAGCAGCAGCGGCGGTTCGCCGGCCAGCACGTCCCGGATCAGCCCGCCGAAGGTGGCGGTCATGATACCCATCATCACCGCGATCATGGGGCTGGCGTCCATGGACAGCGCGATCTGCGCCCCGATCACGCAGAAGGCCGCCAGCCCCACCGCGTCCGCCCACAGCAGCCAGTTGGAGCGCTGCTGGAACGGGCGGGTGGCGTAGAAGGTGGCGATGGCCATCACGGCGGTGATCAGCAGGTACTCCCACTGCGTGAGCCAGAACACCGGGCGGCCGAGCAGGAGGTCGCGCAGCGTCCCGCCGCCGATGCCGGTCACCGTGGCGAGGATCAGGAACCCCATCAGGTCCATGTGCCGCCGGCTGGCGACCAGCGCGCCACTGACCGCGAACACCGCGGTCCCGAAGTAGTCCAATCCCTGAAGCATCTCGCCGATCATGCCGTTTCCCCAACCATGCGACCGTCCCGCGGAGGGCGCAGAGGATATCCAGTCCGACGCGGACATGAAAGGCCCGAGGCGGGCACCGCCCCCCCCCCGGCCAATGCCATGAATTACCCGAGCATTCTACTTGGGGGAAACCGTCCCGGCGAGGCGCTAGACTTTTTTCCGACAGACATCCGGGCGGCCCCGACGCCCACTACGGACCGGTACAGCCACATGAACGACACCGATCACAAGCTCTTCGATCCGGAACTGATCCGGCGCTACGACACCAGCGGTCCGCGCTACACCTCCTATCCCACGGCGGTGCAGTTCCACGACGGCTTCGGCGAAGACGACTACCGCGAGGCGGCGGCGCGCTCGAATGCCGCCGGGGGCCCGCTGTCGCTGTACGTGCACATCCCGTTCTGCGACACGGTCTGTTTCTACTGCGCCTGCAACAAGGTGGTCACCAAGGACCGCGGCAAGGCCCGCCCCTACCTCGACGACGTCTACCGAGAGATGGCGCTGCAGTCAGCGCTCTTCGATGACGGACGCCCGGTCGACCAGCTCCACTGGGGCGGCGGCACGCCGACGTTCCTCTCCCACGACGAGATGCGCGAACTCATGCGCAAGACCGGCGAGCACTTCGCGCTCAAGACCGACGACACCGGCGAGTACTCGATCGAGATCGACCCGCGCGAGGCCGACGCGGCCACCATCCGCCTGTTGCGCGAGATCGGCTTCAATCGGATCAGCCTCGGGGTACAGGACTTCGACCCCGTGGTGCAGAAGGCGGTCAACCGCATCCAGAGCTTCGAGGAGACGAAGGAGGTGGTCGACACCGCCCGCGAGCAGGATTTCCACGGCGTGAGCCTCGACCTGATCTACGGCCTGCCGTTCCAGACGCGAGAGCGGTTCATGAAGACGCTCGACCGGGTGATCGAGCTCGATCCCGACCGGCTGTCGATCTTCAACTACGCCCACCTGCCGCAGCGCTTCAAGCCTCAACGGCGCATCGCCTCGGACGACCTGCCCAGCCCGGCGGAAAAGCTCGACATTCTCGGCTCGACCATCGAGTACCTGCTGGATGCCGGCTACGTCCTGATCGGCATGGACCACTTCGCCAAGCCGGACGACCCGCTGGCGACCGCCCAGCGCGAGGGCACCCTGCACCGCAACTTCCAGGGCTACTCGACCCATGCCGAGTGCGACATGGTCGCGATGGGCGTCTCGTCGATCAGCCAGGTCGGCGGCGCGTTCAGCCAGAACGTCAAGGAGCTAGACCGCTATCACGACGCGCTCGCCAATGGTCGCCTGCCGATCGAGAAGGGGCTGGTCACCACCGAGGAGGACGCGCTGCGTCGGCACGTGATCACCGAGCTGATCTGTCACTTCCGGCTGTCGATCCCGGCGGTCGAGGCCCGTTTCGGCATCGACTTCCGGAAACACTTCGCCGACGCGCTCGCCGAGCTGAAATCGATGGCCGATGACGACCTCCTGCGCCTCGAAGCCGACGAGGTCGTGGTCGAGCCCCGCGGGCGACTGCTGATCCGCAACATCTGCATGGCCTTCGACGAGTACCACGGCACGCTGGACGGTCAGCGGTTCTCGCGAGTCATCTGATCACCGGCCCGGACGATCGGGCCGCTGCTCCACGGATTCCAAAGGACGGTCCCCACCCGAAGGGGCCGCAAGAGCATGACGACAACAAAAGCAAACCACCAGAGGAGGAGTCATGACCGAGAAGGAGCTGAGCGGACGCGAACGCGAGCTGCTGGAATCCGAGATCATCTCGACGCGCACCGATGAACGCGGAGTGATCAAGTTCATCAACCCCGTGTTCACCCGGGTCACCGGGTACACCAAGGAAGACGCCCTGGGAAAGCCGCACAACCTGATCCGGCACCCCGACGTCCCGCGCGCCGTCTATTACCTGCTGTGGAACCGGATCAAGGAGAGGCAGGACCGCTTCTTCGCGGTGACCAAGAACGTCTGCAAGAACGGGGATCACTACTGGACCATCGGCTACTTCCAGCCGGAAATCGCGGCGGACGGCGAGACGACGGGATTCCGTTCCACGCGCCACGGCCTTCACGACCCGAAGCTGAAGAAGGAGTTCGACCAGCTCTACCGGCAGGTTCGCGAGGAAGAACTCAAGCACCCTCGACCGAAGCAGATCGAGGCCGGCCTCGAGGCACTGAACCGGTGGCTGAGAAAGAAGGGCTACGACGACTACGAGTCCTTCGCACGCCGGTCACTGTAGACCGGTTCCAGATACGTCGCTGCCACCAGGGCCCGCCATTCGGCGGGCCCTGTTCGTATTTCCCCGGATCCAACCCGGCCTGCAGGCGACGGGTGGCCCCGAGGGTCGAGTGGAGCTCGCGGGAGAGGGGTTTCGGTTGCCCGTGGCGTCTCGAGGCAACCCTCCAGCATGACTGGCAAGACGCGACCATAATATGCATACTCCTTGCATATTACCGACACCGCCAACCGGAGCGGACGCCGTGCAGCTCAACCAGCAGACCGACCTCGCCTTCCGCATCCTGATCTACCTGGCCAACCAGTCGCGCTGGACCGACGGGGGCGCGGAGTCCACGCAAACCCCTGCCCTGCCGAAGATCCGGGAGATCGCCGACTATTTCGAGGTGTCCTACAACCACCTGATGAAGGTCGCCAACCTGCTGGCGAGCCGGGGCCACGTCCACGCCAGGCGCGGCAAGGGCGGCGGGCTCGAACTCGCCCGCGCCCCCGAGGACATCTCGCTCGGCGAGGTAGCGAGGGACGTGGAATGCCACTGGGAACTCGTGGACTGCTTCGGCGACGAACCTCGCTGTCCGATCCGGGGCGGCTGCCGGCTCGCCCCGATCCTCGCCGAGGCGCTCGACGCCTTCTGGGGCATACTCGACCGTCATTCCCTCGCCGACATCTCCCGGCTGAACGGGTCTCACGCACCCATCGCCTTCCACCGGCCGGCTTCCTCCAGCCGCTCGCGGTGCCACGGCGGCTGACGTCGAAACCAGGCGAAGCCCGCGCACCCGCAAGCCCTCCCCATCGCCAACTGTCCGAAACCCCGGCATGACGACCCGGGACCAACCGCACCCGGTCCGGACTTGCCCCGCAAACCCCGAACGCCACGGGCACCCCGGTTGAGCTTTGAAGGTCATGCTCTATAATGTTCGTTCACTTATACGGACCCGAACGCGGCTGGAAACGTAACGCGCACGGGCAAAAAAGCATGACGATTCACTTTCGTGAACCGCGCCTCGAGGACGGGGGTCGGATTCACCGGTTGATTCAGCGAGCGGGCACGCTCGACCTCAACTCTGCCTACCTGTATTTCCTTCTGGCGGATCATTTCCGCTCGACCTGCGTCATCGCGGAAAAGGGCGAGGATCTCGTCGGATTCGTGACCGCCTACCGCCTGCCGGACAACCCGGACACCCTGTTCGTCTGGCAAATCGGCGTCGATGCCTCCGTCCGCGGCCAGGGCGTGGCCTCCCGCCTGCTCAAGACCCTCGAGGAGCGCGACTGGTTCGGCGACATCAAGCGCATCGAGCTCACCATCGCCCCCGACAACCCGGCTTCCAAGGCCCTGTTCACCCGCTGGGCGGAAAAACTCGGCCGCTCGATCCGCAGCGAGCCCTACCTCTCCAGCGAGCTTCTCGGCGATGGTCACCAGCCGGAAGACCTCTACGTCATCGATCTCTGATCCACGACACCGCCGGCTGCCGCCCAAGTGGCCGGCGGTGCCTCGTGCGCCTATCATCTTTTTCACTTTTCACGCTCAAGACGAGGACCTGTGATGAACATCGACCTGTTCGAGAAATACGAGTCCAACGTTCGCGGTTACATCCGCTCGTTCCCGACCATTTTCGTCAAATCCAAGAACGCCACGATGTGGGACCACCAGGGCAAGGCCTACATCGACTTCTTCGGTGGCGCCGGCTCGCTGAACTACGGCCACAACGATCCGGCCATCAAGCGGGCGATCATCGACTTCATCGAGCGTGACGGCGTCACCAACGCACTCGACAAGGCGACCGACGCCAAGTACCTTTTCATCAAGAAGCTGCAGGAGACCATCCTTCAGCCGCGCGATCTCGACTACAAGGTCCAGTTCGTCGGCCCGACCGGCACCAACGCCGTCGAGACGGCCCTGAAGCTGGCGCGCAAGGTCAAGGAACGCTCCAAGATCGTCTCCTTCACCAACGCCTACCACGGCCACACCCTCGGGGCGCTGGCGGTCACCGGCAACGAGTTCTACCACGACGATTTCTACGGCGTGCCTCTCAACGTCACCAAGATGCCGTACGACAACTACTTCGACCCGACCGGCGAAGGCCAGATGGACAGCATCGACATGATGCGCCAGTACTACGAGGACGCGAGCTCCGGCTACGACCTCCCGGCCGGCATCATCGTCGAGACCATCCAGGGCGAAGGCGGCATCAACGTGGCCTCGGTCGAGTGGCTCAAGAAGCTCGACAAGATGTGCAAGGACCTCGACATCCTCTTGATCGTCGATGACATCCAGGTGGGCAACGGTCGGACCGGCAACTTCTTCAGCTTCGAGCGCGCGGGGATCAAGCCGGACATCGTCACCATCTCCAAGTCGATCGGCACCGGCCTGCCGATGGCCATCGTCCTGATGCGCCCGGAAATCGACGAGTGGTCGCCGGGCGAGCACACCGGCACGTTCCGCGGCAACTCGCTGGCCTTCGTCGCCGGGGCGACCGCGCTCGAGCGCTGGGAGACCGACGAGTTCTCCAAGGAAGTCGTCGCCAAGGGAGAAAAGGTCGAGAAACGCTTCAAGGCCATCGCCGAACGTCACCCGGACCTGATCGAGGGCGTGCGCGGCCTGGGCATGATCTGGGGCCTGCACTCCGAACACGAGGACTTCTGCAACGAGATCTCCGCCGAGGCGTTCAAGCGAGGCCTGCTGGCCGAGACCGCCGGCGCCGACGACCAGGTGATGAAGTTCCTCGCCCCGCTGACCATCAGCGAGGCCGAGCTGAACCAGGGCCTGGACATCCTCGACGAGGCCGTCGACGCCGCCGTTGCCGCGCGCAAGGGCTGATACAACCGACACACCGCGCCGGCCTCTCCAGGGGGCCAGGCCTGTTCCACCAGTCACGGAGTCAAACATGCTCGTACGTTACCTAGACCGGGACATCATCGGCACCGACCGCGAAGTCGAAGCGGAAAACGGCAACTGGGTCAGCCGCCGGCTGATCCTCGCCGACGACAAGGTCGGCTTTTCCTACAACGACACCATCATCCGTGCCGGCACGGAGACCTACATCCACTACCAGAACCACATCGAGGCGGTCTACTGCGTGGGTGGCAACGGGGAGATCCACGACATCACCAACGATGTCACCTACCCGATCCGCGACGGCATGATGTACCTGCTCAACGACCCGGCGGCCGACAAGCACTACCTGCGCGGCGGCAGCGAGGACATGCGCCTGATCTGCGTGTTCAACCCGCCGCTGACCGGCCGCGAGGTCCACGACGAGAACGGCGTCTATCCGGCCCTGAGCCTGGAAGACTGACCGCCGCCCCCGGCTCGCGGGACGAAAGAACCCCGACCTGTTCCGCAGGTCGGGGTTCTCTTTTTGGCGCCGGATAAAACCGGTCAGGCGTAGGCCGCTTCCCGGCCGAAGTGGCGCGTGAGCAGGTAGTAGACCACCGCCCGGTACTTGTGGCGATTGGAGCGGCCGTACTGATCGAACACCTTGTCCAGTGCGGCGTCCAGCTCCGGGCCGTCGGTCAGCCCGAGTTTCTTGACCAGGAAGTTCTTCTTGATGCTCTCCACCTCGTCCGGGTCACTCGCCGCGACCACCGAGGCGTCCGCGTTGTAGACCGCCGGCCCCAGTCCCACGACCACGCGCTGGAGAAGATCCCGGTCCGGCGTCTCCCCGCACTTCTCCCGGATTTCCTCGGCGTACTTGTCGATCAGTTCATCCCGACTGCTCATTGCGATTCCTCCGCGCTGTTGGGATAGACACCGAGCGAGGCGTCGACGGCCCCGTGAGGACACCGTCGTTCGCCCCCCGGGCCATGACCTCTCGCCCGGCGTTTCCCGGAATCGACCCGCCCGTCACTCCACCATGGAGATCCCGCCGACGGGCCGCTCGGACAACAGTTAGTTCAATCGACGGAGAACCGCAAGCCGGGGAAGTCAGTCCAGGCTCTCGCCCGGGTCGAAGAACCGATGGCGATTGACCTGCATGATCAGCACCAGGGACTGCACGGGATCCCCTTCGCGACTCGCTTCCCTGCCTTCCACCACCAACCCTTCGATCAGCTCGCGCACCCCCAGGGATTCGTCGGCGAACGGTCGCTCGATGACCAGCGTGACACCGCCGCTTCGCCACGACTGGGGCAACTGATTCAGGTAGCGGGGGACGATCAGGGCGACCCGGTCCTTGGCGAAGGGGTCGACGCGCGCATCCTCGATCAGGGCGCTGCGGCTGCCGTCGAGCGTGGAGACGCGCAGGGTTTCCGATCGCGGGGCGCGCCCGTTACGGTTGTCGAGGGTGAGGTCGTCGGCGCCGACTTCGCGGAGGTATTTCTCGGCGGCGCGGATCTGCTCCTCGGAGTACAGGGTCGTAAGCTTCATTGTCGATCAGGGATCTCGTCACTTGGGTCGAGGATCCCTCTCGCACAAAGCCCGGTCCCTGGCAGATGCCTATACTCTACGTGCTAACGGGCCACATGTCGCGACATGATGGCAAGAACCCGTGTCGTCAAGAGCTCACCGCCCCGCCGGGTGGTCGCCGACGCGCGCGATTCCGTCAGGGGCTGGCTTGCTGCCGGTGCGCCATGCGAAAGGCCAGCGGCGGACCCGCTCGGCGACAGGGCCGTCGCCGCCCAGCCAGATCGCTCCATCGCGGTCCGTGCGCCATACACGGGCACCCGCGGCCTGCCAGCGGGAAACCACCTCGGCACGGGGATGATCCCAGCGGTTGAGAAACCCGGCGCTCACCACCGCCTCTTCCGCTCCGACCGCCTCGATGAAGGCCGCGCTCGACGAGCTGGTCGACCCGTGGTGCGGCACCATCACCGTATCCGCGGCGACATCGGCGTTGCGGACCAACCAGTGCTCCGCCGCTTTCTCGATGTCGCCGGTCAACAGCAGGCTCCCCGACCGTCCCTCGACCTTCAGGACACAGGAACGGTCGTTCTCCGATCGCATCGGCGCCTGCAGCAGGGTGAACGCCACCCCGTCCCATCGCCAGCCTTGCCCGTGAGGACAGCCGGGAATCTCGTCCTCGGCCATGCCGTAAGCGGCCTCCTCCGGCCCGACGATATCGGCCCGCGGATATCGCGCCCGAACGGCCGGCAGGCCGCCGGCATGATCCCCCGCGGCATGACTGACGACGATGCGGTCAAGCCGCGAGACTCCCAGGGACCGCAGGGCGGGCAGGACCACCGCCTCGCCGGTATCGAAACGACCCCAGCGCGGGCCCGTGTCGTAGAGCATGGCGTGTCGCTCGGTTTGCAGCAGGACGGCCGCCCCCTGCCCCACGTCCATCACCAGTGCCACGAACTCTCCCTCCGGCGGCCGTCCGGGCGAGACCAGCAACGCCGGCAACAGCAGGACAAGGGCAAGCGGCTTGCCCGGCCAGCCCCGCGGCATCAGCAGCCAGCCGACCCCCAGCACGAGCAGGATCACCCACAGGCCGGCAGGTGCCCCGATCGAGGATTCCGGGAACACGGCCACCAGCCAGTCGAGCACGGCAAAGAGCCACCGTCCGACATGATCGATGGCAAGCGCCGGCCAGGCCGCCGCCGCAGGGCTGAATCCCGCCAGGAACAGGGTGAACAGCGCCAGCGGAGTGAGCAGGATGGATACCAGCGGAACGGCCAGCAGATTGGCCGGCAGCGACGCGAAGGCGACGCGGTCGAACAGCCACCAGGTCAACGGCAGCAAGCCGAGCATCAGCAGCCACTGGAGGCGGACGAGCCCCACCAGCCCGGTCCAGCGAGCCCGCCCCCGGATCACGGCGAGGATCAGGAGAACGGCGGCGAAGGACAGCCAGAACCCCATGTCCAGTGGTGCGAACGGGTCGATGGCGATGACCAGCACGAAGGCCACGAGCCACAGGTCGAACAGACGCCAGCGCCGCCGCCCCAGCACCCCCAGCAGAAGAATCGTCAGCATCAGCGCCGCGCGCAGCGTCGGGATGGAAAGTCCTGCCACCAGCGCATACCCCCAGGCCGCGGCAACGGCGGCGGCCGCGCCGACCCACTGCGCCGGGAGAGCGGAATGCCCGGCCAGCCTCGGCCAGATCACGCGGGTGAAAAGCCCGGCCAGGGCCGCGATCATGCCGACGTGCAATCCCGAAATGGCGAGCAGATGATTGGTGCCCGTGGCGAGCAGCGCCTCCCACTGGCCCTCGTCCAGACCGGATCGGTCACCGATCGCCAGACCGAGCAGCAGCGCCTTGCCGGCGCCCTTGTCCTCCCCGGGGCCGGAGCCCGCATCCCGGACTCGGGACAGGGCCTGCTCCAGGCGGGCCTGCGCCCGGTGGCGGACACGGTCGATCAGCGCCGCCGGACCACTGGCCTTCCCCAGCGAAACCGGCTTGCCGTCACGCACGTAGCCGGTGGCCAGCAGGTGGTGACGAAACAGCCAGCGGCGGTAATCGAACCCGCCCGGGTTGGCATACTCGTGCAGGGGCTTGAGTCGGGCAGTGAAGTCGTATCGCTGCCCGGGCGACCACCCCGTCCGCTCTTCCCCGGGCGTGTAATCGCCGAGCCGCAGCCGCCCCCCCGCCGGGATCGATCGACATCCCTGGCGGGCGATTCGATCATCCGGATCGGCGGCTCGGGCGGCACTCACCTCGACCACGAAACGCCCGCGGTCCGGGCGATGTTCGACCAGTCCCCGAACCGTGCCCTCCAGCCGGCAGTCGATACGCTGGTCGAAGGTCGGCGTGCGATCGACCTGCGCCGCGCCGTTTCCCAGGGTATGCGCCGTCCCGGCCAGCACGGCCAGCAGCAGGGCCGTGCGCCGAAAACCGGACCGCCATGCCAGCACGACGAGGGGCAGAAAGGCGACAGCCAGCCAGACGAACGCCAAGGGCAGGTCGAGGGCCAGCCGAGCGGGCCAGAGGAGGACCTCGGGCCACGGCTCGAACCCAGCCGGCGCCCAGGGGAACAGCCAGCCCGCCAGGGCCCCGGCCGGCCAGGCGAGCAAGAGGCTCCGCGTGGAAGGCGGCGGGTGGCCGACGGGGTTTTCTTCGAGATCGATCATGCTGTCGCATCCCTGCGAACGTGATCCGTGGCATCTGCGGCAAGGCGAGCAGGCTGCCGGCCGGCGTTGCCCTCATACAACACATGAGCATTCCTTGCTCTCGCGGGTGTTGCGTTACCATGCCGTCATGAACACTGTAGCCGCCCCGACCATCCACTGCATCCCCGCCCTGTCGGACAACTACGTCTGGCTGATCGAGGGGCTCGACGGCGCCACCGTCATCGTGGACGCGGGGGAGGCCGCCCCCGTGATCGAGGCGATCGAGAGCCGTGGGCTCACTCCGGTGGCGACGGTCATCACCCACCACCACGCCGATCACATCCAGGGTCTGGATGAACTGCTCGGCCGCTTCCCGATGCCGGTTCACGGCCCGGAGAGTTGCCGCCGTCACGGCGTGGACCACGTGGTCGGCGAAGGCGATGCCTTCGAAGTGCCCGGTATCGGCCGGTTCGAGGTCATGGCCACGCCGGGGCACACGCAGGATCACCTGACCTACCTGCTGGGCGGGCACCTGTTCTGCGGCGACACCCTGTTCACCGGCGGTTGTGGCCGGCTGTTCGAGGGCACTGCCGCACAGATGCTGCATTCGCTCGATCGCATCTCGGCGCTCGACGACGGCGTCCGGATCCACTGCGGACACGAGTACACGGCCGATAGCCTGCGTTTTGCCGCCCATGCCGAGCCGGACAATCCGGACATCGCCGCCAGGGTGCACGAGGTGGCCGAGAAACGGGCAGGGAACGAGCCGACGGCCAGTGCCTCCCTGGCCCTCGAGAAGAAGACCAACCCGTTCCTGCGCGTGCGGGTGCCCGCACTCAGAGCCGCCATCGAGGCCTACGTCGGCCATCCGCTTCCGGACGACACGGAGGCCTTCGCCATGCTCCGCCACTGGAAGGACGACTTCGATGGACTGGCGCGGCTATAGCAGACCGTCCACCGGGGTCATCCCGGCAACATTCGTACCGACTCAACCTTCAACACACGGCGTGGTACCCATGGACGACGCATCCCGCTCAGCCCTTCTGCCCCGATCCGAGAAAACCTCCTGGCGACTGATCCTCCAGGCTGCGTTCCTTCTCCTGGCGATCCTGCTGCTCAACGGCTGTGCGAACCTGGCCACAGATGGACCGGGCCCGGCAGGCGGGGCAGCCGCGGACGCCCAGGACACCGATTTCAGCCCCCTGCCCGCCATCAGCGACGAGGACGAGGCCGACCGCGACCACCGCGACGACCTATGGGGGGCCGTCGCCTCCCGCTTTTCCCTCCCCGTCCCCGACAACGAGCGGATCGACGCGGAGATCGCCCGCTACGCCCGGCACCCCGAATACCTGCGTGAGGTCAGCGAACGCGCCGAACCCTACCTCTACATGATCGTCGAGAAGCTCGAGGCGGCCGACCTGCCCCTCGAGCTGACGCTGCTGCCGATCGTGGAGAGCGCCTACCTGCCCGCGGCCATGTCGTCGAGCTCGGCGGCCGGCATCTGGCAGTTCATCCCCTCGACGGGCGATCACTTCGGCCTGGAACGGGACGCGTTCTACGACGGGCGGCGGGACATCGAGGCCTCCACCGAGGCCGCCGTCACCTACTTCAGCCAGTTGCGCGGCATGTTCGACGACGACTGGTCGACGGTCATCGCCGCCTACAACGGCGGGCAGGGCACCCTGCTCAACGCCATACGCCACAACCGCCAGCGCGGACAGAAGACGGACTTCTGGAGCCTGACCCAGCTGCGCAAGGAAACCCGCGACTACCCCGCCCGGCTGTTCGCGCTGGTCCGGATCTTCTCGGAGCCGGAGAAGTACGGCTTCACCCCCCACGCGATCAAGAACGGCCCGGCTCTCGCCGAGGTGGAACTCGACCGCTCGATCAGCCTGGTCAAGCTGGCCGACCTCACGGGTCTCGACCACCACGAGATCTACCGCCTGAACCCGGGCTTCGATCGCTCCATCACCGGCGGGAAGAAACGCCGGCTGCTGGTGCCGCACGAGGCGAAGGGCCGTTTCGACATCGATACGCTGAACTCCGCGGCATCCGAGGCCGAAGACTGGCGGCGCTACACCATCGTCAAGGGCGACAGCTTCCACCGCATCGCCCGGCGCTATGGCAGTTCCGTCGACGAGATCCTGGCCATCAATCGCCGCCAGTCCGCGCTGGCACGCCCGGGCGAGGTGATCCTGGTGCCGGCGGGCCGCGTCGACCGCGCCGTCGCCTCCGGCAATGCCCGCACGCACACCGTCCGGTCGGGAGAATCGCTGTGGTCGATCGCCCGCAAGCACGGGATCAAGGTGGCCGAACTGCGGCGGATGAACGCCTTCGGCGACGAGCCGGTGCTGCGCCCGGGCGACAAGGTGGTCGTGGGCGTCGACTCGACCGGCCAGGAGGGCGGCGGGCAGGAAAGCGCTCCGTCGAGCTACGTGGTCCAGCCGGGCGATACCCTCTGGCAACTGGCGCGGCGCTTTTCCACCACGGTGGACGAGCTGAGCGCGCTCAACCAGCTCGGTCCCGATGGCGCGCTTCGTCCCGGACAGGAACTGGTGGTCGCCAGCAACTGAGCCAGCTCGCAGCCGCCAAGGAATCTCTGCACGAATGGCGTGCCACTCTGGCCTGGCGAGCCATTCGTGCAGAGATTCCCTAAAGAAAACGGGGCCTGAAAAGGCCCCGTTTTCGTTAGGCACATGGGACGGGAGTTCAGCCGCCCCGGGCGATACCCAGCCAGTTCTCGGTGTTCCTCCAGGTCAGCTCGGCCATCTCCTCGAGACTCCCGCCCCGTACCTCGGCGAGCATCTCGGCCACGTGGCGGACACGGATCGGGTTGTTGGGCTTGCCACGGTAGGGGACGGGCGAAAGGTACGGGGAGTCGGTCTCGACCAGCAGCCGGTCGGCCGGCACCTTCCTGGCCACTTCGCGCAGCGAGGCCGCCGACTTGAAGGTCACGATGCCCGAGAAGGAGATGTAGAAGCCCAAATCCAGCGCTCGCCGGGCAGTATCCCAGTCCTCGGCGAAGCAGTGCATCACCCCGCCGCACTCCTCGGCATGTTCTCTCTCCAGCACGTCCATGGTGTCGCCGGGCGCTCCCCGCGTGTGGATGATGACCGGCTTGCCCAGCGCCTTGGCCGCCTCGATGTGATTGACGAACCGATCGTGTTGCCAGCGCTCCCCTTCCTCGCAGTGGAAGTAGTCAAGCCCGGTCTCTCCCACGGCGACGATCGCCTCGGCATGACGATCCTCGCGGATCGCCGACACCAGCTCCTCGGCGGGGATCACCTCGCCCACCTCGTCGGTCGGATGCAGCCCGTAGGAGAGGTAGACCGAGGGGCGGTCGGCCCGCCGGTCCGGCGTGTCGGCGAGATACGGGGCGACCAGATCGGTCATCGCGCCCCAGGACGAGGGCGAGATGGCCACGCAGAGCATCCGCGTGACCGACTCCTCGTGGGCCGCCTGCATGAAGCGATCGAAGTCGTTGTCGAAGGCGTCGAGCTCGACGCGGTCGAGGTGGCAATGGGAATCGAAAAGCTGCATCGGCGAACCGGGTGGTTTTCTGCTCACATGGTGTAGGTCGGCGTGTCCTTCTCCAGGGAGCCGGCCAGGTAGGTCTCGATCTGCTGTCGGGTCTTGCCATGGTCCATGGCGCCGAACTGCACCCCGATGCCCGGGGTCTTGCCGCCCTGGTTGCCCGGCGGCGTGATCCAGATCACCTTGGAGGCGACCGCGAGTCGCTCCGGGCTCCCCATGAGGGTGAGCGTGAGGAAGATCTCCTTGCCCAGGGGAACGTTGGTGTGACCGGGGATGAACAGCCCGCCGTTCTTCACGAAGGGCATGTAGGACCGGTAAAGGGTTTCCTTGTCCGGGATGTCGTGGTGGACCATGCCTCCACCGAGACCACCCCCCTGTTGCGCCGCTGCCATGACCTGCTCCTTATCGATGGTTGGGCGGATCCCGCCGGCCCGGGGAACCGTCGTTCCGCCATTCCCGCCGGTTCCGGGATCTCGTCGTGCAAGTCTACCGGCTTTGCCCCCGGCTCGCCTACCCGAAGACGCGCTGCGCCCGGATCAGGAACCGGGTTCCAGGCGGCGCGGCAGTCGGGGGTCGACGAGATCCAGGGCGAGCTGCTCGACGGCAAGCTCCGGATGGAGGGGGTGCCCGGCCTCCCGGGCGAACCGGATCAGGCGGGACTGGATGGCCAGCCAGTGCGCGGCATCGCGCGAACGCGCCAACTGTTCGACCGGATCCTCCAGCGCGGCGGGCACCTCCGGCGGGAGCCCCGCCTGCCGGCGGGCGACGGCGGCCCAGAGGCGCAACAGCCAGCGCGCCAGTGCCGGCCTGGACAGGGACAGCCAGGGTTCGACCAGTCCGACCGGGTTGCCGCGGTCGGTCATCAGATCCACCCACGCCCGGGTCACCGCCTTCCAGTCGAAAGTCAGGTCGCCTTCCTCGAGCAGCGCGGGATCGTCGACGAATGCCGCCAGGCGGGCCTGTTCCGCCGAGAGGCCCTGCACGCCCTGCCACCAGTCGGCCAGCTCCGCCTGGCGTGGTTCGCGCAGGCGCAGGCGCTGCAGCCGCGAGCGGATGGTAGGAAGAAGGCGATCGACATGTTCGACCGTGCAGAGGAACTGCGTCGCCTCGGGGGGTTCCTCGAGCAGCTTGAGCAGGGCGTTGCCGGAGTTGCGGTTGAGCCGCTCGACGCGTTCGATGACGATCAGGCGCATGCGCCCGTAGCGGGTGAACCACGCGCCCTCGATCAGATCGCGGATGGCGTCGATCGGTATGTCCCGGTGATCGGGGTCGTCGGCCAGCCGATGCACGTCGGGAAAGCTCCCCTGCTCGGCCTGGCGACAGGGCGCGCATTCCCCGCAGGGCCAGCCGTTCCTGGGGCCCTCGCAGACCAGGCGCCGGGCCAGCGTCTCGACCAGCGCCGTCATCGTCGTTCCCAGCCGTCCGTGGAGAAGCAGGCCGTGCGGCAGGCGGCCGGCGCTCACCAGCCGGTCGAGCTGCAGCCAGGCATCCCGGACCCAGGCCGCCCCCTCGATCACCTCTGGCTGACTGGACAGTCGCCGCTCGGACGAACCGGCGATTGCCTCCACGGCCGCGCTATCCGCCATATCGCGCCTCCAGTTTGCTCTCGATCCGGGCCCGGACCGAGCCGAGGGGCGCGGTGGCGTCCACGCGCACGATGCGGTCGGGATACCGTTCGGCCAGCGCCGCGAAGCCGCCGCGCACCCGCTCGAAGAAGGCCAGCGCCTCCCGCTCGAACCGGTCGGCCGCCTCGCGGGCCGCGGCACGCTCCAGGCCCAGCTCCACCGGCACGTCCAGCCAGAATGTCAGCGCGGGGTTGCAGCCGGCATGGGCGATCGCCGCAAGTTGCTCGATCATCTCGGCCGACAGGCCGCGCCCGGCCCCCTGGTAGGCCCGGGTCGAGTCGGTGAAGCGATCGCAGACCACGACGTCGCCGGCGGCCAGCGCCGGACGGATCAGCCGCTCGACGTGCTGGGCTCGTGCTGCGAACATCAGCAGCAGCTCGGTAGTCGGCGCGACCGGCTCGTCGCGCACGGCCTTGAGCACTCCGCGCAGCTCCTCGGCCAGCGGCGTGCCCCCCGGCTCGCGCGTGGTGGTCACCGTCTCGCCGCGGGCCTCGAACCAGTCGCGGACGAAGGCCATGGCCGTGCTCTTGCCGGCGCCTTCCAGCCCCTCGAGGGTGACGAATCGGGTGGCATCCACGTTCACGCTCACCGGGCGGCCGCCTCCCCGCGCCGATGGGCACGCCAGCGCTGGACCGCGCGGTTGTGCTCTTCGAGCGTTCTGGAGAAGTGGTGTCCGCCCGTACCGTCGGCGACGAAGAACAGGGCGTCGGTTTCCGCCGGGCGGGTCGCAGCGGCAAGCGAGGCCTTCGACGGCAGGGCGATGGGGGTCGGGGGCAGGCCGTCGCGCGTGTAGGTGTTGTAGGGCGTGTCCTGGCGCAGGTGCTTGCTCAGGAGCATCCCCTCGTAATCGTCGCCCATGCCGTAGATGACCGTCGGGTCGGTCTGCAGGCGCATGCCGCGCTCGAGGCGATTGACGAACACGCCGGCCACCTCGCCCCGTTCTGCGGGCACGGCGGTCTCGCGCTCGATCACCGAGGCGAGAATGAGCGCCTCGTAGGGAGTCTCGACGGGCAGGCCGTCGACGCGTCCTTCCCAGGCCTCGTCCAGGGCCTCGCGCATCTGCCGATGGGCGCGACGGATCAACTGGCGGTCGCTGATGCCGGCGCGATAGCGATAGGTATCCGGATAGAGCCAGCCCTCGAGATGATCGACCGGCAGCTCCAGGGCCTCGATGACGCCCTCGGGCGACAGGTCCTCCAGGGTGCGTTCGATGCGCGGTGCTTCGCCGACGATTTCGAGGAACCGGCGCGCGGTGACGCCTTCGGGGATGGTCAGGGAATACTCGATCACGTCCCCGGCCGCCATCCGGTCGAGCAGCCGCCCCAGGCGCTCCCCGGCGACCACCTCGTATTCGCCGGACTGTATCTTGCGCGCCTGGCCGCGGAACCGTGCGGTCCAGTAGATCAGGGCCTCGGGCAGTGTCGGGTTCACCTCGTGGATCGAGGCGGCGATTTCCCGCATCGTCTCGCCGCGCTCGACGACCACCTTGACGGGAGTCTCGGTCACCGGCAGCTGCCAGTAGCGGTAGGCCTGCGTCACGCCGACGAACAGGCCCGCCAGCAGTGCCATGCCGGCCGCCCAGATCACGAACACTCCAATGGCTCGACGCATTGATGACTCCAGAAAAGACGAATGACGGTCGTCGGCGGATCCCGGCTCCCCGAGGCCTGCCGGAAAGACAGTCGCTTCAGCCCGGGGTTCCGCCCCCGAACTCGCGGCGGGCCGTGCGCCCCCAGCAGCTGTCCGCCATGGCCTCGCCCAGCGAGGCCCGCCAGGCCGACCGAGCGGAGCCGGGGCTCCTGCCGGCATCCGGCGCCGGCTGCCAGAAACCCTCGATGGGCACCACGGCAGTGTCCGGTGGACCCTCGGCGGCCGGCAGGCGACGCCCCAGCAGGATCTCGACCGGACGCCAGGCGGACACGGCGTTGCAGAAGAACGCCTCCTCGGCGAGGGCCAGCCGCCCGGGCGCACAGGGGACGATGTCGGCTGGCAGCCGCTCGAGCCACCAGGCCCGCCGGGTACCGGCAATGCCGCCGTCGGCAACGGGAGGCGTGCACCAGCGGCTCCCTTCCCGCCAGAACAGGTTGCTCATGGTACCCGAAACCACCCGGCCTTCGGCATCGCGCATCAACGCCTCGCCGACGCCGGCGGGCAGTTGCTCCCGGGCGAGGACCTGCTCCAGCCGGTTGAGATGCTTCAGCCCGCGCAGGGGCGAGATCCCGGTCACCGTCACGGGGCTCAGGCCGACGACGAGGCCGTCGACGGGCGGGGCGGGCACGGGACCGAACGAGGCCTCGACGGTCAGGTGGATGCGCTCGGGTCGCCGATAGCCGCGAGGGCCGCGGCCGGCCGTGACCAGCAGCTTGCAGACCCCGTGGGATCCCGGCTCGATCGCCGCTTCGAGCGCGCCGAACACCCGCTCGGGCGATGGCTCCGGCAGACCGAGCCGGGCCAGTCCGAACCGCAGGCGGGCGAGGTGCTCCTCGAGCAGGACCGCTCGACCCTCCCGGACGAACACGGTCTCGAACAGGCCGTCACCGAAGGCCAGCCCCCGGTCGCTGAACGCCAGCCCGGACTTGCTCATGGCCTCGGCCTGCCCCGCTCCAGCGCCTCTTCCCCGCCGAGCGCGTCGAGCACACCCCGGGCCTTCTCGTAGGTCTCTTCCAGTTCGCGCCGGGAACGGGAATCGGCCACGATGCCGGCGCCGGTGCGGAATTCCCCGCGCCCGTCCGGCGCGAGAAAGACGGTTCGGATCAGTATGTTGCTGTCCATCGGCCCATGGTTGGAGACATAGCCGACGCTGCCGGTGTAGGGTCCACGCCCGTGGCGCTCGAGCTCGGCGAGTATCTCCATGCAGCGCACCTTGGGACAGCCGGTGATCGTTCCGCCGGGAAAACACGCGGCCAGGGCCGCGACGGGCGAGCAGCCGGCGGGAAGCCGGCCGCCGACGTTGGAGACCAGGTGATGCACGTGGGCATAGGACTCCACGACCATCAGCTCGTCGACGGACACCGTCCCCGTCTGGCAGACCCGGCCGAGATCGTTGCGCTCCAGGTCGATCAGCATCACGTGCTCGGCCCGCTCCTTGGGGTGCCCCTTGAGCTGCTCGACCAGCTCGCGGTCGCGCGCCGGGTCCGGATCGCGCCGGCGGGTGCCGGCGATCGGCCGGGTCTCGGCATGTCCGCCCGCCACTCGCAGCAGGCGTTCGGGCGACGAGCTCAGGATCTCTCCCTCTTCCAGCCGGTACCAGGCGGCGAACGGCGCCGGGTTGCGCCGGCAAAGGGAACGGTAGACATCTCCGGATGCCACGCCGGCGGCGAGCGAAAACCGCCAGGCATGCGAGAGATTGGCCTGGAAGACGTCGCCGGCGAACAGGTAGTCACGCACGCGCCGCACCCCCGCCCGGTAGGCGGCGCCGTCCGGCGGAGACAGTTCGGACAGCGTGGGGTGGACGGCTCGCGGCGAGATCTCGGCGGACTGCCATGCCCGCCTCAGTTCCCCGGCCAGCCGCTCGCCCTCCGGGCTGCCGTCGTGGACCAGCAGGTCGTCGCCGGCGTCGTGGTCCCGCAACAGGGCCGCCGGGTGGTATTCGGCCACGGCCTGCGGAAAACCGCTTTTCTCGCCGAGGATGAAACCGGGGAGCTCGAGGCGGGGCTCGATCTCGGCGGCCATTTCGTAGGAGAGGAAGAAAGTCCAGCCACCGAGAAACGGAAAGGTGGCAGGCAGGCCCTGGGCGGCCAGCACCGCCTGCCAGTCCGTGGACGCGGACGCGGTGATGTCCCGGGCGAGTGCCTCGTCGAAGGCGTCGAGAAAGCGCGACCCGCCGCGCCGCCGGCCATCGACCACCACCGCGCCGTCGCTCTGCCGGACGATGCGCCGGGTCGGGGCGGAGAACAGCAGCGACCAGCGACTCAACGGGCCGCCGGCCGTGACGCTCTCGAAGAGATGGCTGGCCGAGGCGCCCGCCCGGCGCACCACGTCGGCGAGTTCCGGCGAGGGGCCCGTCAGTCGTTCGACATGCGGCCTGTCAGTCACGGGATATACCGGGCGGTTACACCCGCCGTCACTCGACCGAGCGGCCGAAGATCAGGGTGCCGTTGGTCCCGCCGAAACCGAAGGAGTTGGACATGACCGTCTCCAGCCCTTTCACCTCGCGCGCCTCGTGGGGCACGAAGTCCAGGTCGCAACCCTCGGAAGGGTTGTCGAGGTTGATGGTCGGCGGCAGCACCTGGTCTCGCAGGGCGAGGATCGAGAACACCGCCTCGATCCCGCCGGCCGCGCCGAGCAGGTGGCCGGTCATCGACTTGGTGGAACTGACCGGGCAGTCGACCGGACGGTCGCCGAACAGGTCCTTGATCGCCGTGACCTCGGTGCCGTCACCGGCCGGGGTCGAGGTGCCGTGGGCGTTGATGTAGCCGATGTCGCCGGCCGACAGCTCCGCGTCCTTGAGGGCGGCCTCCATGCAGCGCCTGGCTCCGTTGCCGTCCGGGGCCGGCAGGGTCATGTGGTGGGCGTCCGAGCTCATGCCGAAGCCCTTGAGCTCGCCGTAGATGCGAGCACCGCGCGCCCGGGCGTGTTCCAGCGACTCGAGCACCATCACGCCGGCGCCCTCGCCCAGCACGAAGCCGTCGCGGTCGCGGTCCCAGGGGCGCGAGGCCCGCTCGGGGTCGTCGTTGCGGGTCGACAGCGCGCGGGCGGAGGCAAACCCCGCCACGCCCAGCGGCGAGATGGCTCCCTCGGAGCCGCCGGCGACCATCACGTCGGCATCCCCGTAGGCGATCAGGCGCGCGGCCTGACCGATGCTGTGCGTCCCCGAGGTGCAGGCGGTGACCGTGGCAAGGTTGGGCCCGCGGAAGCCGTAGCGGATGGAAAGCTGGCCGGAAGCCATGTTGATGATCGCCCCGGGGACGAAGAACGGCGACACCCGCCGCGGGCCCTGGTTCTCCAGCGCGAGGGTGTTTCTCTCGATGCCGCCGAGCCCGCCGATGCCCGAACCGATGAAGGTGCCCACCCGGTCGAGATCGAGCGAGTCGCTGACCAGCTCGGCGTCCTCGATCGCCTCGATGGAGGCGCCGAGCGCGTAGTGGATGAAGGGCTCCATCTTCTTGACGTCCTTCGCGGGGATGAACGCGGTGGGATCGAAGTCCTTCACCATGGCCGCAAACTGCACGGCCATCTTGCTGACATCGAAGCGGTCGATCGTTGCCGCCCCTGAACGGCCGGCGAGGATTCCGTCCCAGGAATCCCTGACGTTGTTCCCCAGCGGCGTCACCAGGCCCAGGCCGGTGACCACGACGCGACGTTTACTCATGGCTATCGTTTCCAGTTCGGTGGGGCCCGTCCCGTCCGGGACGAATGCGGGCACCCGTCATCTACCGCCCGCCCCGGCGGCGGGTACCAACGAAAAAACCGCGATCGGCGCTCCCTTCAGGGGGCCGACACACGGTTTCCGGTCACGGGCACGAGGCCCGCGAGACGCACAGGAGGCTATCAGCCTTCCTTGTGGTTGTTGACGTAGTCAATGGCCTGCTGAACGGTGGTGATCTTCTCGGCTTCCTCGTCCGGAATCTCGCACTCGAACTCTTCTTCCAGCGCCATGACCAGCTCGACGGTGTCGAGGGAATCAGCGCCGAGGTCGTCAACGAATGAAGCTTCATTGGTGACTTCTTCTTCCTTGACGCCCAGCTGCTCTACAACAATCTTCTTGACGCGCTCATCAACGTTGCTCATTCGTAACGAACCTCTCTGGTACAAACACAGCTTACTTGGTAAAACGATTTGGCCCGGCAATCCGGGCCAAGACTGCCCGGCATTCTATTGAAAACCGCTCCGCGGGCCAAATAAAAATGCTCGCGGACGTCTCCGCCGGCATTCAGGCGGGTGTCCCGAGCCGCCGTCACCGGCCGGCGCCGGCCCCATCAGCCCATGTACATGCCGCCGTTGACGTGCATGGTCTGGCCGTTGACGTAGGCCGCCTCATCCGAGGCGAGGAAGCGGACCATCGCGGCGATCTCCTCGGGCTGGCCCAGCCGACCGTTGGGAATGTTGCCCAGCAGCATCTCCTTCTGCTTCTCGGGCAGGTCGCGCGTCATGTCGGTCTCGATGAAGCCGGGGGCGACCACGTTGACAGTCACGCCGCGCGGGCCGACCTCGCGCGCAAGCGACTTGGAGAAGCCCATGATGCCGGCCTTGGCCGCGGCGTAGTTGGTCTGGCCGGCGTTGCCCATCGCCCCGACCACCGAGGCGATCGAGATGATGCGCCCCCAGCGGGCCTTGGCCATGGAGCGCAGCACCTTCTGCGACAGGCGGAAGACCGAGGTCAGGTTGGTGTCGATGATCGCGTCCCAGTCGTCTTCCTTCATGCGCATCAGGAGCGTGTCGCGGGTGATGCCGGCGTTGTTGACCAGCACGGCGATCGCGCCGAAGCGGGACTCGATCTCCTTGATCACCGCGTCGACCTGTTCGCTGTCGGTGACGTCCAGCGCCATGCCGGCGCCGTTCTCGCCGAGACGCTCGTCGATCGCCGCCGCCCCCTTCTCCGACGTGGCCGTCCCGACCACCGTGGCGCCTGCAGCGGCCAGGGCGTCGGCGATGGCTGCACCGATCCCGCGCGATGCGCCGGTCACCAGCGCCACGCGTCCCTCGAGATTGGCAAATTGGCTCGCTTGTTCTGACATGGGTCTTCCTCGTGATGTTCCTTGTGCGGTTGGTCCGGGCTACTCGGTGCCCAGCGCCTTTTCCAGGGTGGCCTGATCGAAAACGGGCTTGGCGCCCATCTTGCGATCGATGCGGCGCGCCAGCCCGGTGAGCACCTTGCCCGGGCCGAACTCGACCTGGTCGCCGGCGCCCATCGCCTGCATCGCCTGCACGCAGGCCACCCACTGCACCGGGCGGAAGAGCTGCTCGACCAGGGCGGTGGCGATGGCCTCGGGCTTGTCGTGCGTCAGGGCGTCGACGTTGTGGATGACCGGCACCTGCGGGGGGCGGATTTCGACCTGGGTAATCTCGGTGCGCAGCTGCTCGGCGGCCTCGCGCATCAGGGACGAGTGCGACGGCACGCTCACGGGGAGCAGCACGAACCGCTTGGCGCCTTCGTCGGCGGCGATCGACTCGGCACGCTCGACGGCGGCACGGTCGCCGGCGATGACGACCTGCCCCGGGGCATTGAAGTTCACCGCCTCGCAGACCTCGCCGTCGGCGGCCTTCTCGCAGACGCCGCGCACGGCGTCATCCTCGAGCCCGAGCACGGCGGCCATCGCCCCCTGCCCCTCGGCCACGGCCGACTGCATCAGCTGCCCGCGGCGGGCGACCAGGGCCACGGCGGCCTCGAAGTCGATCGAGCCGGCCGCGACCAGCGCGGCGTATTCGCCCAGGCTGTGACCCGCCAGCGCGGCCGGGGTGGCGCCGCCGGCGCGGCGCCAGATTTCCCAGGCGGCGATGTCGGCGGCCAGCATGGCCGGCTGGGTGCGCTCGGTCTGGTTCAGGGCCTCGGCTTCGCCCTCGGCCACAAGGGACCAGAGATCGTAGCCGAGCACGTCGCCGGCACGGTCGAATACCGCCTGCGCGATGTCCTCGTGTTCACCCCAGCCGCTGGCCATGCCGATCGACTGGGAACCCTGTCCCGGAAACACCCCTGCAATCATGCTCACGTCTCGTCGATGTGGAAAACGCGGCGATCTTATCACAGCCCGCCGACCACTCCGGGGGCAGGAAACACCCCTGTCACATTCCTCGCGGAGACTGCCGCGCATCGTCGTCTGGCAGGATCACCCCATGCATGTCCTGATGGTTTCGGACGTCTACTTTCCCCGGGTCAACGGGGTCTCGACGTCCATCGAGAGCTTCCGCCGCCACCTGGTCGACCTCGGTCACCGGGTCACCCTGCTATGTCCGGACTATCCCGCCGGGCAACCCGGCCTGCCATCCGCAGGCGAGCCGGAGACCGACATCATCCGCATCCCTTCGCGCCGCGTCCCGCGCGACCCCGAGGACCGCCTGATGCACTGGCGTCCGCTGACGAGCCTCGGCGAGACCTTCACCGACTCCGATATCGACCTGGTGCACGTGCACACGCCCTTCGTCGCGCACTACGCCGGCCGCCGACTGGCCGATCGGCTCGGGGTCCCGCTGCTGGAGACCTACCACACCTTCTTCGAGGAATACGCCGGCCAGTACGTGCCCCTGGTTCCCCGTCGCTGGCTGCGTGCGCTGGCACGTCGCTGGTCGCGGGCCCAGTGCAATGCCGTCGACCGGTTGATCGTCCCTTCCTCGGCCATGCGCGAGGCCCTGCAAGGCTACGGGGTGCGGACCGCCATCACGGTGCTGCCGACCGGGATCGAGAACGAGCCCCTTGCCCCGCCCGCGGCCGCCGAGGCATTTCGCCGACGTCACGCCATTCCCGTCGAGGCTCCCTTGCTGCTCTACGTGGGGCGGCTTGCCGGAGAGAAGAACATCGAGCTTCTGATCGACATGCTGCCGGCCGTGCTCGCCGCCCGCCCCGATACCGTGCTCGCGATTGCCGGCGAGGGCCCGGCAAGGTCTCGGCTGGAACGCCGCGTGACCGGCGCCGGTCTCGGCGCATCGACACGCTTTATCGGCTACATGCGGCGCGACGGGGAATTGCAGAGCGCCTACCGGGCCGCGGACCTGTTCGTCTTCGCCTCGAAAAGCGAAACCCAGGGCCTGGTCCTGCTCGAGGCCCTCGACCAGGGCACGCCCGTGGTCGCCGTCGCCGAAATGGGCACCCGCGACGTGCTCGATCCCGAAGGCGGCTGCGTCATCGCCCCGGACGATCCGCCGGGCTTCGCCGCCGCGGTGACCGGACTGCTGGACCGGCCCGACCTGCGCGAGGCCATGGGCCGGTCCGCCAGGCGATACGCTCGCGACTGGGCGGCGCGGACCATGACGGGAAAACTGGCCGATCTCTATGCCCGGTGCCGGGAACCGACACACTGCTGACCCCTCGGGTTCAGGCCTCCTCGCTCTCGCGCACCAGGAGTACCGAGCGGCTCTCACCGGCACGCGTTTCCCGGTGGACGACGAACCCGGAAGGCAAGGTGAGTGCGCCGAGGTCCCCGCTCTCGACGAAGACCCGGGCGTCGGCAGCCAGCCAGTCGGCGGCGGCGAGCCGGTCGAGCGCGCCCTGCAGCAGACGCGGCTGGCGAAAGGGTGGATCGAGGAACACCAGGTCCACGGCCGGCCTCGGCCCGACCGGCGGGTGCTCGAGCCAGCGCAACGCATCCATCGACCAGACATCGAAGCGCGACGGCTCGCAGTCCAGCCGGGCCAGGTTGTCCTTGAGGGTGGCGGCCACGCGGGGGGATTTCTCGACGAAGCCGACCCAGCCGGCGCCCCGGGAGAGCGCCTCGAGGCCCAGCACCCCGCTGCCGGCGAACAGGTCGAGGCACCGCCAGCCGGTCACCGTCTGTCCCAGCCAGTTGAACAGGGTCTCGCGCACCCGGTCGGGCGTCGGGCGGAGGTCCCGGGCCGCGGGGAAACTCAGGCGACGGGAGCGCCAGTCGCCGCCGATGATGCGGACCTGTTCGCCCCTGGATCCCCTGGACGGGCGTCGCCCCTTCGGGGTGCTCGGCATGATCTGCTCTCCTCCGGTCTGCTGTGGATGGCCGCGCGAGCGGCGGTCGAAGCGTTTAGGCTGCATGATAAACTCAAGGGAAACTCTGCACGGTTCGATGACGTCTGAAGCGGGGCCTCCAAGGGTCCAGATGCAAGGCACAGCCCGCCGTGAAGGGCCGTCGCCCTTTACAAGGGCTGACCCGGATCGGCACGCCGGAAAGCCGTCCCTCGACGGGCAACGAGCCCGTCTTCGGTCCGGCGCCAGAAAAGCGAACAAACCCGCGAGCCAGAGATGCCATCGAACCGTGCAGAGTTTCCCAAGTGAACCCCGCCCAGGGCGCGTTCCAGCCGCAACTTCCGGCCATCCGGCTTCCCGGCCGGGATTCCCGGAGGCGCTCGCCGGGCGCGGCACCGCGCCGGTGCAGGCGATTCCCCCGGAATACAGGTACCATCGTTTCATGTTCGGATTTCTCAGACGCAAGAAGCGCAGGACTGAACCCGAGGTCACCGAGGAGGTCGCCTCGCAGGAACAGCCTGCCACCACCACGAGCGCGCCCCCGGCCGGGGAGTCCGCCCCCGTCGCAGAGCCGGCTGCACCGGCGGAGCGCGAGGCGGACAGCCCGACCGCCGCGACACCCGAAACGACCGGGGCCCCTGTCCCGGCCGACAGCCCGGAGGCGACGGCCGCCCCCGTCCCGGCGGCAGAGCAGGAGCGCGGTTCCGGTTCACTGTTCAGCCGCCTGGCCAGGACCCGCAGCGGCCTGACCGAGGGGCTGGGCGACCTGTTCCTCGGCAAGAAACGCATCGACGACGACCTGCTCGAGGAACTCGAGACCCGGCTGATCATGGCCGACGTCGGCCAGCGGACCACCACCGCGCTAATCGACGAGCTCACGCGCGAGGTCAGCCGCAAGCACATCGACGACCCCGAGCACCTGTTCGAGGCCCTCTGGCAACTGATGGTCCGCCGGCTCGAAGCCGTCCAGCCGCCCCGGCCGGTCGAGCGCCGGCACGAGGGCCGCCCCCACGTGATGGTGGTCTGCGGCATCAACGGTGGCGGCAAGACGACCAGCATCGGCAAGCTCGCCCATCGCTTCAAGCAGGAAGGCCGCGAGGTCATGCTCGCCGCCGCCGACACCTTCCGCGCGGCGGCGGTCGAGCAGCTCATCAGCTGGGGGGAGCGCAACGACATCCGCGTGATCGGCGAGCCGGGCCGCGGCGACCCGGCCTCGGTGGCCTTCGACGCGGCCACCGCCGCGAAGGCACGCGGCAGCGACATATTGATCGTGGACACGGCGGGTCGCCTGCATACCCAGTCCGGCCTGATGGACGAGCTGTCCAAGCTCATCCGCGTGATCGGCAAGGCCGAACCCGAGGCGCCGGACGAGGTGCTGCTGGTGATCGACGCGAGCATCGGCCAGAACGCGCTCGTCCAGGCGCGGCAGTTCAACGAGGCGGTCAATCTCACCGGCCTGATCGTCACCAAGCTCGATGGCACGGCCAAGGGCGGCATCGTCTTCGCCATCGCCGACGAGCTGGGCCTGCCCATCCACTTCATCGGCGTGGGCGAGAAGGCCGAGGACCTGAGACCCTTCGAACCCGCGGCCTTCGTCGACGCGCTCCTGGACCACCAGCCGGACTGACACCCGATGATCGAGTTCGCCAACGTCTCCCGACGCTACGCCAACGGCCAGTTCGGCCTGCAGGACATCAGCTTCCGACTGCCGACCGGCCGGATGGCCTTTCTCACCGGCCACTCGGGGGCGGGCAAGTCGACGTTGCTGCGACTCATCCCGGCGCTCGACCGCCCCACCTCGGGCAAGGTGATGATCGGGGGCTACGACCTGGGCAAGATGGGCCGGCACCAGTATCCCAAGCTGCGCCGCCAGATCGGGGTCGTCTTCCAGGATCACCATCTGCTGTCCGACCGCTGCGTGTTCGATAACGTCGCCCTGCCGCTGCAGGTCTCGGGCTACCTCCCCGGCGACATCCGCCGCCGCGTCGACGCCGCGCTGGACAAGGTGGGGCTACGCGACCGGCAGCGCGCGGCCATCGACGAGCTTTCCGGCGGTGAGCAGCAACGGGTCAACATCGCCCGTGCCCTGGTCAACCGGCCGCGCATCCTGCTTGCCGACGAGCCCACGGGCAACCTGGATCCGGAACTCTCGCGCGATATCTTCAACCGCTTCTTCGAGTTCCACGCGGTGGGCGTCACCGTGCTGATCGCCAGCCACGACGTCGAACTGCTCAAGCAGTTCCCCGTACCGCGGATCGCGCTCAACCAGGGACGGATCAGCGGATTCGAGGAGCCCGACGCATGAGCCCGAACTCGGCCATGGACAGCCACGCCACCCGCGAAAAAAGCAGCCGCCCGCTCGCCACCTGGCGTCGACATCACCGCCAGTGCCTGAAGGGGGCCTTCGCCCGGCTGATCCGCCGCCCGCTGGGGGCCTGGGCCACCATCCTGGTGCTCGGCGTGGTGCTCAGCCTGCCCGCCCTGGTGATGACCCTCGGCCACCAGGTCGAGCGCATCGGCGAGCTGTGGATGGCCGATGCCGCAAGGATGGACGTCTACCTCCGGGCGGAAGCCAGCGAATCCGACCGGGAGGAACTGGCCGAGTGGCTGGAAAACCAGGAAACCGTGGAGAGCCTCCGGCTGATCTCTCCCGACGCCGGCCTGCAGACACTCGCCCTGCGCCTGCAGATCGACGGGCTGGATTCCATGGAATCCAACCCGCTGCCCTGGGTAGCCGAGCTGACATTGCGCGATGCCCGGATGGAGACCCGCATGGCCCTCGCCGAGGCCCTGCACGAGCAGCCCGCCGTCGACGAATTCTCCACCGGGGGAGAATGGATCGAACGACTCGAGCAGATCCGGAGCTTCTTCGACGAGCTGGGCTGGTGGCTGCTCGTGCTGCTGGGCCTGACCGTCATCTTCGTGGTGGGCAACACCCTGCGCCTCGAACTCCACGAGCGACGCCGGGAGATCGCCCTGATCGCCCTCATCGGCGGGACCGAGCGCTACATGCTCCGCCCTCTTCTATACGACGGCGCGCTGACGGGCCTGCTGGGCGGCGCGATCGCCGCGCTGCTCGTCACCAGCGCCCTGTCGATCGTGTCCGGTCCCGTCCAGCGTTTCGCCGCGTCCTACGGTGCCGCGATCGAGCCGGCCTCCGACCCGGGAACCGTGGGACTGCTGCTTGCCACCGGCACCTTTCTCGGGTGGCTGTCGGCGCAGATCATCGGCCGCTTCTACATCGGGCGGCTGAGCACCCCCTAGTCCTCCGGCAACCGGCACTGACAACGTCCCGTGCCTGGGTTAGGCTCATGGGTATCGCCCGTCCACCAGGGAACTCCGGCGGCGCTTAGCACTCTTACCCACCGAGTGCTAAAATCGAGAGGTGTGGACTTACATTGAGACAGGTGCAGCGAGACAAGATGATGCAGAAAGCAGGCAGTCAACTTCCGAAAACCGGCCATTCGCTTGAGCTGGGTTCGGCCGGCGTGGCCATGCCGGTCATGGGTGATTCCCTGTCGCAGTATCTCAACGAGGTACGGCGCCTGCCCGTCCTCAGTGTCGAGGAAGAGCAGTCTCTCGCCCGCCGGCTCAAGGAGAAGGGCGATATCGAGGCCGCCCAGAAGCTGGTGCTGGGCCACCTGCGTTTCGTCGTGCACATCGCCCGCAGCTATCGCGGCTACGGGCTGCCGCTCGCCGACCTGATCCAGGAAGGCAACATCGGGCTGATGAAGGCGGTCAAGCGCTTCGACCCGGACCAGAAGGTCCGGCTGGTGACCTTCGCGGTCCACTGGATCCGCGCCGAGATCCACGAGTACATCCTCAAGAACTGGCGCATCGTGAAGGTCGCCACCACCAAGGCGCAACGCAAGCTGTTCTTCAAGATGCGTCAGATGAAGAACTCGCTTGGCTGGCTGACCAAGAGCGAGGCCGAGGCGGTGGCCGAGGAACTCGACGTGCCCGAGCGCGAGGTCATGACCATGGAGGCACGCCTCTACGGTCGCGACATGGGTCTGGATACGCCGGCCTATGACGGCAATGACGAGAGCGAGGGCCCTTCCTACGAGCAGATCCTGGTGGACCAGGACGCGTTGTCGGTCGAGGACATCGCCTCGCAGCGCGACGAGGATGAACGCGTCGAGGCCATGACCGCGGCGCTGTCGACCCTCGACGGGCGCAGCCGCGACATCCTAACGCGTCGCTGGCTCGACGAGCCCAAGGCCACGCTGCAGACGCTGGCCGACGAGTACGGCGTCTCTGCCGAGCGCATTCGTCAGATCGAGTCCGCCGCGCTCAAGAAACTGCGCACCGCCCTGCCCCAGCCGGCCTGATCCGGGCCGGCCGGGTCGCCAGACGTGAAAAAAGCCCCCCCCGGGGTGGCTTTTTTCGTGTCGATACGCCGACTTGCGCCTGCCGGGACAGTACCGCAAGTTGAGCTGAATGCAACGAAGCCCGACGCATCTCAGCCGTCGGCTCCGCGGCGTTGGGCTTCGCGGCCCGGCCGACGTCTGCCCCCCTTGTCCGCCGACAAAAAAAGCCGCCCGCAGGCGGCTTCTCTCACGTTCGGCTCATCCCGGAGCGATCAACCGAAAAAGATCACGCTCAGGAACATGACCCAGGAAAACACGATCAGGCCGATGGTGAACGTGAAGGCAAAGTTGTCGAAACTGAAGAATTCTTTCATGTACAGGCTCCTCCCTTGACTGCGCCTTATCCTAAACCAGCAGGGAGCCAAAGTCACTACTCATCCCGGGGTCATTCCCCGCGCCCGGTCTTCTTCTCCGGATCGGCCTTCCCGTCACGGTCCGTCGCGTCGTCGCCTTCCTCTTGGTTGGTGGGAATACGCGGGTCGTCGTCGTCCATCAGGATGCGATGCGCGGGGCCCTCGAGATCCTCGTACTGGTTGTTGCGAATCGCCCAGAACGCCGCCCAAACCAGGCCGGCGACCACCAGCATGCTCAGCGGCACGAACAGAAACAGGACTTCCATCACGCTCCTCCACCAACGGACAACTGCCCTCCCCCGGGGGTTTCCCGACCGAGCGGGGCCAACGAGAAAAGGCCCGCGAACGGGCGGGCCTTTCGTTCCCGGCTCCTGACCGGGATTTTCCTCACCCGGAGGCGAGGTTTCAAATCGCCGTGCGCGATCAGGCCATCTGGGCCTGGCCGCTGGCAGCGCGCAGGGCCGCGATGCGCTCGTCGAGCGGCGGGTGCGACATGAACAGGCGACCGAAGTTGCCGCCCCGGCCGAAGATGCCGAAGGCCTGCATCTGAGCCGGCATGTCCGACGGACGGTCGTAGTTGAGCTTCAGCCGCTCGAGTGCGGCGATCATCTTCTCCCGGCCGGCGAGGCGTGCACCGGCGTCGTCGGCGCGGAACTCGCGCTGGCGGGAGAACCACATGACGATGGTGCTCGCCAGGATGCCGAAGACGATCTCGGCGACGATGGTCGTGACGAAGAAGCCGATGCCCGGCCCTTCCTCGTTCTTCAGCAGCACGCGGTCGACGAAGAAACCGACGATCCGCGCGAAGAAGATCACGAAGGTGTTCACCACCCCCTGAATCAGGGTCAGCGTGATCATGTCGCCATTCGCGATATGCCCCACTTCGTGGCCCAGCACCGCCTCGGCCTCGTCGCGCGTCATGCTGGAGAGCAACCCCGTGGACACGGCCACCAGCGCGTTGTTACGGCTCGCTCCGGTGGCGAAGGCGTTGATCTCGGGCGAGTCGTAGATCGCGACCTCCGGCATGCCGATGCCGGCCTCGCGGGCCTGGCGCTGCACGGTCTCGACCAGCCAGCGCTCGCCCTCGTTGCGCGGGGTCTCGATCACCTGCGCACCGACACTTCGCTTGGCCATCCACTTGGAAATCAGCAGCGAGATGATCGAGCCGCCGAAACCGAATATCGCGGCGAAGATCAGCGTGGCGGTCAGGTTGATGGTGCCCGCCTCGTAATCCATCGTCCGGCCGATGCCAAATACGCTGGAAATCACGAACCAGACGATCATCAGGACCACGATGACGGCCAGGTTGGTCAACAGGAACAAGCCGATGCGTTTCATCTCTACCTCTGGAATTGGCTGATCGGGTTGGTGAGCTCTCGATTGAGCAGGGCGACCGATTCACCGTTCGCGCGCTCGCCCCGGGCACCTCGGCGGCCGCCCTGCTCTCCCAGGGAAAGTCAGGGCGGTTTGCCGTGGGGCACGGGGTCGGACTCAGAGCCTATCTCAATCTGGGGTGCGGCGCTCGGTTTTCAAGTCCAAACAGGCCGCCTAGGGAAACTCTGCACGATTCGATGGCATCTCTGGCTCGCGGGTTTGTTCGCTTTTCTGGCGCCGGACCGAAGGCGGGCTCATTGCCCGTCGAGGGACGGCAACGACGAGTGCGGACAAACCCGCGAGCCCCGTATGGGTGAACCGGGACCGGAGCGACTCAGCGTCGCTCCGCAGCCCGGTGAACGCGGAGCCTCGCGGAGCTGGAACGGGCCTCCAAGGGCCCATCTGCGGCGTCGCGGGGTCCGTCCGTGAACCCCCGCCCTTCGGGCCGGCTTGCGCCGGCCGGATCGGCGTCGTGCCGATCCGGGTCAGCCCTTGTAAAGGGCGACGGCCCTTCACGGCGGGCTGTGCCTTGCATCTGGACCCTTGGAGGTCCCGCTTCAGACGTCACCGAATCGTGCAGAGTTTCCCAAGGTAAGACCCGCCGCCGAAACGGCGGTTCCCGCCGCGACGACGCTAGTCGCGGCGCTCGGCCTCGAGCGCATCCACGCGGGTGAGCCCCCGCGGCAGGCTGCGCCCCCGGGCGGCACGCTTGCCGCGGTAGAGCTCGATGTCGGTCGGCTTGACGGTCATCGTGCGGGCCCCGGCAGTGACACGCAGGGCATCGCCCTCGGCCAGCCCGGCGACGGCGACGACCGTCGCGCCGCTCTTCAGGGCCACGAGCTTGTTGCCCTTGCCCTTGGTCAGCACGGGCAGTTCCTCGGCGTCGATCACCAGCACGTGTCCGTCGCTGGTCGCCACCGCCAGGCGGTCGAAGTCCCTGGCCAGGAGTTCCGGCTTGCCGGGTACCTGCCCCTTCGACAGGGTCAGCACCTTCTTGCCGGCACGCTGGCGGCCGACCAGGTCTCCCATGGAGGTGATGAAACCGAAACCTCCCGACGACCAGAGGAATACCCGCTGCTCGGGCTCGCCGACGGCCAGCGCGGTGAAGCGCGCCCCCGAGGGAGGGCTGACCCTTCCGGTCACCGGCTCTCCCTGGCCCCGCGCCGACGGCAGGGTGTGGGTGGCCAGCGTGTAGGCGCGCCCCGTGTCGTCGAAGACCACCGTGGGCTGCGTGGTCCTCCCGGGAACGTGCGCCTGGTAGGCATCCCCCGACTTGTAGGAGAGCGACTCTGGGTCGACGTCGTGCCCCTTGGCCGCCCGGATCCAGCCGTTGTGGCTCAGCACCACCGTGACCGGTTCCGCCGTCATCAGCCGGGTCTCGTCGAGCGGCTGGGCGGACTCGCGCGTGACCAGCCGCGAACGCCGCGCGTCGCCGTACTCGGCGGCGTCGGCCATCAGCTCGTCGCGCATCTGCCCGCGCAGGGCGGACTCGTCGGCCAGCAGCATGCGGATGCCGTCGGCCTCGGCGGACAGCTCGGCCTGCTCCTGTCGGACCGCGATCTCCTCGATCTTCGCCAGCTGGCGCAGTCGGATCTCGAGGATCGAGTCGGCCTGCAGCTCGGTCAAATCGAATCGTGCGATCAGCTCGGCCTTGGGGTTCTCGGCCTCGCGGATGATCGCGATCACCTCGTCGATATTGAGGAAGGCGATCAGCAGGCCGGCGAGCACCTCGAGGCGCCGCTCGATCTTCGCCAGCCGCCATTCCAGCCGCCGCCGGATCGTCGCCTGGCGGAAGGCCAGCCACTCGACGAGAATTTCCTTGAGATTGAGCACCCGCGGGCGTCCGTCGGCGGTGATCACGTTCATGTTCACCCGGTAGCTCTTCTCGAGGTCCGTGGTGGCGAACAGGTGCGCCATCAGCGCCTCGATGTCGACCTGGCGGCTTCTGGGCACGATCACCAGCCGCGTGGGCGATTCGTGGTCGGACTCGTCACGCAGGTCCGTGACCAGCGGCAGCTTCTTGGCCTGCATCTGGCCGGCGATCTGCTCGAGCACCTTGCTGCCCGAGACCTGGAACGGCAGCGCGGTGATCACGATCTGCCCGTTTTCCATCTCGTAGCGGGCCCGCTGGCGCACGTTGCCGGTGCCGTTCTCGTACATCCGGCGGATGTCCTCGGGCGGCGTGATGATCTCGCCCTCGGTGGGAAAGTCCGGCCCCTTCACGTGCTTGCACAGCTCGGCGACATCGGCCTCGGGGTTCTCGATCAGTGTCACGCAGGCATCGACCACCTCCTTGAGGTTGTGCGGCGGGATGTCGGTCGACAGGCCCACCGCGATCCCGGTCGAGCCGTTGAGCAGCACGTTCGGCAGCCGCGCGGGCAGCAGGGCAGGCTCGGTGAGCGTGCCGTCGAAGTTGTCGACCCAGTCGACCGTGCCCTGGTCGGCCTCGGCCAGCAGCGTCTGCGCGTAGCGGGTCAGGCGCGACTCGGTGTAGCGCATCGCCGCGAAGGACTTGGGGTCGTCCGGCGAGCCGAAGTTGCCCTGCCCGTCGATCAGCGGATAGCGGTAGGAGAACGGCTGGGCCATCAGCACCATGGCCTCGTAGCAGGCCGAATCGCCGTGCGGATGGTACTTGCCGAGCACGTCGCCCACGGTGCGGGCGGACTTCTTGTGCTTGGCCAGCGCCGAGAGCCCCAGCTCGCTCATTGCGTAGACGATGCGTCGCTGCACGGGCTTCAGCCCGTCGGCGACGTGCGGCAGCGCCCGGTCGAGGATGACGTACATGGCGTAGTTGAGGTACGCCTTTTCGGTGAACGCGCCGATTGACTGGCTTTCGAATGCGTTTGTGCTCTGGTCTTCGAACATGGTCAGCCACTTGCTGGTTGCGTGACCGCCGCGATGCGGCGGGTCCGGGGAGTCGCCCGATACAGTGCCACGATTCCGGCCACCGAGAACAGGGCCGGCGGCAGGATGGTGCTCAGGACCGGCGAGATCCCGTAGGCGGGGGCGAGTGCGGTGACGATCTGGGTCAGCGTCATGTAGGCCACGCCGAGGATGATGGCGATGAACAGCCAGCGGCCCGCCGAGCCGCCACGCTGGGAGGCGAACACGAACGGCAGGGTCACCAGCAGCATCGCCAGCACCGAGACCGGCTGGACGATGCGCGCCCACATCGCGGTGCCGTAGACGGAGGTGTCGAGCTGGTTCCGTTCGAGATACGCCACGTACTGGGCGAGCTGCGGAATGTTCATGTAGCGGGGATTGAGCGCGACGATCTCGAGGATCGAGCGGTCGAACAGCACCACGTCGTCACGCTGGCGCTCGCGCTCGACCGACACCTCGCCGGCCTCCGGGTCGTCGATCGGCAGGCGCGTGTCGGTCACGCCCTGAAGGCGCCAGCGGTCTTCGCCGACCCCCTCGGCCCGACGCGCGTGCAGGATCCGTTCGGGCAGGCCGTCGGGCGACAGCTCGATCATGCGCACGTTCACCAGGCGTCCGTCCACCAGCGCCTGGCGCACGTTGATGACGAGGTCGCCGTTACGCAGCCAGAAGCCGGTGGCCAGGTCCGTGCTGACCGACGTCTGCTTCACGGAAGCCTCCATCCTCTGGGCCTCCGCCTGCCCCCAGGCGCCGACAGTCTCGCCCATCAGCGTCCCCAGGGCGGCGAGAATGACCCCCGCGACCAGCACCGGCCGGGCCAGGCGAAGCAGCGACATCCCCGTCGCCCGCATCACGGTCAGTTCCGAGTGGGCGGCCAGGCCGCCGAGACTCAGCAACCCGCCGACCAGCACGGTGACCGGGAACAGCTCGTAGAGATAACCCGGCAGCGTCAGGCCAACGACCTGCAGCGCATGCCAGAGGGTGTAGTCGTCGTCGATGCTGCCCAGCTCGTCGATCATGCCGAAGACGAATATCAGCACGGCGAACGCCCCCGAGGCCGCCAGCCCGCCGAACACGACCACTCTCACCAGGTAGCGATCAAGCGTATTCACGGGCACCTCGCCACCTTGTCGCTCGCCGAAGCCGTTGCCAGCCTCCGCGAGCCAGCCAGAACAACAGTGCCCACAGCGACAGGAAGATCCCGTGCGCGATCAAGAGCGCCACGGTCACGCCGATGTAGCCCTCCTCGACGAGATCGGACACCAGCGGGATCACGTTGAAGTAGAGCGCGTAGATCAAGAAGGCCCAGAACAGCCGCCCGTAACGCCCGCTGCGCGGCGGCGACTGCGCCAGCGGAATGGCGATCAGCAGCAGCACCAGCACGATGATGCCCTGCGAGATCCGCTCGAACAGGTCGGCGCGATCGGGCAGCTCGCCGGAGGCCCAGAGCTCGCCGGTGCTCGGCACGCGCACATCGCCCGAATCCTCGTCGGACTGCCCGGGCAGCCGGATCAGGTGCCGCTCGAAGTCGAGGCGGTTCCAGTCCGACTCGCCGACCGTTCCGGCGATGCGCCGCCCGTCCTCCAGGGCCACGAAGCGCTGCCCATCCTCCTCGGCCAAGGTCCCGGAGGGTGCGCTCTCGACCGAGATCGCCCCGTCGTCTCCCTCCTCGAACAGGAAAATCCGCTGGTAGGCGCCGCCCTCGGCGCCGCCGACGTAGGCGACCAGCCGCCCGTCGTTGGCCTCGATGAAACGCCCGACCGGCACCTGCTCGCCGACCTGGTCGGAGCGCGCGGTCTCGATCATGCTGTCACGGGCGCTCTCGGCCATGGGCCAGCCGAACATCGCCACCCAGGCGGTCGCGGCGGCCAGGACGACGCCCACCGGCAGGAGCGCGCCGGTGATGCGCCACAGGCCGAAGCCGCTCGAGCGCATGATGGTCTGCTCGCTGTCGCGGTTGAGCCGCCCGAGGGCGAACATCAGTCCGATGAACAGCGCCACCGGAAAGACGTACATCAGCATCTTGACCAGGTTGAAACCCAGCAGCAACGGCACGAGATCGGTGGGCAACGTCCCTTCGGCGGCCAGCGACAGGGCGCGGGCGAGCAGGTTCGTCGCCATGATCAGCATCAGGACCACGGCCACGGCCGTGATCGAGACGATCGCCTCGCGGCGAACATAGCGAGCGAGAACCACGAGATCAGCCGGCCAGGTTGCGGGCGATCAGCCCGTAGCGCAGCCGGTCGCCGAAGGCGGCAGCACCTTCCGGCAGGCGCAGCCGCACCCGCCAGCCGCCACCCGGCGCCTCGTCGAGCGGCTCGCCCTCGGTCGTCTGCATCTCGGCCAGCTGCTCGACACGGTTGCCGTCGGGCAGGAGGAAGGTGACCTGATCGCCGACCCGAAGCTTGTTCTTGACCTCGACCTGGGCCCATTCGCCCTCGATCCCGCTGATCTCGCCGACGAACTGCTGCTGACGGCTCTTGGACACGCCCTCGATGTAGTTCTGGTATTCCTGCGTGTGGTGGCGCTTGTAGAACCCGTCGGTGTAGCCGCGGTTGGCGAGGTTGTCGAGATCGGCGATCAGCGACTCGTCGAACGGCCGACCGGCGACCGCGTCGTCGATCGCCTGGCGGTAGACCTGCGCGGTGCGGGCCACGTAGTAGTGCGACTTGGTGCGCCCCTCGATCTTGAGGCAGTCCACGCCGATGTCGACCAGCGCCTGGACGTGCTCGACGGCGCGCAGGTCGCGCGAGTTGAGGATGTAGGTGCCGTGCTCGTCTTCCTCGATCGGCATCTGCTCGCCGGGGCGGCTCTTCTCTTCCAGCAGATAGACGTTGTCTGCCAGCGGGTGGCGCTCCTGGTCGCCCATCGCGCCATCCGTCATCGGGTTGGCGGCATTGAGCGCATCCAGCGAGATGGGCTTCTCTTCAGCCGGCTCCGGGCGCACCACGCCGGAGATGTCCTCGCTGGCCGCCTGCGGGGTGTACTCCCAGCGGCAGGCGTTGGTGCAGGTGCCCTGGTTCGGGTCGCGGTGGTTGAAGTAGCCCGAGAGCAGGCAACGCCCGGAATAGGCGATGCAGAGCGCGCCGTGGACGAACACCTCGAGCTCCATGTTCGGGCACTTTTCGCGGATCTCGCGGATCTCGTCGAGCGACAGCTCGCGCGAGAGGATCACGCGGGTGACACCCACCGACTCCCAGAACTTCACCGTGGCCCAGTTGACCGTGTTGGCCTGCACCGAGAGATGGACGGGCATCTCGGGGAAGGCCTCGCGCACCATCATGATCAGGCCGGGGTCGGCCATGATGAAGGCGTCCGGCTTCATCGCGACGATGGGTTCCATGTCGCGGATGAAGGTCTTCAACTTGCTGTTGTGCGGCGAGAGGTTGACCGTGACGAAGAACTGCTTGCCCGCGGCGTGCGCCTCTTCGATGCCGATGCGCAGGTTGTCCTCGAGGAAGTCGTTGTTCCGCGCCCGCAGGGAGTAGCGCGGCAGGCCGGCATAGACCGCATCCGCGCCGTAGGCGAAGGCGTAGCGCATGGATTTGAGCGTCCCGGCCGGGGACAGGAGCTCGGGCGCCTTGCGACGTCCCGACGGGCTCTGGCTGGAGGCCTGTGTCATGGTGGGCTCCACGAAAATCGGGTTTGGCGCGCGATTCTAACAGGTTGACCGGAAAGCACCTCGCCGGAGGTCAGAGGGAAGAAATCAGAAGGAAGAAGTCAGAAGGCAGATGAAAGGATTCGGCGGAAAGGGTTTGACACCGACACCAAGGCTCACACCCTCTGTTCTGACCTCTGACCTCTGACCTCTGACCTCTGACCTCTGACCTCTTCAGTACAACGTTCGCGCCTGCCGCTCGTCCAGCCCGTCGTCGTAGGCCTCGGCGCGGATGGTGGAATCCGGGACGCCGGCGAGCATCTCGCCGGGGCTGGGGGTGCGCTCGGAAAGCTCCCGGGTGGCGGGATCCCAGAGCCGTGCCCGCAGCACGGCGCGGGCGCACTGGAAGAACACCGTCTCGACCTCGACGACGATCACGCATGTCGGCGGCTTGCCTTTCATCGCCGTGCGCTCGAGCAGGTCGGGATCGGTGGTGATGCGCGCCCGACCGTTGACACGCAGGGTCTCGCTCTTGCCGGGCACCAGGAACAGCAGCCCGATGCGCGGGTCGGCGACCAGGTTGCGCAGGCTGTCGATGCGGTTGTTGCCCCGGCGCTCCGGCAGGAGCAGGTGCTTCTCGTCGACCACCTCGACGAAGCCGGCCGGGTCACCGCGCGGCGTGGCGTCCAGGCCGCCCGGGCCGCTGGTGGCCATGACGAAGAATGGCGAGGCCTCGATCATCCGCCGGTAGACCGGCACGATGCGGTCGACCTCCTTCTTGATTGCCGCCTCGCCCGGCGGGTCGAACAGGGCCTCGAGCTCCTCGAGCGAGGTGATCTGGTAAGCGTCCAAGTGGCCTCCTTCGGCCGCGTGTCGGTTCAGCGAATCGATTCCAGCGACTCGGTACGCACGAACACTTCGGGCTTGATCACCGCGTAGCCCTGCTGCTGGTAGTGCACCAGGTCGGTGAACGCCGAGGGCACGATGGTGATGAAGTCCTGGAAGTCCTCGGGCGCGTAGTCGTAGTCCTGCGCGGCCAGCGCGCAGACGTGGAAATCCACGCCGAGATCGCTGTAGTAGCGCATCCGCGAAACGGCGTCAGCGTACTTCTCCTCGTTCTTCTTCGCCACTGTGACGATCTCGGTGCCATGGATGATCACCACGATGTCCATGTCCATCCCCGGGTCCATGTTGTAGGGACTGGCCTGCAGGGGATTGATCAGCGAGCGGATCCAGAATAGCGCCGGGCCGATCTTGTCCGGATCGTCTAGGTAGAAGTCGTAGACCACCTTCGGCGGATCGTAGTCCGGCGTGATCACCGTCGCCTCGGCCCGCACGGCCGTGGTGGTCCCCAGCAGCCAGAGCAGCAGGCCGAACAGCGCCAGCCCGCCTTTCCTGTGCCTGATCATCGACGTCATGGTCACCCCTCCCCTCTGTGCAGACCGCTTGCATCGCCGCCAGTCGGCGGGTTCGACGGGGTGGCCCGCTACCCCCGGGGGACACCAGCGGTGCCCTGGTACGAGCGTAGGCCATGACGACGGACATATCGCGGGGAAATCAGCCCCTTGCGAATGCCGGGCTAGTCCTCGCGGCGACGGCGGCAGATGGGCGTGTCGTCCGGGTTCTCCACGGCATCGGCGATCCGGGAGACGAAGTCGGCCAGCTCGTCGGCGCTGAGCACCGAGAGGATCCGGCTGACGACCGACGGGTCCATCTCGGCGAAGGTCGAGCCGCCGTCGCCGAGCTGCACCCAGACCCCGGCCGAGACGTCGGTCTCCGCCTCGCCGCTGGCGAAGAGTTCGGCCTCCGCCGCCTGGGTGTCCTCCTCGTACCACTCCTCGATCTGCTCGAGAAGATCCTCGTCGGTGTCGTCCGGGATCGCGATCGTGGTCGCCTCCTCTGCGATCGGGTCGTCGCTCACCTTCACCTCGAGACCCATATCTTCCAGTCGCTTGACGAATCCGGCTCCGCGGTCCGGGGTCAGAAAGGTGAATTCGTACATCGGTCAACTCTCCCAGGTCATCGGTTTGCCAGCACGGACGGCCGGACGAGGCCGGTCGCCACGCGCGAACGGTTTGGTATCCTAGCCGATCAACCCACGTCCAACCATCATCCGGAGCCCGACAATGACGTTCTCGCGCGCCTTTCCCGCCCATCGGCCACGCCGCATGCGCCGCGACGCCTTCAGCCGTCGCCTGATGCAGGAGAACACCGTCTCGGCCAACGACCTGATCCTGCCGGTGTTCGTGCTCGAGGACCCGAACGGGCGCGAGCCGGTCGACTCCATGCCGGGCGTGGAACGGCTCGGCATCGAGAACCTCTCGCGGCTGGCCGAAGAGGCGCTCGAGCTGGGCATCCCGGTGCTGGCCCTGTTCCCGGTCACCCCGCAGGAAGCCAAGTCCGAAAAGGCCGAGGCGGCCTTCGACCCGGATGGCCTGGTCCAGCGAACGGTGCGCACGCTCAAGCAGCGCTTCCCGGAGCTGGGCGTCATGACCGACGTGGCCCTCGACCCGTACACCACCCACGGGCAGGACGGCATCATCGACGCGAACGGCTACGTGCTCAACGACGAGACCGTCGAGGTGCTGGTCCGCCAGGCCGAGTCCCACGCCGAGGCCGGCGCGGACATCGTCGCCCCCTCCGACATGATGGACGGTCGCATCGGCGCGATCCGCGGGCAACTGGAGGCCAGGGGCCACATCCACACCCGCATCATGGCCTACAGCGCCAAGTACGCCTCCGCCTTCTACGGCCCGTTCCGAGACGCGGTGGGCTCGGCGGCCAATCTCGGCCGTGCGGACAAGAGCACCTACCAGATGGACCCGGCCAACGGCGACGAGGCCCTCCACGAAGTGTCCGCGGATCTCGCCGAGGGCGCGGACATGGTGATGGTCAAGCCCGGCATGCCATACCTGGACGTCATCTACCGCGTTAAGCAGGAACTCAAGGCGCCGACCTTCGCCTACCACGTCTCCGGCGAGTACGCGATGCTCAAGGCCGCCGCCGAGCGCGGCTGGCTCGACTGGGACAAGTGCATCATGGAGACCCTGATCGGCTTCAAGCGCGCCGGCGCCGACGGCGTGCTCACCTACGCCGCACTCGACATCGCCCGTCACTTGCGCGCTGACAGCGCCCGTACCTGACGGGTCCGCCAGCGCGAGAAGACGGGCAGGGCAATCGCCCCGAGCCGGGCGAGGGCCATGTCGGACCGGGCACGCCCGAGGATCGCCTTGGCGTCGCCCCGGCTGCCGAGGAACTCGACCGCCCCAACCGCCGCACGGCATCCGGAGCAGCTCCTTGGTCCGCCCCGGCGTCCCGTCACCCGGCCTGCCCCGGCGAAAGGGAGACGTTTCCGGCCGAATCCATCTCCCAGAACGGGTTGTGGGCCACTTCCCAGAGGTGGCCGTCCGGATCGGCGAAGTAGCCCGCGTAACCGCCCCAGAACGTGGCCTCGCCCGGCTTCACGATCCGCCCGCCGGCCGCTTCGGCCGTTGCGAGCAGCTCGTCGACCTCCCCGCGCGCCCGCACGTTGTGCGCCAGGGCGATCCCGCCAAAGCCGCTGCCGTCAGCCGGCACGCCGGCGTCGGCCGCGAGCGCCTGGCGGGGGAAGAGCGACAGGACGATGCCGTTGAGCTGGAAGAACACGACCTCTTCCGCGGCGCTGTCGACCGTCCAGCCGAGCCCCGTCTCGTAGAAGGTCCGCGAGCGACCCAGGTCGGCCACGCCGAGGGTGATCACGCTCAATCGCTGTTCCATTTCCGACCCTCCGGTTGGTTGGCGACTAGCGACGCCCCGACGAGCGCTCGCGGATCGCGCCGAGGATCAGCCTGGCCAGGTTGCGGTCGACCAGCGGCTTGTGCTCCGGGGCGATCCGCGAGGCGCGCATCGCCTGCCGTCCGATGCGCAGGGAATACAGCGCCACGGCCACGCCCTGCCCGGCCCGGGCGCCGACATTGACCATCAGGTTGGCCGCCCAGCCCTCGCTGGCCGAGTCGAGCACGGTCTCGGTGGCCGAGGCGAACGCCATGTTCTGCAGGATCATCCGGTAGAGCCGCCACCGGGCGGGGAAGGAAAGCCGCAGACCGTAGATGCGGGCGATGGCGTTGACCATCCGCGCATTGCGCCAGGCGACCAGCAGCAGATCCAGCGCCGGCCAGGGGCTGGCCGCGATGAACAGCCCGGTGCGGACGACCTCGCGGTGGATCAGGGCGCGGGCCTGCTCGTCCTGCACCGCGTAGCCCCGCTCGAGCGCGGCGACCAGTTCGGTGGCATGGCTGCCGGCATCGATGCCCAGCAGGTTCTCCTCGAAGCGGCTGCGCGCCGGGCTGCCGCGCAGCAGGTGTTCCGCCTCCTCCCGCAACTCGACCACGGCGTGCCCTGCCTCCCCGGCACGCTCGGCCTCGGCCAGCCGCCGGTTGAGCCGGGTGATGGCGTCGACCTGGTGGCGCTGCTGCCAGGCCCGGAACGTCAGCACCAGCCCGGCCCCGCCGATCAGCGTGCCGATGACGAATATCCCCCAGCCCAGCCCGTAATGGATCCCGTGTCCCCAGTGGATCGCCTCCAGCCAGTTGATCGCCAGCCAGGTGACGGCAATGGCCGCCAGCAGGGTCGCCAGCCAGGGGAAGCGTCGCGGCTCGAGCAGTTCGGTGCCGCCGCCACCGTCGGGGTCGGCGTCGTACAGGGCCTCGGGATCGATGTCGGGCACCGCCTCGCCCTGCGCGTGGATGCGGGTGGCGAGGTGGCCGTCGGGGGGTGTCTGGCCGTCGGTCATGGCGTGTCTCCGTCAGTGCTCGCCGATGAGAAAGTCCAGCAGCGCGTCCACGCGCCGCCCAGGGAAGGTCCGTGCCCGGTCCAGGCCGGCCGGCGGGGCGAGCGTGGGAAGGTCGTCGATGGCAAGGTTGAGGTCATGCGGCATCTGCTCGGGGATCGACGGCGGGGTGAAGGCGATCTTCTGCCGGCTGCTCTTCTCCACGCCCACCAGCATCGGCCGGCCGCGGGCATCCTCGCGCGGCTGGGCCGCGGTGACCGCCGAGACGGCGAACAGCCGCAGCTCGATGTCCTTGCCGGCCAGCTGCTGGGTCAGCTCGAACAGGTAGCTGTCCAGAAGCCGCGTCAGCCGCGCCTGGTCGGCGGGCAACAGGTGGTCGATCTGGGTGGCGACGATCGCCACGCGCCGGATGCGGCGGCGGAAAAGGTTGGATAGCCATCCGTCGCTGCGGTAGCGGAACGGCTCGAGGATGGATTCCAGCGCCGCGCGCATGTCCGCCAGGGCCGGTCGGCCGCTGCGCAGCGCCCCGAGCAGGTCGACGAGGATCACCTGGGCATCCAGCCGACCGAAATGCGACTCGAAGAACGGGCGCGCGATCTTCTCGCGGTAGTACTCGAAGTGGCTGCGGCAGACCTGGCCCCATGAACCGTCCGGAAACACCCGTCCGCCGTCGTTCAGGATTGCCGGCAACGGGAGAAAGGGCATGGCCTCGGGATCGTAGTCGCCGCCGGGCATCAGCCAGCGCCCGGGCAGGTTGCGCGCCAGCCGGTGCGGCGGGAGACGACTGTCGGCCAGCATCATCGACCAGCGCGCGCTAAGCTCCCGCAACCGCGCCTCGTCGACCGGCTCGCCCGGGTCGATCGCGGCGAGGTCGTCGAGCAGCCCCGGGGCGATCTGGCGGCGCGGGCTGCGCGAGAGCCAGTCGACCCAGTGGCGCGTGTAGTCGTCGAAATCCCAGTCGAGCAGCGACAGGTCCAGCAGCCACTCGCCGGGGTAGTCGAACAGCTCGATGCAGCGGCGGCGCGAGCGCAGCGAGTACCAGCGGCGGTCGTAGTCCAGCGTGATGCGGGCAATGGACCAGTCACGGGTGGACTCGGGCCAGCTCGGCGGCTCGGCGGTCAGGGCGGTCAGGGCATGGTCGTAGTCGAAGGCCCGCTCGTGTTCGCGCTGCCAGCGACCGTGGCGGATCGCCGCCAGCCCCGGTTGTGCGTCCATCGCCCCGCGACGGGCGTTTTCCAGGTGGTTGATGATCGCCGTGATCAGGGTGGACTTGCCGGCGCCCGACAGGCCGGTGATGCCGATACGCATCACCGGGCAGCTGGTGGCGGACTTGGGACGGTCTTCGTGAGCCATCGACGGGCATCCTTCTCCGGGGGCGCGGGTATCGGCTGATGGTAGACGACTCCCGCTCCCGCCCCAAGCCGCGAGTGGAGCGGCGGACATCCCGGAAGTCACGGGGCTGGCAGTCCCCGGCGGGGTGGATTAAAATAGGACCTGTCCGGTTCTCTATTAGTCTTGTCTAACTTTCCCGATCCACCGGATGGGAAAGATGCACGAGGCAAGGAGAGCGCGGGAGGTCACGACATTCGACGACAACGACGGGCACCGGTCGATCACAGCTCATGCCGATTCCACACGCCAAACTGCTGCGCATGGTCACCACCGCGTCGGTGACCCTTGCCCTGACGCTGATCGCGCTCAAGCTCGCGGCGACCATCACCACCAACTCGGTGAGCATGCTCGCCTCGCTGATCGATTCGACCATGGACCTGCTGGCCTCCCTGGTCACCCTGGTGGCCGTGCGCATCGCGCTGCAGCCGCCCGACGAGGATCACCGCTACGGTCACGGCAAGGCCGAGCCCCTGGCCGCCCTGGCCCAGGCCACCTTCATCGCGGGTTCGGGCGTGTTCCTCATGGTCGAGGCGCTCAACCGGATCATCCGGCCACAGGAGATCGACGCGGTCAACTGGGGCGTGGGGGTGATGATCTTCTCCATGGTCGCCACACTGGGGCTGATCACCTTCCAGCGGTACGTGATCCACAAGACCCGCTCGCCGGCGATCAAGGCCGACGCGGCGCATTACAGCATGGACTTCCTGGTCAACGCCTCGACCATCGCCGTGCTGATCATCGCCGGCTATGGCCTGAACTGGATCGATCCGGTCTTCGGCGCGGCCGTGGGCACCTTCGTTCTCTACAGCGCCTGGAAGGTCGGACGCGAAGCGCTCGACCACCTGATGGACCGCGAGGTGCTCGACGGCACCGAGACGCGGGTCGCCCAGATCGCCACCTCGCATCCGTCGGTGCATGCCGTCGACCAGATCCGCACGCGGCTGGCCGGGCGGACGATGATCATCCAGCTCTACCTGTACCTGGACAACCACATCGACCTCAACCGGGCCCACCAGATCGGCGACGAGGTCGAGGCGCGGCTGCTGCGCACCTTCCCCGGGGCCGACGTGATGATCCACGAGGAGCCGCTGTCGGCCTGGGAACCCGGGCGCGGCCCCTCGCCGATGCGAATCGAGCCGCTCACGACCCGGCGCCCGCGGGCCGGCCAGTGCGAGGCCTGCCGCGACCTGACCGACACGCGACCGAGCTTCTGGCGACGGCTCGCCGGCGCCTGGCCGAGGATCCGTCTCGGCGCGCGCCACTGATCGGGCACCACCTCCCGCCCGGCTTCCGGGCCCGACGCCCGGATCGCCGCATCCAGAACGAGGCCCACGGTTGAGCGACATCACCCTCTGGCAGATCCTCCTGGCCAACCTGGCCATCTTCGCCGGCGCCTTCCTGCAGGGACTGGCCGGCTACGGGATCGGCACGCTCTCCGCGCCGCTGCTGTTCCTGATCAGCCCCCTGCTCCTGCCCGGCCCGCTGATCCTCAACGCCGTGCTGCTCACGCTGCTGATCCTCTGGCGCAGCCGGGCGGCGCTGGCCTTCCGCCAGGTACGCTTCGCCATCGGCGGCGACATCGTCGGCACGATCCTCGCCGTGGCCACGCTCGCCGTGCTGACCTCGCGCGGGTTCGACCTGGTCTTCGGCACGCTCATCCTCCTGGCCGTGATCCTCAGCGTGGCCGGTCTGCGCCCCCGGCTGTCGGCCCGCAACAGCGTGATCGCCGGGGCCGCGTCCGGCTACATGGGCACCATCACGGCCGTGGGCGGGCCGCCGATCGCGCTGATCTACCAGAACGAGAAAGGCCCGCTGGTGCGGGCCAACCTGTCGGCCTTCTTCCTGTTCGCCAGCTCCGCGAGTGCCGTCGCCCTGTTCTTTTCCGGGTTCATCGGCACGCCGGAACTGCAACTCTTCGCCGCCATGCTGCCCGGCATGCTCGCGGGCTTCTACGCCTCCGGGCACCTGGTCGATCGCGTGCCCTTCGCCGCGCTGCGCCCCGTGATCCTCGGCATCGCCGCGCTTGCCGGCATCACCGCCATCGTCAAGGGCCTGCTGCCCTGACCGGTCGCCGGGGAAACCCCGCACCAGTCCGCTACAATACCGCCCCTCGCTTCACCAACACCCGAGTCGCCATGCCCGCTGATCACAACCCCTGGCGCTTCTGCACGGCCCCGATGATCGA
>JAWLHL010000006.1:0-68398 GCA_041690375.1 Guyparkeria sp. | reverse complement strand
GAGTGTCCTTTCGAGTCCCATCCGCTGTTCATGCCTCGAACGGTCCGGGACGCGAGTGCTCGCTGCATCCACACAGGGAGACGTATGAAACGGATTGTTGTCATGGCTCAATGGGCCTGTCCGCCGTATGCCGGAACAGGCCCTGCCGATAGGCTGGTGAAAGGGCTGTCTGTCGCGTCGATGCTGCTTTGCTTGAGCATTTCGGCGGCCGGCGCCCAGGTGGTGCCCCAGATGGCCGACGAGCGGCACCCGGCGGAACCCAGGGACCACCGGGATGCCGGAGACCGGGCGGATTCGACGGTCACGCTGCCGGAGGGGGTAGAAGGGGTCGCCGACGATTCCCCGGTTCACGTCTCGGGCGTGCGGTTTCAGGGAGGCACCGTCTTCGAGCTGGAGGAGCTTGCCGAGGACTTCAGGCCCATGGTCGGAAACGAGGTGCCGCTGGAGCGGATCTCCGAGGCGGTCGACCGGATCACCCGCCGTTATCAGGACGCGGGATACCCGCTCTCCTATGCCTACCTGGTGCCGGATGGCCTGGCCGAGGGTGTGCTGACGGTGGCGCTGGTTGAGGGGTACATCGCCCGCACCGAGATCGAGGTCTCCCATGATCCGGCCAGGAAGCGGGTCGAGGCCTTGGCCGAACGAATCGTCGGCGAGCGCCCGCTGACCCGGGAGACCTACGAGCGATACACCGCGCTGATGTCACGGATTCCCGGTGTGCAGTTGAAGGTCAACGCGCCGGTGCCGCGGACGCAGAACGGTGCGACCACGCTGCGGGTCGTGGAAAAGTCGGTCCGGCGGCTCGAGCCCGCACTGTCACTTTCCGGTGACACCGTCGACGACCATCAACTGCTGGCAAGCGTGGCGGTGCAGGCCAACACGCCGTATGCGGAAAAGCTCTCGGTCGCCTCCCTGGTGCCGGTGGACGATGACGACTCGTTCCATTCGGTGGAATACGAACAGGATGTGGGGACGAACGGATGGCGCCTGGACGGCAGTGCGAGCCGTTACGAGACCGAGGAGATCGGCACGTTGCCGATTGGCGGCGGCATCCGCCTGGACCAGGAAAAGACCGTGAAGCGCCTGCGCGCCGGTGGCGAATTCCCGCTCTCCCTGTTCCATCGCCGCCAGTGGACGATCGCCGGGCACCTGGACCACCTCGAGGAGCGGTCACGTACCGATATCGGGGATAGTTTTCTGCTCGAGGAAGACACGGCTTATTCGGCCATCGAGCTCGGCAGCGGCATGCGGCGTCTGTTCGACAGCCGCCTGCTCGACTTCCGGGCCGAGATCCGGCAGGGCGTTGACCTCGGAAACAACCGCCAGGACGCGGTCCTTGAAAGCGAAACATCGAGCATGGAAATCGAGCCGACCGAGGACCTCGATTTCACGCGGCTAGCGTTGCAGGCCCTCTGGCGCGAGATCCTCGCCGAAAGGTACCAGGTCGACGTGCGCGCCGAAGCCTTCTGGTCGAACGACACGCTGCCGGCCGCCGAGAGGGGGAATTTCGGCGGGAGCCGGTTCGGGCGCGGATACAGCCCCGGTCAGGCGGAGGGCGACTACGGGGTGGCGGGCGAGATCGTCATGCGCTACAGGCACGCGCTGGACAGCGAATGGGTCCGTCAGGTCGAGCCGTATATCGCGCTCGACGGCGCCCGCACCCGGTTCAACGAAAGTGACGTGGAGAACGATCTGGCTTCGGTCGCTGCCGGCATCGCGATCGCGCGAGGGAGCACCTACCGGCTCAGTGTCGAGTACGCGGTGCCCGTGGGTGATCGCGACGTCGAGACCGATAGCCGCGACGGCCGCGTCAATGTTGCGTTCCGCTGGTCCCTTGGGGGGTAGGCACGCGCAGTACGCCTTCCTGTCCACAGGTGCTCGGCGCCGGGGATGACGTGCCACCGCCCGGTGCTGCCGACGGTTTTCCGGGTCATCACGCACGTTCCGGCCGGGGCCCTGATCGGCCCGATGCACGCGGCTTTCCCGCGTCGGTTGCGACTTGGGCCGTTTCAAGACCTGTTTTTGCCATTCGATTATGCCGCTCGTCCGCCGAGTGGCACCTGCCGGTGCCTTTATGCATTTTCGTCTTGTTTTGTTGGTGGCTTGTTTTTTCTTTTGATCCCCGATTTGTTCGCTTTCGAGTCGTTATTTAGGCAAATGGCATTAGTCGTTTAGTGTTATTCCGGTTTTTCTATCAGAAATAGAAAAGTTTGCTTTTTAATTTTGTTTTGTTTCGTTTTAGCTTTTATTGCGTCGGTCGTAAATCGGTTTGCCTGGCTGACTTTTCCAACCATGATCCGGGTACAAGTGGAGGTACATGAAATGTTTTACGTGAAAGGATTGATCGCTCCGGGGGCAGTGGCCGCCATACTGCTTTCCACGTCGTCTTACGCCGCGGCCGAGCCGTTCATGAGCGAGCGCTGGGCTCAAGCAGTTTGCGAGGAGTGGAACGAAACGGATGCGCTGGTATCCGGGCTGGCCGGTGACAAGTGGGCGGGAAACACTTCCGGCAAGGGGTACAAGGTGATCCAGATGTATCGCGAGGAGTGCGGATTCGATTCGCGCGTGGAGCTCAATATCGTCGAGCAGGAAGGGAAAGCCGTCTGCACTTATGGTGGTGTTGTTAAAACGGCTGAACTCGACCAGGGTGCCGATTATCTGATGCATGCGACGGACGAGCACTGGGAATGCATGGGCGAGGGAAGATTCGGCTGTGGCGCAATGGGAGCGATGATGTCCGGCAAGCTCAATTTCGCCGGGCCGAAAAGAGAAGCGGCGAATGCCGTCGAACCGTTCAACGTCTTTCTCAAGCTGACGGGTGCCGTCGGTGGCGAGGCGCAGTGTCCCTCTCAGGCGGTCGCGTCCGGAGAGTGATGCAGGAAAACCGCATTGGCTCGTGAGCCCGGCCGTCGGGTCGGGCTTTTCCCGTTGGGCCGTGAAATCCGCTTCCTGCCGGAGGATGCAGGGTGCTGCCGAGGCGACTGGATCCGCGCTGTCAGTCGGTTCAGAGGCCGATGATGCCGTAATGATCCAGCTCCGGCTCATGTTCGCGCCAGGCGGGGTAGTGCCGGTCCATGACGGCGTAGAAGCGGGCATTGTGGCCACGCTCGATCAGGTGGGCGAGCTCGTGGACGACCACGAGATCGATGACCTCCACCGGCATGCGCACGAGCTCGAGGTTCAGCCAGATGCGCCGGTCGCGGATATTGCAGCTTCCCCAACGGGTCTTCATGCGCCGGATGCGCCATTCCGGGACCGGGAGGCCCATTTCCCGCGCCCACCATGGCACCCGGTCGCTGAGGATGTCCTTGAGTCGTGCGCGGCAGTGGCGCTGCAGGGCCTCCCGGGCGCTGGCCGAGTCGTCGTCGGCCGTGCTGAGCAGCAACCGGTCGTCGTGGACCTGGACCTTGCCATGCTGGTCTCGATCACGGCGTGTGACCAGCCGGTATGGCTGGCCCAGCAGGTGAAGGCCCGCGGGCAGGCGGTCGGGTTCGATGCGAGGCGGCCGCCTGGCCAGCCTTTCCCGTTGTCGCCGGATCCAGTGCTCGCGGGAGGTGACGAAGGCCTGGATGTCTCTGTCCGCCAGTCGTCGCGGGGCGCTGACCCGGATCACGGCCGGGTCGCTGCCCAGTCGCAGGTAGAGGTTGCGAATGGGCTTGCGCGTGACCTCGATCCGGCCGAGGGGGTGGTCGAGATGCCCTGTCATGCCGGCTTTCGCCTCTTTCGCGGCGGAACGGCCGTCCACGCCAGCGCCACGGAGGCGGTCAGGAAGGCGGCGAGCACCCCGAAGGCGAGGAAGCGCCAGTGCTGCTGGATGAATCGCAGGTATCCGGTCATGATGGCGCGCAGTGTACCGGAGGGCATCTCGGAAAACCGTCGTGGGCCGCCCGAGTGCAAGCAGCCGCTGGCGTCCGCCTGCTTCGCATCCGGCGGGCGACGAGACATGTCAGGCCGATAGCTGAGGAGCGAACGCCCATGCGGGAACGCGGTCACACGGTTGGCTCACTTAGGGAAACCCTAGTTATTTCCACTGGTACGAATCATGATCAAGACCCTGAAATCGCTTTTCTTTCCTGACGATTCCGGCAGGTTGGCCGAGACGCCGCGGTCGGTGAACGCCGCGGTGGCCATCCTGTTGATGGAGGTGGCCCGGGCGGACTTCGAGGTTGCCGACGAGGAACTCGCGCTTATCGGCTCGGTGCTGGTCGATGAATTCGGCCTGTCGGTCGAGGAGGCGAATGAACTGGTCGAGCATGCCGCCGCGGAGGTGGATGACTCGACCGGGTTCTTTCCCTTCGTCCGGGTGCTCAACGACCGCATGGAGCCGGCCGAGCGCTATCGCGTCGTCGAGGCGCTGTGGCGCGTGGCGCTGGCCGATGACGACAAGCACCGCCTCGAGGAGTCGATCATCCGCCATATCGCGGAACTGCTGTACGTGCCGCACCCGGAATTCATCCGGGCCAAGCTGGCGGCGGAGCAGGGCTGATTCACCGCGTGGGGCTGTCGGACCGAAGTCCGACCTGCAGGGTGTGCCGCTACCGTCGGATTGCTGTGTCGTAGGTGGGACTTCAGTCCCACGTCGGCCGGAAGGCCGATCTGTCGCGCGCTCTACTCGCCGCCGTCCTGCTTCGCCTCCAGCTCCATCCAGCGTTCCAGCACGCCCTCGAGTTCCGCTTCCAGCTCGCTCACGCTGTCGAGGGTGCGCTGGACCTCGGCCGGATCGCCCTGGTAGAAGGCCGGGTCGTTGATGGTCTCGTTGAGCTCGGCCTGCGCGGTTTCCAGCGCCTCGATGCGCCCGGGCAGGGCATCGAGCTCGCGCTGGTCCTTGTAGGAGAGCTTCTTCGCCTTCTTCGGCCTGGAGGCCGGCCTGGCGGGTTCCGTCCTGGGCCGGGGGCTGGCCGCGGTCGAGGAAGGCTCGGTGTCGCCCGCGCGCCGGTCCAGGTAGTCCTGGTAGCCGCCGAAGACCTCCTCGATCTCGCCGTCTCCCTTGAAGACCAGCAGGCTGGTGACGACGTTGTCGAGGAACGCCCGGTCGTGGCTGACCAGCAGCAGGGTGCCGTCGTAGTCGGCCAGGGCCTGCTCGAGCACCTCGAGGGTCTCGAGATCGAGATCGTTGGTGGGTTCGTCCAGCACCAGCAGGTTGGCCGGTTTCGCGAACAGCTTCGCCAGCAGCAGCCGGTTGCGTTCCCCGCCGGAGAGCAGTTCGACCCGCGTGCGCGCCCGCTCCGGGGTGAACAGGAACTGCTGCAGGTAGCCGATGCCGTGGACGTTGGATTCGCCTACCTGCAGGCGGTCGCCGCCGTCGCAGAGGTTTTCCAGCGCGGTCCAGTCGTCGCGCAGCTGGGCGCGGTGCTGGTCGAAGTAGGCCACCTCGAGCTGGGTGCCGCGCTTGATCTTGCCCGCCGTGGGCTCGATCTGGCCGAGCAGCAGCTTGATCAGGGTGGACTTGCCCGCCCCGTTGGGGCCGACCAGGCCCACCCGGTCGCCGCGCAGGATGGTGGTGGAAAGGTCGCGGATGACGGTCTTGTCGCCGAATCTCACGTCGACGTGATCCGTTTCGGCGATGATCTTGCCCGAGGTCTTGCCCGAATCGGCCGACAGCGCCACGCGCCCGGCACGCTCACGCCTCGCGGCCCGCTCGGCGCGCAGCTTCTCCAGGTTGCGTACCCGGCCCTCGTTCCTCGTGCGGCGCGCCTTGATGCCCTGGCGGATCCAGACCTCCTCCTGGGCGAGCGTCTTGTCGAAGCGGGCGTTCTCCTGCTCCTCGGCGTTGGCGCGCTCCTCGACGCGGCGCAGGTAGTTGTCGTAGTCGCCCGGCCAGGTGGTCAGGTGGCCGCGGTCGAGCTCGATGATGCCGTTGGCCAGTCGGCGGAGGAATGCCCGGTCGTGGGTGATGAAGACCACCGCGCCGTTGAACCGCTTGACGAGATCCTCCAGCCATTCGATCCCGGCGATGTCGAGGTGGTTGGTGGGTTCGTCGAGCAGCAACAGGTCCGGTTCGACCACCAGTGCCTGGCCGAGCAGCACCCGGCGGCGCTCGCCGCCGGACAGCCCGCGGACCGGCACGTCCGGGTCGAGGCCCAGCCGGGTGACCACCTCGTCGATCTTCTGCCCGGCCATCCAGCCGTCACGGGTCTCCAGTTCGTGCTGCAGCGTCGACAGGCGCTCGAGCGCCGCATCGCTGTCGGCGTTCTGCGCGAGCCGGTGATACTCGGTGAGCACGTCGTGCAGGTCGCCCAGCCCCTCGGCAATCACGGAGTAGACCGAGTTGTCGGTGTCCAGGTGCGGGTCCTGCGGCAGGTAGGCGACCTTCGCCCCCGGTTCGAGGCGGATCTGGCCGTCGTCCGCTCGCTGTATGCCGGCGAGCATCTTGAGGAAGGTGGACTTGCCCTCGCCGTTGCGCCCGATCAGCGCGAACTTGTCGCCCCGTTCCATGGTGAGGTTCACGTGGTCGAGCAGGACGCGGTCGCCGATGGCGAACTGCAGGTTGTCGATGGTCAGAAGGGGCATGGGCTCGAGAGGTCAGGTTTCAGATGACAGAGGGAAGAGCGGCACATTGTACGCGGTTGCTTCCCCTGAAAGCGGGAGGATTTGCCTGTCAACGGCGGTCGCGGAAGAATTCGGTCAGCAGGGCGGCGGCCTCGGCCTCGCAGGGACCGGTGTCGATGACGGGGCGGAAGTGGTGCCAGTCGGCCCGGTTGAGGTCGATGGCGCTCCCGCAGGCTCCGGCGCGCGGGTCGGGGGCGGCGTAGACGATGCGAGTGATGCGCGCGTGAGACGCGGCGGCCAGGCACATCGGGCAGGGCTCGAGTGTCACGTACAGCGTGCAGTCGTCGAGCCGGTAGTTGCCCAGCGAGCGCCCGGCCTCGCGCATGGCGAGTATTTCGGCGTGCGCGCTCGGGTCGTGCAGCGCGACCGGGCGGTTGTGGCCCCGACCGATGATCCTGCCCTCGGCATCGACCACGACCGCGCCGACGGGCACCTCGCCGGCCTCGGAGGACCGCCGGGCGAGGGCCAGGCATTCGTGCATGTATGTCCGGTCACGACCGCTCATGCCGTCAGGGTCGGCGTCATTCCCACTCGATGGTGCCCGGCGGCTTGCCGGTGACGTCGTAGACCACCCGCGAGATGCCGCGCACCTCGTTGACGATGCGCAGCGAGACCTTCTCGATGAACTCGTATGGCAGGCGGGCCCAGCGGGCTGTCATGAAGTCGATGGTCTCCACGGCGCGCAGGGCGACGACGTAGTCGTAGCGGCGACCGTCGCCCATCACGCCCACCGAGCGGACCGGCAGGAACACGGCGAAGGCCTGCGAGACCTGGTCGTAGAGCCCGGCCTCGCGCAGCTCGTGGATGAAGATGGCATCCGCCCGGCGCAGCAGGTCGGCATATTCGCCCCTGACCTCGCCGAGGATGCGTACGCCCAGACCCGGGCCGGGGAAGGGGTGGCGCATGATCATCTCGGAAGGCAGGCCCAGTTCCAGTCCGATCTGGCGCACCTCGTCCTTGAACAGCTCGCGCAGCGGCTCGACCAGGCCGAGCTTCATGTGCTCGGGCAGGCCGCCGACGTTGTGGTGCGACTTGATCACGTGGGCCTTGCCGGTCTTGGAGCCGGCCGACTCGATCACGTCGGGGTAGATCGTGCCCTGGGCCAGCCACTGGGCGTTCTCGCGCTTGGATGCCTCGTCGTCGAAGATGTCGATGAAGGTGTTGCCGATGATCTTGCGCTTGATCTCGGGATCGGTTTCGCCGGCCAGCCGACCGAGGAACCGGTCCTCGGCATCGACGCGGATCACGCGTACCCCGAGGTGCTCGGCGAAGGTGCGCATCACCTGGTCGCCTTCACCCTCCCGCAGCAGGCCGTTGTCGACGAAGATGCAGGTGAGCTGGTCGCCGATGGCGCGGTGGAGCAGGGCGGCGACCACCGAGGAGTCCACGCCGCCGGACAGCCCGAGGATGACCTCCTCGTCGCCGACCTGCTCCTGGACCTGCTCGATCATGGTCTCGATGATGGCCTCGGAGCGCCACAGGCCCTGCGTGTCGCAGATGTCGCGGACGAAGCGCTCGATGATGCGCGCGCCCTGGCGGGTGTGGGTGACCTCGGGGTGGAACTGGACCCCGTAGAACTGGCGCGTCTCGTCGGCCATTCCGGCAATGGGTGCGTTGTCGGAAGAGGCCATCAGCTTGAACCCCTCCGGTATCTCGACGACGTGATCCCCGTGGCTCATCCAGACGTCGAGCAGGCCGAAGCCTTCCTCGGTGACCTCGTCCTCGATGTCGCGCAGCAGCGCGGTATGCCCGCGCGCGCGGATCTTGGCGAAGCCGAATTCCTGGTGGGAGGCGTTTTCGACCTTGCCGCCGAGCTGGGCGGCCATGGTCTGCATGCCGTAGCAGATGCCGAGTACCGGCACGCCGAGGGTGAAGACCAGTTCCGGGGCTGCCGGCGCGTTCTGCGGATCGATCACCGACTCCGGGCCGCCCGAGAGGATGATCCCGGTCGGATCGAAGTCCCGCACGAAGGCGTTGTCCACGTCCCAGGAGTGGATCTCGCAGTAGACCTTCGATTCGCGCACGCGGCGGGCGATCAGCTGCGTGTACTGCGAGCCGAAATCGAGTATCAGGATCCGTTCGGCGTGGATGTCGGGGTGCTGGGCAGTCGCGGAATCGGTCATCGTGTTTTCCGTGGTTGCGGGCAAGAGGGGGGCAGGGCCCCCGTAACGACTCGACCCGGCAGGCAGGGCCGGGTCGATCAGGCGTTCGGCGCCCCGCGGGGCGCGGGATCGGATCAGACCCGGTAGTTCGGGCTTTCCTTGGTGATCGAGACGTCGTGGACGTGCGATTCGCGCATGCCGGCGTTGGTGATGCGCACGAACTGCGGCAGCTTGCGCATGGTCTCGATGTCCTTGGCGCCAACGTAGCCCATCGAGGCGCGCAGCCCGCCGATCATCTGGTGCACGATGGCGATCAGCGAGCCCTTGTAGGGGACGCGACCTTCGATGCCTTCCGGCACCAGCTTCTCGGCGGCGGTGCCACCCTGGAAGTAGCGGTCGGAGGACCCCTGCTGCATCGCGCCGAGCGAGCCCATGCCGCGATAGGACTTGTAGGAGCGGCCCTGGAACAGCTCGACCTCGCCCGGCGCTTCCTCGGTGCCCGCGAGCATCGAGCCCACCATCACCGTGTGCGCGCCGGCCGCCATCGCCTTGGCGAAGTCGCCGGAGAATCGCACGCCGCCGTCGGCGATCAGCGGCACGTCGGTGCCCTTGAGGGCCTCGGCGACGTTGGAGATGGCGGTTATCTGGGGCACGCCCACACCGGCGACGATGCGGGTGGTGCAGATCGAGCCCGGGCCGATCCCGACCTTGACCGCGTCCGCGCCGGCCTCGACCAGCTCGAGGGCGGCCTGTCCGGTGGCGATGTTGCCGCCGATCACGTCGACCTGCGGATAGCGGCTCTTGACCCAGGCGACCCGGTCGAGCACGCCCTGGCTGTGGCCGTGCGCGGTGTCGACGACGATCACGTCGACGCCGGCGGCCACCAGCGCCTCGACGCGCTCCTCGGTGTCACCGCCGGTGCCGACGGCCGCGCCGACGCGCAGCTGGCCGGAGGCGTCCTTGCTGGCATTGGGAAAGTCGGTGGACTTCTGGATGTCCTTGACGGTGATCATGCCGCGCAGCTCGAAGTCGCCGTTGACCACCAGCACCTTCTCGATGCGATGCTTGTGCAGAAGGGCCTCGACTTCCTGACGGCCGGCGCCTTCCTGCACCGTGACGAGCTGTTCCTTGCCGGTCATGATATTGGCGACCGACTGGTCGAGGTTCTGCTCGAAGCGCAGGTCGCGGCTGGTGACGATGCCGACGAGCCGATCGTCATCGCTGACCACCGGCACGCCGCTGATCGAATGGTCACGGGTGATCTTCAGCACGTCGCGGATGCTGGTGTCCGGCGTGACCGTGATCGGATCCTTGATGACGCCCGACTCGTGCTTCTTGACGCGGCGGACGTGCTCGGCCTGCTCGGCGGCCGTCATGTTCTTGTGGATGATCCCCAGGCCACCTTCCTGCGCCAGCGCGATCGCGAGGCGGGCCTCGGTGACCGTGTCCATCGCCGCGGAGATCAGCGGGATGTTGATTTCGATGTTGCGGGTCAGGCGCGTGACGAGCGACACATCCCGGGGCAGGACCGAGGAACGGGCCGGAATGAGCAACACGTCGTCGAAGGTGAGACCTTCCTCGAGGATTCGCATGGTATGGGGACTCTTGCGGATGGTAGAAAGTGTCCGCGCAATTATAGTGACTGCCGGCCCACGGGTAAACGCCTGCCGACGGTCAGAGGCAAGGCCTGTTCGCCGCGTGCAGGGGGATGCCGACGCTCGCCGCGACGCCGTTCGGCGGCGTGTTGGCATCGCGGGAACGATTGCGCTAAAGTCGGACTCGCCAAAAGAGCAAACCACCTAGGAGGCATTAAACAATGATTAAAACAACACGTGTTGTTGCCGCTGCAGCAGGCCTGGCCCTCGTCGGTTCGGTCGGTGTGGCCAACGCCGCCAGCGAGTCGGACTACGAGAAGGCCAAGCAGGAAGCCCAGGCCGCCGTCGAGGCCGTGCAGGAGAAGGGCTACTTCGCCTGGAGCCCGCACCCGAAGAGCCCGCTGTTCGGTGAAGCGGACAAGCTGGCCGAGAAGGGCGACTACGAGAAGGCCGTCGAGAAGGCCGAGTACATCAAGGAGCTGCAGGCCCTGGCCGAGAAGCAGTGGGAAGAACAGGACGCGGGTCCGTACCGCGGCTGGTAAGCCTAGAAACCTGGCGTAACCGCCCGGGGTGCTCGGTCCCGGCCGGTACGCTGACGGAAACAGCATTCAGACAGGGGTCGCGACACGGGTTGCGGCCCTTTTTCATTGCCGGCGCGAATCTCGCCCGAGCGGGCGAGGCGGGGACTTTCGGACATGCAGACAGGCAGTGGCGCCACGGCGCTCACCGTGACTCAGATCAACAAGCAGGCCGGCGACCTGCTGGGGCAGGTCTTCGGCGTGGTGGAGGTCATCGGCGAGATCAGCGAGCACAAGCGCGCGGCGTCGGGGCATCACTACTTTGCGCTCAAGGACGACCGCTCCCAGCTCCGCTGCGCATTCTTCCGCGGCAACGCCATGCGCAATTCCCACCCGCTGCGCGAGGGAGAGGAGGTGGTGGTCACCGGCCGGCTCGGCATCTACACCGAGCGGGGCGCCTACCAGTTGATCGTCCAGTCGGTCGCTCCGGCGGGCGAGGGTCGGCTGGCCGCGGAGTTCGAGCGGCTCAAGCAGCGCCTGCTGGCCGAGGGACTGTTCGATCCCGACCACAAGCGTCCGACCCCGACACTGCCCCGGCGCATCGCGGTGATCTCATCCGACAGCGGGGCGGCCATCCACGACGTGCGCGTCACGCTGGCTCGTCGCTTTCCGCTCGCACGCGTCACGCTCTTTCCCGTGCTGGTGCAGGGGACGGAGTCGGCTGCCCAGTTGCGGGCCGCGGTCGGACAGCTTTCGACCGATGCCTTCGATGTCGCCCTGATCGTGCGGGGCGGAGGGTCGCTTTCCGACCTGTGGTCGTTCAACGACGAGGGGCTTGTGCGCGCCATCCATGCCTGTCCGGTGCCGGTGATCAGCGGCGTGGGCCACGAGACCGACACCACGCTCTGCGACCTGGTGGCCGACCGGCGGGCGGCGACGCCCACGGGCGCGGCCGAACTCGCCACTCCGGTGACGGTGGACGAGATGCGAGAGCGCATCGCGAGGCTGGCCGAGCGGGGTCGGGCCGCCTGGCTGGGCGGGTTTCAGGAGCGCTCCCAGCGGATCGACGACCTGGGGCGGTCCCTGCAGCGCCACGGGCCGGGCGAGCGCCTGCGAAGAGACCGTTACCGGCTGGCCGGGCTGCTGTCGCCGCTCCACCGCCAGATCGAGCGGCAGGTCGCCCGTCGGAGACAGGAGCTCAATGGCCTTCGCCAGCGGCTCGATGCCGGCCATCCGCGCCGGCGGCTGGCGGCCCTGCGCGACCGGATCGTGGGGCCGCGCCAGGCGTTGACCGCTGCCATCCGTGCCGACATCGGCCGGCGGGAGGACTTCCTCGCCAACAAGGCTCGCCGCCTGCTGATAGCGCGGGAGAGGCTGCTGCCCGCATTGCGCCGCCGCCTCGACCGGCAGCGCCCGCCGCGCCGCCTGCTGGTCGACCGGCTGGAGCGGGAGCGGGCGCGGCTCGACGGGCTGGGTCGCCAACTGCGAGCGCTCGGCCCGGAGCAGGTGCAGCGACGCGGTTATGCCCTGGTCGAGGCCGTGACATGGGGCGAGGATGACGAGAGGCGGGTGAGGCTGGTCAAGCGGGCCGCCGAGGTGCGCGAACTCGCGACGCGGGAGGGCGGCTCGCTGCCGCTGCGCATCCGGTTTCACGACGGGGGGCTGCAGGTCGATTGGCAGGAGCCGGAAGCGGACGACTGACCCCGGACGGCGCGCGACCGGCACGGCCCCGGCCCCAGGCCGCTCAACGCTCCGACGGGAGGTTTTCCATGCGCTGGCTGGCGAGTTGCAGCTCGCCGGCCTCGGGAACGCGGCCGGCGCCGATGTAGTGGCGGGACCAGTACGCGTTGTCGAGCCGCGCGAACGATACGTCCTTGCCGCGCGACGGGGCATGGACGAAACGGTTGTTCCCGACGTAGATGCCCACGTGGTCGATCCGCTTGCCCTTGAGGCGGAAGAACACCAGGTCGCCGGGGCGCAGGTCGCCGCGCTCGACCCGGCGGGTGGCCCGGTACTGCTCACGGGAGGTGCGGGGGAGGTCGAGGTTCGCCCTGTGGAAGGCGAATTGCGTCAGTCCGCTGCAGTCGAAACCGGATTCGGCGGACTCGCCACCCCAGCGATAAGGCGTGCCGAGTTGCGAGACGGCCTGCACGACCACTTCCTCGGAGCGGGTATGCATGCCCGAGCGGGTGTCGATGGTGCGAAGCGGATCGTAGGGGAGGTCCGCATCCGCGCCGTCGGTTCCGGCCGAATGGGACGCGGCCGAATCGTCCCCGCCCGGGTTGCCGTCGATGCTGCCCGTCTGGGTGGCGCAGCCACCCAGGAAGGCCATGGCGACAGCCAGCCCGCCCGGCAGAAACAGGGCGCGTCGCGGGCCCCGCTCGTCTGTCGTCCGACCGCTACCGGCGGCGGATTTCACAGACGTAGCGCCGTGTCGGTGTGCGGGCGAAATCCTTCGGCAGCGTTTTTCTCGACAGATCATGGATCTGGAACCTGTTTTCCATAACGGGGTTCAATGTAAAGCCTTTGCGGTTGTTTGAAAAGACCAGCACCCCGTCCGGGTTCAGCAGGCGCATGCAGGACTCGATCAGCGCGGGGTGGTCCCGCTGGATGTCGAGCGTGTCCTCCATGGCCTTGGAGTTGGAGAACGACGGCGGGTCGAGGAAGATCACGTCGAAGCGGTCCCCGGCCCGGGGGGCGTCTTCCAGCCAGCGCAGCACGTCCGCGCGTACCAGGCGGTGCGTGCCGTCGACTTCGATGCCGTTGAGGGCGAAGTTGCGAGCGGCCCAGTCGAGGTAGGTGTTCGACAGGTCCACCGAGCAGGTCGATGCCGCCCCGGCGACTGCCGCGCGCACCGACGCGCTCGCCGTGTAGCAGAACAGGTTGAGCAGGCGTTTGCCGCGGGCGAGCTCGGCGATCCGGTCACGGACCAGCCGGTGGTCGATGAACAGGCCGACGTCCAGGTAGTCGGTCAGGTTGATCAGCAGCCGCGTGTTCCGCTCGCGGATGACCCGCTCGATGCGCTCGGCGCCCATGCGCCCGTACTGCTGTCGGCCGCTCTGGCGGGCACGCTGGCGAACGACCACGTGCTGCTCGTCGACCCCGAGGGCCTCGACCGCGGCGGCCGTGGCGGCGGCGAGCCGGGCGCGGGCCTTCTGCGGGTCGATCTGCCGGGGAGCCTGGTATTCCTGGATGTCGAGCCAGGCCTCGTCGTCCTCGGTCAGGTACCAGTCCACGGCGAGCTTGAAGTCGGGCAGGTCGGCGTCGTAGACGCGCAGGGCGGCGTCACCCTGCTTGAGCAGCGACTGGCGCTGCTTCCAGTTCTTCTTCAGGCGATTGGCAAAGTCATCGGCCGAGCGCTCCCCCTCCCGTCCCTGGGCGATCAGCCGCTGGGCGAGCGCATGTGGCCCGGCGGGGCGACGCAGGCTCTTGTCGCTGAACTGCCCGCGCAGGAACTCGACTTCCACGCCGCCATGGATGACCGCCAGGCGCTTGTCGAAGCGCAGCGGCCAGGTCGTTTCCGCCTCGGCCGGGCGCAGGATGCCCCAGTACCAGCCGGGCAGGCAGTTCACCCATCGCCCGCATAGGGCGGCCCATTCCTCGGCCTCGTGGCTGTCCTCGACTCGCTGGCCGAAGGGAACATTGCTGATCAGCAGGCCCTGTTCGCGATGCAGCGCCTTCGGCGGGCAGGGCGAGGCGAAGCTGTCGGCATGATGGATCTCCACCGTCTCCCCCAGACCGGCCCGCTCGATGTTGGCATGGGCGGCGGCGAGCTGCAGCGGGTCGCGATCCTGGCCGTAGATCGTCAGCGACTCCCGGGGCGCCGGGATGTCGAGCCAGCAGCGCGGGTCGGCGTCGAGCACGGCCTGCCATTCCGACGGGACCTGTCCCCTCCAGGCCGGCGACCCCAGTCGCCGGCTACGCATGGCCGCCGGCTGGCCGAGCACGGCCAGCGCCGCCTCGACCAGGAACGTGCCCGCGCCGCACATCGGGTCGAAAAGGGCGCCGCCTTCCGCGGCCACCTGCGGCCAGCGGGCACGCCAGAGCAGCCCGGCGGCGAGGTTCTCGCGCAGCGGCGCCTCGCCGCCCTCGACCCGGTAGCCGCGCCGGTGCAGGGAGCCGTTGGAGAGCTCGATGGCGAGGCTGGCCTCGCCCTGTGACTGGACGTGGCAGTGGATGCGCAGGCCCGGCTGGTCGGTATCCACGTCGGGGCGTCGCCCCTCGCTGTCCCGGAACTGGTCGACGATCGCGTCCTTGACACGCGTCGCGATGAAACCGGTGTGGCGAAGCTCGGCGTTCCCGCCGGTTGCGGAGATCGCCAGGGTATCGTCGGCAGACATGTGCGCCGACCAGTCGATCCCGGCTGCCAGCGCGTAGAGGCTGTCGGCCGTGTCGACGTGACCGCGCGCGAGCGGCAGGTAGACGCGCCCGGCGATCAGGCTGTCGGCCAGTACCTGGTAAAGCAGCGCGGGAGGCAGTTCGCCGCTTGCACCGAAGGGACGGTCGCTGACCGCGGCGCCGGTCAGGTGACGCAGCTCCTCGGCGAGCGCGGTCTCGAGGCCGGGCGGGGCGACGGCCTCGAAGGACCAGAGGGAGTCGCCGTTGGGTTCGTCTTGCACGGGATCGGTCATGGCAAAACCGGGAAGTCTAGCCGATCGGCAGCTTCAGGCCTAAGGGAAATCCCCCCGGGCTCATTCATCGCCGGGTTCGAGGTACAGCAGCGACTGCAGGCGCCCCTCGAAATGGCTGCTCACCGTCACCGAGCGGGCGTCGGCGGTCACCTCGTGCCCCGACTGTGCCGGCGGTTCGCTCGCGGCGAGCTCGAGCATGCCCTCGGGCCAGCGCACCTCGAGGCGAACCTGCATCGGGTAGTAGCCGTCGAGAAAACGCCGCATGAACGGTCCGTTCTCGACCAGGTAGCCTTCGCCGTCGGCACTCGGCACGATGGCGAGCGATTCGGCCTGCACGCAGAGGACCGCATCCTGGCCGATGTCGCGCATCTGGACGCTCGCATCCTCGACGGTCGCCTCGCCGATGCGCTCGGCGCGGGTGACCTGGATAGCCCGGGTGCGCTCGGCGTTGTAGACGACCTGGGCGGCGGCCACCGCGTCGAGGTTGTAGTGGCACTGCGTCATTTGCGCCCAGCCGTTCTCGAGGCTGCGGCGATCGAGAACGAGGCGCTTTTCCATGCGGGGGCCGTCCGGGTCCGGCTCGGTTTCGAGAAAGACCAGCTCGCCCTCGTTGACGTTTCGGGCCTTCTCCAGCAGCCGCTGATGTTCCCGTTCCCGCTCTTCGGCCTCCTCCCAGGCCGCCTCCCATTCGGCCTCCGTGTCCTGGGCATGCAGGGGTGGAACGGCCAACAGGAAGGCGGCAAGCAGTACCAGGGAAAGGGGGCGACGGCCGGGGACCGGTCGGTGGCGAACGAGGCGGTGGGCTTTCGGTAGTGAGTGCATGTCGATCGTGATCCCGTGGCCCGGTTGCTGATGGCATTCCGGGAAAATAGACGAAAAACGGCCGGCATGAATCCAGTGGGTTGGCTATCGTTGCGGGTGAGGGAGTCGTTCCCTCGACCACCTCTAATCGAGGAGGAACCGCGTATGGCTATGTATCGATCAACCCTTTCGACCGCCGTGGTCGCGGCGGTCTTCGGCCTGGGCCTTTCGGTGCCCATGGCGGCGGGGGCGCAGGAGCCCGATCCCGCGCCCATCTACGGCAGTGAACTGATGACCCAGCAGGAACGCCTGGAGTACCGCGAACGCATGCAGTCGGCACAAAGCGCCGAGGAGCAGGAGCGCATCCGGGCCGAGCATCACGAGCAGATGCAGCAGCGCGCCCGGGAGCAGGGCGTCGACCTGCCCGAGGCGCCACCGGCCCGGGGTGGCCAGGGTCAGGGCACGGGACCGGCGGGTGGCCCGGGCATGGGCCAGGGACAAGGCATGGGCCCCAACAGCGATAACCCGATGCGGGAAGAGGGCTACCGCGAGGAGCAGCGCGAGCGCATGCGGGATGCCGACTCCGCCGAGGAACGCCAGCGCATCCAGCAGGAGCGCCAGGAGCGCATGCAGGAGCAGATTCGCGACCCGGACCCTGCCTACGAGCGTCGCCGCGACAACGGCGCGGGTGCCGGCGGAGGCGGTGGCATGCGGAACTGATCGCTGCTCCCGCGACCCGCGTGAGATCACATCCCCGGTGGCTTGCGACCGGGGATCTTTGTGTCCGGGTTGCCGGCGCCTCGCCGGGGCTCACGCTCGCGGGGAATTTGCTTTATGGTTTGGAGCGGGCGGCGAGTGACGTCGCTCGCACGATCACTGACCGGAATTCCAGGAGAACCGATGGCCGAGGCCGAGCCCACCCGGACCCCCCAGGTCGATTCCCGCGCGATTCTCGAGATGGACCGCCTGTGCGTTTCCGTCGACGGCACGACCATCGTCAACGACGTGTCCTTTGCCCTGCGTCCCGGGGAGCGGGTCGCCCTGGTGGGCGAGTCGGGCTCGGGCAAGACGGTGACGGCCCTGTCGATTCTGCGGCTGTTCGATGTCGCCGGGATGGAAACGCGCGGCGAGATCCGTTTCGAGGGCGAGAACGTGCTGGCGATGAGCATGCCGGCGATCCGGGCGCTTCGCGGTGCGCGGGTCGGGATGATCTTCCAGGAGCCCATGACGGCGCTCAACCCGCTCAAGACCATCGGGGCGCAGATCGCCGAGGTCCTGGTCCGTCACGAGGGGCTGGGGGGCGAGCCACTCAAGCGCCGCGTGCGCGAGCTCCTCGAGCAGGTACGGCTGCCCGACCCGCAACGGGTGATGCGGGCCATGCCGCACCAGCTGTCCGGCGGCCAGCGCCAGCGAGCGATGATCGCCATGGCGATCGCCTGCAATCCGTCCCTGCTGATCGCCGACGAACCGACCACGGCGCTGGACGCCGGGTTGCGCAAGACCATCATGGATCTGCTCGTGGATCTCCAGCAGCGTCTGGGCATGAGCCTGCTGCTGATTACCCACGATCTCCCGGTGGTGCGCCGGTACGCCGACCGCGTACTGGTGATGCGGGACGGGCGGATCGTGGAGAGCGGTCGGACCGGCGAGATCTTCGCCCGGCCGGAAGACGACTACACCCGGACCCTGCTCGAGGCCAGGCAGGTCGCGCCCATGATCGACCCGGTCGACGAGTCGGCCGAGGAGAGACTGCGCTGCCGGAACCTGGGGGTGACGGTCGGCAAGCGTCGCTGGATCGGCCGCGACACGCTCAGCGAGATCATCTGCGACATCGACCTGTCGCTGCACGCGGGCCAGACGGTCGGAGTGGTGGGAGAATCGGGCTCCGGCAAGACCACCCTGGCGCTGGCTCTGCTGCGGCTGATGGACGGGGCCAGCGGCGAGATCCGCCTCGACGGCGAGCGCGTCGACGGCCTGCCAGAGAAACGCTTCCGGCGCTATCGACGCGACCTGCAGGTGGTCTTCCAGGACCCGTTCGGAGCGCTCTCGCCGCGTATGAACATCGCCCAGATCGTGGGCGAGGGGCTCGATGTCCACGAACCGGGCCTGACCCGCGCCCAGTGCCGGGAGCGGATCCGGGCGGCGCTGGCCGAGGTCGGCCTCGATCCTGCCGTGATGTCGCGCTACCCCCACGAGTTCTCGGGCGGCCAGCGCCAGCGGATCGCCATCGCCCGGGCCATCATTCTCAAGCCGCGGGTGCTGATCCTCGACGAGCCGACCAGCGCCCTGGATGCCGCCGTGCAGCTCCAGGTGCTGCGCCTGCTCCGTGACCTGCAGCGAGAGCACGGACTGACCTACCTGCTTATCACCCATGACCTGGCGGTCGTGCGGGCCCTGGCCCACCGGGTGCTGGTGATGCTCGACGGCGAGATCATCGAGTCCGGTCCCACCGAGTCGCTGCTCGAGCAGCCGAGGCACGATTACACCCGCCAGTTGATCGACAGTGCCCTGATGTCCTGATTCGCGCGCCGGCCCGGGCTTTCGGCATATCCCGGACGCAAGAAAGCCGGGCGCGGGGCCCGGCTTTCGGTCGTTGCCGCGGTGTGGCGGCGGGAATCAGCCGTCGAAGCGCTGCATTACCAGCGAGGCGTTGGTGCCGCCGAAACCGAAGCTGTTGGAGAGCACGGTGTCGATCTTCACGCCCTCGCGCTTCTCGGTGAGGATGTTGGCGTTCTCGGCCTCGGACTCGAGCGTCTCGATGTTGGCCGAGGCGGCGATGAAGTCGTTCTGCATCATCAGCAGCGAGTAGATCGCCTCGTGCACGCCCGCGGCCCCCAGGGCATGGCCGGAGAGCGACTTGGTCGAGGTGACGACGGGCTGGTGATCGCCGAAGACCTCGGTCATGGCCTGCAGTTCGCGCAGGTCGCCCACCTTGGTCGAGGTGCCGTGCGCGTTGACGTAGTCGATCGGCGCGTCGACCGTGGCCAGCGCCTGCTGCATGCAGCGCACCGCGCCCTCGCCCGAGGGCTGGACCATGTCGTAGCCGTCGGAGGTCGCGCCGTAGCCGGTGACCTCGGCGATGATGTTCGCGCCGCGGGCCTGGGCGTGCTCCAGCGATTCGAGCACGACCATGCCGCCACCGCCGGCGATGATGAAGCCGTCGCGATCGACGTCGTAGGGGCGCGAGGCCTTCTCCGGGGTGTCGTTGAAGTTCGAGGACAGGGCGCCCATCGCGTCGAACATCGCGGTCAGCGACCAGTGCAGTTCCTCGCCGCCGCCGGCGAAGACCACGTCCTGCTTGCCGAACTGGATCTGCTCCACGCCGGCGCCGATGCAGTGCGCGGAGGTCGAGCAGGCCGAGCTGATCGAGTAGTTGATGCCCTTGATCTTGAACGGCGTGGCCAGGCAGGCCGAGGTGGTCGAGCCCATGGTGCGGGTGACCATGTAGGGACCGACGCGCTTGACGCCTTTCTCGCGGGCTATGTCCGCGGTGGCGACGATGTTCTCGCAGGACGAGCCCCCGGAGCCGGTGACCAGGCCGGCACGCGGGTTGGAGACCTGCTCCTCGGTCAGGCCGGCCTGCTCGATGGCCTCTTTCATGGCGATGTAGTTGTAGGCCGCCGCGGAGCCCATGAACCGCAGCAGCTTGCGGTCGATGTGCTCGGCCGGATCGATCTTGAGCGTGCCGGCGACCTGCGAACGGAACCCATGCTCGACCTGTTCGGGGTTGCGCTCGATGCCCGAGCGGCCCTCCTTCAACGAGGCGAGCACCTCTTTGCAGTTGTTGCCCAGGCTGGAGACGATGCCCATGCCGGTAATGACGACTCGGCGCATTGAGTTCTTACTCCGATAGTGCTTCTGTGCTTGTGAACAGTCCTACCCGAAGGTCCTTGGCCTCGTAGATGACGGTGCCGTCGCAGAGCATCTGTGCGTCCGCGATACCCATGGTCAGCTTGCGCATGATCACGCGCTTCATCTGAACACGGTATTCGACCTTCTTGTTCCTGGGCAGGACCTGTCCCGAGAATTTTACATCACCCACGCCCAACGCGCGCCCGTGACCCTTGCCTCCGCTCCAGCCGAGGAAGAAGCCGACCAGCTGCCACATCGCGTCGAGGCCCAGGCAGCCGGGCATGACCGGGTCGCCCTCGAAGTGGCAGTCGAAGAACCACAGGTCCGGCCTGATCGCGAGCTCGGCGATGATCTCGCCCTTGCCGAAGTCGCCGCCTTCGTCGGTGATCTTCTCGATGCGATCGAACATCAGCATCGGGGGCAGCGGCAGCTGCGCGTTGCCGGGACCGAACATGTCCCCCTTGGCGCAGCGAATCAGGTCGTCGTATTCAAAGGCGGCTTGGGTCATGGTTTTCCTGGATCAAAAACGGCGATCTTACCGCATTCGTGCCCGATTGGCATCATGCAGGACGGCCGGTCGGCATGAACCGAACCGGGTGGAAGGTGCGTCGATCACCTATGCTTTCGTCGTGTGCCGCATCGTCGGCGATTGTCACGGGAGAAAAGGCTTATGGGCAAGCACTTCAAACGGATGCTGGGAACGGCCGTGGCCGGGGCGCTCCTGGCCGGCGGCCCGGTGCTCGCCAGCGAGGACGATCACGGGGGACCGCACGAGTTCCACGAGATGATGGAGGAACTCGGGGAATGGACCGAAGGCATCGTCGATGCGATCAACCACGAGAACTGGCCGCGGGTCGCGCAACTCGCGCAGGCCATCGCGGACCATCCCAGGCCGCCGGTCGAGGAACGTCGACAACTCCACGAGTTCGCGGGGGATCGACTCGACGAGTTCCAGCGCCACGACCGGGCCGTGCACGAGGCGGCCGCGGACGTGGCGCGGTTCGCCGAGGCAGGCGAGGGGCGTTACGTGATCTCCGCCTTCGCCGATCTCCAGAACCGCTGCCTCGACTGCCACGTCAACTTCCGGCAGGACTTCCGCGAGCACTTCGCCGGGAAGCGTTGAACCGGGAGACATCGCCCCGGGGTCAGGGTCGGGCCTTGCCGCCGGCGAGCACCGCCACCAGCCAGATGGCCCAGCCGATGATCAGGAAGAGGCCTCCCACGGGAGTGATCAACCCGGGCGGGGGCCAGGCCGACATGGTCTGCAGGTACAGGCTGCCGCTGAACAGGAGGGTGCCGGCGACCAGGCACAGCAACGTCGCCAGGCGCAGCCCGGAGGCGCCCGGCCAGAAGGCCAGCGTCATCAGGGCGAGGCTGTGAAACAGGTGAAAGGTCACCGCCGTGTCCAGGTAACGGATGTCGGTGGCCTCGACCGGGGCGAGCGGGCCGTGGGCGCCGGTGGCCGCCAGGATCACGGCGGCCAGGGCGCTGAACAGCCCGATGCCGAGGGTGGTGCGATCGGGGATTCCGGTCTCGCGCAGTGACATTCGACTCACTCCTTCCGCGGTTCGATAAGCGGGAGGCGGATCCCGCCGTTTTAGAAATCGTCGTCCATCTCCTTTTTCAGGCGACGCTCCTCCATGAGGTCGTCGAGCCGTCGGCGGGCGTCCTTGTGTCCGCTGATGGTGTCGAGCAGCGGCTCGTTTTCCGCCTCGTCGCTCTCCTCCGCCTCGTCCCACTCGTCGTCGAGGTCCTGGTAGTCGTTTTCCTTGCTCATGTCTGTACCTGATTGATCAACACGTTCCTGACGACCTTTCCCGGTTTCCGGGTGGTCGCGTGGCATCGATCGACGGTCATGGCAAAGGCGTGCGGGACGCCGGTTTTCCTGCAGGCCATTTCGGGACTGGAGCCCTGCCGCCAGTGGCATGACAGGGTCCTCTCCGCAAACCCGTCCCCGGGTTGACCAGCCGATTTTCCGGCGCGTTATAACCTGTTTTTCCGAGCTTGAAAAGCGATTGTTTTTCGCGGGCGCGCGCGAGGCCGGCGGGAGCGGCTCGCCTGCCCGGGGAGGGAGTGCTGCGGGGGTCAGATCAGGTCGTGCTCGCGAAGCTTCTTGCGCAGCGTGCTGCGGTTGATGCCCAGGCAGGCGGCGGCCCGGCTCTGGTTGTAATCGCAGCGTTCGAGCACGCGCGAGAGCAGGGGGCGTTCGACCTGGCCCATGACGAGCTGGTAGAGATTGCTGGGCTGATCATCCTCGAAGGCGTCCCAGAGCAGGTCCAGGGCGTCGACGATGGTCTCGTGCACGTCGCGGTGACACTCGGCGGCCTTGCGGGCCGTGCCGTTGAGCGAGGATTCCGGCATAGAGGCGGCAGTCGAGGTGGATGTATAGGTCATGGCTTTGACACAACGCTGCAGTGCTTCAGATCAAGATGATGGCCCACGCGGGAGCGCGGACGGCTGACCGGATCAAGGCGTGCGGTTCCGGCGATCGGGTGACCGGACCGGAGCGAACCCACCGGCGCGGTCGGGCCGCGAGACGGGATCAAGCCGTGACGCCGGCGAGCTCGGCCTCGCGTTCGTCAAGCCACCGGCGCTGGGAGTCGATCGTCTCCAGGCGGTTGAACTGCTTGCGCATCCCTTCTTCAAACGGCAGAGAAGAAGAATACCACCCCCAGTGCTTTCTCGCGATGCGCACGCCCATCACATTTCCGTAATGCGAATAAATATTCTCGAATTGTGTCCGGGCGAAGGCCATGATCGCCGCGGGTCCGGGCTCGTCGGGCACGGGGCGCCCTTGGAGCCCGGCGCGAAGCCGGGCAAAAAGCCAGGGACGACCGAAGGCGGCCCGGCCGATCATCAGGCCGGCAGCACCGGTAGTGGCGAGTACGGCCCGGGCGCGCTCGACCGAGTCGATGTCGCCGTTGGCCAGTACCGGGATGCCGCGTTCGGCCACCACGCGGGCGATGGTGTCGTACTCGGCCTCGCCCGTGTACTTCTGCTCCCGCGTGCGGCCGTGGATGGCAAGCATGGCGATGCCGGCGTTCTCGGCGATCGCCGCGATCTCGGGGGCATTGCGGCGGTCGGCATCCGGGCCGGTGCGCATCTTCAGGGTGACCGGGCAGGGGACGGCCTCGACCGCGGCCTCGAGCAGGCGGGCGACGGTGTCGGGCTCGGCCATGAGCGCCGAGCCCGCGGCCTTGCGACAGACCTTCTTCGCCGGGCAGCCGAGGTTGATGTCGATGATCCGGGCCCCGTCGACATGGGCCTGGCGGGCCGCCCGGGCCAGTTCGGCCGGGTCGTTGCCCAGCAGCTGGACCGCGCGCGGCTCGGGGTCGTCGGGGTGGATGCGGCGCAGCTCGCTCTTGCGGGTGTCGCGCAGCGACTGCTTGCTGCTGACCATCTCGTTGAAGACCAGGCCCGCGCCCTGCTGGTGGCAGAGCAGCCGGAAGGGCTGGTCGGAGACGCCGGCCATGGGAGCCAGGGCCAGGGGGAAGTCGATTGCCACGCGGTCCTCCCGTCCCTGCAGGAGGATCGGCGCGAGCCCGGTGGCTGGTCGGTCGTGCGCTGTGCCCACGGACTTCACGGAATCACTTGCTGGAGCGGACATCCAGCGCTTCCGGCAGGGCGGTGATCAGGTCGGGGAAGATCAGGAGCAGGGCGAGCACGGCGATCTGTATGCCGATAAACGGCAGCACGCCACGGTAGATCTGCGCCGTCTCGATGCTCGCCGGCGCCGCGCCGCGCAGGTAGAACAGCGAGAAGCCGAATGGCGGGGTCAGGAAACTGGTCTGCAGGTTCACGGCGAGCAGGACGCCCAGCCAGATCGGGTCGATGCCCATCATCAGGAGCACCGGGGCGACAATCGGGACCACCACGAAGGTGATCTCGATGAAATCCAGCATGAAGCCGAGCAGGAAGACCAGCAGCATCACGATCAGCAGCGCGGTGATCGCCCCGCCCGGCAGGCCGGAAAGCAGGTCGTGGACGATGTCGTCGCCGCCGAAGCCGCGGAAGACCAGCGAGAAGATCGAGGCGCCGATGAAGATCATGAACACCATGGCCGTCACGCGCAGGGTGCTGCCCAGGCTTTCCTGGAGCACTGCCAGGGTCAGGCGGCGCTTGGCCAGGGCGAGTACCAGGGCCCCGACCGCGCCCACCGCGGCCGCCTCGGTGGGCGTGGCGATGCCGCCCATGATCGATCCGAGAACCAGCACGATCAGCAGGATCGGCGGGGCCAGGGCCAGCAGTAGCCGCCTGATCGGCGGGCGATCGGCCAGCTCGGCCTCGGTCAGGCCCGGAACGCGCTCGGGCTGTCGCCAGGCGACGAACAGGATGTAGGCGGCATAGGCGGCGACCAGGATCAGCCCCGGGATCAGCGCTCCGCTGAAGAGATCGCCCACGGCCACGGTTTCCGGCGAGAAGATCCCTTGGTCGAGCTGGGCCTGGGTGTAGGCGTTCGAGAGCTGGTCGCCCAGCAGCACCAGGATGATCGACGGCGGGATGATCTGGCCCAGGGTGCCGGCGGCGGCCACCGAGCCGCTGGCGAGACTCGGGTCGTAGCCCCGGCGGAGCATCACGGGCAGGGCGATCAGTCCCAGCGTGACCACGGTCGCCCCGACGATGCCGGTGCTCGCGGCGAGGATCGCGCCGACGAGGATCATCGACAATCCCAGCCCCCCGGGGCGGCGACCGAACAGGGCGCTCATGTTCTCCAGCAGGTCGTCGGCCACCCGGGCCTTTTCCAGCAGAACGCCCATGAGCACGAACAGCGGGACGGCCACCAGCGTCTGGTTGAGCATGATGCCGAACAGCCGGTTGGGCATCGCCGAGAGCAGCCCGCTGTCGAACACGCCCAGCAGCGTGCCCAGCCCGGCGAACAGCAGCGAGACGCCACCGAGCACGAAGGCGACCGGAAAGCCGCTCATCAGGGCGGCGAAGACGGTCAGCACCATCAGGAGGAGAAGCCATTCCATCGGTTACATCCCCTCCTCGGCGTCGCCGCGTGCCGGGATGGTCGGCGTCTCGCCGCGCAGCACGGCGACCGAACGCAGCAGTTCGACCAGCCCCTGCCAGAACAGCAGCGCCGGCATCACGATCAGCAGGGTCTTGAGCAGGTAGAGCAGCGGGATGCCGCCGGGCTCGGGCGAGCCTTCGCGGATGGCCCAGGCATTGCCCACGTAGTCGAGGCTGGAACCGGCGATGAACAGGCAGACCGGCCAGAGCAGCAGGATCACGCCGACGATCTCGATCCAGGCGCGTCGCCGGGGGGAGGCCTTCCGCGACAGCACGTCGACCCGCACGTGGCCGTCGTGACGGTAGGTGTAGCCCATGCCGAGCATGAACATCAGGGCGAACCAGTAGTAGATCGACTCCGATAGCCACTGGCTGCTGTCGGAAAAGCCGTAGCGCAGCGCGACCACGGCGAAGACGGTCAGGGTGAGCAGCAGGCCCAGCCAGGCCGTGATGCGCCCGGCCCACTCGTTGACGCCGTCGAGGCGATCGACGAGCCGGCTGAGGCCGGCGGTTTCCGGTCCGGAACTCATGAAGCGCCTCCTTCGGGCTGGTTGTCGACGATCCAGTCGGCCAGTGCGTCACCGGTCTCGCGGTGGGCCTCGAGGATGCGTCGGAATGGCGCGGGGTCCTTGATGAAGGTCATCGCCGCGGCACGCGGGAAGTACCGGTCCTGCATGCGCGAGACCCAGAAGCGCAGGGCCGCGGCACGCAGCAGGCCCGGCCAGGCGCTGGTCTCGGCCGCGGTGAACGGACGTTCGGCGAGATAGGCGCCCAGCAGGGCGTCGCGTTCGGCCGGCAGGCTGCGACCGTGTTCGTCGGTGCACCAGTCGTTGACGGTGACGGCCAGGTCGTAGGCAAAGGCGTCCGTGCAGGCGTAGTAGAGGTCGATGATGCCGGTCAGGCGGCCGTCGTCGAACAGCGCGTTGTCGCGGAACAGGTCGGCGTGGATCGCTCCCCGGGGAAGGTCGCCCCGGTCCTGTCCGCGCTGGAAGGCGAGTTCATCGGCGAGCAGCGCGTTCTCGTCGTCGGTCGCGGCGGGTTCGATCTGCTCGGCGGTCCGTTCGGCCCAGGCAAGATCGCGGTCCGGGGCGCGGTACTCGGGGAAGTCGGCGCTGACGATGTGAAACCGGGCCAGCGTCCGGCCGATCTCGGCGCAGGCCGCCGGGTCCGGGTGGTCGAGCGATGCCCCGGACAGGCGCTGGACGAGCGCGGCCGGCCGGTCGTTGAGCTCGGTGAGATAGGCCCCGTCACGGGTCGCCACCGGGTGGGCGGTGGGGATGTCGTGTTCGGCGAGATAGGCCATCAGGTCGAGGAAGAACGGCAGCTCGTCGGGACCGTGATTCTCGAACAGCGTGAGCACGTATCGCCCGCGGGTGGTGGTGACGAAGTAGTTGGTGTTCTCGATCCCGGCGGCGATGCCCCTGTGCTCGACCAGCTCCCCGCAGTCGAACTGGTCGAGGAAGGACGTGAGCTGATCGGTGTCGACTGTGGTGAAAACCGACATGACGGTCTCTTGGCTGTGAGGGGTGTTCGGGTGGCGTTACAGGTCGAGGAGCTTTTCCTGCTCCTCCTCGGTGGCCGTCACGCCGCGGTTGCGGTAGAAGTCGAAGATCGCATCGATGGCCTCGTCGGCCGTGTCGCAGAGCGTGAACAGCTCCATGTCGTCCTCGGTTATGGTCTTCTCGGCGAGCAGCCGGTCGCGAAACCACGCGATCAGGCCTTCCCAGAACGAGGTGCCCACGAGGATGATCGGGATGCGCCGCGACTTGCCCGTCTGCACCAGCGTCAGTATCTCGGCCATTTCGTCGAGGGTGCCGAAGCCGCCGGGCACGATGACGTAGGCCGAGGCGTACTTGACGAACATCACCTTGCGGGCGAAGAAGTGCTGGAAGTGCAGCGAGACGTCCTGGTACGGGTTGTCCTGCTGCTCGTGGGGCAGGGCGATGTTCAGGCCCACGCTCGGGGCGCCGCCGTCCTGCGCGCCGCGGTTGGCCGCCTCCATGATGCCCGGTCCGCCGCCGGAGATGACGGCAAAGCCCGCGTCGGAGAGCTTTTCGGCGATCTCGACGGTCAACCGGTACCAGGGATTGTCCTCGTCGAAGCGGGCGGAGCCGAAGATGCTCACCGCCGGCTCGATGCTGGCGAGGGTCTCGTAGCCCTGCACGAACTCCGCCATGATCTGGAAGATCTTCCAGGATTCATGCGAGAGGCGCTGCTTCTGGTCCAGCCGGGTTGGATGATGGGGTAGTTTTCTGCTCATGGGCGATGGCTGTTCGCGATCGGGTTCGAACCGGGTGGGGCGGCCGGCTGCTCGTCTGCCTGTGGCATAGTATCCGCACCCAAAGGACTTCGCCTGCGCGGTCCCCGGGGGATTCCGGCATCGGCCCGGAAGCCGCTCCCGGGCTCGTGCACGGCCTTCCCAACCCACGGTTTCAAAGGGGCAAATCCTACCATGACCGACCGCAACGGGCCCGTGATTCTTGTCGACGGCAGTTCGTTCCTGTTCCGCGCCTTTCATGCCCTGCCGCCGCTCAACGCCCCCGACGGGACTCCCACCGGCGCGATTCACGGCGTGATCAACATGCTGCTCAAGCTGCGCCGCGAGGCCGAGCCCAGCCACATGGCGGTGGTGTTCGACGCCCCGGGCAAGACCTTCCGCGACGACATCTACCCCGAGTACAAGGCGCACCGTCCCCCGCTGCCGGACGACCTGCGCGTGCAGATCGAACCGGTGCACGCCCTGGTGCGCGCGCTGGGCTTTCCGCTTCTGTGCATCGAGGGCGTGGAGGCCGACGACGTCATCGGCACGCTGATGCACGAGGCGCGCGAGAACGACGAGGAGGTGATCGTCGCCACCGCGGACAAGGACTTCGCGCAACTGGTCGCCCCCGGCGTGACCCTGGTCAACACCATGAGCAACAAGACCACCGACGTCGACGCGGTGGTCGAGCGCTACGGCATCACCCCCGAGCAGTTCATCGACTATCTCGCCCTGGTCGGCGACAGCGTCGACAACATCCCCGGCGTGCCGGGCTGCGGGCCGAAAACAGCCGCCAAGTGGCTGAACCAGTACGGCTCGCTCGACGGGATCATCGCGCATGCCGACGAGATCAAGGGCAAGGTGGGCCAGTCGTTGCGCGATTCGCTCGACTTCCTGCCCGTCGGCCGTCAGCTGGTGACCATCCGTACCGACTGCGAGTTGCCGGTCAGGCTCGGCGAACTGGTGATCGAGGAGCCCGACGTGCAGACCGGCCTGGCCATGGCCGACCGCTACGGGCTCAATACCCTGCGACGCTGGTTCGGCGAGCAGGACGTGCCGGGGGGCGACGGCGACCCGACGGGTGACGCGGCCGCGGGCCCGGAGGTCGAATACGAGACGATCACCGATTCCGGGACCCTGTCTCGCTGGATCGAGCGGCTGCGCGCGGCCCCGAGAGTCGCGATCGATACCGAGACGGATTCGCTGGAACCGATGCAGATGCGGGTGGTGGGGCTCTCGTTCGCCGTCGAGCCACACGAGGCGGCCTACGTGCCGCTGACCCACGTGGACGCCGAGGGGAATCGCGTCGAGGGCCAGCTCGAGCGCGAGGTGGTGCTCGAGCGGATGCGCGACTGGCTCGAGGACGAGCGGCCGACCAAGGTGCTGCAGAACGCCAAGTTCGACATGCACGCCTTCGCCAACCACGGCATTACCCTGCGCGGCCTGGTGGACGACAGCATGCTCGAGTCCTACGTGCTCGACCCGACCGCCTCCCGTCACGACATGGACACGCTGGCCGGGCGGGAGCTCGGCCGACAGACCACGACCTTCGAGGCGATCGCCGGCAAGGGGGCGAAGCAGATCACCTTCGACCGGGTCGCGCTGGAGGTCGCCGCGCCCTACGCGGCCGAGGATGCCGACATCACCCTACAGCTGGCCGACCGGCTGCGGGCGAAGCTCGCCGAGCTGCCGGCGCTGATGGCCGTCTACGAGACGATCGAGCGGCCGCTGGTGCCGGTGCTCTTCGCCATGGAACGCGCCGGCGTGGCGATCGACGGCGAACAGCTCGCCGCCCAGGGCGCGGTGATCGCCGCGCGCATCGCCGAGATCGAGGAGCGCGCCCGCGAGGCGGCCGACTGCGAGTTCAACCTCGGCTCGACCAAGCAGTTGAAGGAGATCCTGTTCGAGCGACTCGGCCTGCCGGTGAAGGTCAAGACGCCCAAGGGCGAACCGTCGACCAACGAGGAGGCGCTGTCGGCCCTGGTCGACGAGCATCCGCTCGCGCAGATGATCCTCGACTACCGCAGCCTGACCAAGCTCAAGAGCACCTACATCGACCGGCTGCCCGAGCGCATCGACCCGGACACGGGCCGGGTCCACAGCATGTTCCACCAGGCGGTCACCGCCACCGGGCGGCTGTCCTCGTCGAATCCCAACCTGCAGAACATCCCGGTGCGCACGGAGGAGGGCCGACGCATCCGCAAGGCCTTCGTCGCCGAGCCGGGACACCGGCTGATCTCGGCCGACTACTCGCAGATCGAGCTCCGCATCATGGCGCACCTGTCCGGGGACGAGGGGCTGCTTGCGGCCTTCGAGCGCGGCGAGGACATCCACCGGGCGACTGCCCGCGAGGTGTTCGCCGACGGGGGCGAGGTCTCCGACGAGCAGCGCCGTGCGGCCAAGGCCATCAACTTCGGCCTGATCTACGGCATGTCGGCCTTCGGGCTGGCGAAGCAGATCGGGGTGGGCCGCGCCGAGGCGCAGGACTACATCGAGCGCTACTTCGCCCGCTATCCCGGCGTGGCCCGCTACATGGACGAGACCCGCGAGCGGGCGCACGAGCGCGGCTTTGTCGAGACCGTGTTCGGACGCAGGCTGTACCTCCCGGAGCTCAAGAGCCGCAACAACCAGCGTCGCCAGTACGCCGAGCGAACGGCCATCAACGCCCCGATGCAGGGTACGGCCGCGGACATCATCAAGCGGGCGATGCTGTCACTGCACGAGAGCGTGGTGTCGACCGGAAGGGCCCGGATGATCATCCAGGTGCACGACGAGCTGATCTTCGAGGCCCCCGCCGAGAAGGCCGAGACGCTGGCCCGCGAGATCGAGGCGACCATGGTCGCCGCCGCCTCCCTGAGGGTGCCGCTGGAAGTCGGCATCGGCATCGGCGAGAGCTGGGAAGAGGCGCACTGACCAGCCCGGCGGACGAGGGCAGGGAAGGCCCCGCGCCGGGTCGATGATCCGGCCGGGCGTCAGTCGCCGGCTGCTTGCCTGGAGGAGCGTTTGGGCTGGATGTCCGGAACCGGGTAGTTGCTCGGTTTGCCGTGCATGAACTCGCCGTCCCAGTAGTCCTCGTCGAAGGGGCGGGAGAAGACGAAGCCCTGTACCTGCAGGCGGCTGCCGAACTTGCGCAGTTCGATGAGCTGCGCTTCGGTCTCCACGCCCTCGACCACTACCTCGAACTCGAGCTGCTCGGCCATCGCGAGGATGGAGCCGAACAGCTTGCGGGCGTCCTCGCTGGTGACGATGTCGTCGACGAACTGCTTGTCGATCTTGAGCTTGCTGATCGGCAGGTTGTTGAGGTAGGCGAGCGAGGAGTGGCCCGTGCCGAAGTCGTCGATCGCGATGGAAAAGCCTCGCATGGCCAGCCGGTGGAGCTGCTCGACCAGGAGGCTCGGGTCCTTGCCGAAGTCGCTTTCGGTGATCTCGAGTACCACCGAGGATGTCGGCAGGCTGGCGGCGCGGGCCAGTTCCTCGAGCTGCTGGTCGATCTTGTCGAGCAGCAGCAGTTGCGGCGGCAGGTTGATCGACACGGTCAGTTCCTGGCCGGCGATCCGCTGCCAGTCGGCGATCCGGCGGCAGGCATGGGAGAGCGCCCACTCGGTCAGCTCGCCGATCAGGTTGTGTTCCTCGGCCAGCGGAATGAACTCGTTCGGGGAAATCCATTCGCCGCGGTAGCGCCAGCGCATCAGGGCCTCGAAGCCGAGCAGGGCGCCGGTGCCGAGAGCCACCTGGGGCTGGTAGTAGACCCGCATCTCGCGGTTGCCGAGCGCCTTGCCCAGGGCCTGGGTCAGTTCGAATCGGCGCTGCGCGGCCTGGGTGTGCCCCTCGGCATGCCCCACGATGGCGTTGCCGCCCTTGGCCTTGGCCTGTGACAGGCCGTTGTCGATGATCTGCAGCAGGTCCTCTGCACTCTTTCCCTCGGCAGGGTAGTCGGCCGAGGTGACGCTCGCCCGGATGTCCAGGCGGTAGCCGGCCAGTTCCAGTTCCCGGGTGATTTCCGCATGGCAGCGCTCCATCACCCGGGCGGCGACGGCATCGAGTTCGCCGGCATTTTCGGCAGAGACGAGGAACCCGAAGGTGTCGCCATCGATGCGTGCGAGCAGGCTCGCCGGTTCGGTGAGCGTTTCCAGGCGCTCGGCCAGCGCCTTGAGAATGCGGTCACCGAAGCGTCGTCCCAGGGCCTCGTTGAAGGAGGTGAAGCGATCCAGTCCGACCGCGATCAGGGCGAAGGGCTGGTCGGGGTGGGCATGGATCCGGTCATCGACCTGCTGGACGAAGTAGCCGCGGTTGAGCAGTCCGGTGACCGTGTCCTCGCGGGCCAGAGCAATGATCTCTCGCTCCCGGGCGCGGATGTCGGTGTGGTCGTTGATCACCACGATCACGTGCCCGCGCTTTTCCCGTGGCTCGCCCACCAGGCGGATCGACACCAGCGCGAGGAGGTCCTTGCCGTCGGATTCACGCTTGAACTCGATTTCGCTGCGCCATTCGCCCTTCTCCAGGACGTGTCGCCAGATGGGGGCGACCACGCGGTTGGGCTGGTCCAGCAGGATCTCGAGCAGCGGCCGTTTGGCCAGCTCCGAGGCAGTCAGGTCGAGGAGCTTCTGCGCGGCGGGATTGGCGCGCGTGACGTAGCCCTGGACGTCGGTGACCATTACCGCTTCCTGGACCTCGTCGAAGACCGAGGCGGTCAGGCGCAGCGAGTCCTCGGCCTGGCGACGGCTGAGCGACTCCTTGTCGTGTTTCTTGAGGATGGCCTGAAGCTGTTCGCGGGAGTTGGACAGGGCGACGAGCGAGCTGCGGAACTGGTGGACCGCGCGGGCGATGCGACCCAGCTGGTCGTGGCGCTTGTGCTCCCTGCCCGTGGTGGTGGCCTCGCCGGCGACGATGCGCTCGGTGACGTCGGCCAGCTTGCGGATCTGCCGGTTGACGAGCCACAACACGATGGCCAGCAGCAGGGCCTGCAGGGCGACGAACACCATCAGGATCATCTGGTAGTTGCCGATGACCGCCGAGTTCGCGCTGCGAATGGCGCGCATGGTGCTCTCGAGTTCACGGTTGGCCGCGTCGATCAGCCGGCCGAATCCGGCGGTCATCACGGCCGCGCGCTCGTCCGCCAGGCGTTCCTGAATGCGGGCCAGGCGACGTTCGTCGGCGCCCGGGAGCTCCTGGGAGGCGGCCACCAGGCTGTCGGCCTGGTGGTCCATGGCGGAGGCAAAGCCTTCCACGGCCTCGGGCTGGTTATCGCGCAGGGAGGACAGGGCGACGCTGTTCCGGGCGGTGGCGGCAATCTGCCTGAGGTCGTCGGCAAGCTCGCTGACGTCCCGCCGCTCACCCGGCGAGAAGGACGCGGTTTCGCGTTCCACCCCTGCGGCGATCACGGCATAGTCGCTGCGGATGTCCTCGATGGTCTTCTGTGTGTCCACGAAGCCGCGGCTGGCCTCGGCGAAGGTGTCGTAGTTCGACTGGGCCAGGTTGCCCAGGTAGAACACCAGCCCGAGGCTCAGGGCCAGCTGGATGCCGATGAAGATCAGGAATTGCAGCGGGAGGGGGAGCAATCTCATTCGGGTCGTCCTGGTTCCTTGTCAGTCGTTGTCCGGTCGTCGGAATGACGGCAGCGGCACGCTATCTTGCCGTCCTGGCAGATCGGAGTCCGGATGAAACGGATTACGAGTGTCGCGCAAGCCTGTCCGCGAGTCCAGCGGCAATTCGCCGCACGTGACCCAGCAGTTCGAGGGGCTCGGCGGGCTCGCGTTCTCCGAAGCCCCAGACGACCCCGGGCCAGGCCGGGTCATCGGTGAAGCGGGCGACGCAGTGGATGTGCAGTTGCTCGACGACATTGCCGATCGCGGCCACGTTCACCCGGTTCGGGGCGTAGACCTCGTCGAGGGTATGACAGGTGGCGTCGACCAGTCGGAGCGTGTTGTCGCGCACCTCGGCGGGCAGTTGGTGCAGCTGTTCGGCGCCGGGATGCATGGGGACGACGAGCACCCACACGAACCGGCGATCGTTGACCAGGCGGAACTGGACCCCCTCGTGCTCGATGATGGGGACGCTGTCGGACAGCAATCGCGGGTGCAATGTCCATGCCTCGGTCGCTTGGCGGGCAGTGGCGGTCATCCGTTTCTCCCAGGTGATGGCCGAGATTCGGTCGATGTCGCGCGAGCTACCGGTCGTCGGATGCGGGGCGGGCCGGGTCTCGGTTCTCCCGGGATTGTAGCGCGTGCGCCGGCCTTCCGGACGGGCGAGCCGTCTGGCGTATGCTTGACGGCGAGCGCGCCCATTACCCGGAGGATCGTCCCGTGCAGCTGACCGATACGCACTGCCACCTCGAGGCCGAGGCTTTTGCCGCCGACCTGGAGCAGGTGGCCCGGCATGCCGCCGGGCGGGGTGTCGGCCGCCTGGTGGCCGTGGGCGTCTCTCCGGCGGACTTTCCCGCCCAGCGCCGAGCGATCGAAACCGTCCGCTCCCAGGGACTGGACGTGCTGCCGGCCTTCGGTACCCATCCGTGGTGGGCCGATCAGGTCGAGCCCCGGGGCGCGACGGACGCGCTCGACCGGCTCTGGCCTGGAGAGGGGGTGCCTTGCGACGGGCCGGCCATGGTGGCCGTCGGCGAGGTCGGGCTCGACTTTGCCACCGACATCGATGCCGAGCGGCAGAACGCGCTGTTCGTCGCCCAGCTCGACTGGGCCGGGGCGCATGGCCTGCCGCTGGTTCTCCACGAGCGCAAGTCGGCCGACCGCCTGCTGTACTGGCTGCGCCGGCGGAGCCACGCCGGCGGCGTCGTGCACGGCTTCGTCGGTTCGGTCCAGCAGGCCGTGCAATTCATCGACCTGGGCTTTTTCATCGGTGTCGGCGGGGCGATTACCCATCCCGGGGCGCACCGGGTCCATCGCATGATCCGGCAGCTGCCGATCGAGGCCCTGGTGCTGGAGACCGATGCGCCCAACCAGCCCGGACACGCCCACCGTGGCGAGCGCAACCTGCCGGGTTACCTTCCGGAGAACCTGGAGGCGCTTGCGCGCCTGCGGGACATGGGCGTCGACGAACTGGCCGAGATCGTCGAGGGGAACGCCCGCCGGCTGTTCGGCCTGTCCGCCGATTGTGCCGGGGCATGAAATCCGGCCGGGTGGGTTTGGGTACAATGCGCCGACCCAGGACCAGGAGGCCTTCCGTGCACAAGAACAACCCCGTCGACGAGCGAACCGAACTCCTGATCAATCAGGAGGGACTGCAGCGCCTGAGAGGGGCGAGCGTGCTTGTCGCCGGGCTTGGCGGCGTGGGTGGTGCCTGCGCCGAGTCGCTCGCGCGGGCCGGCGTCGGCAGGTTGCTGCTCCTCGATCACGACCACTTCGTGGCATCCAACCTCAACCGGCAGCTGCTCGCCACCCGTAAGGTGCTGGGGCGCTCCAAGGCCGAGGTGGCCGCCGAGCGGCTTTCCTCGATCCGGACCGACATCGAACTGGTCGCCTGTCCGACCTTCCTCGACGTTTCCGGCGTAAAAGGATTTCTCGACGAGCACCAGCCGGACTTCATCGCCGACTGCATCGACTCGATCGCCGTCAAGGCGCGCCTGCTGGCGGTCGCGAGAGAGCAGGGGCGGGGCACCTTCACCGCCCTGGGGGCGGGCAATCGCATCGATCCGCGCCTGGTGCGGGTGGCGAAACTCGACGACGTGCATGGCTGCGGGCTGGCACGGGTGCTGCGGCGGCGCCTGCGCAAGGCAGGCGCCCCGATCGACTTCCCGGTGGTCTATTCCAGGGAGATGCCGCGCAAGCCGGCGCCGCACGAGCCCACAGCCGACGGCAGCCAGCCGCGGGCGGTCAACGGCACGATCAGCTACCTGCCCAACCTCTTCGGCCACATGGTGGCCGGCGAGATCATCCGTCGCCTGCTCGAAGGCGAACGCTGACGAGGGCGCTCATTCCTCCCTGAGGAAGACGCGTCGCCCGTTGACCCAGGTCGCGCCGACCTGGTGGCCGAAATCCCAGCCCGTGAAGGGGCAGTTCTCGCCCGCCGACCGCATGCCGACGTCGTCGAGACTCCACATCGCGTCCGGGTCGATCAGGGCCAGGTCGGCGCGCTGGCCGACGGCCAGTGTGCCGGCGTCCGCCAGGCCGAACAGCGCCGCCGGGTTGCGGGTGACGGCCGACAGCGCCCTTTCGAGGCTGACGGCACCCTCGTCGGCCAGCTTGAGGACCAGCGGCAGGAGGGTTTCCAGACCCGAGACGCCCGGCTCGGTTTCCGGAAAGGGGGCGAGCTTGGCGTCGGGCTCGTGAGGCTGGTGGTCGGAGACCACGGTGGTGATCACGCCCTCGGCCAGCCCGCGGCGCAACGCGTCACGGTCGCGGATCGTGCGCAGCGGCGGGATCACGTGGCTGTTGGGGTCGAGCGCGTCGGTGTCCATCTCGGTCAGCCAGAGGTGGTGGGCCGATACCCCGGCGGTGATCGGCAGGCCGTCATTCCGGGCGCGCTCGACCAGCCTCACGGCCTCGGCCGAGGAGAGCATCGGGATGTGCACCTTCGCCCCGGTCTCGCTGATCATGGCGATCAGCTGAGCGAGCGGCGCGGTTTCGGCCGAAACCGGCAGTCCCGGCAGTCCCAGGCGCGTAGCTACCGCCCCGTCGTGGGCGCAGCCGCGGGCGGCCAGCGACGGGTCCAGCGGCTGGATCAGCACCTGCAGGTCGAAGGTCGCCGCGTACTCCAGCGCCCGGCGCATCAATCGCAGGTCGGCGAAGGGGTAATGGGCATTCGAGACAGCCACGCAGCCGCCCTCGTCGAGGGTGGCCATCTCGGCGAGCAGTTCGCCCCCGAGCTGCTGGGTCATCGCGCCGATGGCGACCACGCGGGCCCGCCCGGCCAGCTGGGCGCGGCGCTTGATGTAGCGAGCCACGGCCACGGTGTCGAGCACCGGCATGGTGTCGGGCGGCATGACGAGCGTGGTGATGCCGCCGGCAACGGCCGCCGCGCTCTCCGTGGCGATGCCGGCCTTGTGCTCGAGGCCTGGCTCGCGCAGCCTTGCCCAGCCGTCGATCACGCCGGGGATCAGCCAGTGGCCGGAGGGGCAGACATGTTCGGCGTGGTCGCCCGGCCAGTCGCCCGGGGCCTCGCCGATCGCGACGATGCGCCCGTCCGCGAGGTAGATGTCGTCGACGCGGTCGACGCCCGAGGCCGGGTCGAGAAGCCGCGCGCCACGGATCACCCAGTGGGCGCAGTCGATGCCCGGTCGGCAGCCTTCCGGGTGGCGCACCGGGTCGTAGTCGATGCCGAGATTGGTTGGTGCGTCCTTCATGCGTCCCCCGTGGCGCTGGCGCTCATGCACAGGCTCATCACCGCCATGCGCACACCGATGCCGTTGGATACCTGTTCCAGGATGACCGACTGCGGCCCGTCGGCGACGGACGACTCGATCTCCACCCCGCGGTTGGCGGGCCCCGGGTGCATGACGATGGCATCGGGCTTCGCCCAGCCGAGCTTCTCCTCGGTCAGGCCGAACAGGCGGTAGTACTCCTCCTCGCTGGGCAGCAGTCCCGACTCCATCCGTTCGCGCTGCAGGCGCAGCATGATGATGACGTCGACGTCCTTCAGGCCCTCGCGCATGTCGTGGAAGACGCGCACGCCGAGCTTTTCCACGTCGGTGGGCAGCAGGGTGCGCGGCGCGATCACGCGCAGCTCCCCGACGTTGAGCGAATTGAAGACGTGCATCTGCGAACGGGCCACCCTCGAGTGGCGGATATCGCCGACGATGGCGATGCGAAGGGGAGTGAAGTCGCCCTTGTGCCGGCGCACCGTGAAGGCGTCGAGCAGGGCCTGGGTCGGATGCGAGTGCCAGCCGTCCCCGGCATTGAGCACCGAGACGTGCGGGGCGACGTGGCGGGCGATGAAGTGGGCCGCCCCGGACTGCTCGTGGCGGACGACGAACATGTCCGCCTGCATCGCCTCGATGTTGTGCAGGGTGTCGAGCAGGCTCTCGCCCTTCTTGGTCGCCGAGGTGGCGAGATTCAGGTTGAGCACGTCGGCCGACAGGCGCTTGGCGGCCAGCTCGAAGGTGGTGCGCGTGCGGGTCGAGGCCTCGAAGAACAGGTTGACCACCGTTCGTCCGCGCAGCAGCGGCACCTTCTTGATCTCGCGGTCGGTCACCGAAACGAATCCCTCGGCGGTGTCGAGGATGCGGGTGATCCATTCCGGGCCGAGGCCCTCGATGGTCAGCAGGTGACGCAGGCGACCCTGGTCGTCGAACTGGATCGCCCAGGGGTCGGGAGCGAATTTCGGGATCTTCGGTCGGACGAACTTGACGGCCATGGTGTTCAGCTCTCCTGGGCTTCCTTGCTCGTGACGATGCGGGCAGTCATCGGGTCGGGGCCATCGACGTGGATCTGCTCATCTTCGCCCAGTTCCGGTTCCTGGCCGATCCAGTCGGCGCAGATGGGCAGTTCCCGGCCGTTTCGCTGGTAGAGAACGGCCAGCGCGATCCGGCGCGGCCGCCCGTAGTCGAACAGCTCGTTCATCGCCGCGCGCACCGTGCGCCCGGTGAACAGCACGTCGTCGACGAGGATGATGTCTCGATCCTCCACGCCGACCGGCAGCTCGGAGGGGCTGACCTGCGGGTGCAGGCCGAGTGTGTTGAAATCATCACGATAGAAGGTGATGTTGAGGCGGCCCAGCGGGTCCTGGCAGCCCAGCGCCCGGTGCAGGACGTCGGCGACCCAGACGCCGCCGGTGTGGATGCCCACGACGAGCGGGTTGTCCAGTTCGCCTCGTTGCAGCGAGGCACGGACCTGTGCCTCGAGGCGTTCGATCGCGGTGTTCACCGGCAGCAGGCGGTCGGTCTGTGTCATTCCGAAGGGCATCTCGCGGTTGATGTTGAGCGGATCCTGGGAATCCGGGGCAGGACGCATTCTAGCAGGCGAGGGCGCGGTTTCACCGCCGTCGGGCGCCGACAGCCGTGGTTCAGGTGCCCGCGAGATTCTCCATGACTTCGCTGCGGGGCACGGCGTCGACGGGGCGGGCGTGCGGCTGCTCCAGGAAGGTGTCCAGGATGACCGCCGCGGCCATGGCGTCGAGTCGGCCCCTGTCCGCGTGGATCGCCCGACGGCCGAGGCGTTCTCCGGCCTGTTCGGAACTCAGGCGCTCGTCGACGACGAACACGGGCCGACCGGTGCGTGCACGCAGGCGGTTGCCGAAGCGGCGAATGGCTGCGGCGACCGGGTAGCATCGCCCCTCGTCGTCGATCGGCCAGCCGAGCACGATCGCATCGGGTCGCCAGTCGTCGACCAGCGCCTCGACGGCAGCCCAGTCGATCTGGTCGGCGTTGCGGTTGTGCAGGGTGGTCAGCGGACGGCCGCTGCCGATGCGCCGGTCGCCCACGGCCACTCCGATGCGCCATTCCCCGTAGTCGAAGCCGAGGACGCGTTCGACTGCCTCCACGGAGGCGGTCATCAGGCGTGCCCGGCCTCGCCGGAAAGCAGGTTGATGTCGATGCCCAGCTGCTTCGCCGCCGTGGTCCAACGCTCCTCGACGGGTTGTTCGAACAGGATTTCCTCGGTGGCCTCGACGTTCAGCCAGCTGTTCTCGGCCATCTCGTTGTCCATCTGCTCGCGGCTCCAGCCGGAGTAGCCCAGCGCGACGATCACCCGGGAGGGGCCGGCGCCGTCGGCGAGTGCCTGCAGGATGTCCCGGGAGGTGGTCAGGCCGATGCGGTCGGTGACCTCGAGGGTCGAATCCCAGCCGCCGTGGGGGGCATGCAGCACGAACCCGCGCTCCAGGTCGATCGGGCCGCCCATGAATACCGGGCGCGACCGGACGTCGGGGTCGGTGCAGGTGATCTTCATGTGGTCGAAGATGTCGCCGAGATCCAGGTCGAGAGGGCGGTTGACGGTGATGCCCATCACGCCGTCGTCGTTGTCCTCGCAGATGTAGGTCACGCTGTGGCTGAAGTTGGGGTCCTCCAGCGTGGGCATGGCGATGAGCAACTGGTTGGTCAGGTTGGTGCGTTCTTCTTGCATGGTGTTCCGAGTATTGGTGTCTTTTGCCGCGGTCTCAAGGAAAGCCGCGTTGACGCCCGCGAACCGGGACAGGCCGTTGGCCGGGCGGCGGGCGTCCCGACGGCGGGAAGGCGTCAGCGCGTCCCGCCGCGCCTGCCGCCGCCGTTGCGATCCGGTCGGGCGCGTGACTTGCGTGACCGGATCGTGGTGTCGCGCTTGAGCGAGTGCACCTCGGGAGCCCGGCCGGCGCGGCGGGAGGGCGCCTTTTTCGCCGCGCGGGCCGGCTTGCCGGCCTTGAACGGCTTGTGGGCGCGTCGCTCGTCGTGTCGACCGAGGGTCTTGTGACGGGTTTCGGGCTTGAGTCCCACCAGTTCGGCCAGTGCGCCCTCGATCTCCGGCGGGAGTTCCTGGATCTTGCCCGGGCGAAGGCGGGGCGGCAGGGTCACGCCGGCGTAGCTGATCCGGATCAGGCGGGAGACCTTGCCCCCGACCGCCTCGATCATGCGCCGGACCTCGCGGTTCCGCCCCTCGTGGAGCGTGACGTGGTACCAGTGGTTCGCGCCCTGTCCTCCGGCATCGGCGAGACGCGTGAAACTGGCCTGGCCGTCCTCGAGCGCCACGCCCTCGAGCAGTTGCTTCTGCTGCTCGTCGTCGAGTCCGCCGAGCACGCGCACGGCGTAGGTGCGCTCGATCTGGTAGCTCGGGTGCATGAGACGATTGGCCAGTTCGCCGTCGTTGGTGACCAGCAGCAGGCCGCTGGTGTTGAAATCCAGGCGCCCCACGGTGATCCAGCGGCCTTCGGTGATCGGCGGGAGGTTCTCTGCGACGGTCGGTCGCCCTTCCGGGTCGTGGTTGGCGGTGATCTGGCCCTCGGGCTTGTGGTAGATCAGCACGCGGCGGACCGGCCGGACGTCCGGCACGACGATCCGCCTGCCGTCGACTTCGATGGTGTCGCCGGGGCCTGCCTGGTCGCCCAGCGACGCGGTCTGGCCGTTGACGCGAACGCGTCCTTCGCCGATCCATTCCTCGATCCGCCGCCGGGATCCGAGTCCCATGGCGGCCAGAACCTTCTGCAAGCGCTGTTTTTCCACGGGAAGCCTCTCGTCTCGGTGATGCGGGGCAGGCTGTCGCGCGGACAGTCCGGGGCCCTGTCGGAATCGGGGCGCCATTCTAACAGTCCGGTGGGGTTCTGGGCTCCGGCATGGCGAATCCCCGGTGCTCGGCGCGTTGCGCCGGCCGGCCCGATGGTCGCGGGATGGCATCGGCCGGCGATTGCGCCTAACCTGAACATCACGGAAGCGTCCTTTGCCTGTCGGCGGAGGCCTGCCCGACCATCCCCCGAGTGCAGCGAACCATGCCGGCGAGCGGACCGCAGAAACGCAATACGGAACGATCCTCCGACTTTCCCTCCGTCGAGGAGGGCTCGCTTCGGCGCCCGACCCTGGTATCGGAGGGTGGGGACGGCGACGCTGCGGTAATCCGGGTGGCGGGGCGCTGGACGCTCGACGCGTTTCACGAAGCGACCGGGCGACTCGAACAGACCGGCGACCTGTCCGGTGAAGAACTCCCGGGGCACAGGGCCCTGAGCCTGGTCGGAAGGCCCGACGAGATGGACAGTGCCGGCGCCCTGATGCTGGCGCGGCTGGTCGACCGGCTCGAGAACCATGGCCACGAGGTCGATATCGACGGGCTGCCTGACGATCAGGCCCGACTGGTTCGGCTGGTGCGTGCGAAGCTGCCCCCGGAGAGACAGCCGTCTCCCCGCAGGCAAGGCTGGCTCGAGAGGATCGGGCGCGGCACGGTGGGCAAGCTGGAAGAGGCGAACGCCTTTCTGGCCTTTATCGGCGAGCTGGCGCTGCGAGGCGGATGGGCGCTGTTCCTGCCCTGGCGCTTGCGCTGGCGCGAGGTGGTCGCGGAGATCGAGGCGGCGGGCCTGCGGGCGCTGGGCATCATCGGCCTGCTGTCCTTCCTGGTCGGCATGGTAATGGCCTACCAGGGGGGTGCCACACTGTCGGAGTACGGAGCCAACGTGCTGATCGTCGACCTCGTCTCGATCATCACGCTCCGCGAGATGGGTCCGCTGCTGGCGGCGATCATCGTCGCCGGGCGAACCGGGTCGTCGTACACGGCGCAGCTGGGCACCATGCGCATCACCGAGGAGATCGACGCGCTGCGCGCGATCGGCATCTCGCCGTTCGACATGCTGGTCCTGCCCAAGGTGATCGCCCTGGTGATCGTGCTGCCGCTCTTGACCGTGTTCGCCAACCTGCTCGGGCTGCTGGGCGGCTCGGTCGTCGCCGCCTACCGTTTCGATGTCGGTTTCTCGGTCTTCATGGACCGGGTTCCCGAGGTGGTCGACCTGACCACCCTGATGCTGGGTCTGGTGAAAACGCCGGTGTTCGCCGTCGTGATCGCGCTGATCGGCTGCATGCAGGGGATGCGCGTGTCGGGCAGCGCGCTGGCGGTAGGCCGGGCGACGACGGTCAGCGTGGTGCAGGCGATCTTCCTGGTGATCGTCATCGACGCGCTGTTCTCCGTGATCTTCAACCTAATGGGTTACTAGGGGGGGGCGGACGTGGGCGAGAGAGACATGCCATCCGCCCGGGAGGCGCCGATCGCCCGACTGACGGGAATCCGCAACTGCTTTGGCGAGACCTGCGTGCACGACGGCCTGGATCTCGAGATTCCCGCGGGTCGCATCATCGCGCTGGTGGGCGGGTCGGGTAGCGGCAAGACGGTGCTCCTGCGCACGCTGAGCCTGTTGCGCGAGCCGGATGCCGGCCAGGTGGAGCTGTTCGGCGAGGATGTCGGCGAGATGGGCGAGGAGGACCGCCGACGGATGCGCCGGCGTATCGGCATGCTGTTCCAGGGCGGGGCGCTGTTCACCGCGCTGACGGTGCTGGAAAACGTCATGCTGCCGATCCGTGAACATACCCGCATCCGGGGCGAATGGCTCGAGGAACTGGCGATGAGCAAGGTGCTGCTCGCCGGTCTGCCGGCCGATGCCGCCGCCAAGTACCCCGTCGAGCTGTCCGGCGGGATGGTCAAGCGGGCGGCGCTGGCGCGGGCGCTGGCGCTGGATCCACGGCTCGTGGTGCTCGACGAGCCGACGTCGGGACTGGATCCCATCTCGGCGGCCGCCTTCGATCAGCTGATCCGTGAACTGAGCGACTCGCTCGGCCTGACCGTCCTGCAAGCTACCCACGATCTCGACTCGATCTGGCGGGGATCCGATCGGGTCGCGTTCCTCGCGCGCAAGCGGGTCCTGGCCTTCGGGCCCGCCCACGTGCTCGCGCGGCGTGACGAACCGGAGCTTCAGGCCTATTTTCGTGGGGAGCGTTCCGAAAGCTACGCGAGGCTTGCCGAGCGTTCGACCTAGGCGATCACGGGAGAGATATGGAATCCAGGGTCAATTACAGCGTCGTCGGCCTGTTCGTGCTGCTGCTGCTGGCCGCCGCCGTGGCGAGCGCCTGGTGGTTGTACACGGGAGGGTCGGGCCGACAGTACTCACCCTACGTGGTCTATGCCACCGACAGCGTCACCGGCCTGAACGCGAACAGTCGCGTCTATTACAACGGCGTGGATGTCGGTTACGTGGACACGATACGCATCGACCGGAACAACCCCGAGAGAATCCGCATCGAGGTGATGATCGAGTCCACGGTGCCCATTCGCCGCGGTACCGTCGCGCGACTGCAGCTTCAGGGCGTGACCGGGTTGAGCGTTCTGAACCTCAAGGGCGGGGCGACGGGGGAGGAACTGGCAACGGTGCCGGGCCAATGCTGTCCCGAGATCCCCTACGAGCCGTCCCTGATCTCGCGGCTGGAGGGCGGTGTCAACGAGGCGATGGTGCAGCTGGTGAACATCGGAGAACGGTTCGACCGGGTGTTTTCCGAGGAGAACCTCGTGGCGTTCGAGCAGACACTGGCCAACCTCAACCAGCTCTCCACGGCGCTGGCCGAGGAAAGGGAACAGTTGCAGGCGCTGGTCCGCAATGCATCGAGAACCGCGGAGAACACCGCCGAGATGACCGCCGGGGGTACCGAGCTGGTCTCCCGGGCGCAAACCACGCTCGATTCCCTTGATCGGGCGATCGTCCGGGTTTCCGGCACCATGGATACCTTCGAGGCGGCTGCCGACGAGGTCAGCAGGGCCACCGATGCCACCGTACGTTTCAGCTCGGCCGGTGAGCGGGCGGCCGACGAGATATCGAGTCAGACACTGCCGGACATCAACCTTCTGATCCAGGATGTGCGCGAGCTTTCCCGCCGGCTTTCGTCATTTACCTCGACCTTGGACGAAGACCCGTCGCGGGTGATCTTCGGCGGCACGGAGCGTGCTCCCGGTCCGGGAGAGGAGCGCTGAAAACCATGGTGACCCACGACGTGAATACTTCGTTCCAACACCCTGTTTCCAGGCGGCATGTCCTTCGATGGTTACCGGGGTCATCCCTGATCCTGGCCGGCGCGGTCATGGCGGGCTGCGCTTCCCTTCCTGACCGTGGCCAGGAGCCGGGTCAATGGCGCTTTGCGCCGTCCGACAGCACGAGTCGCCCGCTGGACGACGACAGGCAGGTCGTGGTGCGGCTGATCGAGACCCGGGCGGCCAGCGCCGTCGATCGGCGGGACATGGCCTACAGCAGCAGTCGGAATTCCGTGGCCTACTACCGGGACAACCGCTGGGCCGCGTCCCCGGCCGTGATGCTCAACGAGGTGATCGACGAGACGCTCACGGCCCAGCCCTGGGTGCGTGCCGTGGTTCGCGGCGGGGCCCGGGTGCCTGCCGAACTCGGGCTCTACTGCGAGATCAACGCTCTCGAGCACGTCGTCGAGGCGGACGGCGGACGGGTGGAGATGAGGGTCGGCTGCAGCTGGTCCCGTGCAGCCGAGCGCGAACTGGTCCACTCGATGGTGTTCCGTGACCAGGTCGAGATCGAGCAGAACGACGCCGTCCACTACGCCGCAGGAGCGCAACGAATCGTGGACCGGTTGCTGAACCGGCTGGTCCGGGACGGTCGCGAACTCGCGGGCCGGGCCAACGCTGGCGGAGTAGCGGAGCCGGACTGAGCCGACGGCGGCGGAACCGGGATGGGACGGCTTCCGTTGCCGTTTCGCGTGCCGGGGCCGTGATCCGCCGGATGGCCGCAGGTCTTCCCGGGGCGCAAAAGAAGAGCGGCCACCGGTTTCCGGTGGCCGCTCGGGTCTTGTCATGTTGACGGCAATCCGCGTCAGGCGGCCTTTTCGGCCTTGCGCGCCCGCTTCTCGGCCTTGATCTGCTGATCGAGCTGCCAGAAGTAGTACATGATCGGGATCACCAGCAGCGTCAGGAGCGTGGAGGCGAAGGTGCCGAAGATCAGCGACACGGCCAGCCCGCCGAAGACCGGGTCGGTCAGCATGATCGCCGAGCCGAACATGATCGCCAGCGCGGTCAGCAGGATCGGACGGAAGCGCACCGCGCCGGCCTCGAGGACCGACTCCATCAGGCCGTAGCCCTGCTGCCGGTAGTCGAGAATGAAGTCGATCAGCAGCAGCGAGTTGCGCACCACGATCCCCGCCAGCGCGATGAAACCGATCATCGAGGTGGCGTTGAAGGGCATGTCGAACAGCCAGTGGCCCGGGAAGATGCCCACCAGGGTCAGCGGAATGGCGCCCATCACGATCACCGGCAGCATGAACGACTGGTAGTAGGCGACCAGCAGCAGGTAGATGAACACCAGCGCGACGATGAACGCCGCACCCAGGTCGCGGAACACGTCCAGGGTCAGGCGCATGTCGCCGCCCCAGAGCACCGAGTAGCCCTCCAGGTCGTCCGGCTGGGTGTCGGTAAAGCCGAGGTTGCCGGTGCTGATCTCGACGTTGTCGTCGAGCTCCATTTCGTTGAGCCACTTGTTCAGCGTCAGTGTGGCGTAGACCGGACTCGAGCCGAGCAGGTCGCCCTGGACGAACACCACCGGGTGCTGGTCGCGATCCATGATCGGCTTGGTGACAGTGCCCTCGCGGATGTCGACCAGGTTGCCGATCTTGACCGCCGTTCCCTCCTGGTTCGTCACGGTCAGATCGCGGATCTGGCGGATCCAGGCGCGGTTGGCCTGGTCCAGGCGCAGCACGATGTTGACCGGCTCCGAGGTGTCGGTGTCGTGCACCGTGCCCAGGTTCTGCCCGTTGACGTACTCATGGACGACCTTGGCGATCTGAGCCGGGGCCACGCCCGACTGCAGGGCCTTGGTCTGGTTCACCTCGACCCGGTACTCGGGGGCGTCCGCGGTGACCGAGTCGTCGATGTTGATCATTCCGTAGACGTCGCCGAAGCGTTCCTTCACCTGGCCGGCGATCTCGCGCAGCTTCTCGTAGTCCGGACCGTGGATCCGGGCGAGCACCTGCGAGCGAACCGGCGGCCCCGGTGGGGTCAGGAACAGCTTGACGCGCGAATCGGCGAAACGTTCGCGCAGCGGTTCGAGCTGCTCCCAGGTCTCGAGCGCGACGTCGCTGGTGTTCGGCCGGTGGTGCCGGTCGACGAGGTTGACGCGGATCTGGGCCATGTTCGGCGCCTGGCGCATCATGTCGCCCCGGACCATGCCGGCGAAGGTCAACGGCCCGGTCCGGCCGACGTAGGTCTGGTAGTCGGTCACGTACTCGTTCTTCGCCAGTTCGGCGCCGACGGCGTCCGCCACGATGGCGGTGCGCTCTGCGGCCGTTCCCTCCGGGGTGTTGACCTCGAGCAGGAACGTGTCGACGTTGCCCTCGGGGAGCATCTTGAGGCTCACGCCCCCCGGCGAGAGCGGCCCGTTCATGCCCGAGTCGCGGACGAACTGCCAGGCAGGCATCAGCATCGAGGCGATCATCAGGCCGACGACGAACAGCAGGAAGACCAGCGAGAAGCCGCGGGAACCGAGCAGCGGCCGGGCGATGCGCTTGTAGTTGCGCATGAGCCAGTCCTCGTGCTGCGGATCGCCCTCGAGTGTCTCGCGCTGGGCCAGCGCCTTGCGTGCCTTGGAGCCCAGCCAGCGGTAGGCGGTCCACGGCACGACGATGTAGGCGAGGATCAGCGACGCGATCATGGCGACCGAGACGTTGATCGGTATGGGGAGCATGAACGGCCCCATCATCCCCGAGACGAAGGCCATGGGCACGAACGCCAGAATGACCGCCAGCGTGGCGATGTTGGTCGGGTTGCCGACCTCGTTGGTCGCGCGTACCAGCAGGTCGGCGAAGGAGGGGTTCTTGCCCTCGTGCAGGTGCCGATGGATGTTCTCGATCACCACGATGGCCGCGTCGACCAGCAGGCCCAGCGAGAGGATCAGGCCGAACAGGGATATCCGGTTGATCGTCTGGCCCGTGATCCAGCCCACGCCGAGGACCACGAACAGCGTCAGCGGCACGGTCAGCGTGACGATCAGCGCCTCGCGCCAGCCGAGGAAGAAGAACAGGATGATCAGCACCACCAGCACGGCGACGCCGAGGTGCTCGATCAGCGTGTTGACCGCGTGGTCGGCGCGCTCGCCGTAGTCCCGGGTGATGGTCAGGTCGACCTGTTCGGGCAGCAGTTCCCGCTCGATGGTGGCAAGCTTTTCCTTGACCGCCCCGGCCACGGTCACCGCGTTGGCGCCGGCCCGCTTGCCGATGTTGACCGTCACCGCGGCCTTGGGGTCGCCGGCGGGCTTGCCGACGGCATTGCCCGGCCCGAAGGCGTGGGTGGTGATCTGGTCGTTTTCCTCCGGCGCATACTCGATCGAGGCGACCTGGTCGAGGTAGATCGGCCGCTGTTCGTGCTGGCCGATGACCAGTTTCTCGAGGTCCCCGGGACCCTTGAAGGCCGCGTCGGTGCGCACGCGGAACTTGCGGTTGTCGTGGGTGAGCTCCCCGCCCGGCAGGACGACGTTGGCGCCCTCGAGCATCTCGCTCAGTTGCGTCATCGAGACGTCGGTGGCCGCCAGGCGCTGCGGGTCGACGTTGACGGCGAGGATGCGCTTGTGGCCGCCGATCACCTCGCTCGCGCCCACCTCGGGGACGTTCTGCAGCTGTTCGAGCAGGCGCTGGCCGACTTCGCGCAGCTCGGTGCTGTCGAGCTCGTCGGAACTCAGCGTGATCGACATGATCGGCACGTCGGTGATGCCGATGCTCTTGACCATCGGCATGCGGGTGTTGGGTGGCAGGCGGTCGAGGTTGCGCGAGATCTCGTTGTAGAGCGACAGCAGGCTGTCTTCCTCGTCGCTGCCGACCTCGAACTGCACCGTCACCATGCCCATGTCGTCCACGGCCATGCCGTAGGTGTGGTCCACGCCCTTCAGGCGCGCCATCAGGGCCTCGAGGGGCTTGACCACCTGGTCCTCGATCTGCTCGGCGGAGTTGCCGGGGCGCTGGACCATGATCTGAGCCCCGGGCACCACGATCTCGGGGTTGTACAGGCGTGGCGTGATCAGTACCGCCATGAGCCCGAACAGGGTCAGGGCGATCATGATCAGCGCGGTGATCTTGGAATAGAGGAACCCGCTGGCGAGCTTGCCGGCGAGGTTGAGCTTCGGCTTGTCCTGTTCCTGCGGCTTGCTCATGACGCTGCGTTACCTGCCTTGACTACCGTCACGCCGTTGGCCAGGCGTCCCTCGGCCGAGGTGATCACCCGGTCTCCGTCCTCCAGCCCGGCGAGCACCGCGACCCGGTCGCCGCGTTCCTGCCCCAGGCGGACGACGCGGAAGCGGGCGCGGTCCTCGTCGTCGAGCACGAACACGCCCGTCATGCCGGCACGATCATGCAGGGCGCTCGACGGGATGAGCACGGCCGGTTTCCGGTCGAGCACGACGTTGACGGTGACGAAGCTGCCCGGGGTGAGGTCGAGCTCGGCCGGTACCCCGATCTTGACCGTGTGCGTGCGGGTGATGGGGTTGGCCGCGCTCACCAGGCGCAGCACCTCGCCGCGGAACGTCGCCGGGCTGCCGTCTGCCTGGCGGTAGCCGATTTCGATCTCGTCGCCCTGGTCGAGGGCGGCGTAGGCCTGGTCGTCGACTTCCACCTGCACCTCGCGGTCGCCGGACCCCTGCAGCATCAGCAGGGGCTGGCCGGGGTTCGCCAGCTGACCGGGATCGGCCATGCGCTGGACGATGGTGCCGTCGAACGGCGCCTGGATCTGCGCGTAGGCGACCTGCGCGCGGGCCTGCTCGACCGCTGCCTGCGCGGCCTGGAGGTCGCCCTGGGCCACTTCGTAGGCCGTCTTCATCTGCTCGAACTGCTGCTTGGGGACGGCGTCGTCCGCGTAAAGCCGTTCGAAACGCTCGAAGTTCGAACGGGCGTTCGCCAGTCCCGAGCGGGCCTTGGCCTGGGCCGCCTCGGCCTGGCGGATCTGGCTGTCGACGTCGCTCTGGTCGATGGTCAGCAGGACCTGGTCCTTTTCGACCCGGTCGCCCTCGTCGACGTCGATCGAACGCACGTAGCCCATCATGCGCGAGGCGATCGGCGCCTGGTCGCTGGCGATCACCGTTCCGGGGAAGAGGGCGGTGTCGTCCACCTCGCTGGCGTCCACGGTCAGCCAGTCACCCTGTATTTCCATGCCGGAGTCGGCCGGGGGTCGCTGTTCGCTGTCGTCGCCCCCGCAGCCTGCCAGCCCCAGGGCGAGAAGCAGTCCGGGGACCACCAGAGCTCGGCTGAAGGCACCAGGGAATGTCCAGTTGGGCTCGTGTGTCGTCATCAGATGGTTCTCGTCTCGATGTGTCGTCATGTCACGCGTCTTCCGGGTGACCGGTCAATCGCCTGCCGAGGCCGTGGTCAGGGCCGCGGCGACGGCATTGCCCGGCTGATTGGTCACCCGGTCGGGGGCCAGATCGCCCATGGCCAGCCAGAGGGCCGCCCGCTGCATGGTGCGCTGGAAATGCGCCTTGATCAGTTCCGCCCGGGCGTTGTCGAGTTCGGTCTGCACCGCGAGCAGCTCGGTCATGGTGGCCAGGCCCTGCTCGTAGCGCAGCTTCTCGAGCCGGACGGCTTCCTCGCTCTGCCGGATGGCCATCCGGCGGACCTCGACGCGTTTTTCCGCCATCCTGGCCGCCCGCCAGACCTCGCCCACCTGGCCGACGAGCTTGTCGAGCGCCTGCTGGCGTTCGGCGAGGCTGGCGTTCACTTTCGCCTGGGCCCGGTCCACCTGGCCCGAGCGGGCGCCGAAGTCCAGCACCCGCCATGTCAGCACGCCGCCGACGGTGTAACTGTCGTTCTCCAGGCCGAGAGACTCGTCGTTGAAATCCTGCTGGGCCATGAGGTTGAAATGCGGCTTGTAGTCGGCCCGGGCGACGTCGACCTCGGCGCGGGCCGCGTCGATCCGTCCGCGGAGCGCCTGGATGCGCGGGTTTTTCGCCATCGCCAGGTTGCGAGCCTCGGCCAGGTCGGTTTCCGGCATGCTCACGTCGATGGATTCCGGCAAGGTGATGGTCCGGCCGGTGTCGATCCCGGCCAGCACCTTGAGCCCGTCGGCGGCGTTTTCCGCCTGGTTGCCGGCGGCCTCGACGTCCAGTTCACGCTCGCCGAGGTTCACCTCGGCCTTGAGCAGGTCGGCCTTGGTCACCACGCCCTCGTCGTGAAGCTTCTTCGAAAGGTCGCGATAGGAGGCGGCGGCCTTGCGTGCCTGGCGGGCGACCTCGACGAACGCCTCGGCGGTGTTGATACCGGCGTAGGCCTCGATGGTGTGCAGGATCAGCTGCTGGCGGGCCGCCTCGTCGCCGGATTCGGCGGCTTGCAGCAGCGCCTGGGCCTGCGTGCGCATCTCGCGGATCTTGCCGCCGTTGTAGACGGGCACCTGCAGTTTCAGGGAAGTCTGGAAATTGTGGTGCCAGCCCGGGTTGTTGAGCTCGTCGGGTGCCGTGGAGTTCGCCTCGTTGATCCGGTCCGGGGTAGGGGCGCCGGTCTGGTTGATGAAGTCGGTAAAGCCGGAGGTATCCATGTACTCCTGTACGCCGAAGTCACCAAAGGTTGCCTGCTCCTGCTGGAGCTTCATGCCGAAGACGTTCAGCGGGTTGTTCGAACCCATCACGCCGAAGGAGAGATCGAGCGTGGGCAGCAGGTTGCCGCTGGCCTGTTCGATGGCGGCGCGCGCCTCGGCGATGCGGGCCTGGGAGAGGTCCATGGCCGCGTTCTGTGAAAGGGTGCGCTGGACCGCGTTGTCAAAGCTCAGGTCGAGCTGTTCGCCGCCCGCGGCCTGCATCGAGGGATCCGGGCGGAAGTCCGGCGATGTCTCGGCGGCGACCGGGGCGCAAACCGAGCCGAGGGCGATGGAGGCGGCCAGCAGGCCCATGGCTGGCCCGCGGCGACCGCGGTTTGTGGCGTCGGCTGCGCGATGCATGCCGGGATGTCTGCGATCGAAGAGGTCTTTTCGCGCCATGCTGCTTTTCGTTCCTTGGACGTCTGGTGCGCCTTTGGGGGCAGGACCGGCGCGTGAGCCCGCGCCGGTCGCCTCGAAGGCTGTCGTCGGCCGCGTACAATATCAGAAAGGACTAATATAGGAAACCTTGCCGCGTTTCCGATGTCTGACGCCGGTTGCGTTGACTGCTCGTTACCGAGACTAGCACGCGCAGATCGTTATGGTTCCCGCATAAGTATCTGGTATGACGCTGATATTCGCCGTCCGGATGCGGCCGACGCAGGCAAGCGGGCGGAAGACCCGCGGTCGCGATATCATCGTCGCCCGCGATCGCCGGTTCGGGCGGCGTTATCGGAACGAGAGGAGAGAAGCTGGGCATGCGGTTGGCCATGGGCATCGAGTACGACGGCGGTCGGTATCACGGCTGGCAGCGGCAGTCCCACTGCGATTCGGTCCAGGAGCGCCTGGAGCGGGCGATCGGGCGGGTGGCCGATGCCCCGGTCGAGGTGGTCTGCGCCGGTCGGACCGACCGCGGTGTCCACGCCACCAACCAGGTGGTCCACCTTGACGTCGAGGTGGAGCGTCCCCTGTATGGCTGGCAGATGGGCACCATCCAGCACCTTCCCCGGGACATCACCGTGCTCTGGGTACGCCCGGTGGGCGAGGACTTCCACGCGCGCTTTTCCGCCACCGCGCGGGAATACCGCTACTGCGTGGTGAACCGCTCGGCCCGGCCGGCGCTCTCGGCCGCAAGGCTGACCTGGTGGTATCGCCCCCTCGACGCCGACCGGATGCAGGAAGCGGCCGAGCTGCTGCTGGGCGAGCACGACTTCTCCAGCTTCCGGGGCAAGGACTGCCAGGCGCATTCGCCGGTGCGCACGCTGGAATCCATCCGGGTCGCCCGCCAGGGTGACTACCTGCTGATCGATGTGCGTGCCAATGCCTTCCTGCACCACATGGTGCGCAATATCGTCGGCAGCCTGTTCGCTGTCGGATCGGGCGAACGGCCTCTGGACTGGCTCTCCGAGGTGCTCTGCGCGCGCGACCGCGAAGTGGCGGGCATCACGGCGCCTGCCGACGGCTTGTACCTGACGGGAGTCGAGTACCCGCGCGCTTTCGGCCTGCCGACCCGGCCGCGTCGTCCCCTGTTCGAAGAGGGGAGCGGATTCGAGCGGCTCCCGGAATCCTGCTAGTATTGCCGGCCCGGTCGGCCGCCGCGGGCGGTCCGAAGAACGCCGGTGATCGAATCCTTCACGAGGACCATTTCCAGGTGGAAAACAGCCGCACACGCGTCAAGATCTGCGGGATCACCCGGGCGGAAGACGTCGAGGCCGCCGTGTCGGCGGGGGCCGATGCGCTCGGTTTCGTCTTCGTGCCGGCCAGCCGGCGCTCGATCGACATCGCCAAGGCGCGGGAGCTGGTCGCCGCCGTGCCGGCATTCGTCCAGGCCGTGGCACTGTTCGCCGACGCGGAGGCGGACTGGGTGGAGACGGTGATCGACCAGGTCGGCCCGGACCTGCTGCAGTTCCACGGCAACGAGACGGGACGATACTGCCGGCAATTCGGTCGCCCGTACATCAAGGCGGTCAGCGCCGATCTGGACGACGCCGAGCGCGATCGCCTGCTCGCCGACCACGCCACCGCACGGGGTTTCCTGCTCGACAGCCACGCCGTCAGCGGCCTGGGCGGCACCGGCCACACCTTCGACTGGGGGCGCTGGCCGCGCGCGGCCGGGCGAAGGGCGCGGCCCTGGATCCTGGCCGGGGGACTGACCCCCGAAAACATTGCCGAGGCCGTGTCGACGCTCGCCCCCTACGCGGTGGACGTCTCCAGCGGCGTCGAGACCGAGCCGGGCATCAAGTCGGCCGAACTGATTCATGCATTCATCCGAGGGGTAGGGCATGCCCGAAACCACTGATCCGATGGCCCGCGAGGCGATCGACTACACCAGCTTCCCCGATGCGCGCGGCCGCTTCGGCGACTACGGCGGACGTTACGTCGCCGAGACCCTGATGGAGCCCATCGAGGAGCTCACCGCCGCCTACGAGAAATACCGCAACGACCCGGGCTTCATCGAGGAGTTCGAGTCGGACCTGCGCGACTACGTTGGCCGCCCCACCGCGCTCTACCACGCCAAGCGGTTGTCCGAGCTCTACGGCGCGGAGATCTGGCTCAAGCGCGAGGACCTCAACCACACCGGCGCGCACAAGATCAACAATGCACTGGGCCAGGCCCTGCTCGCCAAGCGGATGGGCAAGACGCGGATCATCGCCGAGACCGGCGCGGGCCAGCACGGCGTGGCCACGGCCACCGTCGCCGCACGCCTGGGCATCGAGTGCGTCGTCTACATGGGCGCCGACGACATCCAGCGCCAGGCGCCGAACGTCTTTCGCATGCGCCTTCTGGGCGCCAAGGTGGTGCCGGTGGATTCCGGCACCCGCACGCTCAAGGACGCGCTGAATGAAGCGATGCGCGACTGGGTGACCAACGTCGACGACACCTTCTACATCATCGGCACGGTGGCCGGTCCGCACCCGTACCCGCTGATGGTGCGCGACTTCCAGTCGGTGATCGGCCGCGAGGCGCGCGCCCAGATGCTGGAGAAGACCGGCGAGCTGCCCGACCAGGTGGTCGCCTGCGTCGGCGGCGGCTCGAACGCCATGGGTATTTTCCACGCCTTCCTGGCCGACGAGTCGGTCGAGCTGCACGGCTCGGAGGCCGGCGGCGAGGGCGTGGAGTCCGGCCGGCATGCCGCGCCGCTGACCGCCGGTCGCCCCGGTGTGCTGCACGGCAACCGCACCTACCTGATGGAAGACGAGAACGGCCAGATCATCGGCACGCACTCGATCTCGGCGGGCCTCGACTACCCGGGTGTGGGTCCGGAACATTCCTGGCTCAAGGACATCGGCCGCGTTCAGTACGCGGCGATCACAGACGAGGAGGCGATGGCCGCCTTCCACGACATGATGCGCTGCGAGGGCATCATTCCGGCACTCGAGTCCTCCCACGCCGTGGCCCACGCGCGGCTGCTCGCCGAGGCGAAGGGCGGTCAGCGCATCCTGGTCAACCTGTCCGGCCGGGGCGACAAGGACATCAATACCGTGGCGCGACTCGAGGGGATCGAACTGTGAGCGAGACGAGCGTCAACAAGGAAAGCCGACTGGGCCCGCTGTTCCGGCGCCTGGCCGACGAGAAGCGCGCCGCGCTGATACCCTACATCACCGCCGGCGACCCGGATCCGAAGGCGACCGTCGAACTGATGCACGCGCTGGTCGCCGGTGGCGTGGACGCCCTGGAACTCGGGGTGCCGTTTTCCGATCCCATGGCCGACGGCCCGGTCATCCAGGCGGCCCACGAGCGCGCGTTGAAGAATGGTCTCGGCCTGCGCGGGGTGCTGGGGCTGGTGGCCGAGTTCCGCCAGCGGGACGCGGAGACCCCGGTGGTGCTGATGGGTTACCAGAACCCCATCGAGGCGATGGGCCTGGAGGCGTTCGCGCAGCAGGCTGCCGAGGCGGGAGTCGACGGGGTGCTGACGGTCGACCTGCCGCCCGAGGAGGCCGACGACCTGGTCCGCGTGTTCGCCGGGGAGGGCATCGATCCGATCTTCCTCCTGGCGCCGACGACCAAGGGCGAGCGCGCCCGTGCCGTGGCCTCTCGAGGCGCCGGTTTCGTCTACTACGTCTCGCTCAAGGGCGTGACCGGGGCGGCGAACCTGGACGTCGACGCGCTGGGCTCCCAGCTTGAACGCATTCGCGAGACCTGCGACCTGCCGGTGGGTGTCGGCTTCGGCATCCGCGATGCCGAGACGGCCGGACGGGTGGCGGCGGTGGCCGACGCCGTCATCGTGGGCTCGGCGATCGTGCGGCTCATCCACGAGCAGGCGGTCGAGCGCGGCGGCGTCGACGAGGTCGTGCTGGAATCGGTGCGGGCCTTCGTCGCCGAGATGCGCAAGGCCGTGGAAACAGCAAGGAAATGACAGGCAACATGGACAGGCGAACGACCGGGGAGACTTACGCATGAGCTGGCTGGACAAACTCCTGCCGTCACGAATCCGGACCGAGAGCAGCGGCAAGCGTGGCGTGCCCGAGGGGCTCTGGGTCAAGTGCGATGGCTGCGATGCCGTGCTCTACCGAGAGGAACTGCGTCGCAATCTCGAGGTTTGCCCGAAGTGCGGCCACCACATGCGCATCGGCGTGCGCGAACGCCTGGATGCGTTTCTCGACGAGAAAGGCCGGGAGGAACTGTTCGCGGATGTCGCCCCGGTGGACGTCCTCAAGTTCCGCGACCAGAAGAAGTACCGCGACCGGATCACGGCCAGCCAGAAGAAAACCGGCGAGAAGGACGCGCTGGTGGTCATGCGCGGCCGGGTCGAGGGCCTGCCGGTCATCGCCGCGGCCTTCAATTTCGCCTTCATGGGCGGTTCGATGGGTTCGGTGGTCGGCGAGAAGTTCGTCCGCGCCGCCGAGGCCGCGATGGAGAACCGCTGTGCGCTGGTCTGCTTCACCGCCTCGGGCGGCGCGCGCATGCAGGAAGCCCTGTTCTCGCTGATGCAGATGGCCAAGACCTCGGCGGCGCTGACTCGCCTGTCGAAGAAGAAACTGCCCTTCATCGTGGTGCTGACCGATCCCACCATGGGTGGGGTATCGGCCTCGCTGGCCATGCTGGGCGATGTGCAGATCGCCGAGCCCAACGCGCTGATCGGCTTTGCCGGGCCGCGCGTGATCCAGCAGACCGTGCGGGAGACCCTGCCCGAGGGATTCCAGCGCAGCGAGTTCCTGCTCGAGCACGGGGCGATCGACATGATCGTGCCGCGTGCCGAGCTCCCCGCCGCGGTGGCGACGCTGGTCGCCAACCTCCAGAAGAAGGACCTCCCGCGCCCCGAGACGGCCGCTGTTGCACGTAGCGGCTCGTGAAGGAACGTCCGGCCGGCCTCGACAGGTGGAAGCGCGCATGACGGCGGCAACCCTCGAGCGCTGGCTGGACCGACTGCTGGAGCGTGATCCGGACCGTATCGAGCCGGGCGTGACGCGGATGCGGCGCGTGACCACGGATCTGCTGGAAGGAAAGCGTCTCGGCACGATCGTCTCGGTAGCCGGCACCAACGGCAAGGGTTCCTCCGTGGCCATGGCCGCGGCGATCTGCCGTGCGGCCGGCTATCGAACCGGCAGTTACACCTCCCCGCACCTGGTCGACGTGCGGGAGCGTTTCCAGGTCGACGGCAGGCCGGTCGATGCCGAAACCCTGGTCGAGGCCTTCGAGGCAATCGAGGCCCACCCCGACAGCGGGGCGCTGACGTACTTCGAGTGGCTGACGGTGGCGGCCTTCATCGTGTTCGCGGCCGAATCGCTGGATGTCTGGGTGCTGGAGGTCGGCCTGGGCGGACGGCTCGATGCCGTGAACGCACTCGACGCCGACCTGGCCCTGATCACCAACATCGGCCTGGACCACCAGGCCTGGCTGGGCGATTCGCGCGAGGCGATCGGCCGGGAGAAGGCCGGCATCCTGCGGCGTGGTCGCCCGGCCGTCTACGCCGACCCGGACCCAGTCGGGACCGTCGAGACCGAGGCGGCCCGCATCGGCGCGGACCTGCTCCGTCTCGGCGAGGAGATCGTGCTCCAGCCCCCTGCAGAGGATGCGCCGGGACGCTTCGCCCTTTCCGGTGCACGAGGGCGTCGCGAGTTCCGCGTCCCCGCCCTGGCCGGGAGTCACCAGGTGACCAATGCCGCGGGAGTCGTGGCGCTGTTGCAGCATCCCCGCAGCCCGCTGGAGATACCCGACTCAGCCGTGGAGGAAGGACTGGGGGCGGCAGGCCTGGCCGGACGACTCGAGCGCTGCGAACGGGATGGACGCCACTTCGTGCTCGACGTGGCGCACAATGGCGAGGCGGCCCGCGCCCTGGCCGACGCGCTCGAGCGATCGCCTGCCCGGCGCCGCCTGGCGGTGTTCTCCGTCCTGTCGGACAAGCCGGTCGCCGATATCGTCGGCCCGCTGGCCTCGCTCGTCGAAGCCTGGTGGGTGGCCGAGCTGTCCGGGCCCCGTGCGATGCCATTGTCGGCCATCGAGGCGGCCCTTTCAGCGGCCGGAGCGTCTGAGGTGTTCCGTGAAAGCGATCTCGCGGCGGCGTATAATTCCGCCATCGCCGCATCGAGTCCCGGTGACGAGATCGTCATTTTCGGGTCCTTCCACGTGGTGGGGCCATTGCGTGACCTGGTGAAAGGGCCCCACAATGAGCGGCACAGGCCCACGCCTGCAGCCTAACGCCGACGAGGACGCCGTGGCAGAGCAATCCGACTCAACCTGGAACGAATCGCGCTTTCGCCAGCGCCTTGTGGGCGCGGCCGTGGTGGTCGCCCTCGCGGTGCTCCTGCTGCCGCTCTGGCTCGACGGAAGCGGCATCGACAGTCTCAGCGTGCAGCCCATCCCCGAAAAGCCCGAGATAGCGCGCACGGATCCCGGCGAGATTCCCGAGCCGTCCGGTGACAGCATCGAGCCGCTGGACGATCCGCCCGCAGCCCTGTTCCCCGATCAGGCCTCCGCGGAGGCCCGCGCCGGAAACGATGAGGCCGAGGCGGAAACGGAAGCCCCGGTGGAGCAGGCCGACCCGGCCGGCGAGACGACGGGTGAAGATGTACCGTCGGAGGAAACCGGCGCGGAGGAAGCCGGATCCACCGAGCCGGCCGAGGAGAAGTCCCAGGAGAAGTCCCAGGAGAAGTCCGAGGAGAGCCGCGACGAAACGGCCGGCGATGATCGCGACGAATCGGCAGGCGGGGACAGCGATGAATCCGAATCGGCCCGCGAGGAAGGCGAGGGGGCCGGCGACGAGGAGACGGGCGACGCGGACGCCTCCCTGCCGGAAACCTCTCGACAGGGCGATTTCGTCGTCCAGCTCGGCAGCTTTTCCGACGAGAGCAACGCGCGGGCCCTGGCCGAGTCGGTGGGAGCATCGGGCTTCAAGGTTTCCGTCGAGCCGCTGTTCTCGGAGCGGGGGACGGTCTGGCGGGTGCGCGTCGGTCCCTACGCGACCCGCGAGCTTGCGACCGAGGCGACCGAGCGGCTGCGTCAACGGATCGGCCGTGACGGCCTGGTGATGACGAAGTGACGTCGTCGTCAGCGAAAGGCTCTCTGGAGAAGGGTCGTTTCGGGGATCGTCGGACAGTGACGGGGGAACAGGGATGACGGTGGTCGACTGGATACTGCTGGCGATCGTGCTGATCTCGACGGCGATCGCCCTGGTGCGCGGTTTCATCAAGGAGGTGATTTCGCTGGTCACCTGGCTTGCGGCTTTCGGCGTCGCGCTGGCCTTCTCGCAGCCGGCCGCGGTGCTGGTCCCCGAGGCGGTGGACATCCCGTCGGCCCGGGTGGCGATAGCCTTCGTGGCGCTCTTCGTGATCGTGCTGATCCTCGGCGGGATCATCAACTGGGCGATCTCGAAGCTGGTGGAGTCCACCGGGCTGTCGGGGACGGATCGCTCGGTGGGCATGGTCTTCGGGTTGTTGCGGGGAGTACTGATCGTGGCCGGACTGATCCTGCTGGCCGGGTTCACCGCCTTGCCGCGCGAGGAGTGGTGGCATGCCTCCACGCTGATCCCGCACTTCCAGGTGGTGGCCGAGTGGTTGCTCGCGGTGCTGCCGGAAGACGTCGCCCGCAACGTGAAATGGTAGGCGGGCATTGAGCTGACGAGTTACGGGAGGACACAGGGTGTGTCTTCCCTGCGGGGGCGACCCTGCGTGACGCCGGGCAGGCCGAGTGGCTGCCCGGCGACGCCGTTTCGGGGCCCGGGAAAGGTTCCCGTCGGATTTTTCAGGTTTTGCGCGGATACGAACCGAGGTGGTTTAACGCATGTGCGGCATTATTGGGATGGTGGCGAGATCGCCGGTCAATCAGGCGCTGTATGACGGTCTAACCGTCCTGCAGCACCGCGGTCAGGATGCGGCGGGCATCCTGACCTGTGACGAGGAGCGGCTGTTCCTCCGCAAGGAGAACGGTCTGGTGAAGGACGTCTTTCACACCCGTCACATGCGCCAGCTGATGGGCAACATGGGTATCGGCCACGTCCGGTACCCGACCGCCGGCTGCGATTCCTCGGCCGAGGCCCAGCCCTTCTACGTCAACGCGCCGTTCGGCATCGCCATGGGGCACAACGGCAACCTCACCAACGCCGACGAGCTGCGCGAGTCCGTGGTCGCCGAGGACCGCCGGCACCTGAACACCAACTCGGATTCCGAGGTGCTGCTCAACGTCTTCGCCCACGAGCTTGCCGCCATCGCCGGGGCGCAGGCGACCGCCAATGACGTGTTCGAGGCCATCGCCAACGTGCACCGTCGGGCGCGCGGCGCCTACGCGGTGATCGGCCTGATCGCCGGCACGGGCGTGTTCGCCTTCCGTGATCCGCACGGCATCCGCCCGGTCTGCTTTGGCAAGCGCGAGACCGAGCACGGCACCGAGTACATGATCGCCTCGGAGTCGGTGGCCATCGAGGCCGGCGACTTCGAGCTGGTGCGCGATCTCGCGCCCGGCGAGGCGATCTTCATCTCCCGCGACGGCGAGGTCACCCTGCGTCAGTGCGCCGAGAACCCCGAGTACGCCAACTGCATCTTCGAGTACGTCTACCTGGCCCGCCCGGATTCGATCATCGACGACGTTTCCGTGTACCGGGCGCGGATGCGCATGGGCGAGAAGCTGGCCGAGAAGATCCAGCGCGAGTGGCCGGACAACGACATCGACGTGGTCATCCCGATCCCCGACACCAGCCGCACGGCGGCACTCGAGATCGCGGTCAATCTCAACCTCAAGTACCGCGAGGGCTTCGTCAAGAACCGCTACATCGCCCGGACGTTCATCATGCCGGGGCAGGCCAAGCGCAAGCGCTCGGTGCGGCAGAAGCTCAACGCCATCGACCTGGAGTTCCGCGGCAAGAACGTGCTGCTGGTCGACGATTCGATCGTGCGTGGCACCACCTCCAGCGAGATCATCCGCATGGCGCGCGAGGCCGGCGCGAAGAAGGTGTACATGGCCTCGGCCGCGCCGCCGGTGCGCTATCCCAACGTCTACGGCATCGACATGCCGGCGGCCACCGAATTCGTCGCCCACAATCGCGACGTCGATGCCATCCGTGACGCCATCGGTGCCGACGAGCTGATCTACCAGGACCTCGAGGACCTCAAGGAAGCGGTGCGCATCGGCAACCCGACCCTGACTGAATTCGATTGCTCCTGCTTCACCGGCGAATACGTCACGAACGACATCGACGGCGACTACCTCGACAATCTCGCCAGCCTTCGCGCCGACAGCGCACGGGACAAGGAAAACGACCCGGCGGGTGCCTCGCGGCGTTCCCGGGATATCGTCTCGGTCGGCCTGTACAATGACCAGTAGGATCCTGCGGGGGCTGGGACTGCTCCTGTGGCTGCTTCCGGCGCTGGCGAGCGCCGGGTCGGTGGAGTCCGCGCGTGACGCCGGCTCGCAGATGAACCGGGAGGCAAGCGCCATGGGTGAACTGCCGGCACGCGTGATCGAGTCGACCCAACGGATGGCGGCCCGTCTCGAGGGGAGCGAGGGCCGCCAGATGATCGTCGTGGACGTGCCCGCCCAGCGACTCTACCTCTTCGAGGAAGGCGCGTTCCTGGACGCCTATCCCGTCTCGACAGCCGAACGCGGCACGGGCAACCGGGAAGGCAGCCTGCAGACCCCGCTGGGGCTGCACCGGGTGGCGGAGAAGTTCGGCGAGGGTGCGCCCATCGGCCAGATCTTCCGCGCCCGAAAGCCGACCGGCGAGATCGCCGAGATCCTCGGCGGAACCGATGAACGTGCCGCCCGCGATGACGTGACCACCCGGATCCTGTGGCTCGACGGTCTCGAACCGGGCGAGAACCGTGGCGGGGACGTCGATTCCAGGGGGCGCTACATCTACATCCACGGCACGCCCGAGGAAGGGCGTATCGGCAGTCCCGCCTCGCACGGCTGCGTGCGCATGACCAACCGCGACGTCATCGAGCTGTTCGAGCGCGTCGATGTCGGCGCCCTGGTCGACATCATCGAGTAACCATCAACCCAGTGACGGTCGCGAGGCCGTCCGTGATACCCGTTCGTTCCGGAGAATCCATCCATGCCCGACTATCGTTCCAAGACCACCACCCACGGACGCAACATGGCCGGTGCGCGCGCCCTGTGGCGCGCCACGGGCGTGAAGGACGACGATTTCGGCAAGCCGATCATCGCGATCGCCAATTCCTTCACCCAGTTCGTGCCGGGCCACGTCCACCTGAAGGACATGGGCCAGCTGGTCGCGCGCGAGGTGGAGGCCGCCGGCGGCATCGCCAAGGAATTCAACACCATCGCGGTCGACGACGGCATCGCCATGGGTCACGGCGGCATGCTCTACTCGCTGCCCAGCCGCGACATCATCGCCGACTCGGTCGAGTACATGGTCAACGCTCACTGCGCCGACGCGCTGGTGTGCATCTCCAACTGCGACAAGATCACCCCGGGGATGCTCAACGCCGCCATGCGGCTGAACATCCCGGTGATCTTCGTTTCCGGCGGGCCCATGGAAGCGGGCAAGACACGCCTGGCCGGCGATTCCGGCGAGGTGATCAAGCTCGATCTGGTCGACGCGATGGTCCAGGCCGCCGACGATTCGGTGTCCGACGACGTGCTCGCCCAGGTCGAGCGTTCGGCCTGTCCGACCTGCGGGTCCTGCTCGGGGATGTTCACGGCCAACTCGATGAACTGCCTGACCGAGGCACTCGGCCTGTCGCTGCCGGGCAACGGCTCGCTGCTGGCCACGCACGCCGACCGGCGCGAGCTGTTCCTCGAGGCCGGCCGCCAGATCGTCCGCCTGGCCAAGGACTACTACGAGAACGACGACGCCTCCGTGCTGCCGCGCTCGATCGCCACGCGCGAAGCCTTCGAGAACGCCATGGCGCTGGATATCGCCATGGGCGGCTCGACCAACACGGTGCTGCACCTGCTGGCCGCTGCGCGCGAGGGCGAGGTCGAATTCGACATGACCGACATCGACCGCATGAGTCGCAAGATCCCGCACCTGTGCAAGGTCGCGCCCAGCACGGCCCAGTACCACATGGAGGACGTGCACCGCGCCGGGGGCGTGATGGCGATCCTGGGCGAGCTGGATCGAGCCGGCCTCCTGCACACGAACGCCCATACCGTGCACGCCCCGACCATGGCCGAGGCGCTGGATCGCTGGGACATCGCCCGCGACACGGCCTGCGAGGAGGCAAAAAGCCGTTATCTCGCCGGCCCGGCCGGCATCCCCACGCAGACGGCGTTCTCCCAGGACACCCGCTGGCCGAGCCTGGACATCGATCGCGCCAAGGGCTGCATCCGCGATTACGAACACGCCTATTCCAAGGACGGCGGGCTGGCCGTGCTGTTCGGCAATATTGCCCGCGACGGCTGCATCGTCAAGACCGCCGGCGTGGACGAGTCGATCCTCAAGTTCACCGGTCGGGCGCGCATCTTCGAGTCGCAGGATGCCGCGGTCGAGGCCATCCTCGGCGACCGGATCGTCCCCGGCGACGTGGTGGTGATCCAGTACGAGGGCCCCAAGGGCGGGCCGGGCATGCAGGAAATGCTCTACCCGACCAGCTACCTGAAATCCAAGGGGCTGGGCAAGGACTGCGCCTTGCTGACCGACGGGCGCTTCTCCGGCGGCACCTCGGGGCTGTCCATCGGACACGCCTCGCCGGAGGCGGCCGCCGGCGGCGAGATCGCGCTGGTCGAAGAGGGTGACACGATCGTCATCGACATCCCCGAGCGGACCATCCATCTCGACATTGACGATGCGACCATGGCCCACCGGCGCGAGAAGATGGTCGAGCGCGGCGACGCCGCCTACAAGCCGGTCCACCGTGATCGCTACGTCAGCCAGGCGCTCAAGGCCTACGCGGCCCTGACGACCTCCGCGGCGCTGGGCGCGGTGCGCGACCTCTCCCAGATCGGCGTGAAGTAACGGGTGACCGTGGGGACCTACATCCCGCCGCATTTCCGCCAGGACGAACCCGAGGTCCTGGCGGAGACCGTGGCGCGCCATCCGTTCGGCGCATTGACTTTGTGTGACGGGGAAGGGCAGATGCTGGCCGTGCATCTGCCCTTCCTGCGTTTCGGGGATCCGCGTGATCCGGCCGGCTGGCGTTTCGAGTCGCACCTGGCGCGCGCCAACCCGGTGGCCGAGGCACTGGCCGGCGGGGCGGAGGCCGCGGCGATCCTGATCTTCACCGGACCGGACGCTTACGTGAACCCGCGCTGGTACGTCGATGCGCGGGACACCAGCGTGCCCACCTGGAACTACCAGGCCGTGCACGTGCGCGGCACGGTCCGGCTGGCCGGCGAGGGCGAACCCGGCTGGCTCGACCGCCACCTGCACGACCTGATCGACACCCACCAGGCGCGCATCGGCGCCGATCCCTTCGACTGGGCCCATCTGCCCGAGACACAGATCGAACGGATGCAGGCGGCGATCGTCGGCATCGAACTGCTGCCGGAGCGCATCGAGGGCATCGAGAAACTCGGGCAGAACAAGAGCGTGGCCGATCGCGATGGCGTGATCGACGGGTTGCGTCGTCGTGACGATGCCGAGTGCGACGCCATGGCCGACCTGATGCGATCGCGGGAGACATGACGCTCGGCGGCGGCTCGCCAGCGCGGTCTGTGTTGCCACGATTCATCGCCAAGTGGCCTATAAGCCCGGCATGACCACCGGTCATCGACCGAACCGGGTGCCCTTTTTCAAGATGATCTCCCGACGGCAAGCGAGGAACGGAACATGGAACGACGACGGGTACTTGGTTTGATCGTGGTTGGCGGGCTGTTGGTCAGCCGTCCGGCGAGGGCAGACTTTGCCAGCGACCTGTTGGAGCGATTGGATGGTCTCGGTAACGGCGGCCCGTCTCGATCTCAACCGGATCGGTCCGGCCTGACGCAGGCCGAAATGGACCAGGGCATCCGGGATGCGCTGGCCAACGGGGTGCAGGTTGCCGTTCGGCAGCTTGGGCGGCGAGGCGGGTTCCTCGACGACCCCCAGGTGCGCATTCCGTTGCCGGGGAACCTGCAGAAGGTCGAGGGCGTGTTGCGCAGCTTGCGACAGGACGGGCTGGCCGACGAGTTCGTGCAGACCATGAACCATGCCGCGGAACAGGCGGTGCCGGAGGCGACCGAGGTGTTCCTTGGCGCGATCAAGCGCATGAGTCTCGAGGACGTGAGGGGCATTCTGGGTGGGCCGAACGACGCGGCGACCGAGTACCTTCGTCGCAGCAGTTCGGACGAGCTGGCCACACGCTTTCGACCGATCGTCGAGTCGGCGACGGACCGGGCGGGTGTGACCGTGGCCTACAAGCAAATGATGGACAGCGCCGGGCCCATGGCTCAGCTGGTCGTGGGTGACACGGACCTGGACGGCTACATCACCGACAAGGCACTGGATGGCCTGTTCCTCAAGATCGCCGAACAGGAAAGGCTGATCCGCACCGATCCGGCTGCCCGCACGACCGACCTGCTGAAGAAGGTGTTCGGCAATCGATAGGTCGTCGCCATGACCTCCCGGTCATGCGAGTTCCGTCCGGTTTTCAGGTACCCACTCGCCGTTTTCGCAATCGATCTGTGATCAGCCGGGGCAGTCGAGCCATAAAGCCGGCGAGCAACCGCAGATGCATCCAGATCAGCAGTCGATTGTCCCGCCAGTAGCGGAAATGAGAGACCCCGTCGTCCTCGGCATCGAAGTAGCGCACGGGGGTATCGACGTTGACCAGGGGGAGGCCGCGCCATGCCAGCCGCACGGCTGCCTCGGGGTCGAAGTCGAAGCGGCGCATCCAGTGCGTGTCCCCCATCACCGCCAGCAGCGGATCGACCGGGTAGACGCGCAGGCCGAACAGGGAATCGCCGATGCCCGCCCATAGCGTCTCCAGATTGGCCCAGAAGTTGGAAACCTTGCGACCCTGCACCCGCAGGGCCGGTGCGTCGTCGTCGAATACCGGCCGACCGAGGATCAGCGCCTCGGGTTGCCGACGGGCGGTGTCGAGGAAGTCGGGGATGGCGGCCGCCGGATGCTGGCCGTCGGCGTCCATCGTCAGGGCGTGGGTGAACCCTTCCTCGCGGGCGGCTTGCAGTCCGGTGAGCACGGCCGCCCCCTTGCCGCGATTGTGCTCGTGACGGAGCACCCGAACCGTCGCAAGCTCTGCGGCGAGCGCCGTCAGGCGCTCTCGTGTCGCCGAGTCGCTGCCGTCGTCCACGATCCAGACCGGGCATTCGGCCTGCGCGACCGCGTCGCGTACGGTGGTCTCGATGCGCCCGCCCGGGTTGTAGCAGGGAATCAGGATCAGCGGTCGAAACGGGTGATTGGTGGCGGTCATGGCGTGGCAGGCTCCCGGAAGTGAAAAGCGCGGGCATAGTGGCAACGCCAGGCGGCGGCCATCTCGCGCGGGTCGGTCCCCATGTGCTCCGACAGTGGTGCCATGGGAGTGACGATCAGCCGGATCGGCAGGACCGGTAGGTAAGAGCCCGGCTGGCCCTTGGCCAGGAAGGGACGGTCGTAGCGGAACAGCCATGGGTGCAGCGATGCACCTGTCCGGTGGGCGAGCATGAAGGGCGCGGGATGGAATGGACGCAGCGGCGGGGCAGCGGTCAGCGGACTGCGCGAGCCTTCCGGGAACAGTAGCACGTGACAGCCGCCGCGGATCGCCCGTCGGGCGCCCAGCATCATCTCCACCGCGTCGTCGTTCGGCAGGTAGCCGGCCAGCCGGGCGGGCAGGGCGAAGAACGGATTGCGCAGGATGCCGGCCCGCATCACGCAGACGACCTCGGGGACGTGGGAGAGAACCACGAGCGCGTCGAGCAATGAGGGGTGGTTGGCGACGATCACCCCCGGCGGGGCGTCACGCAGGGCATCCAGCGAGCGGGTCTCGAACTGCAGGGCGCCGATCCGCCCCAGCCAGTGGCGATAGGCGCGCATGGCGTGATGGATGAGCCGGCGCGTCGTGCGTTGCCGCCGCTCGCGCGGCACGGGTAGCAGCACGAGGACCAGCGGCAGCCAAATGATCAGGATCACCGCCAGCCCGCCGTGCCCGAGCAGCAGGGCGAGCGGACGGTGCACCGCGCGCAGGAGTCGACATGCCAACGCGTTCACAGCTCGGGCCACAGCCGGTCGCCGTCGTTTCCGTCGCGTGGCTGATGGAGAGTCGCTTCGATCTCGACCAGCAGATCCTCTCGGCAGATGTCGGCCTGCAGGAATACCCGCCGGGTCAGCGAGGCGAGCCGTCGGTCAAGACGCGCGCGCACCACCGCGAGGTCCTCCGGGTGGCGCAGGTAGACGCGCAGGTGGGTGGTCGGCTCCCAGTCGAAGGTGCGACAGTCGGCCGGCCGGCGCGCATTGGCCTCGTCGAGCACGGCCTGCAGGTTGTTCAGCGTCTCGTCCGTCTGTGCGAGCACGTCGCCGCGATGGCGGGTCTCGTGCCCGATGATCGAGGCGGTGCCGGAGATGAACAGCCAGTCATGCCGTGGTCCGCGGGCGATGGCCGCCCGGGCGAACAGCGGGCTCTTGTGCCCGTACTGGCGGGGATAGTTCCAGGCGCTGACCTGGCGCGGATTCTCGATGCCGATTGCCGGGCTGTCCGAGGCGAGAAACACCAGGCGGCCGCTCGTGTCGGCCGGGCTGCCGAGCGCGCAGGCCGCCGGCGCCGACGGCCCCGCGGGACGATCGGCGGCGGTGAAGGCAGCGGCGCGGCCCTGGTTGAACAGCCGGTAGCGCTCGATGCCGGTCTCGGGGTCGGTTGCGTTGATTGCCGGCAGGTAGTGCCAGACGCGCCACAGGTGCGGCGTGCCCTCGCGCGCGACTCGTGCAAGCAGTTCCGTGTAGGCCGCCTCGGCACCAACGGCCAGTCCGCGGGACTCGTCGATGGGCAGCTGGCCGAAGGTCCAGTGGCCGGCCGTGGTCGTGCAGCCGAGGGCGTCGCGGGACGTGACGGGGGGCGAGCGGTTTTCAGCGGGGGCGAGAAAGGCTTCCAGAGCGTGTTCGGGATCGCCTTCGAGCACGGTCAGCGGTAGCGGCGCCACGCAGCCGCCATGGGCCTCCAGGTGGGTGCCGGCCGTGACCAGCGCCCCGAGCAGCCGCTCCGGGGACTTGATGACGGAGGCCGGACTGATCGCGGTTCGCGACGATTTTTCGAGCTGCCCTTGCGTCATTGCCGCAGGTCGGATTCCGGGGTCAGCGGGCGTACCTTCCGCCGGTGGGCGCGCCAGTCGGCGAAGGCCCGGCGGCATTGCCCCAGGGACGAGAGATAGTAGATGCCCTTGAGGATGCGGATCGACCGCCAGATGGGCGTGCCGCGGTAGATGTCCGCCGCGAGCAGGGAGATCAGCGCTTCCTGCACGCGGAAGATGTTGCGCGGCCCCATGAACAGGTTGCGCATCACCGGCTTGGTGATGCGGTAGATGAACCAGGAAAACTCCCTCGGTCCGTGGCGCACCTGACGGTCGTAGCGGTTGAGCGCCTGTTTCGCCTGAGCCGGTTCGCGCAGCACCGTGTCGATGGCCTCCGCGCCGAACACGCCGCCCTGCATTGCGAGCATCACGCCGCTGGAGAATACCGGGTCGATGAAGGCGAAGGCGTCGCCGACGAGGATGAAGCGTTCACCGTGACTGCGATCGGCGGAGTAGGAGAAGTTGCCGGTCGCCTGCACGTCCCGCACCAGCGAGGCATCGGCCAGCCGTCGCTCGAGCTCCGGGACGGTCTCGATGTTGTCGAACAGGAATTGCTCCAGCGAGCGGCCCTTGCGGGACTTCATGTGATAGGGCCAGGTCACCATGCCCACGCTGGTCACGCCGTTCTTCAGCGGAATGAACCAGAACCAGCCGTGGTCGAACCAGAACAGGGTGATGTTGCCCTCGGTCTTGCCCGGGTTGCGTTTGGCATCGCGGAAGTGGCCGAAGACCGCGGCGCTGTTGTGCTTCGGGTTGCGCCGCTTCCAGCCGTGGCGCTGGGCGAGGAAGGTGTCGCGCCCCGTGGCGTCCGCGACGAAGGCCGTGTGCCAGTCGACGCGCTGGCCCTGTTCGTCCTCGGTGGTCACCGTGGCGTGGTACGGCCGGTCGGCGGGATCACGACGTTCTTCCTCGTGGAAGTCGATGTCCACCACGCGATTACCCTCGAAGGTGCGTGCGCCGTTGCGCTCGGCGTTGCGGAAGAGGATGCGGTCGAATTCCGCCCGCTCGACCTCGTAGGCCTTGGGCATCGACTTGTCCCAGGCCTCGGCGAAGTTGTACGGCTGGACATGGTCATGGTGCGGCGAGACGAACTCGGCACCCCACTTGTCGATGCCGATCTCGGCGATCTCCTCGGCCACGCCCAGGGTCTCGAACAACTCGAGGTTGGCCGGCAGCAGGGATTCGCCGATGTGGAAGCGCGGGTGGTGTTCCTTCTCCACCATCACCACGTCGTGCCCCTTGCGCGCCAGCAGCGTGGAGAGGGTCGAGCCCCCGGGGCCGCCGCCGGCGACGAACACGTCGCAGTAGCGGGAGGTGGCGGCGTCAATCGGCTTGCCGGGGATCGACTCGTGGCAGCTGCTGTCCTGGTGGTGCATCGGGCTGGTTCTCGGGCGTCAGGTCTTTTTTGACAGATGGTGTCTGCGATTTGACGGGGAGGAGCCGAGCCGTGAAAGGGCCGCGCTTGCCTTCCCTGGAAGCCGCGTCGGGGCGTCATGATCGGGATTGAAGCCCGGCGCGTCAATATGGTTGGGCAGGCGAACGATGCC
>JAWLHL010000005.1:0-83467 GCA_041690375.1 Guyparkeria sp. | reverse complement strand
TGACAAGACGCAGGAGGCCGCACCGGGTGCCGACCAGGCCTCCGCTATCGCGGAGGGCGTGTCCTCGGTATTCTCGGAAACCTTCGCCGACATGGCCGGAGCGGCCACACGGCTGGTCCGTGACTGGCCGGGTGTCGACTGGGTGGCGGTCGCCGATGTCGGCTGGCGCGCGGTCGTGGTGCTGCTGATCGCCTACGTGGTCCTGGGCGCGGGTCGACTGCTGCTCGGCAGGGCCTGGAGGCGGCTGGACGGGTTCGCGCGGGCGGCCTCCTCGCGCCACCAACTGTTGCGCACCGGGGTGGCCGTGGTCGGCGGTCTCGCTCTGGGTGTGCTCCTGCTGGGGCTCGCCTACGTGGTCGCGCAGGCCACGGTCTGGTGGCTGGCCGAGAGCGATCGGCAAATAGCCGCCGTGCTGGACCTCGCCCTGCAGGCCTTCCTCGTCGTGGAAGGCGCCCGCCTGCTGGTGCGCGCCGTCTTCGCACCTGCCTTTCCGGGGCTGCGCCTGTTCCGCCTGTCCGAGGCCAGTTCGCGTTTCTGGTCGGGCTGGCTTTCCCGGCTGATCTGGTTCACCGGCTATGCCGGCATCATGATCGTGCCCTCGATCGATCGGGCGGGCCGCGAGGATCTGGCCAACGCCGTCGGCTGGGGGGTGGCGCTGCTGGCGATGGCCTATGCCTGGGCGCAGCTCTGGAGGGCCCGCGGCCATGTCCGCCAGGCGCTGGACGCCCGTGCCGCTCGCAGCCAGCGGGCCCTGACCGCCTGGTCGCTGCAGCTGCTGGGAGCCAGCTGGCACTGGCTGGCGATGCTGTACGTGCTCGGGGTCTTCGTCGTGGCGATCACGCGCCCCGGCGAATCGCTACCGTTTGTCGGGGCGGCGACCTTCAAGACGATCGTGATCGTCGGCGTCGCCATCTTCGCCTCGGCGGTGCTTACCCAATGGATCGGTCGAGGCGTGCCGGTGCCGGAAAGACTCAGGCGGCGGATGCCTTCCCTGCCCATGCGGCTGAACACCTACGTGCCGCTGATCCTGCGCATCCTGCGGATCGTGATCGGACTTGTCGCCCTGTTCGGCATGCTGTGGGCCTGGCAGCTCGCGAACGTCTTCGCCTGGCTGGGCCGAGAGGAGGGACGCTGGCTGCTCTCCGCGGTGATCGATATCTCGCTAGTGCTCGTGCTCGCTCTGGGAGTATGGCTGGTCGCGACGGGCCTGATCGAGGCGAAGCTCAACAGCGAATCGAGTATGCCCTCGGCACGGATGCAGACGCTGCTGGCGCTTTTCCGCAGCGCGATTGCCATCGCGCTGATCACCATCACCGCGATGATCATCCTCTCCGAGCTGGGCGTGAACATCGGGCCGCTGCTGGCCGGCGCCGGTGTCCTGGGGCTGGCGATCGGCTTCGGCGCGCAGAAGATGGTGCAGGACGTGATCACCGGGGTGTTCATCCAGATCGAGAACGCCATCAACGCCGGCGACGTCGTCACGGCGGCCGGCGTGACGGGTACCGCCGAGCAGCTGTCGATCCGCTCGGTCACCCTGCGTGACCTGAACGGAACGGTGCACGTGATTCCGTTCTCCTCGGTGGACATCGTCTCCAACTACACGCGCGAGTACGGGGTGCACAAGGGCGAGTACGGCATTGCCTACCGCGAGAGCGTCGACGACGCGATCGAACAGCTCAGGGCGGCCTTCGACGAACTGGCGGCCGACCCGGAATGGCAGGACCGCATACTCGAGCCGGTGGACATTCCGGGCGTGACGGCCCTGGCCGACAGCTCGGTGAACATCCGCGTGATGATCAAGACCACCCCGGGCGACCAGTGGGCCGTCGGGCGGGCATACAACCGCCTGGTCAAGAAGTACTTCGACGAGGCCGGCATCGAGATCCCCTTCCCGCACACCACGGTCTACTTCGGCGTGGACAAGGACGGCACGGCCCCGCCGGCGAACCTGCGCGTGCTCAGGGAGAAGCGACGCCTGGCGGGGAACGACCAGCCTTCCTCGTCCGGTGGCGAGAAGCCGGACGGGCCGCGGGGCAGGGTGCCCGACAGCGACGACGTCGACGCGCCGGAGGAATGATCCGTCCTCGGGAACCGGCGGTCATCCCGGATGCCTCGACTGGCTGTCTGCAGGAAGCGGCCGTGACCGCTCCGGGCAAACAAAAAGCGCCGACGGGTCAGCCCGGTCGGCGCTTTCCTGCTGCAGGACGGGAGGCGGTCAGTCGTCCAGCGAGGCGTGGATGGAGAACGCCCCGCGGATATCGCCCTTCTTGAAGCCGGTTGCCTGGTCTTCCGGGTAGAGCTTCTCGATCTTGGCCAGCAGGTCCGGGTCGACGTTCTCGCCGTGGCAGCTCAGGCAGACGTCACCGGTGCCGATGGCCTTCATGTAGCGCAGTTCCTTGCCGTCGTCGGTCTCGACGACCTCGTGCCATTCGATGTCGTCCGGCGCGGTGCCCGCGGCGCGCTGTTGCTCGAAGTCGAGCAGTACGGCGGTCTCCCAGGAGGTCGGCTCGGTGGCCCGCGGCTTGAGGCTGGTGCGGCGCAGGGTGAAGCCGGTTTCCTCGCTCAGGTCCGCGGCGATCTCCGGTGCGCGCTCGTGGCAGACCTCCACGGCGGCGGTCGGGCCGCCCGACTTCATCGCCGCCTGCAGTTCCCCCTTGAGGGTCTTGCCGAACGACTGGGCCGCCTGCCGGTACTCGTTCAGTTGCTCGTCCACGGCGGACTCGGCGTGGGCCATCGGCACCGCGAGGGCGAGGGCCGAAAGGGTGGCTCCGAACAAAGATGCTTTCATGGCTGCGTGTCCTCTTCCTGTCATGTTGTTAAGCAGATCCTGATAAACCATCCGGGGTTTATAGCCCATCAGGACCGGTAATTCAAAGCGGCGGGAGAGAGGCGGCAGGGTACCCGGGGAGCGACGGCGGCGCATCGCTCCCCGGGTTTCCGGGTCAGAACGGGTTGTAGGACTTTTCCTGTGTGAACTGCATGTAACCGACACTGGCGCCGAGCCTCAGGCCCACGCCGACGCGGATCGGTGCGACCACGATCGACTGGCTGCGCAGGTAGTGCATCCCGGCGCCGCCGACCAGGAAGGCCGAGCCGCTGACCCCGGCGAATCGCTGGAACATCAGGTCCGGACTCGGCAGGTTGTAGACCAGCATGAACACGCGACCGGCATCACCGCCGAAGTCCCAGCCGACCGATGGCCCCTGCCAGTAGACCGTCTGCTGCTCGCCCGTCTTGGCCGCGAATTCGCCCATGCCGTAGCGCAGGCCGAAGATCAGTGCGCCGCCTCCTTCCTCGCCCTTGATGATGGCGTTGGGCCGGCCGTAGTCCGCGAAGGCCTTGTCCACGAGCTTGGCGATGGCCTCGGCCGACCCGCCGAGGAAGTCGACGGCCTCGCGCGTGGTCCGGTACCGGTCGTAGCCTTCCTCGTCACCGGCGGTCTCGGCCGTGTCCTCCTGGGTCGGCGAGCCATTGCTTCCGGCCGTGGTGGCGCAGCCCGTGGCCGCGAGCGACAGGGCGAGCAGTGCGGCCAGTCCGGCTCGCTGCGGGAAGATCATCATCAGTCGGAAGATCGGGAAAGGTTTCATGATTCCGTTGGGTCCTTGCGTGATGAAACGGGTGTCCGGTTGCCACAGGAGTGACTCTCATTATGGCGAAAAGTTGCGTGGATTGCGGCGTCCGTGCCGCCCGACAGCGGCGGGTCGGTTGACAACTCGCTGATTTGCCGGAAGGATACGCGGGCCGCCGACCCGCGGGAATGCGTCAGTAACGGGAAGACCTAATGAGTATCAAATCCGATCGATGGATCCGCCGGATGGCCGAGGAACAGGGCATGATCGAGCCGTTCGAGCCTGGCCAGGTTCGCGCCGCCACGAATGCCGAGGGCCGCTCCGAACCCATGATCTCCTACGGGACGTCCAGCTACGGCTACGACGTGCGCTGCTCGAATCACTTCAAGGTGTTCACCAACATCAACACCACCATCGTCGACCCCAAGGCCTTCGACGAGCGCAGCTTCGTCGACGTGCACTCGGACGTCTGCATCATCCCGCCCAACTCGTTCGCGCTGGCGCACACGGTCGAGTACTTCCGCATCCCGCGCAACGTACTGACCATCTGCCTGGGCAAGTCGACCTACGCGCGTTGCGGGATCATCGTCAACGTGACGCCGCTCGAGCCCGAATGGGAAGGGCACGTGACCCTCGAGTTCTCCAACACCACGCCGCTGCCGGCGAAGATCTACGCGAACGAGGGTGTCGCGCAGATGCTGTTCCTGGAGTCCGACGAGGTCTGCGAGACTTCCTACCGCGACCGGGGCGGCAAGTACCAGGGCCAGAGGGGGGTGACCCTGCCCACGGCCTGACGGTTCGACCGGCTCAGCCGGCCGGTTCCTCCACCGCGTTGAGATTCATGATCTTCCAGCCGTGGGTCTCCGCGTGCCGGCGCAGTACCGGGTCCGGGTCCACCGCGATGGGGTGGTCGACCTGCTCGAGCAGGGGCAGGTCGTTGCGCGAGTCAGAGTAGAACCACGTCTCCTCCGGGCGCGCCTGCTGCGCCTCCAGCCACTCCTCCAGGGCCAGGATCTTGCCGTGCTGGAAGGTCGGCGTGCCCGTGTAGCGACCGGTGTAGCGGCCGTTGCGTCGCTCGGGCTCCGTGGCCAGCAGGTGCGGGATCCCGAACAGTTCCGCGATCGGTGCGGTGACGAAGGCGTTGGTCGCCGTGATCATCATCAGGGTGTGTCCACGCTGGCGGTGGGACTCCACCAGCGAGCGGGCCGCCGCGGTGATCATCGGGCGAATGTCCGTCCGGATGAACTCCTCGCGCCAGGCCTCCAGTTCCTCGGCCGGGTGCTCGGCCAGCGGCGCCAGCGCGAAGCGCAGGTACTCGTCGATGTCCAGCGTCCCCTGCTGGTAGTGGCGCAGGAACTCGTCGTTGTGGCGCGCGTACTCCTCGGCATCGACGATTCCCCTGCGGGTCATGAAGGCGCCCCAGGCATGGTCGGAGTCGCCGGCGAGCAGCGTGTTGTCGAGGTCGAAGATGGCCAGTTTCACGAAATCTCTCCTGAACGGGGACGACAGGTCCACGGTCGTACCGGAAGCCATCGGCCGATGATTCGACCTGCGGGATCCCGGGTGAGTCGGGCGCGAATGATACCCCAATGCGGGCCGGTTTCACCCCCCACGGGTTTTGTGAAAGAATCATGAACAATTGGGTAGGTGTATCCGGCGGACGGCCGGCCCTGCCCCGGCGGGGCCGGCGGTCCCGCATTCGAGGGCGTGATGACTTTTGCAAGAGTGAAATCGTGATTGACCGTAGCGGCTTTCGTCCCAACGTCGGGATCATCGTGTGCAACCACCGGGGCGAGGTGTTCTGGGGCAAGCGCGTGGGTCATCGGTCGTGGCAGTTTCCCCAGGGCGGCATCAATGCCGACGAGCGGCCGCTCGAGGCGATGTACCGGGAGCTGCGCGAGGAGGTGGGGCTGCACCCGGAGCACGTCTCGGTGATGGCCTGGACCCGGGGCTGGCTCCGGTATCGCCTGCCGCGGAACATGGTTCGTCGTCACGTCCAGCCGGTGTGCATCGGCCAGAAGCAGAAGTGGTTCCTGCTGCGCCTGCGAACCGACGAGTCGGCCTTCGACCTGAACGCCTCGTCCAAGCCGGAATTCGACGGCTGGGAGTGGCGGCCCTTCTGGTCCATCCTTCCCGAGGTCATCTACTTCAAGCGCAACGTCTACTTCCAGGCGCTGCATGCGCTGGCGCCGTTCCTCGAGCATGTGCCGGCCGAATGTCCGCAGGAACTGATTCCCGAGCAGATCGAGCGCCGTCTCGAGCGAGTCGGGCCGGCCGTCGACCGAGCGGGGAATTCCGATGCTCGATGAGCTGCGACAGATCGTCACCGAGGTGTCCAAGTCGTCCGACCTGCGGGCGGCACTCGACCTGATCGCCCGGCGGGTGCGGTCGGTGCTGGATGCATCCGTCTGCTCGGTCTACGTCCTTTCCGAGGACTCCGATCCCGAGACCGACGAGCAGACCCTGGTGCTGCAGGCCACCGAGGGCCTGAACAAGGCCAAGGTAGGGCAGGTCTCGCTGAACCTGCACGAGGGGCTGGTGGGGCTCGTGGCTCGCCGCGCCGAACTGGTCAACCTGGAAGACGCCTCGCAGCATCCGGCCTTCAAGTTCGTCACCGACATCGGCGAGGAGCCGTATCACGGCTTCATGGGCGTGCCCATCATTCACCGGGGCGAGGTGCTCGGCGTGCTGGTGGTCCAGGCGCGCGAGCGGCGGCGTTTCTCCGACGACCAGGAATCGTTCGTCGTCACCCTGGCCACGCAGCTGGCCTCGGCCATTCGTCACGCTCGGGCCAGCGGCGAACTGACGCGGATGGGGAACGAGCCCGGAGAGTTCGACTCGGCCTTTTCCGCCCGTGGCCTGCCCGGTTCGCCCGGGGTGGTCTTCGGCACGGCCGTGGTGGTAGCCGACGGCCATTCGCTGGAAATGGTGGAGGATCGCGAGGCCGAGGACCCCGACCACGAGCTCGCGGTGATCGACAGCGCCATCGAGGCCGTCCGTCAGGAGTTCGAGCAGCTGAAGATCGATTTCGCCCGGGCCGCCGGCAGCGACGAGGAGAACCTCCTGTTCGACGCCTTCATCCGGATGCTCTCGGGCGGCTCGCTGATCGAGTCGATCCAGCGCCACATCCGTGACGGGCAGTGGGCCCCGGCGGCCTTGCGCGAGGCCATCGCCGAGCACGCCGCCGTCTTCGAGCAGATGAGCGACGCCTACCTGCGCGAGCGGTCCCAGGACGTGCGCGACCTGGGCAACCGCGTGCTGCAGAAGCTGCACGCCGAGAGCGCCGGGCCCATCGACTGGCCCGAGCAGATCGTGCTGGTCGGCAACGACCTGTCGGCCTCGCACCTGGCCGAGGTGCCGACCGAGCGGCTGGTGGGCATCGTCTCCAGCACGGGGTCCGGCTCGTCGCACCTGGCGATCCTGGCGCGCGCGCTGGGTGTGCCGGCGGCCATGGGGGTTTCCGACCTGCCGATCTCGCGGCTCGGCAACAAGGAAGTGGTCGTCGACGGCTACCGGGGGCTGGTGGTCGTCCGCCCGCGCGGCTCGCTGCGCGATGAACTCCTGCGCCTGGCCCAGGAGGAGGCCGAGCTGACCGAGGAGCTCGCCGCCCTGCGCGACCAGCCGGCGCTGACCAGTGACGGCGTGCGCGTTGCCATGCACGTCAACATTGGTCTGCTGTCCGACATGGCGCCGTCGCTGACGGTCGGGGCCGAGGGCATCGGCCTGTATCGCACCGAGGTGCCCTTCCAGATCCGCAAGCAGTTCCCCGGCGAGGAGGAGCAGGCGCACATCTACCGCGAGGCGATGGAGACCTTCGCCGGCAAGCCGGTGGTGCTGCGCACGCTCGACGTGGGCGGCGACAAGCCGTTGTCGTACTTCCCGATTCGCGAGGACAACCCGTTTCTGGGCTGGCGGGGGATCCGCCTGGTGCTGGACCACCCGGAGATTTTCCTCACCCAGATCCGCGCCATGCTCAAGGCCTCGGCGGGCCTGAACAACCTGCATATCCTGCTACCGATGATCTCCGCGGTCGACGAGCTGGACCAGTCACTGGCCTTCATCGCCCAGGCCGTGGACGAGGTGTCCGAGGAGATGGACGATGTCCAGCCGCCGAAGGTCGGCGCGATGATCGAGGTCCCGTCCGCCGTCTACCAGGCGGATGCGCTGGCCGGTCGTTGCGATTTCCTCTCGATCGGCACCAACGACCTGACCCAGTACCTGCTGGCCATCGATCGCAACAACGAGCGGGTGGCGTCGCGTTACGATGCCCTGCATCCGGCCGTGCTGACGGCGATTCGCGACGTCTGCGACGCGGGCGAGCGGCAGGGTTGCGAGGTGGCGGTGTGCGGGGAACTGGCAGGCGATCCGCTCGGGGCGGTCCTGCTGCTGGGGATGGGGATAAACTCCCTGTCGATGAGTGCCGGGTCCCTGCCGCGCATCAAGTGGGTGATCCGGTGTTTCTCTTACGCCGAGGCCCGTGGCCTGCTCGAGCAGGCCATGCGATGCGAGCGGCCTGGCGAAATCCGGGCGTTGTTGAACCAGGCGCTTGAGGAACGTGGGCTGGGTGGCCTGATTCGCGCCGGGCGCTACTGATCGACGCGGCTTCCCATGACCCGGGGGCGATTGACTTGCCGCCCACGGATGCCTATCATGGCGCACCTTCGTCACCGGACGGGTCGAACCGCCTCCGTGGACGGGGCGCGTTTGCGCGATTGCGGCGAACGGAGTGTAGCGCAGCCTGGTAGCGCACCTGGTTTGGGACCAGGTGGTCGGGGGTTCGAATCCCTCCACTCCGACCATAGTCAAGCCGAAGCTTGCGCCTGTAGCTCAACCGGATAGAGCATCGGCCTTCTAAGCCGAGGGTTGCGGGTTCGAGTCCTGCCGGGCGCGCCAAAAAGCGTACCTGCTTTATTATGGTGACTGTAGCTCAGTTGGTAGAGCCCCGGATTGTGATTCCGGTTGTCGTGGGTTCGAGTCCCATCAGTCACCCCACCATTCCATCGAAGAAGCCCGCCTTTCGGCGGGCTTTTTTGTGCCCGCCTTCCGTCCATCCCTCCTGAAATTTGCCTCGACAGTCCGACGTCGTTCGGGCCGCCGGGCTTCGCCCTGGTCTACCGCCGCGTCCGACGGCGAACTCGAGGCCGAGATGCTTGTGCAATTACTGTACAAGTGCTGTATTGTACCTGTACAAGAATTGTCCCAGCGCGTCGGCAAGGATCCCGACTCGTTCGATTCGGTCTTGCGTTCATGGAAGGTTCCAGGCGTCCAGTAGCACGAGGTGATGCAGTCATGGTCTTCAAGTCCCGGAATCGATGTTCGGCGGCCCCGACGTTGACGGTGCGTCGTTACCACGTGATCGGCATGGACAGCCGCTGCGAACAGCTCTTCCACTCGATGATGCGCCTGGTGGATGACAAGGCGCAGAGTCGCTGGGTCCACGATCCCGATGCCCATGATCTGGTCATCACCGGCCCGGACGCGACCGACCTGCCTTGTCCGGATGCCGTGCCGCGAAGGCTTTCCGGCTTCATCTCCGGTCAGAGGGATGACTGCGCCATGCTGCGCCTGGCCGGCATGATCGAGGCGCTGAACGTCGTCGACGAGATGCTGGCGGCACGCTCGCCGGCTGGTGTCGGCGAAGGCTCTCCGAAGGAACCGGGTGATGCGGCCGTGAGGCTGCTCCGCTGGCCGGGGCGCTCGCTGATGGCCCTACACCCCGGCTGTCCGAAGATGGCCACCCTGCTGCTGTCCCGGCCGTTGACGATCGCGGAGCTTTCCCGGCTTTCCGGCGTCGAGCCGAGGATCTGCGACCGGTTCGTCGCCCGGCTGTCGCAGTTCGGCCTGGTTCAGCGTCGCGAGCCCGTCGACGGGGCCGGGGCGGCCGAGCGCAGTCGCGGTGCCGGGCTGTTCGCCGCGATCCGTGCCCGACTGGGTTTGGGCGAGGTGGTCGGCTGATGGAATACAAGATCGTCCTTGCCGGGGTCACCGGCGCCGGCAAGACCACGGCCATCGGGACTGTCAGCGAGATCGATCCGGTGCGGACCGATGTCCGCAACCACGACCCCACCCTGGCGAAGGAGTTCACCACCGTGGGCCTGGATTACGGCGAGATCGCGCTGGATGGCGACGACCGCCTCCGGCTCTACGGCACGCCGGGTCAGGTCCGTTTCGAGTGCATGTGGCGGATCGTCTCCCGGGGCGCGCTCGGGCTGGTGATCCTGGTGGACAACAGCCAGGACGGCGCCCTGTCGTCACTGGAAACCTATGTCGGCGGATTCGCCGATCTGATCGAGCGGACGGCCTGCGTGGTCGGCGTGGGTCGATCCGAGTCACACCCCGAGCCCGGGCTGGATGACTACGCCGATCGCCTCCTGGAGCAGGGCGTGGTCTGTCCCGTGGTGCCCGTGGACGTGCGGCGCCGGTCGGACGTGCTGATGCTGCTCGACCTTCTGCTTACCCAGCTGGAAATGAAAACGGGAATTACGGATGGGCCCCTCGAATGAATCTCTCTGAATCGTTAAAGAGTGCTGCCGACGAAACGCTGGACGATCTGGTGAAGGCGGTCGGTTCCGTGCGGGCGGTGGTGATCTCCACCGAGGACGGCTTCGAACTGGTCAGCAGGTCCCGCGACGCCTCCCAGGTGGCCCGGCTGTCGGCCATGGCCAGTTCGATGGCGGCGCTGGGCGTCATGGCCGGGGAGGAGTGCGATATCGGCGGGTTTCGCAGCATCACGCTGGAGGCGCAGGAGGGTTTTATCGTCATGCTCCAGGCCCGTCGCCCGGACAGCAATTTCATTCTCAGCGTCATTTCGGGCCCGGATGCCCTGGTCGGCAAGGTCGTCCTGTATGGCAGGAAGGCGGTGCGGCAATTGCAGCACGCCCGATGACCGGGCGGATTGTCATGAATCGCCTTCTTGCATTTTCGCAACGTCTTTCAACAACCGGTTAACGAGGACTGGAAAATGAGTAACATCACGGAATCCCTGGACAAGGTCATGGAGCTGGAAGGCGCGATGTGTGTTGCCCTGGTGGACTCCGAAAGCGGAATGACGCTCGGCCAGCAGGGCGGCGGTGTCGATCTCGAGCTGGCGGCTGCCGGGAATACCGAAGTGGTGCGTGCCAAGCTCAAGACCATGCGTGCGCTGGAGCTGAACGACAGCATTCACGACATCCTGATCACCCTGGGCAAGCAGTACCACATCATTCGCCCCCTGGCGCAGAACGACGGGGTGTTCATGTACCTTGTCCTTGACAAGAGCCACGCGAATCTCGCTCTTGCCCGCCGCAAGGTTCAGGACGTGGAGAGTGGCCTGACGCTCTGATGGCACGTGGCCGGCTCCGTCCGTGGCGACCCGGTCGACCTGCAGGGCCCGCCGATTCCGGCGGGCCTTTTTCATGGTTGCGGGCGAGGCAATGGCTTCATCCGTTTCCCGTCAATCGCATTGTTCCGCGGATAATCAAGAAAACGCTAATGGAGTGGCATTTTCCCTTTCGATTATCGATCCGACGAACGAAATGCGGATACGTGATTGTCCCTTGTCGGTTCGTCCGGCTCTTTTATCCGGCCATATTATGTTGACGACGGTTTGTTGTTGATATAGATTTTCGCAAAGATCGAATGCCGGGTATTTGCTTCCGGTTTTTCGGAACGAGCACGCCGCGAGACGTTATTCAGACAGAGGATAAATGCAGATGAGTCAGATCGACGTGAAGAATCTTTCGGCCGACGAGCTGAAGAAGCTGGTCAATGACGCCGAGCAGGCGTTGCGGGACCGGAACCAGGAGCGGGTGATGGAGTTGCGTCGCGAAGCCGAGGCGCTGGCCGCCGAGCTCAACACCTCGGTCGCCGAGCTCTTCGGCCTGGAAAAGCCGGCGAAGCAGGCCGGCAAGAAGCTGCCGGCGAAATACATCAATCCGGCCAACCCGTCACAGACCTGGTCGGGCCGTGGCAAGCGCCCCAACTGGCTGGTCGACGAGCTGAAAAAGGGCAAGAAACTGGAAGATTTCCAGATCTGAGTCCCTGCGGCCCGGATGGCGTTCCCTCCCGACCCGTGGCGGGATCGCCGATCGGAAAGCCCCCGTCGTCTGACGGGGGTTTTTGCTTTGGGAAACTCCCGCGGCGTGGTGGTGCCGAGCGCCGGCCCTTCGATGCGCGTTGGGAGGGTCAGCCTTCGATCGATCGGCGCAGCCATGCCGGCGGGTCGGAGATTCTCCCCAGGCATTGACGAGCCGCGCGTTCGACAACCCCGTGTTCGTGATACAGGCCCTCGTCTTCCACCCACTGCTTGACCTCATGCTCCGGAATGCCGTGGTGGCGAGCCACGCTGATCAGCAGGGACACCCCGTCACGGTGCCACTTGGCCTGCGAGACGCTTTTCTCCTCCTGGGTTTCGGCCACGGCGACGGAGGCCGCGGCGATCAGCGGGGCCTGCTCATGCCGGCGGGCCTCCTCGGTGGCCAGCAGGCGGGTGGCCAGGGGGCAGGTGACCTCTGCGGGCGCGCCGAGGGCCAGCGCCCCGGTGAATGCCACCAGAAGACGGTCCGGGTCGATCGCGGCTTCCTCGACCAGCAGATTCAGAGCCGCGTGGTGTTCGCCGGCGGCGACCAGCAGGCTCATGCCCTGCTCCCGGCGCTCCGGGTCGAGTTGGCGGGCCAGGCGGGCCAGCACGAGTTTCCAGAGCTCGAGCCGGTCATCCCCGAGATAGGGGGTGACCAGGCGAACGGCCTCGTCGGCGCCTCCCTGTTCGACGAGCTGATCGATCAGCGCGCGGGCCGCCTCCGTCAGCCAGGCGGGATCGCTCGCGCGGGAGGCGGTTTCGACCGCTCGAGTCAGGGACGGTATGGCCTGGAAGAGGGCGCCCTGCTGCTGGTGAAGGCTCGCCAGGTCCAGGTGGACCTGCGTGGCCACTTCCGGAGGGAGTTCGTCGAACTCGGGGGTCGAAACCAGGGAAGCGAGCTGCTCGATCGCTCCACGGCGGTCCCCCGACGCGGCGGTGGCCAGCGCCAGGGTATGCCAGAGCCCCGGATCGCGGCGCTCGCCGAGAAGCTCGCCGGCCAGCGCCGCGGCCTCGGCCGGCCGGCCCTCGCCCAGGAGTGTGACGCACAGCGCGTCGGCGATCTCGAAGCGTCGTGGGTCATGGCACTGGCGCATCCAGTCGAGCAGCCATTGCAGTTCCAGCCGCTCGAGTTCGTCTGCCTGCCAGCGCTCCCGGTAGAACCAGTCGAGTGCCGGCCGGGCGCGGGCGCAGTCGACGTCGCTGGCTGCTGGTCCTCCCTGCATGTGCTCGAGCAGGTCGGCGAGGCCGGGTGGTGGCGTTGACCGATTGGATGAAGTCGTCATGGAAACCGGATGGGGGGCTGGTCGAAATGGATTCGACAGTCTATCGCGAATCACGGTGTTCGTGATTCGGCCTCGACACGGGAAACGGCTCGGTTATACTCCGCGCCCGGAGTTGGCCAGATTGTCGCGGCGCCCAGGTGGCGTCGAGGAAAGTCCGGGCTCCACAGGGCACGGTGCCAGGTAACGCCTGGGCGGCGCGAGCCGACGGAAAGTGCAGCAGAGAGCAGACCGCCGATGGCCGCAGCGATGCGGCACAGGCAAGGGTGAAAGGGTGCGGTAAGAGCGCACCGCGCGCGTGGCAACACGTCGTGGCACGGCAAACCCCACCGGGAGCAAGGCCAAATAGGGGAACGATGGCGTGGCCCGCGCTGTTCCCGGGTAGGCTGCTCGAGCGCAACGGTGACGTTGCGCCCAGATGAATGGCAATCCACGACAGAACCCGGCTTACCGGCCAACTCCCCCCAATCAATGGACGTGCTGCCCGATACCCTGTTCCACGGGGCTCGGGCGGTGTGCCCCGAGCAACCGTGTCGCCCCTCCCGCGGCCGATTGTCTCCCACTTTCTTCCACGGGTCGGCCCGAGGACGAGAAACTCCCGCCTCATTTTCCTCGTGCGGTTTGTTACCAATACGAGGTAACCCTCTGTTTTTGTCTGGAAACGGTGAGCATTTCTCCTTGCTCAGCCGTGGCTAACCCCTTGTGGTCAAAAGAAAAATCCGCTCATCCGCTTGATCGGGTCACGGGGTGGGGCTATAGTGCGCTCAGGTGTAGGAAAGTGGGAAAAAGTGGGAAAAAGTGTTTCGGGGCATCACCAACCTGAATCTCGATACGAAAGGACGCCTGGCCATGCCCACGCGCCATCGGGATGCCTTTGCCCAGGACGACAACCAGCTGATTCTCACCATCGATACCCAGGAACACTGCCTGCTGGTCTACCCGCTGGGCACCTGGCTGGAGATCGAAAAGCAGATCGACGCTCTGCCGTCGTTCAACAAGACGGCGAACCGGATCAAGCGGATGCTGATCGGGCACGCTACCCAGGTGGAATTCGACTCCGCCGGGCGGATCGTCATTCCGGCGGCCCTGCGCGCCCACGCCAGGCTGGAGAAGGAGGCGGTGCTGGTCGGGCAGGGCAAGAAGCTCGAGCTCTGGGCGCAGCCGCTTTGGGCCGAAATGACAGAGGAATTCCTTGATCAGTCCGACGAGGACGATCAGCTGCCGACGGCTCTGGAGACGTTGTCGCTATGACCCAGGATGCCAGCCATGACACGGTGCTCAGGGAGGAGGCGGTCGCCGCCCTGGTCACCGACCCGGCGGGTGTCTACGTGGACGGCACCTACGGGCGCGGCGGTCACAGCCGCGCCATCCTGGCGAGCCTGTCCGCCGACGGTCGCCTGATCGGTTTCGACCGCGATCGGCAGGCGGCCGCCGACGCCGAGCGACTGGCCGAGTCCGACGGTCGTTTCACGTTCGTCGCCGAGCCCTTCTCCCGCTGGGGCGACATCCTTGCCGAACGCGGCATCGCCGAGCAGGTCGACGGCGTGATGTTCGACCTCGGCGTGTCTTCCCCGCAGCTCGACCAGCCGGAACGCGGCTTCTCCTTCCGCTTCGACGGCCCCCTGGACATGCGCATGGACCAGTCGCGGGGGGTGTCCGCGGCCGACTGGCTGGCGGTCGCCGAGGAGGACGAGATCCGTGACGTGATCGCGCGGCTCGGCGAGGAACGCTTCGCCCGCCGGATCGCCGCCGAGATCGTGGCCCGCCGCGCCGAGAAGCCCCTGGCGCGGACCACCGACCTGGTCGACTGCGTGCTGACCGCCACGCCCAGGCGCGACCCGAACAAGCACCCGGCCACGCGCACGTTCCAGGCGATCCGGCTGTTCATCAACCAGGAACTCGACCAGATCACTTGCGCGCTGGAGCAGGCGCTCGCGCATCTGCGCCCCGGGGGACGGCTGGTCGTGATCAGCTTCCACTCGCTGGAAGATCGCATCGTCAAGCGATTCATCCGTGACCACAGCACGCCGGGCAAGGATTTCTTCGGCAACCCGGTGGGTTCGGTCGCCTTCCGCAGGATCGGCAAGGCCGTTCGCGCCGGAGAGGCGGAAATGGCGAAGAACCCGCGAGCACGCAGCGCGATCATGCGGGTCGCGGAGCGAGCGGCATGAAGGCCCTGAACCTCGTTCTGGCCCTGCTGGTGATCGCCAGCGCGCTGCAGGTCGTCAAGCTGGTCGCCACGGACCGTCACCTGGCGCAGCAGGTGGCCCTTACCCGTGACGGCGTCGAACGGCTCGAGGGCACCTACGCCGAATTGCAGCTCGAGGAAGGTACGCTCACTGCCCACGGGCGCATCGAGCGGATCGCCGCCGAGGAACTCGGCATGGGACCGCCGGGGGCGGACCGGCTGACGGTGGTGTTCCGATGAAGGCGCTGTGGGCCATCGTCACCAACTGGGCCGCCTGGCTGGGCGTGCGCTGGCGGGCCGGCATCGTCCTGATGGCGTTCGCCCTGGCGGCGGTCGTCATGCTGGGGCGGGCCGTGCAGCTGCAGGTCACCGAGCGTGATTTCTACGCCGAGCAGGGGGGCGACCGTCAGCAGCGCGTACAGACCATCCCGGCTCACCGCGGGATGATCACCGACCGCAACGGCGAGCCCCTGGCGATCAGCGTGGGCATGCACGCCGTCTGGGCGGACCCCAGCGTGATCTCCGCCCATCCCGAGGCGCTGCGCCGGCTCGCCGCTCTCCTGGAGCAGCCGGCCGACGACCTGATCCGCCGGGTGCGCGAGCGCTCGTCCCGCCGGTTCATCTACGTCGCCCGCCAGGTGCGTCCCAGCCAGGCCGAGCAGGTGCGCGCCGCGAACCTGCCGGGAGTGGGGCTGCAGCGCGAGTACAAGCGCTTCTACCCGACTGCCGACGTGACCGCCCCGTTGCTGGGGTTCGCGAATGTCGACGACGAGGGACTGGCAGGCATCGAGCTCGCCTTCGACCGGGTGCTTTCCGGCGTGCCGGGCAGCCGGCGCATCCTCAAGGACGGCGATGACCGCGAGATCGCCGACCTGGGCGTGATCCGCGCGGCCCGTCCCGGGGAGAACCTGGCCCTGTCGATCGACCGCCGCCTGCAGTACCTGGCCTACCGGGAGCTGGTGCATGCCGTCGAGCAGCACGAGGCCGAGTCGGGCGCCGTGGTCATGATGGACGTCTCCAGTGGCGAGGTGCTGGCCATGGCCAGCGCGCCGTCCTTCAATCCGAACAACCGCGCCACCATCGATCCGAAGGCGACCCGCAACCACGCCATCGTCGACCAGTTCGAGCCCGGCTCGGCGGTCAAGCCGTTTACCGTCGCCGCCGCCCTGTCCACCGGTCGCTGGCAGCCCACGGACATCCTTGATACCGCCCCCGGCTATCGGCGTGTGGGCGGATACACCATTCACGACCACCGCAACTATGGCGAGCTGGATCTCGAGGGCGTGCTGGAGAAATCAAGCAACATCGCCGCGAGCATGCTGGCGGAAGACATCGGTGCCGAACCGCTGTGGCGGACCTATCGCGCACTGGGGTTCGGCCAGCTCACGGCGGTGGGCTTCCCCGGCGAGGCCTCGGGTTCGCTCAGCCTCTGGCGGGACTGGCGGAAAGCGGACACTTCGGCGCACAGCTACGGATACGGGCTGAGCGTCACGGCGCTGCAACTGGCCGCGGCCTACGGGGCGCTGGGCAATGGTGGCCAGTACGTCCAGCCCAGCCTGCTCCTGAGAGACGAGCCGGCCGAGACCCGACAGGTGTTCGATACGGACACCGCCGGCACGGTGGTCAGCCTGCTGCGTTCCGTGGTCTCGCCCACCGGGACGGCTCCCGTGGCGGCCATCACCGGCTTCCAGGTGGCGGGCAAGACCGGAACGGTGCGCCGCATCGGCAAGGAGGGTTATTCCCGCAGCGACTACAACACCGTCTTCGCCGGGCTCGCTCCGGCCAGTGATCCACGCCTGGCCCTGGTGGTGGTGATCAATCGGCCATCCGCCGGGAAGGTCTATGCCGGGGATGTGGCCGCCCCGGTCTTCCAGCGCGTGATGAGCGGCACGCTGCGCATGCTCAACATCCGCCCGGACGACCTGCCGGAACTGCCGCTGCAGCATATTGCCGGCGAGACGGGGTCGATCGTTCCGGACGTGCCGGCACTGCCCGGCGGTTCCGGGGAGGAGGGCTGACATGGCGAGAATCGAGTTTCCGGCGATCGCACTTCACGAGATCCCCTCGCTGCGGCACGCGGGCGCGCCGAACGTGTCCGTCCACGCGATCAGCGACGACAGCCGTGACGTGGACGCCGGGACGCTTTTCTTCGCCCGGGAGACTGTCTCCCAGCCCGTCGACCGGTTCGTGGACGATGCGATCGGACGCGATGCGGCCGCGGTCGTGGGGGCCGGCCTGCAGCAGGGTCGGGGCGTGGTGCGCCTGGACCTCCCCGAGGAGGCGATTGCCGAGATCATCCGGCAGGCAAACGGCTGGGGGGCCGATACCGTCAGGATCACCGCGATCACCGGGACCAACGGCAAGACCACCGTGGCCCACCTCGTCGCCGGTCTGGCCGCCGCCGAGGGCGATCCGGTGGGCGTGATCGGGACACTCGGCTGGGGGCTATGGTCGCCTCGTGCCGATTACGAGTCGACCGGCAACACCACTCCCGGCCTGATCGAGAACTGGCGGCTGATCGGCGAGATGGTCCGGGAAGGGGCCCGCGAGATCGTGATGGAAGTTTCCTCGCATGCCCTGAGCCAGGGGCGAGTCGAAGGGTTGCCGATCCGCACCGGCGTGTTCACCAATCTCGGCCGGGACCATTTCGACTATCACGGCGACGAGGAAGCCTATCTCGCTGCCAAGGCCCACCTGTTTGCGCTCCCGTCGCTTCGCCACGCGGTGCTCAACGCCGCCCAGGCGGCCGCCGAACGGATGCTTGCCGCCCTCCAGGAGCGAGACGATTCCGTCCGGCTGCTGTGCTACTCGCTGGCGAGTGCCACGAGACTTCCCGATTGCCGCCCCTGCCTGGTCGGCGAGCTGGAGCCGCCGGTCTCGGGGCGGATGCGGTTGTCGGTCGCCCATCTCGCCGAGCGCCAAGTGATCGAGGCCCCGCTGGCCGGCAGGTTCAACGCCGAGAACCTGCTCGCGGCCCTGGCCGCGCGCCTCGTGATGGGCGAATCGCTCGATGCGCTGGCCCGGCACGCCGGGCGACTGAAGACGCCTCCCGGTCGAATGGAGATGTTCACCGTCGGCGCCAGCCGGAATGTCGTGGTCGATTACGCCCACAGCCCGGATGCACTGGAGAACGTCCTCGCCGGTCTGCGTGACGGACTGGCCGAGGGAGGGCGCCTGGGCGTCGTGTTCGGTTGCGGTGGCGACCGTGATGCCGGCAAGCGCCCGTTGATGGGGGCGATCGCCGAGCGGCTGGCCGACTGGGTCGTCGTGACCTCGGACAATCCGCGCAGCGAGTCGCCCGAGGCGATCATCGAGGCGATCGTCGCCGGGACGAAGGTGCCCGACCGGCTGACCGTGATTCCCGACCGCGAGGCGGCCATCCGTCACGCCATCGGCCGGCTGGTCGAAGGCCGGCCGGGCGACTGCCTGCTGGTCGCGGGCAAGGGTCACGAGACGGGACAGGAAATCGACGGTCGCGTACTGCCCTTCGACGACCGGCAGGTGGTGCGCGAGATCGCAAGGGAGGTGGCGGCATGATCCGGGCGACTCTCGAGCAGGTCGCAGAGTGGACCGGCGGCCGGCTGGCCGACCCGGCGGATGCAGCGCTGGCCATCCAGGGCGTGGGGACGGACACGCGCCTGGATCTGGGCCAGCGGCTGTTCGTCGCGCTGAAAGGGCCGAACCATGATGCACACGCCTTTGTCGCCGATGCCGCGGCGCAGGGGGCGGTGGCCGCCCTGGTCGAGCGGGAGGTGCCCGGCGCCGGCCTGCCCCAGGTCGTGGTCGAGGACAGCCATCGCGCCCTGTCGGCCCTGGCCCGGGCCTGGCGGGACCGCGTCGACCCGGTGGTCATCGCGATCACGGGCAGCAGCGGCAAGACCACGGTCAAGGAAATGCTGGCGGCCATGCTGTCCCGGGTGGGACCGACATCCGCGACGCGCGGCAACCTGAACAACGACATCGGCGTGCCGCTGACCCTGCTCGAATGGCCGCCGGAGACACGGTTCGCGGTGGTCGAGATGGGCGCCAACCACGTCGGCGAGATCGCGGCGCTGACCGAGCTGGCGGCGCCGGACGTCGCGTTGGTGACCATGGCCGGACGGGCCCACGTGGGCGAGTTCGGTTCGGTCGAGCGCATCATCGAGGCCAAGGGCGAGATCTACCGCCACTGCCCGAGGACCTGCCGATCGGTGGTCAACCTCGATTCTCCCGGCGCGACGGACTGGCTGGCCGACGCACCCAATGCCGAGACCTTCAGCCTGCAGGAATCGCGAGCCGGTCAGGCCACCTGGCAGGGCCGCTACCTGGCCGGCCGGCACGCGCTGAGCGTCCGCGAGCGCGGGCAGGAGCTGCTGGGGCCGTTGCCCGTGCCCATGCCGGGCGAGCACAACGCGGTGAACCTGATGGCGGCGATCGCCGTGGCCCGGACGGTTGGCCTGGAGTCTGCCGAGATCGAAGCGGGACTGGCCATCTTCGAGCCTCCGGCCGGGCGCATGACCACCGTGCGCCTGGGCAACGGCTGGCGCGTGATCGACGACAGCTACAACGCCAACCCCGAATCCATGCGCGCGGCGCTGGCGCATCTCGCCGCGCAGCCCGGCACTCGAGTGGCCGTCCTGGGGAGCATGGGGGAACTTGGCGAGCAGTCGGGGGTCTTGCACCGGGACCTTGGCGCCGAGGCGGCGGCCTCCGGCGTCGATCGCGTCCTGGCGGTCGGCCCGGACGCCGAATCCGTGCGGGCCGGGTACCTCACGGCCGGAGGCGTCGAGCGCGGACTGATCTGCGTCCCCGACGCCGAAACGGCGGCGGTCACGCTCCGCGAACTGCTCTCGGACGTGGGCGCGAACGCCGAGGTCACGGTGCTCCTCAAGGGGTCGAGATTCATGCACATCGAGCGGGTCCGCGACGCGCTCGAACGGGAGCACGGTATGGCGACCGGCTCCGACGACAATTCTACAGGGAGGGGGCCGGATGCTGCTCTGGCTGACTGAATGGCTGACGCAATACGCCACGTTCTTCGGCGTGTTCGAATATCTCACGTTCCGCGCCATGCTCGGGGTGGGCACCGCGCTGTTCATCTCGCTGCTGGTCGGTCCGTTCGTCATCCGCTGGCTGCAGAGCGTCAAGGCCGGGCAACCGATCCGTGAGCTCGGCCCGCAGAGCCATCTGGCCAAGGCCGGCACCCCGACCATGGGCGGGGCCCTGATCCTGATCTCGATCGCCGTTTCGGTCCTGCTCTGGGGCGACCTGGGCAATGTCTACGTCTGGGTGGCCCTGATCACCACCATGGGCTTCGGTCTGATCGGGGGCTGGGACGACTACCTCAAGCTGTCCCGCCGCAACAGCGACGGGCTCGCCGCGCGCTGGAAGTACCTGGGACAGTCGGTGATCGCGCTGATCGCCGCGGTGTTCCTGTACCTGATCGCCGAGACGCCGGCCGAGACCAGCCTGCTGATCCCGCTGGTGAAGGACGCCCTGATCCCGCTGGGCTTCGGCTTCATCATCCTGACCTACTTCGTGGTGGTGGGCAGCTCGAACGCCGTCAACCTGACCGACGGTCTCGACGGGCTGGCCATCATGCCGACGGTGCTGGTCGCCGGCGGACTGTCGGCGTTCGCCTACGTCCACGGCCACATCGAGTTCGCCGAGTACCTGGGACTGCCCTACATCCCCGGGGTGGGCGAACTCACCGTGTTCTGCGCCACGATCATCGGCGCCGGGCTGGGTTTCCTGTGGTTCAACAGCTATCCCGCCCAGGTCTTCATGGGCGACGTCGGCGCGCTCGCCCTCGGCGCGGCGCTGGGGATCGTGGCGGTGATGGTCCGCCAGGAGATCGTGCTGTTCATCATGGGCGGCATCTTCGTGCTCGAGACGGTATCGGTGATGCTCCAGGTGGCGTCCTATCGGCTGACCGGCAAGCGGATCTTCCGCATGGCGCCGATCCACCACCACTTCGAGCTCAAGGGCTGGCCGGAACCGAAGGTGATCGTGCGCTTCTGGATCATCACCGTGATCCTCGTGCTCATCGGTCTTGCGACGATGAAGGTGCGCTGATGGAACTGATTATCGGCATGGGACAGACAGGGTTTTCCGCCGGGCGCTTCTTCCAGCGCCAGGGGGTTCCCTTCGTCGGCGCCGATACCCGGGGGGCGGCCGCACCCCGGGAGCAGTGGCTGCGCAGCTTCGGTGCGGGCACGCTTTTCGACGGGGACATCACCGTCGGGGGGCAGGCCGGCCCGGGGCTCGACGGCATCGACGGCATCGTGCTCAGCCCCGGCGTCGACCCGTCGCAGCCGGGGGTAGCGGAACTCCTCGGGGCGGCCCGGGAGCGGGGCATTCCCGTGCGCAGCGACATCGAACTGGCCGCGCGGTACGCCCGGGTTCCCTATCTGCTGATCACCGGCTCGAACGGCAAGAGCACAGTGACCGCCCTGACGGCGGAGTTGCTGGATGCGCTGGGCTACCGCGTGGCCGTGGGGGGCAACTACGGCACCCCGGCTCTCGACCTGCTTGCCGGATCCTGCGACGTGATGGTCCTGGAGGTGTCGAGCTTCCAGATGGAATCCTCCGATCCGGAAGCGATCCGGGCGAAGGCCGCCACGGTCCTGAACGTGAGTGCCGATCATCTGGACCGGCATGGCTCGCTGGCCGCCTACGCGGCCCTCAAGCAGCGAGTCCTCCTGCATGCCGAGACCGCCGTGGTCAACCTCGACGATGCACGGGTGGCCGCCATGGTCGAGGAATGCGACGGCCGCGTGCTGGGATTCTCGACCGGGGAGTCTGGCGAACAAGGGCCGGTGGCCCACCGCTTCCACCTCGACGCCGACGGCCGACACCTGTGTCGCGACGGTGAAGCGATGGTCGCCACGGACGCGCTGGCGCTGCCCGGCCGGCACAACCGACTGAACGTCCTGGCGTGCCTGGCCCTGGTCGAGGGATTCGCCGGACGGGAGGCGCTGGAATCGCGCGCCCTGTATCGGGCGCTGAAGCGCTTCGAGGGGCTTCCGCACCGCATGCAGGCCATCTGCCACTGGACCGTGGACGGCGGCGAGATCCGCTTCGTCAACGATTCCAAGGCGACCAACGTGGGGGCGGCGGTGGCCGCCATCGACGGGCTGGCCGAGCCGAGCGTGGTCATCGCGGGAGGCCAGGCCAAGGGCCAGACGTTCGACGAACTGGCCGAGGCTCTGGCCCGACATGCCCTGGCGGTGGTGCTCATCGGCGAGGACGCCCCGTTGATCGCATCCTCCATCGAGCGCCTGTCCGCTTCCGCTCCCGTCGTCCACCACGCCGTGGACATGGACGAAGCGGTCAGGCGGGCGACCGACTGCGCGCTGGCGGGGTTGCGCCGGGCATCGAGAGTCACGGTGCTGCTGGCCCCGGCCTGCGCGAGTTTCGACATGTTCCGCGGCTACGCCGACCGGGGCGAGCGCTTCGCCCGCGCGGCGGAAACCGTCTGTGCGCGAGGCATGGAGACGGAGGTGGCCTCATGAGCCTGATGACGATCCACGGCCCGGTCCGCCAACGGCTGCGCGAGGCGTTCGCGACCGTGTCGGGCTGGATCGGCGAGCGCGGTCAGGTCCAGCGGCACGTCGGCGGCATCCGTCTTGATCGATCGTTCCTAACCAGCCTGGTCGCCCTGATCTCGCTCGGACTGGTCATGGTGGCGTCCGCCACCCTGGGTGGCGGCGACACGCTCAACAGCGGGCTGCTTTTGCGCCAGTCCGCTGCCGTCGTCATCGGGCTGACGGCGATGGCCGTGCTGCTGATGGTGCCGATCCGCCACCTGGTCTCGCTGCGCACCTCCATCCTGGTGCTCTCACTGGCACTTCTCGCCGTGCTGTTCGTGCCCGGAGTCGCCCATACCGTCAACGGGGCCAGCCGATGGATCGATCTCGGCGTGGTCCGGGTCCAGGTGAGCGAGTTCGCGCGGCTGGGCATGATCATCTGGATGGCCGCCTACCTGGGCACCCATCTCGACAAGGTGCAATCGCGCATGCGGGGCATGCTCCCGCCGGTGATCGTGATCGCCCTCGGCGCGACGCTCCTGCTGCTGCAGCCCGACTACGGCAACACGCTGGTGCTCGGTGGGACGCTGTTCGCCATGGCATGGCTGATGCGGGCCCAGTTGCACACCATGATCATGCTGATGTTCGTCGGCGCGGGACTGGCGTTGGCCGGGGTCTTCGCCGCGCAGTACCGCATCGACCGCCTGCTGTCGTTCTCCAACCCGTTCGCCGACCCCTTTGGCGACGGCTACCAGCTGGTCAACGCCCTGATCGCCATCGGCAGCGGCGGCCTGTTCGGCCGCGGCCTGGGCGAGAGCGTACAAAAACTCTCCTACCTGCCGGAGGCCCACACGGACTTCATCTTCGCCGTTTTCGCCGAGGAATTCGGCCTGTTCGGCGTGGCCGCGCTGCTCGCGATCTACGCGGTGCTGGTTTGGCGCGGCTTCGTCATCGCCCGCATGGCCTGGACCGCCCGGCACTACACGGGAGCGGCGCTGGCCTGGGGCATCAGCGTGTGGATCGGCATGCAGACGCTGATCAACCTGGGCGTGAACATGGGGCTGCTGCCCACCAAGGGGCTGACGCTGCCCCTGATGAGCTACGGCGGCTCGGCCATGGTAGCCACGCTGCTGGCCATGGGGCTGATCCTGCGGGTTTACCACGAGGCCAGTGTCGCACTGGCCGAGCAGGGCATCAGAGACGCCCGGGAGGTGACGCGATGACCGCGGCGGCACCTCGGGTCTACGTCATGGCCGGCGGGACCGGCGGGCACGTGATCCCGGCGCTCGCCGTGGCCCGCGCCCTGACCGAGCGGGGCTATGCCGTCCGCTGGATGGGTACCGAACGCGGCATCGAGTCGCGGCTGGTGCCGGACGCCGGCTACCCCCTCGACTACCTGCCCATCGGCGGGATCCGCGGCAAGGGCTGGGCGACCCGGCTGGCGGCGCCCTTCGCCCTGCTGCGGGCGGTCTGGGCCGCCGCGCGATTGCTGCGACGCGAGCGTCCCGTGCTGGTGATCGGCATGGGCGGATTCGCCGCCGGACCGGGAGGGCTCGCCGCCTGGCTGCTGCGTCGCCCGCTGGTGATCCACGAACAGAACGCCATCGCCGGCATGACCAACCGGGTGCTGTCGCGCCTGGCCCGGGTCACGCTCGCGGCCTATCCGAAGGCCTTCGGCCGGCCGCTTCCCGACGCGCAGGTCGTGGGCAATCCCGTGCGTCGCGACATCGCCGCACTGCCCGCCCCGGAAGTGCGTCTCGCGAACCGGGAAGGCCCGGTGCGCGTCCTGGTGCTCGGGGGGAGCCTCGGTGCCCGGGCGCTCAACGAATCCGTGCCGCAGGCGCTTGCCCGGGTCAGCGGGTCGATCGCTCTGGACATCCGGCACCAGGCCGGTCCGCGCAACCTCGACGAGGCTCGCGCCCACTACGAGGAGGCCGCCTGGGGCGAGGGCAGCCGGCACGAGGTGATCGGCTTCATCGACGACATGGCCGAGGCCTTCGGCTGGGCGGACTTCGTCATCGCCCGGGCCGGCGCCATGACCGTCGCCGAGATCGCCGCGGCGGGCATCGGGGCGCTGTTCATCCCGTTCCCGCATGCGGTCGACGACCACCAGCGGCACAACGCCGCCTGGCTGGTCGACCAGGGCGCGGCGCGGCTGCTCGACCAGCGCGACGCGGATGTCGAGCGGATCGCCGGCCTGCTGGGCGAGGTGCTGGCCGATCGGGCGCTGCTCGAGGGGATGGCCGTACGCGCCCGTGCCGTGGCCGTGGCGGACAGCACCACGAGAATCACGACGGTCTGCGAACAGGTGATCGCGGGCCAGCGCCCCGGGGAGGGAAAATGATGGAACAGTTCGCTCCGGTCGCTCAGGTACGCATGCGCAAGGTGCGCAAGCTGCACTTCGTCGGCATCGGCGGGGCCGGCATGAGCGGCATCGCCGAGGTGCTGCACACCCTCGGCTTCGTGGTCACCGGCTCGGACATGAACGAGTCGCCGGCCGTGCGTCACCTGCGCGAACTGGGCATCGAGGTGTACATCGGCCACGCCGCCGAGAACCTCGCCGACGCCGACGTGCTGGTGGTCTCCACCGCGATCGCGCGGGACAACCCCGAGCTCCAGACTGCCCAGGCGCGGCGGTTGCCGATCGTCCGCCGCGCCGAGATGCTCGCCGAGATCATGCGCTTTCGCATCGGTCTCGCCGTCGCCGGCACCCACGGCAAGACCACGACGACGTCCCTGCTCGCGGCGATCCTGGCCGAGGCCGGGCTGGACCCGACCTACGTGATCGGCGGCAAGCTGCTGTCCAGCGCCTCGAACGCCCGGCTCGGCCGGGGCGAGTACCTGATCGCCGAGGCCGACGAGTCGGATGCCTCGTTCCTGCATCTCCAGCCGCACGTGGCGGTGGTCACCAATATCGACGCCGACCACCTGGAGACCTACGACAACGACTTCTCCCGGCTGCTGGATCACTTCGTCGAGTTCCTGCACAACCTGCCGTTCTACGGACTGGCGGTGATCTGCGCCGACGACGCCCATGCAATGAGCATCGTCAACCGCGTGGGCCGGCAGGTGCTCAGCTACGGCATCGATGCCCCGGCCGACGTGCGCGCGACCGGTCTGCGCAGCGACGGGTTCGAGTCGGCCTTCGACGTCCGGCTGCCCGACGGCGCCCAACTGCACTGCCGGCTGGCGATGCCCGGCCGGCACAACATCCTCAATGCGCTGGCGGCGATCACGGTGGCGCACGATCTCGGCGTCGACGGCGAGTCGATCGTCCGGGCGCTGGCAGCCTTCAAGGGCGTGGGCCGGCGGCTGGAACGCCGCGGGACCCTCGCCTTCAGGCACGGTCGCCGCCTGCTGCTGGACGATTACGGCCACCACCCGCGCGAGGTGGCGGCCACCCTCGCCGCCGTGCGCGACGCCTGGCCGGACGAGCCCCTGCTGCTGATCTTCCAGCCGCACCGCTATACCCGCACCCGCGACCTGTTCGAGGACTTCGTCGAGGTGCTCTCGCAGGTCGACCAGCTGATCCTGCTGGAAGTCTACGCCGCCGGTCAGCAGCCGATCGCCGGGGCCGACGGGCGCAGTCTCGCCCGTGCGATCCGGGCCCGCGGCCAGGTCGACCCGGTATTCGTCGCCAAGCCGGAACAGGTGCCGGAGGTGATCGCCGACATGGTGCACGACGACGGCATCGTTTTGACGCTGGGCGCCGGCAACGTCGGCAGCCTGCCGGGCCTGCTGCTCGAATGCTGGGGGGAATCGGCATGACCGACACGACGGATTTCGGCCGGGTGGCGGTGCTGATGGGCGGCTGGTCCGCCGAGCGCGACGTTTCGCTCGCCAGCGGGCAGGCGGTGTTCGACGCGCTGGCCGGCCAGGGCATCGACACGGTCGCGATCGACCTGCACCGGGAGGATGCCCGCGAGCTCGACCGCATCCTGCGCGAGCAGGGCGTCGACCGGGTGTTCATCGCCCTGCACGGCCGCGGCGGCGAGGACGGGCAGGTCCAGGCGCTGCTGGATCTCCTGGACGTGCCCTACACCGGCAGCGGCATGGCGGCCTCGGCCGTGGGCATGGACAAGGTGCTGTGCAAGCGCATCTGGCAGGGCGCGGGCCTGGATACCCCGGCGTTCGAAGTCGTCGGGGACCTCGCGCAGGCGAGGGCGGCCGCCGACCGACTGGGCTGGCCGGTGATCGTCAAGCCCACCGCCGACGGCTCGAGCGTCGGGGTGAGCAAGGTCGACGGCCCGGAAGGGGTGGAGTCCGCCTGGCGCGAGGCCGCCGCCCACGGCCCGGTGATGGTCGAGCGCTTCGTTGCCGGCGGCGAGTACACCGTCGCCGTCCTGGGCGGGAAGACGCTGCCGGCGATCCGTATCGAGGCGAGCGGCGAGCACGCCTTCTACGACTACCAGGCCAAGTACGAGGCCGAGGACACGGGTTACCGGATTCCCTGCGGCCTGGCCGCCGACGAGGAGCGGCTGATGGCAGCCACGGCCAGGGAAGCTTTCGACCTGATCGGCGCGACCGGCTGGGGAAGGGTGGATTTCATCCGCGACCCGGATGGGCGGCACTGGCTGATCGAGGTCAACACGGTGCCGGGCATGACCGGGCATTCGCTGGTGCCGATGGCCGCGCGCGAGGCGGGAATGGATTTCCCCGCCCTGTGCCGGTCGATCCTGGAACAGACCCTGGCGCCCAAGACGGCGGCGCACGGGGGTGCCGACGGAGGTGAGTCGGTCCATGGAGCGGTTTGATGACAGCCAGGCGCAGATCTCAGGCACGGCCGAAGGGGCCGACCTGGCGCGAGCGGTTCGCGGCATTCGTCGCCATGGGCCGGCGTGTGTTGCGCGTCGGGACGACCGTGGCGCTTTGGGTCGCGTTCGCCGGGGCACTGGTACTGGTCGCCCAGCGCGTCTGGGTGAAGCTGGACATGCCGGTGCGGGAGATCGTGGTCGAGGGGGACAACCGCTTCGTCTCGGCCGAGCAGGTCGAGCAGGCGGTGGAGCCCTGGCTCGGACAGAGCATATGGGACGTGGAGCTCGAGATGATGCGCGAACGCCTGCTGGAGGACCGCTGGCTCACCGAGGTGACCGTCACCCGGCAGTGGCCGGACCGGCTGCGGGTCGAGCTGGCGACGCATCGTCCCATCGCGTACTGGGGGGAGGATGCCCTGATGAGCAGCACCGGCGAGGTCTTCCGGCCGGAAAACCGGTCGGACGTGCTCGGCCTGCCGCGACTGGACGGCCCGCGGGACAGTCAGTGGTCGGTCTGGGAGCGCTACAGCAGCCTGCGGCCCGTGCTCGAACAGGTGGGTCTGACGCTGGCGGGAGTGAAGTTGAGTTCGCGAGGGGCGCTGGACCTCACGCTGGCGTCGGGCGTGGTGATCCGTGCGGGCCGGCAGTCGCTGGAAGCACGCCTGCAACGCCTGCTGGACGTGTATCCCGACACGCTGGAAGGGCGGATGCACCAGGTCCGCTCGATCGACCTGCGCTACAGCAACGGCTTTGCCGTGGCCTGGCGCGAGTCGGACAACGGGACGAACAAGAACACAGAAGAAGACTGACGACAGGGACGTACTGGAGCCTGAAACGATCGGAAAACATGGAAATCAATGGCGGAAACACAACATGAGCGCGTTGAAGAAAGGAGAGCGTGAATTCGTCGTCGGTCTGGACATCGGCACCAGCAAGGTCGCCGCGCTGGTCGGCGAGTGCGACGCCGACGGCCGGCTGAGCCTGATCGGCTACGGTGCGCACCCCACCAACAAGGGGCTGCGCCGCGGGTCGGTGGTGGACATCGAATCGACCTCGATGGCGATCCGGCGGGCCATCGATGGCGCCTCGGCGCTGTCGGACTGCGAGATCGGCTCGGCCTGGGTGGGCGTGGCCGGGGATCACATCCGCAGCATGGACTCGCAGGGCATGACCGGCACCGGTGGACGCGAGATCACCGATGCCGACGTCACCCAGGTGATCCAGTCGGCCCGGGCGGTGAAGATCCCGGACGGACAGCAGATCCTGCACTGCGAGGCGCAGGAGTTCCGCATCGACGGCCAGGACGGCATCCGAAAGCCGCAGGGGATGAGCGGGCACCGGCTCGAGGCGAACGTGCACATCGTCACCTCGGCGGCGAACAACGTGCAGAACGTGATCAAGTGCGTCGAGCGCTGCGACGTGCATGTCGAGGGCACCATCCTCGAGCCGATCGCCGCGGCGCGTGCGGTGCTCAACGACGACGAGCGGGAGCTCGGCGTGGTGCTGATCGACATCGGCGGCGGCACCACGGATGTCGCCATCTACACCGGCGGCGCCCTGAGACACGCCGCGGTGCTGCCGATCGCCGGCGAGCAGATCACCAACGACCTCTCCTACGGCCTGACCACGCCGCCGGCCGAGGCCGAGAAGATCAAGATCAACCACGCCAACCTCGGCCAGCTGGACGAGCGCGATGCCTCGCGGGCGATCGAGGTGCCGGGCGTGTCGGGGCGCCCGCCGCGGCGCATTCCGCAGGAGACGATGATGCGCATCGTCCGTCCCCGCGTGGAGGAGCTCCTCTCGTACCTGCAGGAGGAGATCCGCCAGTCGGGCTACCTGAACATGGTCAACGCCGGGGTGGTTATCACCGGGGGAACGGCCCAGATGCCCGGTTTCGTCGAGTTGGCCGAAGACTTTCTGCAGATGCCCGCCCGGCTGGGAACTCCCCAGGGCGTGGTGGGCAATCTGGATGCCCTAACGGACCCGGCGAACGCCGCCGGTATCGGCTTGATGCTGCACGGCCTGCAACAGGCCAGGGAAAACACGGCCCATGGATCGGAGACGATGCATGGAAATGTCCTGGAACGGCTCAAGGGCTGGTTCCGCGATCACTTCTGATTTTCAAGAACGCCAGGCGAGAGAAGGAGACGACACCATGAGCAATTGGACAATGGCTGAAATGCAGACCGAGAGCGCGAAGATCAAGGTCATCGGCGTCGGCGGGGGCGGCGGCAACGCCGTGGCCCACATGGTTCAGCAGCACATCGAGGGGATCGAGTACATCAGCGCCAACACGGACGCCCAGGCGCTGGTCAAGAGCAACGCCCCCTCGCAGCTGCAGATCGGCGCGAACATCACCAAGGGGCTCGGCGCCGGCGCCGACCCGGAACTGGGCCGCCAGGCCGCCCTCGAGGACCGCGAGCAGATCCAGGAGGCGATCAGTGACGCCAACATGCTGTTCATCACCACCGGCATGGGTGGGGGCACCGGCACCGGCGCCGCCCCGGTGATCGCCCAGATCGCCCGCGACATGAACATCCTGACCGTGGCGGTCGTCACCCGGCCGTTCTCCTTCGAGGGCCGCAAGCGCACGGCCGTGGCCATGGAGGGAATCCAGGAGCTCGAGGACAACGTCGACTCGCTGATCGTCATCCCCAACGACCAGCTCACCGCGGTGATGGGCAAGCAGGCGGCGCTGCGTGACGCCTTCGCCGCTGCCAACGAAGTGCTGTTCACCGCCGTGGCCGGCATCTCCGAGCTGATCACCCGTCCGGGCGAGATCAACCTCGACTTCGCCGACGTCCGCGCGATCATGACCGAGAAGGGCACGGCGATGATGGGCACCGGTGTCGGCACCGGCGACAACCGCGCCGCCGAGGCGGCCGAGGCGGCCATCCACAGTCCGCTGCTGGACGACATCAACCTCACCGGCGCGGAGGGCATCCTGGTGAACGTCACCTCCGGGGGCGACCTTTCCATCGGCGAGTTCATGGAGATCGGCGAGATGGTCCAGTCGCTGGCCGGGGACGAGGCGGTGGTCAAGGTCGGCACTGCCGTCGACGAAGAGCTCGACGGCCAGCTCCGGGTCACCCTGGTGGCCACCGGCCTGTCGCGCAACAAGGACGTCGTCGGTGGCCAGCAGCGCAAGCCTCGCGTGGTGATCGACAACGCCCGCCGCGAGGAGCCGGCCGCCGAGACCGACGAGGCCGAGACCCAGCAGCAGGGGTATGCCGCCGGCGGCGGGACGGCACACCGCGGCAACACCGCGATCAACCTGGACACGATCGACATCCCGTCGTTCCTGCGTCATCAGGCGGACTGAAGACTGCCGACGACCGGGAACACCCCGGTCGCCCGACACTCGCAAGGCGAAACGAGAAAGCCCCGGGAAGGGAACCCCGGGGCTTTTTCATTGGTTTTCGTCGTCCCTGCGCTCAGCGGGGCACGGGCAGTAGCCTCACCACGCGCATGTCCAGCTTGCGGTCGATCCAGGTCCGTCGCTTGCCGTCGATCAGCGCGAGGAGGAAGGGCAGGCCGGCGAGACAGAGGCTGAACACGCCGAAGACGAACCGCAGCAATGCGGGGCCGGCGCAGTGTCCGGAGGAGCGGTGCAACAGCATCAGTCGCCATACCTTCATGCCCGGCGTCTGGCCGAACCGGCACCAGAAGAAGACGAAGTAGCCCGCGATCCAGGCCAGCAGCCAGGCCCGGTACAGCCACTGGGCCGGGCCTTCCGGCGGAACCGGTTCGCCCCGGGTGACGGCCAGGGCGAGGAAGGTCGCGAGGATCACCAGCGCGATCACGAACAGGAGGTCGTAGAACAGGGCGGCGGCCCGGCGCCAGAGCGGGGCGGTCTCGGCGGGCTGGCGTTCCTCGGTGGCCGGGGCGGTCTGGTCGGTCATGTCACGGTCTCGGTATCTTTCCGGGGCAGGGCCACGTCATCGAGCAGGGCGCGGATGGTCTCCAGCCGTTCCTCGAGCGCGGGCATTTCCCGGGTGAAGCGCAGGGTGTCGGCCGACAGGCGGTAGGTCTGCGGATCGGCCTGGACGGCCGCCACCAGCCTGGCCGGATCGACGCGGGCGTTCCCGCCGAAGACCAGGCGGCCGCCCCGGGCGGTGAGTTCGAGCTTGCGGATGCCGAGATCGCGGGCTCGGATGCGCAGCCGGTGGGTCTCGACCAGGGCGATGACCGGCTCGGGCAGGAGGCCGAAGCGGTCGATCAGCTCGACCTTGAGCTCGTCGAGCGCCTCGTCGCTCTCGGCGGTGGACAGGCGCTTGTAGAGCGTCAGGCGGGTATGGACGTCGGCGACATAATCCTCGGGGATCAGCGCGGGCTCGCCCAGGTCGACCTCGGTGCTCGACGTCGGCATCGGCGCGTCGAGTGCCGGCTCGCGTCCCTCGCGGATGGCGGCGACCGCCCGGTCCAGCAACTGCATGTAGTAGCGGTAGCCGACCTCGTGCATCTGCCCGGACTGCCCCGAGCCCAGCAGTTCGCCGGCGCCGCGGATCTCCAGGTCGTGGGTGGAGAGCGTGAAGCCCACGCCCAGGTCCTCCAGCGCGGCGATCGCCTCGAGGCGCTTCTGCGCATCCGGGGTGAGCTGGCCCGGCTCCGGGGTGATCAGGTAGGCGTAGGCGCGGTGATGTGAACGGCCCACCCGTCCGCGCAACTGGTGGAGCTGGGCCAGGCCGAACTTGTCGGCGCGGTGGATCAGGATGGTGTTGGCCGTGGGGATGTCGATCCCCGACTCGATGATGGTGGTCGAGACCAGCACGTTGAAGCGCTGGTGGTAGAAGTCCGACATCACCTGCTCGAGTCCGCGCTCGCCCATCTGCCCGTGGGCGACGTTCACCCGCGCCTCGGGGACGATCTCCTCGACCAGGCGGGCCATGCGGTCGATGCTCTTGACCTCGTTGTGCAGGAAGTACACCTGCCCGCCGCGCTTGAGCTCGCGCTGGATCGCCTCGCGGATCTGCACCTCGTCCCACCGGAGGACGACGGTCTTGACCGCCAGGCGCTCGCGCGGCGGGGTGGCGATGATGGAGAGATCGCGGATGCCCGAGAGCGCCATGTTGAGCGTGCGCGGGATGGGCGTGGCGGTGAGCGTGAGCATGTCCACCTCGGCGCGCAGCGCCTTGAGGCGTTCCTTGTCGCGCACGCCGAAGCGCTGTTCCTCGTCGATGATCACGAGTCCCAGATTGGCGAACTCGGGCGAGTCGCGCAGCAGCTTGTGCGTGCCGATGACGATGTCGACCTGGCCTGCCTTGATCCGCTCGCGCAGCTCGGCGGTCTTCCTGCCCCCCGACAGGCGCGAGAGGCTCTCGATGGTCACCGGCCAGTCGGCGAAGCGGTCGCGGAAGTTCCTCAGGTGCTGCTCGGCGAGCAGCGTGGTGGGCACCAGCACGGCGACCTGCGCGCCGTTCTCCACCGCGACGAAGGCCGCGCGCATGGCCACCTCGGTCTTGCCGAAGCCGACGTCGCCGCAGACCACCCGGTCCATCGGCTGGGCGGACTCCATGTCGGCGAGCACCTGCTCGATGGCGAGACGCTGGTCGTCGGTGGGCTCGAAGGCGAAGTCCTCGGCGAAGCGCCGGTAGTCGCGCTGATCGACCGGCATTGCCGTACCCTTGCGCGCCGCGCGACGGGCGTGGATGTCCAGCAACTCGGCGGCGACGTCGTGGACCTGCCTGGCGGCACGCTTTTTCGCCTTCTCCCACTGCCCGGAACCCAGCCGGTGCAGTGGCGCGGTCTCCTCGGAGCCGCCGGTGTATCGCGAGATGCGCTCCAGCCCCGAGACCGGCACGTAGAGCTTGTCGTCGTCGGCGTAGGTCAGCAGCAGGTATTCCTGCGGCTGGCCGTTCATCTCCAGCGTGACCAGTCCCTGGAAGCGGCCCACGCCGTGGTCCTCGTGGACCACCGGCGCGCCGATGGCTAGGTCGTCGAGGTTCTGGATGATCGCGTCGGCATCCCGGCCGCGACGGGAGCGCGCCCGGCGCTGGGCGACGCGTTCGGCGAACAGGTCGATCTCGCTGACCACCGCCACCGCGCCGTCGTCCGACGGCAGGATTGCGCCGTGCTCCAGTTCGGCCACCGCCACGCCGGGACGGCCCGGTTGCAGTTCCGCCCGGGTCGCCCAGCCGTCGACCGGCACGGTCGGCAGGCCCGCGGCCGTGGTCTGCTCGATGAGTGCCTGGCGACGACCGCTGCTCTCGGCGACCAGCAGGAGTCGGCCGTCGAATTCGCGGGCGAACGCGTCCAGCCGGGCGATGACGGCGTCGTGAGAGGCGCTGCCGGTCGAGAGATCGGGCAGGGGGCGGTCGCCGAGATCCGCGGACTGGGGGAATCGCTCGTCGTCACCGGCGACCAGTTGCCAGCGCGGGCGGGCCCGGATGCGTTCCTCGAATTCCTCGGGGGTCTGGTAGAGCGCCTCGGGGCGCAGGATGGGGTGGTCGATGTCACCCGACCGCTGGGTGTAGCGTGCGGTGGTCTCGTCGACGAAGCGCTCGATCGCCCCCGGCACGCCGTCGAAGACCAGCAGTCGCGACGTCTCCGGCAGGTAGTCGAACAGCGTGGCGGTCTCGTCGAAGAACAGCGGCAGGTAGCTCTCGATGCCCGCCGGCACCAGTCCCTCGGAGACCTGTCGATAGATGGGCGAACGCGTGGGGTCGCCGGCGAAGGTGTTGCGCCAGTTCTGGCGGAAGCTGCGGATGCCCTTGTCGGTCAGCGGGTATTCGCGGGCCGGCAGCAGGGTGATCTCTTTGACCGTCTCGGTGGAACGCTGCGATTCGGGGTCGAAGTGGCGCAGGGTCTCGATCTCGTCGTCGAACAGGTCGATGCGCACCGGCTCCTCGGCACCCATGGGGAAGACGTCGATCAGGCCGCCCCGCAGGGCGTACTCGCCGTGCTGCTGCACCTGGGAGACGAGGCTGTAACCGGCGGACTCGAGCTGCCGACGGTAGGCCTCCCGGTCGAGCGTCTGGCCCACTTCCAGCACCATGCCCTGGCCGGCGACGAATGCCGGTGGCGGCAGCCGTTGCAGCAGTGTCGGCGCGGCGATAAGGGTCACCCCGGAGGACTCCCGCGGCAGGCGCCACAGGCGGGAGAGTCGGTCGGAGATCAGGTCCTGGTGGGGCGAGAAGCGGTCATAGGGCAGCACTTCCCAGTCGGGGAAGACCGAGGCCTCGATGCCGAGAAAGGCCAGCGCCGTCCGCGCGTCGTTCACCTGGCGGCTGTCGGGCAGAACCGCCAGCAGTGGCCGGTCGGCCGTCTCCCCGCACAGGCCAATTGCCAGGGCGCGGCCCAGTTCGGTGCGCGCGCGCAGGTAGATCGGGTCGCCGGAGTTCTTCGGTTGGGCGGGGACGGGCTTCGAATCGCTCATGACAGGTACTTGGCGAAATGGCGTGCAGGCTGGAACCCGCGCCGACGGCGCGTGGAAGGCGGAGATTGTGGCCCATTTGCGCCGTCGGTGCACGTACGGCCTGATCGGCCGACGGCGCTCTCTCAGCCCGGTCGGCCGGCCAGCAGCCGCTCCTCTGCCGCGTCGAGGGCCTCGGGCGCGCCATAGAGGGTCAGCACGTCGTCTTCCAGCAGCACCACGTCCGCGTCGGGGCTCTCCCCCCTTATTCCGTGGCGGTTGATCGCATCGACGACCACCGAGCCGTCCTGCGGCAGCACGTCTGCCAGTCGCCGGCCGACGGACCTCGCGCCGGGCACCAGGGTGACGTTCTTGAGGGTCCGGGGTGCCAGCGGGATGAAATCGTTCTCGTCGCGCGCCCGGTCGCCATGGAAGGTATGCCGGAGGGGGGCGTAGTCCTCGGCACGGATCTCCTCGATCTGGCGCAGGATCTTGGTGACCGGTACGCGGAGCGTGCGCAGGAGGTGGCCACCCAGCGCGAGGCTCATCTCGTAGACGCTGGCGACCACCTCGGTGGCGCCGGCCTCGTGGATCCGGTCGAGGAACTCGTCGGTACGGGTACGCACGATGATCGGGATGTCGCGGTTGACCCCGCGCACGATCTCGATGGTCTTGATCGTCGAGGTATCGTCGAGGTGCGTCAGTACCAGCGCCCGGGCCCGTTCGAGACCGGCCGACTGCAGGATGTCCAGGTGGGTGGAGTTGCCGAAGTAGACGCGCAGGCCGGCCTGGTTGGCCTGCTGGACGATGTCGGGATCGACCTCGATGGCGGTGTAGTCGATGCCCTCGCTTCCCAGCAGCCGGGCGACGTTCTGGCCGACCCGGCCGAAGCCGCAGATGACGACGTGACCGGTGAGGTCGCTGGTGTCCTGCCGGATCTCGACGGCGTGTTCCCGCCGTCCGCGGGCGTAACCGGGCACCAGGTACTTGGCGATCAGGCCGTTGTACTTGACCAGGATCGGGGTGAGCACCATCGAGAAGATCACGGTGGCGAGCACGATCTGGCGTTCGCTTGCGCTCATCAGCTCCGGGTTGGCGATCGAGAGCATGGCGAAGCCGAACTCGCCGCCCTGGGCCAGCACCAGCCCGGTGCGCAACGCCACGCCCGGCGCCTCGCCCATGGCGCGACCGATCAGGAAGATGATCAGGGTCTTGGCCAGGATCAGGATCCCGAGGAAGACCAGCACCCAATGGAAGATCTCCGGCAGTCCCCCCACGTTGAGCATCATGCCGATCGTGATGAAGAACAGGCCCAGCAGGACGTCGCGGAAGGGCCGGATGTCGGCCTCGATCTGGTGCTTGTACTGCGTCTCGGACAGCGCGATGCCGGCGAGGAACGCGCCCAGTTCCCAGGACAGCCCAGCGGTGTTGGTCAGCCAGCCGGCGCCGAGCACGGTGAGCAGGACCGCCAGCGTGAACAGCTCGGCCGAGCGCGACTTGGCGATCTCGTGGAACAGCGGTCGGAGCACCCAGCGCCCGCCGAAGAACAGGCCGATGGCGGCGAGCACCCCGGCCCCGAGTGTCAGGGTGATCTCGAGGGTCAGGTTGCCGGCATCCCCCGTCGCACCCGACAGGCCCAGCACCGGGATGATGATCAGGAACGGGATGACCGCCAGGTCCTGGAACAGCAGGATGCCGACGGCGTTGTTGCCGTGACGGGAGTTGATCTCGAGCTGTTCGCCGAGCTGGCGGATGACGATGGCGGTGGACGAGACGGTCATCACCCCGGCGAGGGTGAAGGCCGCGGCCGGCGAGAACCCCATCATCAGCGCCGTGCCGCCGGTGATGATCGCGGTCAGCAGCACCTGCGCGCCACCCATGCCCACCACGGCCCGGCGCATCGCCACCAGCCGGGGTAGCGAGAATTCCAGGCCGAGCATGAACAGCAGGAACACCACCCCGAATTCGGCGATCAGGTGGATGTCGTGGATGTCCCGGACCAGGCCGAGCGCGTGAGGTCCGGCGAGCACGCCCACGGCCAGGTAGCCGAGGATGGCCGGCAGGTTGACCCGGCGCAGCGCCACCACGGCGACCACGGAGATCAGGAGGAGTGTCAGCAGGATGCCTGTGGTATCGGCTTGCACGGCAGGTTCCCTTTCCTTGTCAGAGTCGTTTGGGGAGCCCGTCGCCATCCGGTGGCGAGGGCCCCGTGCATTCAGGAAACTCTGCACGATTCGATGACGTCTGAAGCGGGACCTCCAAGGGCCCAGATGCAAGGCGCAGTCCGCCGTGAAGGGCCGTCGCCCTTTACAAGGGCTGGACCGGATCGGCAGGAGGCCGGCGCGAGCCGGCCCGAACGTCGGTGCTCACGGACGAACCCAGCGACGTCGCAGATGGGCCCTTGGAGGCCCGTTCCAGCTCCGCGAGGCTCCGCGTTCACCGCGCTGCGGAGCGACGCTGAGTCGCTCCGGTCCCGGTTCACCCAGACGGGGCTTGCGGGTTTGCCCGCACTCGTCGTTGCCGTCCCTCGACGGGCAATGAGCCCGTCTTCGGTCCGGCGCCAGAAAAGCGAACAAACCCGCTAGCCAGAGATGCCATCGAATCGTGCAGAGTTTCCTTCAGGAGGTTTTATCACAGATGCCCGTGTCCGCCGTGGCGGCGGCGAGCCGCCGCCGGAATTCGTCACGGGACACTTCCTCGGCACCGAGGCCCAGCAGGTGGGCGGTGCTGAACTGCGTGTCGAGGAAGTCGATGTCCCCCCAGATGCCGTCGACGAGGATGGCGGCCAGGGCGAACTTCGAGGCGTTGGGCGCCCGGCTGAACATGGACTCGCCGAAGGCGGCCCGTCCGATCTGCGTGCCGAACAGGCCGCCGACCAGTTTCGAGCCGTCCCAGACTTCCACGGAACGGGCATGCCCGGCCTCGTGCAGGGCGACGAAGGCCTCGCGCATCTCGGGGACGATCCAGGTCTCCGGGTCGTCGCCCCGCGGCGCGGCGCAGCCGTCCACCACGGCGGCGAAGGCGGTGTCCGCCGTCACCCGGTAGCGTTGCTGGCGGCGCCACTTGGCCAGGCTGCGGGAGACGTGGAACCGATCGGGCTCGAACAGGGTGCGGGGGTCAGGGCTCCACCACAGGATCGGGTCGCCCCGGCTGAACCAGGGGAAGATGCCCCGGCAGTAGGCGGCCAGCAGCCGCTCCACCGAGAGGTCGCCACCGGCGGCCAGAAGGCCGTTGGGCTCGTCGAGCGCCCAGGAGGTGGGCGGAAACCCGCTCGGGTCGGCTCCGAGCAGCGGGATCATCTTCCCTTGGCGCGGGGGAGGGTGTACTCGGAGTTTTTCTGCCGGGGGCGAAAGAGCACGGCGACGTGCCCCACGGTCTGCACGAGCGTCGCCCCGGTGGACTCCGTGATCGCCTCGGTGATCTCGCGCTTGTCCTCGCGATCCACGCCGGGGATGCGTACCTTGATCAGCTCGTGGATCTCCAGGGCCTGGTCGATCTCGGCGAGCACCGCATCCGTGAGCCCGTGCTGGCCGAGCAGGACCACGGGCTTGAGATGATGGGCTTCAGAACGAAGATACTGTCTCTGCCGGGCGGTAAGGGTCATGTCGGTCTGGCTTCCTGGGTGGACGGGCGGTGCCCGCGCCGGGGCGATTGTGTGAAATCACACATTGATCCGGCGCGGATTGAACGGCAGTTTAACGGCTACATTCCTGCCGGCCAATCCGGGACGTCTCGACTCATGCGCACGATCCGCATTCTGCTGTTTCCCCTGCTTTTCCTTCCGCTGCTTCCGGGCTGCTCGTCCGACGAGGACGCCGAAAGCTGGCTGGCCAGCTACGAGACGCCCGACCAGCTGGTGCTGCGTACGCCGGAGCAGCCCATTCCCCTGCCCGACGTGGAGCTGGAGTCCGAGGACGGCACCGTGTCGACCGACGAGCTCCTCGAGGGACGCTGGACGATCTTCTACACGGGCTACAGCTATTGCCCGGACGTCTGTCCCACCGAACTCGGGCAGCTGTCGCGCATCCTGCCGTCACTCGAGGAGCGGCTGCCGGAATTCGACTGGCAGGTGGTGTTCCTTTCCGTCGACCCGGAGCGGGACAGTCCGGCTCACCTGGCCAAGTACACGGCGTTCTACTCGGAGGTGTTCTTGCCGGTGACCGGCTCGCGGGAGGCGATCGACTCGATCACCTCGACCGTCAAGGCCGGCTACCGGATCGAGCCGCACGAGGAGGGCGAGATCGGTTACAACGTCGATCACGACACGAGCTTCCGCCTGATCGATCCGAAGGGACGGATGCTGGCGTTGCTGCCGGGCCCGCACGACAGCGGCGCGATCGTGGATATGCTTGAGGATTTCATGTCAGAGGTAGAGAAGCGATGAAGATGATGCATTTTCCGGCTGGTCGATTCGCGAGCCGACTGCTGGGTGCCGCACTGCTGGCGAGTGCCGGCGCGGCCCAGGCCGCCGAGCTCGACGTGCAGAATCCCTGGGTGGCGCTGGCGCCGCCGGGGGCGCATGCCACGGCGGCCTTCATGGAGCTGCACAATCCCGGTGACGAGGCGGTCGACGTGGTCTCGGCCGACGCCGCCGGCTTCAAGAAGGTGGAGCTGCACGAGTCGGTCAACGAGGATGGCATGCACCGCATGATCGAGCAGGACCGGATCACGGTGCCGGCCGGCGAGACGGTCCGGCTGGCGCCGGGCGGCTACCACGTGATGCTGATCGGGCCGGAGCGGTCGCTGGAGGAAGGCGAGACGGTCGTGATCGACCTCGGCCTGGGCGATGGCGGCCACCTCGAGGTGGAGGCGCCGGTGACGCCCCGCGAGAAGGCCACGGGAGGTCACGGTCACATGCACTGATCGACTGACACGTCGTCGTGTCGGGCGACGGCCATTTGGGCGGCCGGGGGCAATCGGGGATAATCGCACGGATCTTCCCTGATCAGCCCCCGGTTTTTTCGCTTCTGGAGACTTGCATGGCGCGTTCGGTCAGTAGCAAGCGTTGGCTTGCCGAACATTTCCGCGATGAATTCGTGCAGAAGGCCCAGCGCGAGGGCTGGCGCTCGCGCGCCGTCTACAAGCTCATCGAGCTCAACGAGCGCGACCGTTTCCTGCGACCCGGCATGACCGTGGTCGATCTCGGCGCCGCCCCGGGCGGCTGGACGCAGTACGCCGCCCAGGTGGTGGGGGCGAAGGGACACGTGTTCGCCCTCGATCTCCTGCCCATGGATCACTTCGCCCATACCACCGTGCTGCAGGGCGACTTCACCGAGGACGCGGTGCTCGAGGAACTCGAGGCCGCCCTGGGCGAGACGGAAGTCGACCTTGTGCTTTCCGACATGGCCCCCAACATGAGTGGTCTGGACTCGGTGGACATCCCCCGTTCGATGTATCTTGCGGAACTTGCCCTGGACTTCTGTGATCGGATGCTGAAGGTGAAGGGTGCCTTCGTCACCAAGCTCTTTCAGGGGGAGGGGTTCGACGAGTACGTCAGGGAGGTCCGCCAACGGTTCGACCGGGTGGTGGTCCGCAAGCCCAAGGCTTCGCGACCGCGCTCGCGCGAGGTGTATCTGGTGGCAACCGGAAAGCGCCTGATATAAGGTATTCGAATAAATGATTACGTCATCGCTGGCCGGACACGGATCGTCGTGTGCCGGCCATTGTTGCGATGACTGCTGGCAGAGGTGTTGCCTTGAACGACTTGACCAAGAACATCCTGATCTGGGTAGTGATCGCCGTCGTGCTGATGACGGTGTTCAACAGCTTCGATCAGCGCGCGACCACCGCCACGGCGATGTCGTACTCCGAATTCATCCAGGACGTGAAGCGCGGCAACATCGAGTCGGTCACCATGGAGGGGCAGACCATCAAGGGCGTGACCGGGGCGGGCAGCCGCTTCGAGACCTACAGCCCGGAGAGCGACAACCGCGCCCTGGTGGGTGATCTGCTCGACAACAACGTGAAGATCAACGCCAAGGCGCCGGAGAAGCCGTCGCTGCTGATGACGATCTTCATCCAGTGGTTCCCGTTCATCCTGCTGATCGCGATCTGGATCTTCTTCATGCGCCAGATGCAGGGCGGTGGCGGCCGCGGCGCGATGAGCTTCGGCAAGTCCAAGGCCAAGCTGATGAGCGAGGACCAGGTCAAGGTCACGTTCAACGACGTCGCCGGCGCCGACGAGGCCAAGGAAGAGGTGGTCGAACTGGTCGACTTCCTCAAGGACCCGGGCAAGTTCCAGCGCCTGGGGGGCAACATTCCGCGCGGCGTGCTGATGGTCGGCCCGCCGGGTACCGGCAAGACCTTGCTGGCCAAGGCGGTCGCCGGCGAGGCCAAGGTGCCGTTCTTCTCCATCTCCGGTTCCGACTTCGTCGAGATGTTCGTCGGCGTGGGCGCCTCGCGTGTCCGCGACATGTTCGAGCAGGCGAAGAAGCATGCGCCCTGCATCATCTTCATCGACGAGATCGACGCGGTCGGCCGTACCCGTGGCGGCGGCATGGGCGGCGGCCACGACGAGCGCGAGCAGACCCTCAACCAGTTGCTGGTCGAGATGGACGGCTTCGAGGGCAACGAGGGCGTCATCGTGATCGCCGCGACCAACCGGGCCGACGTGCTCGACAAGGCGCTGCTGCGCCCGGGCCGCTTCGACCGCCAGGTGGTCGTCGGTCTGCCTGACGTGCGGGGCCGAGAGCAGATCCTCAAGGTCCACCTGCGCAAGGTACCGGCGGCCAAGGACGTCGAGCCATCGCTGATCGCCCGCGGCACGCCCGGCTTCTCCGGCGCGGACCTGGCCAACGTCGTCAACGAGGCGGCCCTGTTCGCCGCCCGGGCCAGCAAGCCCGAGGTCACCATGTCCGACCTCGAGCGGGCCAAGGACAAGATCATCATGGGCGCCGAGAGGAAGTCCATGGTGATGAGCGAGGACGAGAAGAAGCTCACCGCCTACCACGAGGCGGGTCACGCGATCGTCGGCCGGCTGGTGCCGGAGCATGACCCGGTCTACAAGGTCTCGATCATCCCGCGCGGCCGGGCGCTGGGCATCACCATGTTCCTGCCGGACCAGGATCGCTACAGCTATTCCAGGCGAAAACTCGAGTCGAACATCTCCAGCCTGTTCGGCGGGCGGATCGCCGAGGAGCTGATCTTCGGCGAGGAGGCGGTCACCACCGGCGCCTCGAACGATATCGAGCGGGCCACGGAGCTGGCGCGCAACATGGTCACCAAGTGGGGCATGTCCGACAAGCTCGGGACCCTCTACTACTCCGAGGACGACGGCGACCCGTTCATGGGCCGACAGGCCTCCGGCGGGCACTTCTCCGACGAGACCAAGGAGATCATCGACGTCGAGATCAAGCAGGTCATCGACCGCAACTACCAGCGCTGCCGGCAGATCCTGGTGGACAACATGGACATCCTGCATGCCATGGCCGAGGCGCTGATGAAGTACGAGACCATCGATTCCGGGCAGATCGACGACCTGATGGAGCGCCGCCCGGTGCGTGAGCCGGCCGACTGGGACAGTGACAAGGCGGAATCCGACCAGCAGCCCCCGGGGGCCGGCGAGGTCGCGGATGCCGACGAGGCTGCCGAGGCCGAGTCCGGTCGGGGCGATGACGCACAAGGCGGCGAACGTGGTGACAGGCCCGATTCCGGTGGCGGCGACGACCGCCAGGACGGCGATCGGGCACCCGACGGCAGCCCGGTGGGCGGCGGGCCGAGGAGCTGATGAGCGGCGCCGGCGCGCCGTGCCCCGACTGGCGAGGTGATCGCCCGCTGATCATGGGCATCCTCAACGCCACGCCCGACTCGTTTTCCGATGGTGGTCGCTGGAACAGCGTCGACCGGGCCCTGGCCGCCGCCGAGTCCATGCTGGAATCCGGCGCCGACCTGATCGACGTCGGCGGCGAGTCCACCCGTCCCGGTGCAGAGCCGGTCTCCGAGGACGAGGAAATCGCTCGCGTGATGCCCGTCATCGAGGCTGTCGCGGCCCGCTTCGGGTGCCCTCTTTCCATCGACACGAGCTCGGCGGCCGTGATGACCCGGGCGACCGAGGCGGGGGCCTGCCTGATCAACGATGTCCGCGCGCTCTCGCGCCCGGGGGCGCTCGAGGCGGCAGCGTCCTCGCGGGCCTCGGTGTGCGTCATGCACATGCGGGGCGAGCCGGGGACGATGGCGGCCCGGACCGACTACGACGACCTCGTCCGGGAGGTCATCGACTTCCTCGCCGAACGCGTCGACCAACTCCGCGCGGCCGGCGTGCCCGAGGGGCGCATCCTGGTCGACCCGGGCTTCGGTTTTGCAAAGACCACGGAACAGAACTTCACCCTGCTGCGTCGTCTCGGGGAGCTCGACTGCCTGGGCGTGCCCCTGTTGGTGGGCATGTCGCGCAAGCGCATGATCGGTGACGCCACCGGTCAGCCGGTCGAGCGTCGTGCGGCGGGCAGCGCGGCGGCGGCGTTGCTGGCCGCTCAGCGTGGGGCACGCGTCCTGCGGGTCCACGATGTCGAGGCCACTCGCGACGTGCTCGACGTCTGGCATGCCGCCGGCGCGCCGGGTATGTCGTCGAGTGGGAGGGCGTGAGAAAATCCCCTTTTCCTGCATAAGCGCGTTTGTCTTGGGTCAAATTAGGGTTTTCTGATATTTTCCCCGCCGGGGTTAATTTGGTTGACTTGTAAATCGCCGCAAGGCTGCCCGACCGGCCTTCGTTCCGGTGCGTCCGATCGCGCCGGGAATCGGTCATCAAGGGTATGCCGCGGCGCAACAGTTGAGAGTAGAAATCATGAAACAGATGCGTCGTTCACTCATCGCCCTTGCCGCCAGTGGAGCGCTTGCCGCGCCGTTGATGGGCCAAGCCGCCGGTGACCCGGCCGCGGGCAAGGAAAAGTACGCCTCCTGTGCCGCCTGCCATGGCGCCGACGGTGCCGGTCAGGGCGGGGCCTTCCCGAAACTGACCGGCCTGGGCGAGGACGAGGTGGTCAAGAGCCTGACCGCCTACCGCGAGGGCGACAAGGACTACCTCAAGAGCGTCGACCTGGGTGACCGTTACGGCACCATGGCGCCGAACGCATCCGGCCTGTCCGACGACGACATCGCCGACCTGGCCGCCTATGTCGCCGAGGAGTTCGGCGGCGCCAATGGCGGGGACGACGCCGGTGAAGACGACTCGGCTGCCGCCGAAGAGGCCGAGGTCGACAGCGACGAGCTGGCCCAGGCCGATATCGTCCGGGGCAAGGCCCTGTATTCTTCCTGCGCTGTCTGCCACGGCGAGAAGGGCGAGGGCGGGCACCTGGTGAACGCGCCCAAGCTGCGCGGCACCTCTGCCTCGCAGATCGCCTCCCTGCTGAAGGTCTACCGCAAGGGCACCGAGATGGGCCAGTACTCGTACACGATGATTCCGCAGGCCAAGCACCTGTCCGACGAGGACATCAACAACCTCGCGGCCTACGTCGCCGTCATCGGCGAGGAAGACGTCGATACAGCCGAAGAGCCGGAAGGCGCGCCGGCCATGTGATACCCCCCCTCCGGGGCGTCGGCCGTCGTTCCGCGGCGGTCGGCGAACAGACACGAAGAGCGACGCCGGCCCCGCGAGCCGGCGTTCTTGTTTCCGGCGACCGCGCCGGCAGGCGGACCGCCGGTCAGGGTCGAGAAAAGAGGCGTAGACGTGACCAGAGTATTCGGAACCGACGGGGTGCGGGGAGCGGTAGGGCAGTGGCCCATGACCCCCGAGTTCGTCCTCAAGCTGGGCTGGGCGGCCGGCAGGGTGCTGGGCGACCATGGACGCCGACGGGTGCTGATCGGCAAGGACACGCGCGTGTCGGGGTACATGTTCGAGTCCGCGCTGGAGGCGGGCTTTGCCGCCGCGGGCGTGGACGTGCGCCTGCTCGGGCCGATGCCCACACCCGCGATCGCCTACCTGACGCGCACCCTGCGTGCCTCGGCGGGCGTTGTCATCAGCGCCTCGCACAATCCCTACGCCGACAACGGCGTGAAGTTCTTCTCCTCGCACGGCGAGAAACTGCCTGACGCGGTCGAGGACGAGATCCAGGCCATGCTCGACCAGCCGCTGGAGGTAATCGACAACCGTCGTCTGGGCAAGGCCGAACGTATCGAGGATGCGCCGGGCCGCTACATCGAGTTCTGCAAGAGCACGGTCCCGAGCGGGATGATGCTCTCGGGGCTGCGCATCGTGGTGGACTGCGCCCACGGCGCCACCTACCAGGTTGCTCCCCGCGTGTTCGCCGAGCTGGGGGCCGAGGTCGAGGTGATCGGTGCCGCCCCCGACGGTTTCAACATCAACGAGGGAGTCGGCTCGACCCACCCCGAGGCCGTCCGTGCCGCGGTGCTGGCGGCGAAAGCCGACCTGGGCGTCGCTTTCGACGGCGACGGCGATCGCGTGGTGATGGTGGATGCCGCCGGGAACATACGCGACGGCGACGAGCTCTTGTACGTTATCGCCGCCGGTCGCATCCGGCAGGGCTATGACGGGGGGGTCGTCGGTACGCAGATGAGCAACCTTGGCCTCGAGCGGGCGGTGCAGGCGCTCGGTCGTCCCTTCCTGCGAGCCAAGGTGGGCGACCGCTACGTCCACGAGGCCCTCAAGCGCGAACGGTGGCTGCTGGGCGGCGAGTCGTCCGGTCATCTGTTGTGCCTCGACCGGCACAGCACCGGCGACGGCATCATAGCCGCGCTGCAGGTCCTGGCGGAAATGGCCCGCCAGGACAAGTCTCTCGGCGAGCTGCTCGACCCGGTGGAGATCCTGCCCCAGGAGCTGATCAACGTGCGCATCGACCGGCCCGTGTCGCTCGACGATCCGGCCATCGCCGGCGCCGTCGCGGCCGCCGAATCCCGGCTGGCGGATCGCGGCCGGGTGCTGCTGCGTCCGTCCGGCACCGAGCCGTTGATTCGCGTGATGGTCGAGGGGGAATCCGCCGAGGAGGTTCATTCGGTTGCCGAGGATCTGGCGGACGCGGTCCGGGCGCACGCCGCCGGCTGAGCGCTGCTTCCGAGCGCTCGTCCCATCCCGGGATTCCCAGCGGCGGCGACTTCCCGTATAATTCGCGCGCCGGACCGCCGCTTTTCGGCAGGCGGCCGGAAATTCCACACGTCCATCGCTATGGCAGCGCGGGGTGCCCATCGGTCGAGCCGGGGGTTGTGCTGTCAGATCGGGCGGAGGCCTAACCCAATCAAAACAGGTAGTTATTCAGATGGCTAAAATCACCATGCGTCAGATGATCGAGGCCGGTGTCCACTTCGGTCACCAGACTCGATACTGGAACCCGGGCATGGCGCCCTACATCTTCGGTCAGCGCAACCGCATCCACATCATCAACCTGGAAAAGACCCTGCCGATGTTCGAGGATGCCTTGAACTACATCGGCAAGCTGGTCGGCAACGGCGGCAAGGTCATGTTCGTCGGCACCAAGCGGTCGGCGCGTGACATCGTCGAGACCGAAGCCAAGCGCTGCGGCATGCCGTACGTCAACCACCGCTGGCTCGGCGGCATGATGACCAACTTCCGCACCGTGCGTTCCTCCATTCGCCGCCTCAAGGCGCTGCAGCAGATGGAAGAGGACGGCACCTTCGCCAAGCTGGTGAAGAAGGAAGCCCTCGAGCTGACCCGCGAGCGCGCCAAGCTCGAGCGTTCCATCGGCGGCATCCAGGACATGGAGCGCCTGCCGGACGCGCTGTTCGTCATCGACGTCGGCCACGAGGACATCGCGATCAAGGAAGCCAAGAAGCTGGGCATCCCGGTCGTGGCGGTCGTCGACACCAACAACAGCGCCCAGGGCGTCGATTACGTCATCCCGGGCAACGACGACGCGATCCGTGCCATCCAGTTCTACACCACGGCCGTTGCCGATGCGGTGCTGGACGCCAAGGGTGCCTCGAGCGTCAGCGAGTCGGACTTCGTCGAAGTGTCCGAGCAGGAAGAAGCGGCCAAGTAACGGGTCGCGACCGGACCCCGCCCGCATCGGGCAGGCGGTCCGGTCGCCGATATGAGCAACGGGTCGTCAGGCCCGTTGTTTTTCTACAAGACAGATTTTCGGGAGAAGACAGGTCATGGCAATTTCTGCCTCTCTGGTCAAAGAGCTCCGTGAGCGTACCGGCTCCGGCATGATGGAATGCAAGAAGGCGCTGGTCGAGACCGACGGCGACATCGAGGCGGCCATCGAGCAGATGCGCAAGAGCGGCCTGGCCAAGGCCGACAAGAAGGCCGACCGCGTGGCCGCCGAGGGTCAGGTCGCGATCGCCGTCAGCGACGACCGCAAGGCCGCCGCGATGGTGGAGATCAACTCCGAGACGGACTTCGTCGCCAAGGGTGATGACTTCACCGGTTTCGCCCAGGGCATTGCCGATCGCATCCTGGCTGACGATCCGGTCGACATGGATGCCGTCAATGCGCTCGAGATCGACGGCGAGAAGGCCGATGATCGCCGCAAGGCGCTGATCGCCAAGCTGGGCGAGAACATCCAGATCCGTCGCTTCGTGCGCATGGACACCTCCGGCGTTATCGGTGCGTACCGTCACGGCGAGCGCATCGGCGTGCTGGTCGAGCTCGAGGGCGGCAACGAGGAGCTGGCGCGTGACCTCGCCATGCACGTCGCCGCGAGCAAGCCGACCTGCGTCGACGAGTCGCAGGTCGACGAAGCGACTCTCGAGAAGGAGCGCGAGATCTTCCGCGCCCAGGCCGCCGAGTCGGGCAAGCCGCCGGAGATCGTCGAGAAGATGATCGAGGGCCGGATTCGCAAGTTCCTGGCCGAGATCACCCTGGTCGGTCAGCCGTTCGTCAAGGATCCGGACCAGACCGTCGGCCAGCTGCTCAAGAAGGAAGGTGCCAAGTGCATCCGCTTCGAGCGCATGGAAGTGGGCGAGGGCATCGAGAAGGAGGAAGGCGACTTCGCCGCCGAGGTGATGGCGCAGGTCAAGGGGGGCTGATCGCCCTCGAGGAAAGCCGGGGCCACCCCGGCTTTTTTTTGAACTGCTGAACCTCCGATCAAGCCCTCCGCGGGTCGACCGGCCCGGCCGGAGGTCTTGCTCGGATGTTTCCAGGTGCGTCATGCTCGACGTGGCGCGACAACCCATTGCAAGCACTCAGCCCACAGGTGAAACGATATGCAAGCTGCCGGTTCTCCCCGTTATCGACGTGTCCTGCTCAAACTCAGCGGCGAGGCGCTGATGGGAGACCGGCCTTTCGGGATCGACCCGGCGGTGATCAATCGGCTCGGTGACGACATCCAGGCCCTCAAGGACCGGGGTGTCGAGGTCGCGGTGGTCGTCGGCGGCGGCAACATCTTCCGCGGCGAAGGCCTGGCCGGCGCCGGCATGGACCGGGTGACCGGCGACCAGATGGGCATGCTGGCGACGGTCATGAACGGGCTGGCGATGCAGGACGTGCTCGAACGTCGCGGGCTGAAGGTCCGTGTGATGTCCGCGGTGTCCATTCACGCGGTCTGCGAGGACTACATCCGCCGCCGCGCCGTGCGTCACCTGGAGAAGGGCCGGGTGGTCGTGCTGGTCGGCGGGACGGGCAATCCGTTCTTCACCACCGACTCGGGCGCGAGCCTGCGCGCCGCCGAGATCGACGCGGACCTGATGATCAAGGCCACCAAGGTGGACGGGGTCTACAGCGCCGATCCGCAGCTCGATGCCGATGCGGAACGCTACGATCATTTGACGTACAATGCCGTGCTCGACCAGCGGCTGGGCGTGATGGACGCCACCGCGATCGTGATGTGTCGCGATCAGCAGATGCCGCTGATGGTGGTGGACATCAACGAGCCGGGGAACCTGGTGCGGGCCGTGAACGGCGAGCCCGTCGGTACCCTGGTGACAGCGGAGAACGTGAAGAATGATTGACGACGTGGTCAAAGACGCTCGCACGCGCATGAACAAGAGCATCGAGGCGCTCAAGGGCGAGCTTTCCAAGATCCGCACCGGTCGGGCGCATGTCAGCGTGCTCGATCACATCCACGTGGAGTACTACGGCAGCGAGGTGCCGCTCTCTCAGGTCGCCAAGCTGTCCGCCGAGGATGCGCGCACGCTGAGCGTGACGCCCTGGGAGAAGGACATGGTCGGCAAGATCGAGAAGGCGATCATGACCTCCGATCTGGGACTCAACCCGTCTACGGCCGGCACAGTGATCCGTATCCCGATGCCGCCGCTCACCGAGGAGCGGCGCCGGGAACTGGGCAAGGTGGTGCGTCACGAGGGCGAGAATGCCAAGATCGCCATCCGCAACATCCGCCGTGATGCCAACAGCGACTTCAAGGCCTTCCTCAAGGAAAAGGAAATCTCCGAGGACGACGAGCGTCGCGGCGAGGAAATGGTCCAGAAGCTCACCGACGAGAGCGTGGCCGAGGTGGATCGCATCGTGGCGCAGAAAGAAAAAGAACTGATGGAAGTCTAGGCCGCCGTGAGCCGGGCGCCCATCAACGAACCGGCGACGGAGATCGATCCGGCGCGTCGGCCCCGCCACGTCGCCATCGTCATGGACGGCAACGGTCGCTGGGCCAAGGCGCGCCACCTGCCGCGCAAGATGGGGCACCAGCGAGGCCGCCGTGCCGTGCGTGCGACCATCCGTGCCGCCATGCGGCTCGAAATTCCCATCCTTACCCTGTTCGCCTTCTCCTCCGAGAACTGGTCGCGTCCGGCCGACGAGGTCGAGGCGCTCATGAAGCTGTTCATCAACGCGCTCGAGAAGGAACTCGACGAGCTCGACGAGAACGGCGTGCGGCTGGTGTTCATCGGTGATCGATCCCGACTGGACCCTCAGGTCAGGGGGCTGATGGCCGCCGCGGAGGAGCGTACCGCCGCCAATCGCCGTTTGCGCTTGCAGATCGCCGTCAGCTACGGCGGGCAGTGGGACATCCTCCAGGCCGCTCGCCGGCTTGCCGAGCGCCATGCATCCGAGGCACTCGACCTCGACGATGCCGAGGTCCTCGCCGGCGAGTTCGAGAAGGGGCTGGCCACCGCGGGGCAGCCCGACGTCGACCTGTTCATCCGCACCGGGGGCGAGAAGCGCCTGAGCAACTTCCTCCTGTGGCAGTCGGCCTACGCCGAGCTGTACTTCTCCGACGTGCTCTGGCCGCGTTTCGACGAGGCGGCCTTCGAGGAAGCCGTGCGCTGGTTCGCCGGGCGGGAGCGTCGCTTCGGTCGGGTCTCCGGCGAGGAGCTGTCGTGAACTCGACCGCGCTGCGAGTGGTCACCGGGGTGATCGCCGGGCTGGTGGCGCTCGCCGTGGTGCTGTTGACCCCGGAGCGGATCTTCGCCGGCATCACGCTCGTCGTTCTGGCCTGGGCGGCCGTCGAGTGGTTCCGGCTCTGCGGGTTGGCCCCCTGCCAGGTCTGGCCCTGGGTGGTCGGCACGGTGCTGATCGCCGTCGGTTGGCAGCAGCTCTGGCCGGCCGATCAGCTCGTCTGGCCGATGGGACTGGCCGCCGCGGCCTGGTTCTTCCTGTTCGGCACCCACCTGCGCTACCGGACGACCCGGCCGCCGGTGCGCCCCTTCTGGCAGCGGCGACTGATCGGGCTGGTGATCCTGCCTCTGTTCTGGCTTGCCCTCGTCGATATTCACGCGGCCCCGCAGGGGGAGTGGTTGCTGCTGTTCGGCATCCTCGTGGTCGTGGTTGCCGATTCGCTGGCGTATTTCTCCGGTCGAGCCCTCGGTCGGCACAAGCTTGCCCCCATGATCAGTCCCGGGAAGTCCATCGAGGGCGTGGTCGGCGGGCTTGCCGGCGTCGCGGTGCTCGCGGCGGCCGGAGCGGTGCTGCCGCTGTTCGCGGCGACGCCCTCCTGGCTGCTGGCCCTTTGGTGCGCGGTGGTCGCGCTTGCCTCGGTGGGGGGGGATCTCGAGGAATCCCGGCTCAAGAGAGAGGCGGGGGTCAAGGACAGCGGCCGGGTGCTGCCCGGTCATGGGGGCGTGCTCGACCGGCTCGACGGCCAGTTCGCCGCGATGCCGCTCTGGTGGGTTGCCCTGTCGCAGATGCAGCTGATGGGCGGATCATGAAGCGCATCGGTGTCTTCGGCTCGACCGGCAGCATCGGGCGGAGCACGCTGGACGTGCTGGGGCGCCATCCGGAGCGCTTTCGCGTGGAGGTGCTGGTCGCTCATGGGCGGGTCGACGCCCTGGTCGAGCAGGTGCGGGCATTCCGGCCGGCGATCGTCGGGCTCGTCGACGCCAGCCGGCGTGAGGCCCTGGTCTCGCGACTGGAGGATCTGCCGGTCGGCGAGCGCCCCCAGGTGGTGGTCGGTCAGAGCGACGTGGATGCGCTTGCCGCCGATGCGACCCTCGACGTGGTGGTGGCCGCCATCGTCGGCACGGCGGGGCTGCGGTCCACCTGGAACGCGTTGCATGCGGGCAAGCGGGTGCTGCTGGCCAACAAGGAGTCCCTGGTCGCTGCCGGCGACCTGATGATGGACGAGGCGCGACGGGGCGGGGCGGAGCTGCTGCCGATCGACAGCGAGCACAACGCCATCTTCCAGTGCCTGCCGATGGGGGTCGGGGAGCGTTGCACGGCTCCGGCGGCGGTCGAATCCATCGTCCTGACCGCCTCGGGAGGACCGTTCCGCGACTGGCCGGCCGAGCGGTTCCCCCTGATTACCCCCGAGCAGGCCTGCGCCCATCCCAACTGGACGATGGGGCGCAAGATATCGGTGGACTCGGCCACGATGATGAACAAGGGCCTCGAGGTGATCGAGGCCGCGCGCCTGTTCGGCATCGAAGCCGACCGGATCGAGGTGGTCGTTCACCCCGAATCGGTGATCCACTCCATGGTGCGCTTCGTCGACGGGTCGGTGCTCGCCGAGCTGGGCGAGCCGGACATGCGCACGCCGATCGCCCATGCCCTGGCCTGGCCCGAACGCGTGGCTTCCGGCGTCCGCCCGCTGGACTTCCACGCCCTGAACGGCCTGCACTTCGAGCGACCGGACTTCGCCCGCTTTCCCGCCCTGCGGCTCGCCTTCGACGCCCTGCGCGCCGGCGGGGCCGCCCCGCTGGTCATCAACGCGGCCAACGAGGTCGCGGTGGCGGCCTTCCTCGATGGCCGGCTGTCGTTTCCCGGCATCTCGGCGGCGATCGAGGCCACGCTGGAGGCGATGACAGCGGCCGGCCGGGTGGCTGCCCCCGGGTCCATCGACGCGGTGCTGACGCTGGACGCCGAGGTGCGCGCCTGGACGTCGGACTGGTGCCGATCGGCCCGGCTGACCGCGGGGGGTGAGGATCGATGGACGTCTTGATCAGTCTGCTGGGTTTTCTGCTCACCATCGGCATCCTGGTGGCCTTTCACGAGTACGGCCATTTCTGGGTGGCCCGCCGGCTGGGCGTGCGGGTGCTGACCTACTCGCTGGGTTTCGGCAAGACCCTCTTCTCGATGCGCCGAGGCCCCGATCGGATCGAGTACCGTATCGGGGCGTTTCCCCTGGGCGGCTACGTGCGGATGCTCGACGAGCGCGAGGGCGAGGTCGATCCGGCCGAACGGCACCGCGCCTTCAATCGCCAGCCTCTCTGGAAGCGGAGCCTGATCGTGGCCGCCGGCCCGGCGGCGAACATCCTGCTGGCGCTGTTCTTCTGGTGGCTGATGTTCATGGTGGGCACGCAGGGCATCGTGCCCAAGCTGGGTGAACTCGAATCGAACACGCCGCTGGCCGAGGCGGGCCTGCAGTCGGGCGACGTGATCACCTCGGTGGGGTCGCGTCCGGTGGCGACCCTCTCGGATCTCCAGCTGCACCTGATCAACGGCGGCATCCAGCGCGAGACCCTGTCGCTCGGCTTCGAGCGCGACGGGCGCAGCCTGTCGACCGAGCTCGACCTAGCCGAGCTCGACCCGCTGGGGGGAACCATTGGCGAACGGACGCCGGACGTGCTGACGAAGCTCGGCCTGGTGCTGTGGCAGCCGCCGTCCGTCGCCGAGATCGCCGGGGTGCAGGACGGCTCGGCGGCGGCCGAGGCGGGCCTGGCGGAGGGCGAACGGATCGTCGCCATCGACGGTGAGGAATACCGGGATACCCGCGAGTTGATCGACCGGATCGGCCGACGCGCCGGCGAGTCGCTGCGCGTGACGGTCGAGGATGTCGACGGCCAGCGCCGTGACGTGGAGATCACCCCCCGCCCCGTGGAGGTCGACGGAGAGACGGTCGGGCGCCTGGGTGTGGCGCTGGCCTCGCGTGCCCACGACCCGGAAGCGGCGCAATCCATGTTGCTCATCGAGCACGCCGGGCCCGTGGAGTCCATCGGGCTCGCCTTCGAGCGCAGCCGGGAGATGGCGGCGCTGACCTTCCAGGTCTTCTACCGACTCCTGCGGGGCGAGGCAAGTCTGGCGAATCTCTCCGGACCGGTGGCGATCGCCGAATACGCCGGCAAGACCCTGCTCCTGGGACTGTCCACCTTCCTGGGCTTTCTTGCCCTGATCAGCCTGTCCCTGGCCATACTCAACCTGCTGCCGATCCCCATGCTCGACGGGGGGCATCTACTTCTGCACCTGATCGAGGCGATCCGGGGGCGTCCTCCCGGACCGGTGTTCGAGGATATCTTCGCCCGCATCGGAATCATGTTGCTTGCGGCCCTGATGATGGTGGTTTTCTACAACGATATAGCCCGGTTGATGCACTAGCTGGACTTGGTTCACAATAGCCGGGTTTGATCTTCGGGTCCGAGGCCAACGGCCGTGCGGACCGAACGCGTTTCCCGTCCTCCATCCGCCTGACCAGGAAAGCCCTTTCGGCATGACCATCACACAACGTTTCACAGCCGCGCTGGCGCTTGGCGCCCTGATGTTGCTTCCCTCGCTGGCACAGGCATTCGAGATCACCGATATACGGGTCGAAGGGTTGCGCACCATCTCGCCCGGGACCGTGTTCACCTACATCCCCTACGAGGTTGGCGACGACTTCCAGCCGGACGACAGTACCCGGGTGGTCGAGGCGCTCTACGACACCGGTTTCTTCGAGAACGTCGAGGTGGGTCGGTCGGCCGACGACGCGCTGCTCATCCGCCTGGAAGAGCGTCCGACCATCACGGCGCTGGAGGTCAACGGCAACGAGAAGGTCGAGACGGAACAGCTCCAGGAAGCCCTGAGATCGATCGGGCTGGTGCAGGGCCGTGTTCTCGACCAGCGGGCCCTGGACAAGATGCAGACCGAGCTCCAGCGGGTCTACTACAGCCTCGGCCAGTACGGAGTGGAGATCGAGACCGAGGTCGAGGAGCTCGAGGACAACCGGGTCTTCGTCAGCATCGAGATCTACGAGGGCAAGCCCGCCGCCATCCGTCGGGTGCGCATCATCGGCAACGAGGCCTTTTCCGAGAAGGAGCTGCTCAAGTCCTTCGAGATGGGGCCGGCGCCCTGGTGGGCCTTCTGGTCCAACCGGGACCAGTATTCCCGGCAGAAGCTGTCGGCCGACCTCGAGCGGCTGCGCTCGTTCTATCTGGACCGTGGCTACCTGCAGTTCTCGGTCGATTCCACCCAGGTGACCATCACGCCGGACAAGCGCGACATCGAGGTGGTCGTCAACGTCACCGAGGGTGATCGATACAAGGTCGAGGACGTGACCTACAGCGGCAACATGCTGCTCAACGAGGAGACCCTCGCCGAACTCAACCAGGTCGAGGAGGGCGAATACTTCAACCGCCGCCAGGTGGTGGATACCTCGGACGCCATCGGTCGACGCATGGGTGACTACGGGTACGCCTTCGCCCAGGTCGAGCCGCGACCCGAGATCGACGAGGACGACAAGACCGTGGTGGTCGATTTCAACCTCCAGCCAGGCCGTCGCGTGAGCGTCCGCGAGATCGAGTTCAAGGGCAACTACAATACCGACGAGGTCGTCTACCGCCGCGAGATGCGGCAGATGGAGGGCAGCTGGTATGCCGGCGACAAGCTCGACCGCTCCAAGCAGCGCATCGAACGTCTGCCGTCGGTCCAGTCGATCGAGCAGGAGGTCACCCCGGTGCCGGACTCGCCCGACCAGGTCGACGTGGAATACGACATCTCCGAGCAGCTCTCCGGGTCGCTGACTGCGGGCGTGGGCTTTTCCCAGGCCGAGGGCCTGCTGTTCAACGCCGGCATCAACCAGCCGAACTTCCTCGGCAGCGGCAAGTCCGTCGGCCTGAACGTCGAACGCAGCTCCTACCGCGAGTACTACCAGTTCAACTACCGCAACCCCTACTTCACGGTCAACGGCGTCAGCCAGGGGTTCGGGCTCTTCTACCAGAAGCAGGACGGCACCGAGCTCTCGCTGTCTCGCTACCTGGTGGACTCCTACGGCGGCAACATCAGCTTCGGGGCCCCGTTCTCCGAGCACACCCGCGGCGAGGTCGACTTCCGGGTCGAGAACCAGGAAATCAAGGCCACCACGTACTCGCCGAGCTGGGTGACCGGCGATTCGACCGACGGGGACCAGCCGGGTCCGGGCTTCGACGGCGAGGATTACACCACCTTCAGCATCCGTCCGTCCTGGCGCTTCGATAGCCGCAACCGGGCGATGTTCCCCACCGACGGGCAGCTGCATCGTCTTTCCGCGACCGTGGCCGTGCCGGGCAGTGACCTGACCTACGTCAAGGGTGAATACGACGGCGAGTTCTACCAGCCGCTGACCGAGATGTTCACGCTGCGCGCCCACGGCAACGTCGGGCAGATCAAGGCCTACGGCGACACCGAGAGCGACTACAGCGGCGTGAGCGAGTACTACGACGGCCTGCCGCCGTTCCTGAACTACTTCACCGGCGGGATTCGCTCGGTGCGCGGCTACGAGGACTATTCGCTCGGCCCGCGCGACTCCAACGACGATCCCATGGGTGGCACCTTCAAGGTCAACGGCGGCCTAGAGCTGGTCTCGCCGCTGCCCTTCCTGGCCGATCAGCGTCACACCGTCCGCATGGCCCTTTTCTGGGATATCGGCAATGCCTACCGTGACGTGGACGACTTCGAGGGCGGATCCCTGAGGCAGTCGGCCGGCGTGGCGCTGAGCTGGATCTCGCCGGTGGGCCCCCTGATCTTCAGCTATGCCGAGCCGCTGAACGAGGAGTCGGGTGACCGTACCCAGAAATTCCAGTTCTCGATCGGCGCCTCGTTCTGATCATTCGGAGGTACCCGTGGGGTGCCGTCAGGCTGTGGCATAATGCGTCGAACCGGGGGGCTGTCCGGCTCGATCGCCGAGATGGCGGCAGCCGGGTCTTTCCTGCCGGCGGCTCGTGGCGTTTCGGGCCTCGGCAGATGGCCGGCCTCCGGTGCTGGTTGCCTCGCCGATCCACCCAGGGAAGGTCCGGTCTTCCGGCTTGTCCTTACATGATCGTCCGCTTCGGGCGATGACGTTGCAGGAGACGACAGCGTGATGCGCTTGGTTAGACGTTTCGCCTTTATGGCTGCCTTTCTCGCCCTGCCGGCATTGGGGCAGGCGGCCGATATCAAGATCGGCTTCGTGAATTCGTCCGTGCTGCTCGAGCAGGCGCCCCAGGCCGAGCGGGCCAAGCAGGAGCTCGAGGAGGAGTTTTCCTCCCGCGAGAACGAACTGCGCCGCATGCGCGAGGAAGTCCAGGGGCTGGAAAATCGCCTCAATCGCGACAGCGTGACCATGAGCGAGGGCGATCGAGCCGATCTGGAGCGCGAGCTCAACCGCAAGCTGCGAGACCTTCAGCGCGAGCAGAACAACTTCCGCGACGACCTGAACCTGCGCAAGAACGAGGAGCTGGGCAAGCTCCAGCGCCTGGTTCTGGACGCGATCCGTGAGGTTGCCCGGGACAAGGGCTATGACCTGGTCCTGTCCGAGGGCGTCGTTTACGCCGACGACCGGGTCGAGATCACCGAGGACGTCCTCGACCGTCTGGACACGATGGGGCGCTGATCGGCGCGGCCCGGTCATTCAGTCGTGAGTACCCAGGCCACGTCCACAGCCACCATCGCGGAACTCGCCGGGATGCTCGGGGCGGATGCGCCCCGAGACGGCGACCGCGTCATCAGCGGGGCGGCGTCCCTGGGGTCGGCGGGCAACGGGGACGTCGCCTACTACGACGGGGATCGCAAGTCGGCCGACGAGGCCTCCCGTACCCGGGCGGGGCTGGTGGTCACCAACGAGAGCGGGCGGGAGGTTCTGCCTCCCGGTCTGCCGGTGCTGGTCGTGCGGCAGCCGCGACTGGCGTTCGCCCGGCTGCTCGAGCGGCTCTATCCGCAGCATCGGCCCGAACCCGGGGTCCACGAGACGGCGGTGATCGCCGCGGATGCCGAGATCCATCCTTCGGCATGGATCGGCCCGCAGGTCACCGTGGGGGTGGGCAGCCGGATCGGCGCCGGCGCGGAGGTCGGTGCGGGCTGCCTGATCGGCGAGAACGTCAGCATCGGCGCCGGCACCCGGCTGGTCGGCCGGGTAACCGTGCTGGCCGATTCCGTGATCGGAGCGCGCTGCGTGTTGCAGCCCGGTGTGGTGATCGGGTCGGACGGTTTCGGTCTTGCCCTCGACGAGGGAGCCTGGCGGCGGGTGCCGCAGGTCGGCCGTGTGGTGATCGGCGACGACGTCGACATCGGGGCGAACACCACCATCGATCGGGGGGCGCTCGACGATACCGTGATCGAGGACGGGGTGAAGCTGGACAACCTGATCCAGATCGCCCACAACGTGCGTGTCGGCGAACATTCCGCGATCGCCGGCTGCGCGGGGCTGGCCGGCTCGAGCGTGGTGGGGCGCCACTGTACCCTCGGGGGTGGCGTCGGTCTCGCCGGTCACCTGACGTTGGCGGACAATGTCCACGTCACCGGCATGTCGATGGTCACCCGATCCATACATCGCCCGGGCGTCTACTCGGCCGGCACGCCACTGGATACCAACGAGCGCTGGCATCGGAATGCAGCCCGTTTCAAGCAGCTCGACCGGCTGGCCCGGCGGGTGCGACAACTGGAAAAACAGCTCGGCGACAGGCCGAAGCATGAGGACGACTCGTGAGTGAAGAAAGCACCATGTCGGTGCAGGAGATCATGCAGCTCCTGCCCCACCGCTACCCGTTTCTGCTGATCGATCGCGTGATCGACTGGGCGCCCAACGAATACCTGGTCGCCGTGAAGAACGTCACCTTCAATGAGCCATTCTTCCAGGGACACTTCCCCGTGCGTCCGATCATGCCGGGTGTGCTGGTCACGGAGGCCATGGCCCAGGCGACCGGTGTGCTCGCCTTCCGCAGCAATGGCGGCGGGCCGAAGGAGAACGCCCTGTACATGCTCGTCGGGCTGGATGACGTGACCTTCCGCCGCATGGTGGAGCCGGGTGACCAGCTGACCATCCGGGTGGAGATCAAACGGATGGCCCGGGGCATGGGCATCTTCAACTGCGAGGCCAAGGTCGGCGACGAGCTCGCCGCCCGGGCGACGATCAAGTGCGTGGCCAAGGAAGTGACCGAGTGATTCATCCCACCGCGATCATCAGCGACGAGGCCCGCCTGGACGAGAGCGTCTCGGTCGGCCCCTATGCGATCATCGAAGGCGAGGTGGAGATCGGGGCCAAAACGGTGATCGATTCCCATGCCGTGATCAAGGGGCCGTGCCGGATCGGGGCGGACAACCACATCTTCAGCCACGCCGTGGTGGGCGAGGTACCCCAGGATCTCAAGTTCGCCGGGGAGCGCAGTTTCCTGGAGATCGGCGACCGCAACCGCGTCCGCGAATTCTCCACGATTCACCGCGGCACCGAGGGCGGGGGCGGCATGACCCGGCTCGGATCGGACATCCTCATGATGGCCTATTCCCACGTGGCGCACGACTGCATGGTGGGTGACCACGTCATCCTGGCCAACGCCGCTTCCCTGGCCGGCCACGTCGAGGTGGGCGAGTACGCCATCTTCGGCGGCTTCGCCGTCGCCCACCAGTTCTGCCACGTGGGCGCGCATGCCTTCGTCGGCGGTTTCTCCAAGATCTCCAAGGACGTGGTGCCCTACGTCATGGCCGACGGCGCACGCGCTCGGGCGATCGGGCTCAACAAGGAAGGGCTCAAGCGCCGCGGCTTTTCCAGCGAGACCATCAGCCTGCTCAATCGCTGCTTCCGCCAGCTGGTCAAGCGCCAGGGCGACGAGCTGGTCTGGACGGAATTCGAACAGGCCGCGGAGACCGAGCCGGCCCTGGCCGAGATGCTGACCTTCATCCGCGAAAGCGAGCGCGGCATCACGCGCTGAGCCGCTGCCGGCACCTCCCGTGCCGGCCATGTCTCTCATCATTACGTCAATCACACCCGGGCACCGATGCCATGAGTCGAGAAATCCCCGAGCGTATCGAGCATGACAGCCTCGGCGAGGTCCGCCTGCCCGCCGATGCCCTCTATGGGCCGCAGACACAGCGCGCGGTCGACAACTTCCCCGTCAGCGGGCGTCCCATGCCCGTCGCCTTCATCACGGCGCTGTGCCGGATCAAGGCCGCCTGTGCGCGCGCGAACCGGGAGGTCGGCGGCCTCGACGCCGGGCGGGCCCGGGCGATCGAGTCGGTCGCCGGCGAGCTGATCGCGCGCCTGTCGGACGGCGGCCTCGACGAGGCCTTCGCCGAGGTCTTCCCGCTGGATGTCTACCAGACCGGCTCGGGCACCAGCAGCAACATGAACGTCAACGAGGTGATCGCACGACTCGCGGGCGATCAGGCGGACGTGCACCCGAACGATCACGTCAACATGAGCCAGAGCTCCAACGACGTGGTCCCCAGCGCCATCCGAGTGATGGCGGTCGACCGCGTCGAGGCCGACCTCCTGCCCGCGCTGGCGCACCTGGAGACGGTCCTGCTGGGCCGGGCACGCGAGCTGGCCGGCGTGGTCAAGACCGGACGCACCCACCTGATGGACGCCACGCCGATCCGCTTCGACCAGGTGATCGAGGGTTACGCCGAACAGCTGCGCGCCGCCCGGCGCGACATCGAGCAGGCACGCGACCGCAACCTGGCCCTGCCGCTCGGCGGCACGGCCGTGGGGACGGGGCTCAACGCCCCGGCAGGCTTCGCCGAGGCGGCCGTCGCCGCGCTCAACGAGTCCATGGACCGCCGGGCGCCGTTCTCGCGCCTGCCGAGCCTGGCGGCGGGGCTGAGCGCTCAGGACGATTCACTCGCGCTCTCGGCATCCCTGCGAGGGCTCGCGGTCTTCCTGCACAAGCTGGCCAACGATCTGCGCTGGATGAACAGCGGTCCCCTGGCCGGGCTGGGGGAGATCACGCTCCCGTCGCTGCAGCCGGGCAGCTCGATCATGCCCGGCAAGGTCAACCCGGTGATCCCCGAGTCCACCGCGATGGTGGCCGTCCAGGTGCAGGGACTGGACCATGCCGTCGCGCTGGCCGCCCAGTCGGGAAACTTCGAACTCAACGTGATGCTGCCCCTGATCGCCGCCAACCTCGACCAGATGGTCGAGCTGTCCGCCAATACAAGCCGCCTGCTGGCCGACAAGGCCATCGCCGGCTTCGCGGTCAACCGCGAGCGCATCGAGCGGGACCTTGCCGCAAACCCCATCCTGGTCACCGCGCTCAATCCGGTGATCGGCTACGAGGCCGGTGCAGCGATCGCCAAGCGGGCCTATGCCGAGGGGCGGGCCGTCATCGACGTGGCCCGGGAGATGACGGACCTCGACGACGCGACGCTGGCGGAACTGCTCGACCCGCGCCGGCTGACCGGCGAGGGCTGAGGGCCGCGCGGGATCGGGAAGGGGTGGCGCGATCGTCCTATCGTTCCGGGCCCTCGAGCATGTGGTCGGCTAGGTCGGCCAGCCGCTCGAGTGCGCCGCCGGATCCGAGACGCTGACGGATCTCGGCCAGGTCCTTTCGTTGCGCCGACGCCCCGGCGGGCTGCAGGATGGTCTCCATGTCCGCGGCCAGTCGTTCGGGCGTGGCGTCTTTCTGGACGCGCTCGGGCACGGCCTCGCGCCCGAGGACGATATTGGGCAGGCCGATGTGTTCGATCCGGACCAGCCGGCGGGCGATGGCGTGGGTCAGCGCGTTGGTCCGGTAGGCGATCACCATGGGGGTGCCGATCAGGGCGGCCTCCAGCGAGGCCGTCCCGCTGGCGACCAGCAGGGCGTCGCTGGCGGCCATGACCGCCCTGGACTGGCCGTCGACCACCGTCAGCGCCTCGCGCAACGCGCGGGAGGGCGAGGCGGAATCGACCTGGCCCTGCAGCCAGTCCGCCCGGATGGTGCCGGCCCGGGGCAGGAGGAAGCGGCGGTTGCCATCGGCGGCCAGCAGTCGCTCGGCGGTGGCGAGGAACGTCGGCAGCAGCCGCTCGATCTCCCCGTGACGGCTTCCGGGCAGCAGGCCGATCGCGGGGGTGTCGTCGGCGAGATCCAGCTGGCGGCGAGCCGAACCGCGCGAGGGCGCCTCGCGGTCGATGAGGTCGATCAGCGGATGGCCGACGTGCGTCGTCGCCAGGCCGTGGCGTTCGAACAGCGGCTTCTCGAAGTCGAACAGCACGGCCAGGTGATCGGCGATGCGGCCGAAGCCGGCCGCCCGGCCGGGTCGCCATGCCCATACCTGCGGGGCCACGAAGAACAGCACGGGGATGCCGCGGGCCCGGGCGGCGCGCGCCAGCCGCTGATTGAATTCCTGGAAGTCGACGGCGATCAGCAGGTCCGGCCGGCGCTCGTCGAGCGCGGTGACCATCTCGTTCATGGCGCGACGCAGGTCGGGGTAATGACGGATCACCTCGACCAGGCCCATGACCGACACCCGGTCCATGTCGACGATCGTCTCCATGCCGGCCGCGCGCGACCGGGCACCGCCCAGGCCCATGGCCTCGAGCGCGGGACGGCGCCGGCGCAGGGCGGCGATCAGCTCGGCGGCGTACATGTCGCCGGAGGCCTCGCCCGCGGCGAGCATGACCTTCGGGGCGGAACCGGTTTCGGTTGACGAGTTCAAGCGACCCTCGATGAAAGCAAAAAATGGGGCAACGGATGGGCAGGAGTATGCCGCAAGCGGATTTGTTTGACGATCTGGATGCCGGGGGCGTCTACTGCGGCGTGGACGAGGCCGGGCGCGGTCCGCTCGCCGGTCCCGTGGTCGCCGCGGCGGTCATCCTGGATCCCGCCCGGCGCATCGCCGCGCTGAACGACTCCAAGAAGCTCGGCGAAGCTCGCCGCGAGGCACTGTTCGACGAGATCCGTGAACGCGCGACCGGCTGGGCGATCGCCGAGGCGAGCGTGGCCGAGATCGACCGGCTCAACATCCTGCACGCCTCGATGCTTGCCATGCGCCGGGCGGTGCTCGCGCTGATCGAGCAGGGCCACCGCTTCGACCGGGCGCACGTCGACGGCAATCGCTGCCCCGAACTGCCGGTGATCGGCCATGCGCTGGTGGGCGGGGATGGCTCCGATCCGGCCATCGCGGCCGCCTCGATTCTCGCCAAGGTCAGCCGGGATCGCCAGATCGTGGCCCTGGACGCCGAGTACCCGCAGTACGGGCTGGCGCGCCACAAGGGCTATCCCACCACGGCCCATCTGGCGGCGCTTTCCGAGCACGGCCCCAGCCCCATCCATCGGCGGAGCTTCGCCCCCGTGCGCCTGGCCATGGAGCAGGTCGGCGAGTCCTAGACCAGGTATTCGGTCGCGGGCTCGCGAGAGAGAAAGCCGACCGGCGAGGCACTCGCGCCGTAGGCCCCGGATTGCAGGACGGCCAGCCGGTCTCCCGGAACGAGCCTCGGCAGGGCCTGTTTGGTTCCCAGCACGTCGAGCGGCGTGCACAGCGGACCGGCGATGTCCACGGACTCGTCAAGCGGGGCCTCCAGGCGGTCGGCGGCCACCAGCGGCCAGTTGCGCCGCAGCACCGCACCGAGGTTGCCCGACAGGGCCAGATGATGGTGCATCCCCCCGTCGCAGAGCAAAAAGGTTCGTCCCCGCGAGACCTTGCGGTCGACCACGCGCACGAGATAGACGCCCGCCGAAGCCACCAGGAAGCGTCCCAGTTCCAGGCGGGTGTCGATGTCGACGCCGCCGGCCGCCCCCAGGGAGCGGACGTCCCGGTCGAGTCGCACGAAGGCCGGCGCCAGCTTCTCGAGGTCCAGCGGTCGTTCGTTGGGGTGGTAGGCCACGCCCAGCCCGGGCCCGATGATCAGCTCGGCCGGGGTGAAGCCGGTCTCGTCCTGCCAGCCGCGCAGCAGGCCCGTCCAGGCATCCAGCGCGGCGGCGATGGCCTCGTGGTCGAGGCTCTGCGAACCGGCGAACAGGTGCAGGCCGACGAGGTCGAGACCGGCCTCGGCCAGCCGGTCGCGTTGCACCAGGATCGCCGGGATGGCCTCGCTGTCGATGCCGAACGGGCGCGCCCCGCCGCCCATGTGCATGCCCGATCCCTTGAGCGAGAACGGTGGGTTGACCCGCAGGGCCACGCGGGCACGGCGGCCCATGGCCTGCGCCTCGGTGGCGATGCGCTCGAGCTCCCCGGTCGACTCGGCGTTGATCGTGATGCCCCGCTCGATGGCGAAGCGATGCTCGGCGCGGGACTTCGCCGGCCCGGCGATCGAAAGGTGCTGCGCCGGTGAGGCGACGTCGGCGGCCAGTCGCATCTCATCTTTCGAGGCGCAGTCGAAGCCGTCGACCAGCCCCGCCATGTGTCGCACCAGCGGCGGGAAGGGGTTGGCCTTGATGGCGTAGTGGATGCCGATCGATGCCGGCAGGGTGGCGCGCAGTCGTGCCACCGAGGCGTCCAGGCAGCGGCGGTTGTACAGGTATGCCGGCGTGGCCGGGACGCGGGCAGACAGCGGCTGGCCGTCGACGGCGAGTGCCTGGTCCCGCCCCCAGCAGTCGGCCAGCGGTCCCAGGCTGTCCTCGATCACCTGGCGGCCGTCGCGCGGCGTGTCTGTCATGGATCGACTCAAGGGTCAGGCCTCGCGTAGCTGGCGACGATCGAGCTTGCCGTTGTCGGATCGGGGCAGGCTCGCGTGCAAGTGGATTTCCGCCGGCTGCTGGTAGGGCGCCAGGTGCCGGCGCAGGTGGTGGCGCAGCGCATCGAGATCCACGTCGTCGGGGGCGACATGCAGGACCAGGCGCTGGTTGCCGCTGGCCGGGTCCGGCCGGCCCAGGGCGACCGCCTCGGTCACCCCGGCGGCGGCCAGTGCCACCGACTCGACTTCCTCCGGGCTGATGCGGAATCCGGCCACCTTGATCTGTTCGTCGATGCGCCCGGCGAAGTACAGCCGGCCGTCCTCGTCCCGGCGCACCCGGTCCCCGCTGTACAGCACCCGCGCGTCGTTCGCCCCGGGCCAGCCGGCCGGCGCCGGGCGAAAGCGCCGGGCAGTGGCCTCCGGGTCGTTGATGTAGCCCAGCGCGACCAGCGGTCCGCCCTGTACCAGTTCGCCGGTCTCGCCGGGGCCCAGCAGCCGGTTCTCGGCGTCCACCAGCCCGATGGGGGTTTCGGGCAGGGGATAGCCGATGGAGTCGGGGTGCCGGTCGACTTCGCCGGGCGGCAGGAAGGTGGCGCGGAAACCTTCGGTCAGGCCGTACATCAGGTAGAGCCGGGTGTCCGGGCGGGCGACGCGCAGGCGGCGCACCGCCTCGACCGGCAGGTGGCCGCCGGAGTTGGTTACCACCCGCAGCCCCGGGACCTCGCCGAGCCAGGGCTGCCCGGCCAGCGGGATCAGCAGGCCCGGGGTGCCGGCGAATACCGTCGCCTCCTCGCGCAGCAGCGGGCGCTTGAGGTCGGCGGGGAGCAGGTAGTCGTCCAGGTAGACCGCCGCCCCCCGCCACAGGCCGGTGAGCAGCTGCGAGAAACCGTAGTCGAAGGCCAGCGGCAGTATGGCGGCGACCGTGTCCGTGGCCTCGATTCCGAGGTAGTCGGCAACGATCCGGGTGCCGGCGTCGAGATTGCCCTCGCTCGCCATCACGCCCTTGGGCAGCCCGGTGCTGCCGGAGGTGAAGAACAGCATGGCCAGCCGCTCCGGCCGGCGCTCGCCGCGTGCCGGCAGGGCGGCGTGGTCGCCGGCCGCCGGGTTGACGGGGACCGGCTCTCCGTCGACCGGCGCCCAGCTCCAGCCGTCGCCTTCGCTTTCCGGCCGCCACTGTCGGCGCCGCGGGGCATCCAGGATCAGCCCGCGGGCGTCGCACTGCCGGCACTGGTGCTCGACCTGCTCGGGGCGCAGGGCCGGGTGAGCCGGCGCCGGCACGATGTCGGAAGCCAGCATGGCGAGGATCCAGACGGCCGTGTCGATCTCCTTGCCCGCCCAGACCACGGCCCGGTCGCCCGGGGCCAGTCCAAGCGATTCGAGTCGTTCGCGGGCCGCGCCGATCCGTCCGGCAAGCATGCCGTAATCCAGCCAGCCGTGACGGTCGCCCAGCGCGCGGGCGTGCGGCCGGTCGACGGCGTGTCGGTCGATGGCGGAGATCAGGTCGAGCGGCATGGCGGGTATTCGTGGGCAGTGCCCGGAGCGGGCAGGTATACTGGGCAGTCGTCGCCGACGACGGCGCTCGATTCTACCATGCCGGGCGGCTGGTCCTGCCCAGCCGCCCGGCGCGTTCACGTTCTATACATTCGGTCAGGTTGGATCTATGGCGGGTAATACCTTCGGTACGCTGTTTCGCGTCACCACCTTCGGCGAGTCGCACGGCGAGGCGCTGGGCGCGATCGTCGACGGCTGTCCCCCGGGGCTGAAACTCTCCGAGGAAGACCTGCAGGCCGACCTGGACCGTCGTCGCCCCGGCACCTCCCGGCATACCACCCAGCGGCGCGAACCCGACCGGGTGCGGATCCTCTCCGGCGTGTTCGAGGGCGAGACCACCGGCACGCCCATCGGGCTGCTGATCGAGAACGTCGACCAGCGGTCCAAGGACTACTCGAAGATCGCCGAGCAGTTCCGCCCCGGGCACGCCGACTACAGCTACCGGCAGAAATACGGCGTGAGGGACTACCGCGGCGGCGGGCGCTCCTCGGCGCGCGAGACGGCCATGCGGGTGGCGGCCGGCGCGATTGCCAAGAAGTGGCTGGCCGAGAGGCATGGCGTCATGGTGCGCGGGCACCTTTCCCAGTTGGGTCCCATCGTCCTCAACGACGGCTGCTTCGACTGGGCGACGGTCGGCGAGAACCCGTTCTTCTGGCCCTGCGCCGCGCAGGTGGCCGAACTCGAGACCTTCATGGACGAGCTGCGCCGCTCGGGCGATTCGGTCGGGGCGAAGGTCACCGTGCGGGCCGAGGGTTGCCCGCCGGGCTGGGGCGAGCCGGTGTTCGATCGCCTCGACGCCGACATCGCGCACGCGCTGATGGGCATCAACGCGGTCAAGGGGGTCGAGATCGGTGACGGTTTCGACTGCGTCGCCGCCCGGGGCACCGAGTTCCGCGACGAGATCACCCCGCAGGGCTTTCTCTCCAACCACGCCGGCGGCGTGCTCGGCGGGATCTCCAGCGGCCAGGACATCGTCGCGCACCTGGCGCTCAAGCCCACCTCCAGCATCCGCCTTGCGGGCCAGAGCGTCGACGTGCACGGCCAGGCCACCGAGGTGGTGACCACCGGTCGGCACGACCCCTGCGTGGGCATCCGCGCCACGCCCATCGCCGAGGCGATGCTGGCCCTGACCCTCATGGACCACGCCCTGCGCCACCGCGGCCAGTGTGGCGACGTCGAAACCGGTACGCCGGTGATCCCGGCCGGTAAGTCCACGCCCGGCGAATGAGCCCCGAGCGGCGAGGAACGGCCTCCACCCGGCTGCCGGGGCTCAACCCGATCCGGCTGGGCTATTTCGCCTTCTTCCTCGGGCTGGGCATCTACCTGCCGTACTTCAGCCCCTACCTGATCGAGCAGGGCTTCGGCCCCGACACGGTCGGTGTGCTGCTGGCGATGGTGATGGCCGCCAAGCTCGTCGCCCCGCCGCTGCTCGGCTGGCTGGTCGACCACAGCGGACGGGTGATCGCCTGGCTGGCCATGGCCGCGGGCATCTCCGCGCTGCTGGCCGTCGGACTGGGGCTGCTGGGGGCCGTCGATGCCGGCCTGCTCGGCTGGATGGCGCTGCTGCTGGTGTTCGGTTTCTTCTGGCAGCCGCTGCTCTCGCAGATGGACGTGGCGGCGCTGCGGCTGACCGGCCCCGAGCCGCAACGCTACCCGGCGCTGCGCGCCTGGGGCTCGATCGGCTTCATCGTCGCCTCGGTCGGGCTGGGGGCATTGATCGATGCGGTGGGGATCGACTGGGTGCCGTGGATGATGGCCGCGACCCTGGTCCTGCTTGTAGTCGTGCTCCTGCGCGTGCCCGAGCCGGGGGTGCCGGAGCAGGGCAATGCCGTGCCGGTCTCGATCCGGGCGCGCCTGAAGGAACCGGCCATGCTGGGCTTTTTCGCCGGTTCCTTCCTGATCAACCTGGCTCACGGCGTCTACTACGCCTTCTTCTCCGTTCACCTGGCCGACCTGGGCTACTCGGCCACGGCCATCGGGCTGCTGTGGGCGTTGGGCGTGGTCGCCGAGATCGTGCTCTTCTTCCTGCTGCCCGGGATCCGCAACCGCTTCGCCCCTCTCGGCCTCCTGCTGGTCGCCATCGCCCTGATGGCCGTGCGCTGGCTGCTGATCGGCTTCCAGGCCGACGTGATCGGCTGGCTGCTGTTCGCCCAGCTCCTCCACGCCGCGAGCTTCGGCATGACTCATGCCGTGGGCATCTGGGTGATCGATCACCAGTTCCCCGGGCGGTCCCATGCGCGCGGGCAGGCAATCCTCTCGGCGGCCAGCTACGGGGGCGGCGCGGCTCTCGGGCTGTACCTCGCCGGACTGCTCTGGGGTAGAGTGGAGCCCGGCATGGCCTTTGCCGCGATGACGGCGGCCAGCCTGCTGGCCCTGGTCATCATGCTGGCCTGTCGTCGGGTGATCCGGTGGACGCCCGCCGCGGCCGAGTCCGCCGCCTGACGAGACCGGACCGTTTTTCCAGGAGGACGCCTTGAGCAGACCGGATGTCCCAGACCGACTCGCCGCGAGCATCATCGCGGCCGACTGGTATCGCACACCGGTCGGGCGTCTGGTGGCCGCCGAGCTGATGGAGGCGTTGACCGAGCGGGCGCAGATGGCCTTCGGCTACCATGCCCTGGTGCTGGGCCAGGCGGGCCGGGAACTGCACGAACGGTTCGACTGGAACAGCCGGTTGCGCATCGGTCACGTGGTCCAAGCCGGCCCCCCGGGAGGGAATCCCGGGCCGTTGTTGCCGGTCGACTTCGACGCCCTGCCCATCGAGAGCGAGGCGGCCGACCTGGTGATCGCGCTGCACGTGCTCGAGGACCGGAGCAATCCCCACGAGATCCTGCGCGAGATCGATCGCAGCCTGCGTCCCGAGGGCCGCCTGATGCTGGTCGGGGTCAACCCGGCCAGCCTGCTGCACCTGCGCTCGCGCTTCTGGCCCGGCTGCCACGCGCCGCTGGCGGCCGGGAGCCACCACCCGGCCTGGCGGGTGGTCGACTGGCTGCGGCTTCTGGGGTACCGCATCGAGGCGATCGAACCCGTGGGCGGGGTGGGGCCATGGTGTCGGTCGAGCATGTATGCCCGCTGCGCGCGTCTGCGCCGCTGGAGCGCCGAGTGGGCCTGGTTCCTGCACGGCTTCTACCTGATCGACGCGACCCGGCGGGTGTCCAGGCCGGCCCGCCCGAAGGCGGCCTTCCGCCTGCCTTCGCTGGTGGGCAGGCCGGTACGCGGCGAGGTCGCCGGCATGCGCTCGCACGTTGCAGCGGCCACGAGGAACGAATCGAAACCACGACGACAGGAAACAGGACGACGCGATGGGCGATGAGGCGGGCAAGCGCAAGGTGGTTCACGCCTGGACCGACGGCGGCTGCCGGGGCAATCCCGGCCCCGGCGGCTGGGGGGCGGTACTGCGCTTCGGCAAGCACGAGCGCGATCTCTGGGGCGCGGACACCGAGACCACCAACAACCGCATGGAACTCACCGCGGCGATCGAGGCGCTCGAGGCCCTCAAGGAGCCCTGCGAGGTGCACCTGACCACCGATTCGCAGTATGTCCGACAGGGCATCACCGAGTGGATCCACAACTGGCGCCGGCGCAACTGGCGCACGGCTGCCGGCAAGCCGGTCAAGAACGCGGATCTCTGGCGGCGGCTCGAGCAGGCGGCCGGCCGGCACGACGTGCACTGGCACTGGACCCGCGGGCACGTCGGCCATCCCGAGAACGAGCGCGCCGACCAGCTGGCCAACCGCGCCATGGACGAAGCCGCCGCCGATTCCCGCCAGCTCTGACCGGGCGGGTGTGGCGATCCGTTCCGGCCGCGCATCGCTCGGCGCTTCCCGGGCTGCGGCATGCCACGGGCCACGCCGGTGGCGACGCGCCTTGATCACGGACGGCTCGCCTGGCCAGAGCGGCATGGTATTCGTACATAGTTCCCCTAGACTCGATGGTGGCGGCGCGCGCGTGCGTCCCGCCGTCCGCTATTCCATCCCAGCCTGAGGGGCTTTTCGGGGCCAGGTCATGACCGACGAATCGAAACCTGTCGAAGCGTGGCATGCCCAGCGGCCGGAATCGGTGCTGGAGGCGCTCGGCTCGCGCTCCGAGGGCCTCGACGGTGACGAGGTGGAGTCGCGCCGGGCCGAGCACGGTCCCAACCAGCTGCCCGAACCCGCCAGGCCGGCCGCCTGGCGCCGCCTGCTGCGGCAGTTCCACAACATCCTGATCTACGTCCTGCTGGGCGCCTCCGTGGTAACGGCGTTGATGGCGCACTGGATCGATACCGCCGTGATCCTTGCGGTGGTGGTGGCCAATGCCGTGATCGGCTTCGTCCAGGAGGGGCGCGCCGAGCAGGCGATGGGCGCCATTCGACGCATGCTGGCGCTCAAGGCCGGGGTGATCCGGGACGGTCGGCGCCAGGCCGTGCCGGCAGAGGAACTGGTTCCGGGCGATATCGTGCTGCTGGAAGCCGGCGACCGGGTGCCGGCCGACCTGCGCATCCTCCGCGGCCACAACCTGCATGTCCAGGAAGCGATCCTGACCGGGGAGTCCGTGGCGGTGGAGAAGAGGGACGACCCGGTCGAGCCCGATGCCGGGGTCGCCGATCGTCGCTCGATGGCCTTCAGTGGCACGCTGGTCACCAGCGGGCAGGGGCGCGGGGTGGTCGTGGCGATCGGCGAGGCGACCGAGATCGGTCGCATTTCCGGGCTGCTCTCGGAGGTGGAGTCGCTGACCACGCCGCTGGTCGAGCAGATGGACCGGTTCGGCCGCTGGCTCACCGCGGTGATACTGGCGATCGCGGCGATGATCCTCCTGCTGGGGGTCTTCTGGCGCGAGATGGCCTTCGAGGAGCTGTTCATCGCCGTGGTCGGCCTCTCGGTGGCGGCCATCCCCGAGGGACTGCCGGCCGTGCTCACCATCACGCTGGCGATCGGCGTGCAGGCCATGGCCCGGCGCCAGACCATCGTGCGGCGCCTGCCGGCCATCGAGACGGTCGGCTCGGTCTCCGTGATCTGCACCGACAAGACCGGCACCCTGACACGCAACGAGATGGCCGTGACCGTGGTCGCGTCAGCCGAGTCGGAATTCACGGTCGAGGGCGAGGGTTACTCGCCGGTCGGGCAGGTCTTGCGCGACGAGCGACCCGTGGAGGAAGACGACTACGAGCTGTTGCGGGAGCTGGCGCGCGCCGGGCTGCTGTGCAACGACGCCGGTCTCGACCGGAAGGACGAGGAGTGGCGCGTCGAGGGCGATCCGATGGAGGGAGCCCTGATCGCCTTCGCCGGTCGGGTGGGGCTGGATATCGAGGCCGAGCGAGATCGCTGGCATCGCAGTGACGCCATCCCCTTCGATGCCGAGCACCGTTTCATGGCGACCCTCGACCACGATCACGAGGGGCACGCCCGCCTGTTCGTCAAGGGCGCGCCGGAACGGCTTTTCGACATGTGCGATCGGGAACGGACCCCCGACGGGGAGACCCGGGCGATCGACACCGAGCGCTGGCGGGAGCGGGCCCATGACCTCGCCTCGCGGGGCCACCGCATGCTCGCGCTGGCCGTCCGTCCGGTGGAACCCGAGCACACCGTGCTCGAGCGCCGCGACGTCGAGTCCGGCCTGGTCTTTCTCGGCATGGTCGGCCTGTCCGATCCGCCGCGCGAGGAGGTGCCCGAGGCGGTCGCCGAGTGCCGGCAGGCGGGCATTCGCGTCAAGATGATCACCGGCGACCACCTCGGCACCGCCAGTGCGATCGCCGCCCGGATCGGACTGGAGCACCCCGACGAGGCACTGACGGGCGAGGAGATCGAGGCGATGGACGACGAGGCGCTGCGCCGGCGGGTGCTCGACGTCGACGTCTACGCCCGCACCGGTCCGGAGCACAAGCTGCGGCTGGTCGAGGCGCTGCAGGCCCTCGGCCACAGCGTCGCGATGACCGGGGACGGGGTGAACGACGCCCCCGCGCTCAAGCGGGCGGACGCCGGCATCGCCATGGGACAGCGGGGCAGCGAGGCGGCAAAGGAGGCGGCGGACGTGGTGCTGGCCGACGACAACTTCGCCTCGATCGTCGCGGGCATTCGCGAGGGGCGGACGGTCTACGACAACGTCAAGAAGGTGATCAGCTGGACGTTGCCGACCAATGCCGGCGAAGCGATGACCATCGTGGTCGCGCTGCTCGCCGGCATGACCCTGCCGATCACGCCGATCCAGATCCTCTGGATCAACCTGGTCACGGCGACCACGCTCGGTCTGGCGCTGGCCTTCGAGCCGAGCGAGTCGGGCGTGATGAGGCGCCCGCCGAGACCGCGCAACGAGGCGGTGCTATCGGGCGGCTGGATGATCTACATCGCGGTGATGGCGGCGTTGTTCGTCGGGTCGGTCTTCGGCGTCTACCAGTACGCGATCGCCCAGGGCTACTCGCTGGAACTCGCCCGCACCATGGCGATGAACACCCTGGTGGTGCTCGAGATCGCCCAGCTGTTCTTCATCCGCGGGCTGCACGAGTCGACGCTCCGTCTCGACCTCGTCCGCGCCACGCGGCCGGTCTGGCTGGCGGTGATCGCCGTGACGGCGGCCCAGCTGCTGATCACCTACCTGCCGGCCATGCAGCGGGTGTTCGAGACCGAATCGGTCTCCGTCACCGACGGCCTGCTGATTCTCGCGGTAGGGCTTGTCTCGTTCGTCCTGATGGAAGGCTACAAGCTGGTCGGCAGACGCCTGTCACGATCGTGGGATTGAGGGGTGATGGAAGGAAGCGGATGATGGACCGAGTTTCTTTAGGGAAGGTCTGCACGAATGCCATACCGCTCTGCGCTTTCCGGGCTGCGGCCTGCCACTGGCACGCCGTTCCGGGTCGTCCATGCTCCGCGTTGCGCCGTCTTGACGTGGCCACCGGCACGCCGGCGACGTCGCGTCTTGATCACGAACGGCTCGACAGGCCAGAGTGGCATGGCATTCGTGCAGAGTTTCCTTTACCCGCCCCCGGGCGGTCTGCCTGCAGGACCTGTGCACGATGAAGCAATGGATGTCACGCAACGCCGGTCGGCTGGGAGTCGTCCTCGCCGCGCTGCTGCTGTTCGCCTGGGTGATCACCGGCGAGCGCGAACCGGCCGACGACGGCCCGCCGGAGCGTCCGACGGCGGTCACGGTCGGCCTGACCGACAGTCGCGCGGAGCCGGTCGAGCGGCTGCTGCGATTGCAGGGGCACGTCGAGCCCGAACAGGTCGTGCGGGTGCGCGCCAAGACCGGTGGCGAGGTGGCCGAGACGCCGGTGGAGGAGGGCGAGGTGGTCGAGTCCGGGCAATTGATCGCCCGTCTGTCCATGGACGACCGGCAGGCGCGCCTGCGCGAGGCGCAGGCGGCCGAGCGCCGGGCGCAGGGCGACTACGACGCCGCGGCGCGACTGGCCGACCAGGGCTTCCAGGCCCGGCTGGCGGCCGAGCGGGCCCTGGCCGAGCTGGAGGCGACCCGGGCCCGCGTGGCCGCGATCGAGCTGGACATCGAGCGCACGGGGATCGAGGCCCCGATCGGCGGGGTGCTCGACCGGCAGATCGCCCGCCGCGGGGACGTGGTCGCCGCGGGCGAGCCGGTGGCCGAGATCGTGGAGAACGACCCCCTGCGTGCCGTGGTGCACGTCCCGCAGCACCGGGTGAGCGAGCTGACCGAGGGACTCGAGGCCCGGGTGATCTTCCTCGATGGCGAGGAGCGCCGCGGGCCCGTGGCCTTCGTCTCGTCGACCGCCGACGAGCAGACCCGCACCTTTCTCGCCCGCGTGCGGGTGGCGAACCCGGATCGCGACCTGCCGGCCGGCACGAGCGTCACCGTGGAGATTCCGGTGGAGACGGTGCGCGCGCATGCGATCTCGCCGGCCCTGATCTCGCAGGACGAGCAGGGCGAACTGGGGGTCAAGATCGCCGAGACGAAGGAGGGCGTCATGCGGGCCCGCTTCGTGCCAATCAAGCCGGTGCGCGCCAGTGCGGAGAGGATCTGGGTGACCGGCCTGCCCGACGAGGTGCAGCTGATCTCGCTGGGACAGGGGTTCGTGCGTGACGGGGATCGCATCGTGGCGGCTCGAGGGGAGGACGAGGCCTCGTGAATGCCCTGCTCGCCGCGCTGTTCGCCCGCTCGCGCAGCGTCCTGCTGGTGCTGCTGGCGCTGCTCGCCGCCGGCGGGACGGCCTACGTGCAGATTGCCAAGGAAGCTGCCCCGGACGTCGACGTGCCCACCTTCTTCGTCACCGTCGCCTACCCGGGCATCGCGCCCGAGGACAGCGAGCGGTTGCTGGTCCGGCCGCTCGAGCGCGAGCTGGCGGGAATCGAGGGCCTCGACGAGATGCAGGCGAGCGCCGGGGAGGGCTTCGCCCTGGTCCGGCTGGACTTCGAGCCCGGCTATGACAACCGCCGGGCCCTTGCCGACGTGCGCGAGGAGGTGGACCTGGTCCGTCCCGATCTTCCCCCGGGTGTCGAGGAGCCGGTGGTCACCGAAGTGGACCTGTCGATGTTCCCGGTGCTTATCGCCACGCTCTCGGGGTCGGCGCCGGAGCGGACCCTGGTGCAGATCGCCCGCGACCTGCGCGACCGGATCGAGGCGCTGCCGGGCGTGCTCGAGGTGGAGATCGGCGGCGACCGCGAGGACCTGCTCGAGGTGCTGGTCGATCCGCGCACGCTGGAGACCTACCGACTGCCCTTCAACGACCTCGTCGGCGCGATCGAGCGCAACAACCAGCTGGTGGCCGCCGGTGCCCTGGATTCCGGGGCCGGGCGGCTGAACATCAAGGTGCCGGGGGTGATCGAGTCGGTCGATGACGTGCTCGAGCTCCCGGTGATCGCCGTCGACGGCACCGTGGTGACGTTCGAGGAGGTTGCCGACGCCCGCCGGACATTCAAGGACCCGGAAGGCTTCGCCCGCATCGACGGTGAACCGGCCGTATCGCTGGAGATCCGCAAGCGCGCCGGGGCCAACATCCTCGACACGGTGGCAGAGGCCCGCGCGGTCATCGAGCAGGCCCGGGCCGAATGGCCCGGCGGCGTCCAGGTGCGCTATCTCCAGGACAGCGCCGAGGACATCGACGACCTGCTCGGGGACCTCGAGAACAACGTCATCACCGCCATCCTGCTGGTCATGCTTACCATCGTCTTCGCCCTGGGCGGGCGGTCGTCCTGGCTGGTGGGGCTGGCGATTCCCGGGGCGTTCCTCGGTGGGGTGCTGGTCCTGTACCTGATGGGCTTCACGCTCAACATCGTGGTGCTGTTCGCCCTGATCCTGGTGGTGGGCATGCTGGTCGACGGGGCGATCGTCGTGATCGAGCAGGCCGACCGCTACCTGGCCGAGGGGCGCGGGCGGGCGGCCTACCTCGATGCCGCCCGGCGCATGGCCTGGCCGATCGTGGCCTCCGTGGCCACGACGCTGGCGGTGTTCTTCCCGATGCTCTTCTGGCCGGGGCTGGTCGGCGAGTTCATGTTCTACCTGCCGGCCACGGTGATCGTCACCCTCCTGATGTCGCTGGCCATGGCGCTGGTGTTCATCCCGGTGCTGGCCGCGGCGATCTCCCGGGGGCAGGGGGCCAGCCGGCCCGAGCAGGTCCGGCACATCCAGGCGGCGGAGGCCGGGCATTTCGACCGGCTCGACGGCCCCACGGCGCGCTACGTCGGCCTGCTGCGCCGGGCCGTCGCCCACCCGGCGCAGACGCTGGGGATCGTGGCCGTGGTCACCGCCGCCTTGTATGTCGCCTACGGCGAGCTTGGCCGCGGGGTGGATTTCTTCCCCGAGGTCGAGCCGAGCGTCGCGCAGATCCAGATCCAGGCCCGCGGCGATCTGTCGGTGTGGGAGATCGACGACCTGGTGCGGGGCGTCGAGGAACGGCTCCACGGCCATCCCGCCTTCGAGACCGTCTACGCCCGCAGCATCGCCTCGCAGCAGGCCCGCCTGTCCCAGGACTACGCCGAGGACGTGATCGGCGTGATCCAGCTCGATCTGGTCGACTGGCAGGAGCGCCCGCCGGCCGAGGAGATCCTCGCCAAGCTGCGGGCCGACTTGGCGGACATCCCCGGCGTGCGGCTGCAGTTTCTGACCGAGTCCGGCGGGCCCCGGCAGGGCAAGCCGGTGGTGCTCCAGGTCTCGTCGGCCGAGCAGGGCGACGGCGTCGGCCCGCTGGTCGAGGGCGTGGAACACCTCCGCGAGGGCATGAACGCGGTGGGCGGCTTCGTCGATGTCGAGGACGACCGCCCGCTGCCGGGCGTGGAAATGCGCCTGGAGGTCGACCACCGCGAGGCCGCGCGCTTCGGCGCGGACGTCAACCTGCTCGGTCGTGCCGTGCAGATGCTGACCCGCGGGCTGGCGCTGGGGGGGTATCGCCCCGAGGACGCCGACGAGGAAGTCGACATCCGGGTGCGGTTCCCCTTCGACGAGCGCAACATCGGCCAGCTGGTGAACCTGCGGGTGCCGACCCGGGCGGGGCTGGTGCCGGTGCAGAACTTCGTCGAGTTCGTGCCGGCCCCGAGGACCGGGATCATCAACCGGGTCGACGGTCGTCGCACGCTGTCGGTGAAGGCCGACGTGGCCGCCGGGGAGCTGGTGGACGATCGCCTGCGTGAACTCGAGGCGTGGCTGGCGGACCACCCGTTGCCGGAAGACACGGAGCTGTCCGTCCGCGGCCAGCAGGAGGACCAGGCCGAGGCAGGGCGGTTCCTGGCGATGGCCTTCCTCATGGCGATCGTGCTGATGGTGCTGATCCTGGTCACCCAGTTCAACAGCTTCTACCAGGCCTTGCTGGTACTCAGCGCGATCGTGTTCTCCACCAGTGGGGTGCTTGCCGGGCTCCTGCTGCGCGCCGAGGCGTTCTCCGTGGTGATGAGCGGGATCGGCGTGATCGCGCTGGCCGGGATCGTGGTCAACAACAACATCGTCCTGATCGACACCTACAACCAGCTGCGCCGCGCCGGGATCGACGCGACGGAGGCGGCCCTGCGCACCGGCGCCCAGCGCCTGCGGCCGGTGCTGCTGACGACGGTGACCACCATCCTCGGGCTGGCGCCGATGATCTTCGCCCTGACCATCGATTTCGCCGGGCGGGAATTCTCCGTCGGCGCCCCGTCCACGCAGTACTGGGTCCAGCTGGCCACCGCGATCGCCGGCGGGCTGCTGGTAGCCACGCCCCTGACCCTGCTGTTCACCCCGGCAATGCTCGCCTGGTGGGACCGGCGGCGCGCCGAGACCGGCTGATCAGATCAGCCAAGCGACCAGCAGGCCCACGGCGAGCGAGAGGATCATCGGCCCGGCGACCCACAGGCCCAGGGTGCGCGTGCCGATCACCGCCGCGATACCCGTCTTGACCAGGTTGTTGGATGCCGAGGCGATGATGATGCCGACCGTGGCGGTGTGGACCGTGATGCTCTCCTCGGCCATGCGGGTAAGCGAGAGGTTGATCGCGTCGACGTCGGCCACGCCCGAGGAGGCGGCGAGGAGATAGATCCCCGCCTCGCCCAGCCAGTCGCGCAGCCATTCGCCGGCCAGCATGATCAATGTCAGCAGGACGCCGAAGAGCAGGGCGGCGCTCAGGTCGAGCGGGTTCTGCCTGAGTTCGGGCTGCGTCACGTCGGTCCCGCGCGTGGCCTTTCGCCACATCAGGAACGCGGGCAGGTAGAGAAGCACGGTCATCACCGCCACCGGCACCAGCAGGCTCGCGAACATCGGCGGGTGGATCATGGTCGCCACCAGCAGCACGCGCGGGAACATGGTGCCGCAGGCGATCAGGATGCCGACCGCCAGCAGCGGGGACAGCGCCTCGGTGGTGCGGGACTGGCGGGCGAAATGCAGGGTGAGCGCGGTCGAGGAGCTCAGCCCGGCGAACAGGCTGGTGAAAAGTATGCCCTTTTCCGCCCCGCCGACACGGATGGCGAAATAGCCGACGAAGGAGATCGAGGCGATCAGCACCACCATCCACCAGATCTGGTAGGGATTGAGGACCCCGCCCGGGCCGAATTCCTCGTTGGGCAGGATCGGCAGCATCACGGCGGTGATCAGCAGGAGCTTGAAGGCCGCGTCCAGCTCGCGTGCCTCGAGCTTCTGCAACAGACCGTGTATCTCTTCCCGGTTGTCCAGGATCATCGCCGTGGCGAGTGCCGCGGCCGTCGCGATCACCACGTCAACGCCCACCGCGATCGCGCCGATGCAGAAGGCGAGCAGCAGGCCGATGCTGTCGGTGATGCTGTAGTTGCGAATCGACTCGGCCCGGGTGCGCCAGGCGACGATGGCGAGTGCCGCCACCGCGAGCAGTATGGTCGGGAAGGCCCAGCCGGTCAGCGTCTCGGAGAGCAGGGCGGCCAGCCCGCCGAGCAGGCCCACCAAGGCGTGGGTGCGCGATCCGGCGATGCGCGAGCCGGCCTCATCCTTGCGCTTGGACCAGCCGCGCTCCAGCCCCACCAGCGCGCCGAGCAGCAGCGCGACGGCGAGGTGCCAGAGGGTCTCGTTGTCGCGGATGAACTGGGTGGTCAGGTCGTCCATGTCGCTCCTTGCAGTGCGTTCTTCGTGCCCGGCCAGGTGCCTGATCGGAGTCTAGACCGCCTGGCCCGCCGCGACTCCCGACGCCCAGGCCCACTGGAAGTTGTGCCCGCCCAGGTGCCCGGTGACATCGACTACCTCGCCGATAAAGTAGAGGCCGGGCCGATCTCGCGCCTCCATGGTCCGCGAGGACAGCTCGCGGGTGTCGACCCCGCCCAGGGTGACCTCGGCGGTACGGTAGCCCTCGGTGCCGGCCGGGTGGACGGCCCAGCGCTGCAGTCGCTCGGCGACGGCCGCGATTTCCTCGCGCGGATACTCCTGCAGCGGGCGCGTCCAGCCGTGCCAGTCGCAGAGCACGCGGGAGAGCCGTCGCGGCAGGTGCTCGTCGAGGTACTGCAGCACCGTGCCCTGCGGACGGGCGGCGCGGCGCTCGGCGAGATCCGTTTCGGCATCCCGCCCGGGCAGCAGGTCGATCACCAGCGGCTCGCCCGGTCGCCAGAAGCTCGATATCTGCAGCATGGCCGGGCCGGACAGGCCGCGATGGGTGAACAGCATCGGTTCCTCGAAGCGCATGCCGGCGGCCGTCGCCGCGACGGGCATGCTCACCCCGGCCAGCGGGGCGAGGTGCTCCTTGAGATCGGGGTGCAGGGTGAAGGGCACCAGCCCGGCGCGGGTGGGCAGCACCGTCAGGCCGAACTGGCGGGCGACCTCGTAGCCGAAGGCGGTCGCGCCCATGGTCGGGATCGACAGCCCGCCGGTGGCGATCACCAGCGATTCGGTGGTGATCGTCTCGTTGTCGGTGGCAATCCGGTAGCCGCCCTCGGTTGCGTTGATGGCGGTGACGCTGGTTTTTAGTCGCAGCTCGACGCCCGCCCACTCGCATTCGGTGAGCAGCATGTCGACGATGCCCTTCGCCTTGCCGGCGCAGAACAGCTGGCCGGCGGCCTTCTCCACGTGCTCGATGCCGTGGCGTTCGACCAGCTCGAGGAAGGCCTGCGGCGGGTAGCGCTTGAGCGCGGAGATGCAGAAGCGCGGGTTGGCCGAGAGGAACTGGTCGGGCGTGCTGTTGAGGTTGGTGAAGTTGCAGCGCCCGCCGCCGGACATGAGGATCTTCTGGCCGGCCTTGCGGGCGTGGTCGAGCACCAGCACCCGCCGACCGCGGTAGCCGGCGGTCGCCGCGCACAACAGGCCGGCGGCGCCGGCGCCGATGATGATCACGTCGTGGGAGGGGTGCGTCATCGGCGCATCATATCAATGTCGATCGATAACAGGCTCACGACAAGCGCGTTACCTTTCGTTACCAAACGCGGTCCCGCGACCGCTCCCGGCGTGCTTTACTTGTCGTCGGTCCGAAAAACCGACAACCACGAAAACGAATACAGGATGCCGTCGATGACCGGGAGTCGCCCATTTCCCCGTTGCCCGCCTCTCGTCGCCTTGCTGCTCGGCCTTGTCCTGCTCGTCGCCGGACCCGTCGGCGCCGCCCCGGCGACGGCCGTGATCGCCTCGGACGCCGAGCGCCAGACCTGGTCGGACCCGCTGGAGGCCCTCGGCACGGTGCGCGCCGACGAGTCGGTGACGCTCTCGGCGACGGTGACCGAAATCATCCGGGAGATCCATTTCGAGGATGGCCAGCGCGTGGCTGAAGGCGACCTGCTGGTACACCTCGAGGACCGCGAGGAGCAGGCCGACCTGGCCGCGGCCCAGGCCCGGCTGGTCGAGCAGCGCAACGTGCTCGGGCGCGCCCGCGATCTGGCCGAGCGCAACCTCGGTGCCCGCGCCGAGCTCGAGGACGCCCGCGCGCGGGTCCAGCAGGCCCAGGCGGAAATCGAGGCCGCCGAGGCGCGCCTGGCAGCCCACCGCATCCATGCGTCGTTCGACGGGGTGGTCGGCCTGCGCGAGATCAGCCGCGGCATGCTGGTCAGCCCGGGGACGACGCTGCTGCGACTGGACAAGCTCGATGTCGTCGACGTCGATTTCACCGTGCCCTCGCGCTACCTCGGCGTCGTTTCGCGTGGACAGACCATCACGGCCGCCACCGACGCCTACCCCGACCGGCGCTTTTCCGGTCGCGTGACGGGCATCGACACGCGCGTCGATCCGTCCACCCGCAGCATCACCCTGCGCGCGCGGATCGACAACGACGACGGCGCGCTGCGCCCGGGGCAGTTGATGCAGACCGTCCTCGAGCGCGATCGTCGCGAGGTGGTGGCCGTGCCCGAGTCCGTGCTGCTGCCGCAGGGCGATCACCAGTACCTGTTCGTCATCGACCGGGAGGCGATGACCGTCGAACGCCGCGAGGTCGAGATCGGCGAACGGCGCGCGGGCTGGGTTGAGGTGACCGCGGGGCTCGAGGCCGGCGAGCGGCTGGTGCGCCACGGAATCCAGAAGGTGCGTGACGGTGATGCCGTGCGCGTGCTCGACGTGGCCGACGAGGACAACCCGATCCGCGAGATCCTCCGGCGACACCGCGAGACCCTGGACGACTCGCGGAGCGAGCCTTGATCCTTTCCGATATCTCCGTGCGCCGGCCGGTGCTCGCCGGTGTGCTCTCCGCGCTGCTGGTGGCCTTCGGCCTGATCGCGCTCGAGCGCCTGCCGCTGCAGGAATACCCCAACGTCGACCCGCCGGTGGTCAGCGTCGACACGCGCTACCCGGGCGCCTCGGCGGCGGTGGTGGAGACGCGCATCACCCAGGTGATCGAGGACCGCATCGCCGGGGTGGAGGGCATCGAGACGGTCAGCTCCTCGAGCGAGGACGGCCGTTCGTCGATCACGGTGGAGTTCGCCCTGTCGCGAGACCTCGACGCGGCGGCCAACGACATGCGCGACCGGGTCAACGGCGCGCTCGACAACCTGCCCGAGGAGGCCGACCCACCCGAGGTGGAGAAGGCCGATTCCTCCAGCGAGGTGGTGCTCTGGCTGGGCCTGTCGGGCGAGGAATACTCGATCGCCGAGCTGACCGACTACGCCGAGCGCCACCTCGTCGACCGCTTTTCCGTGCTGCCCGGCGTGGCGCGGGTGCGCGTCTCCGGCAGCCAGACCTACTCGATGCGGGTCTGGCTCGATCGCCAGGCGCTGGCGGCCCACGGGCTGGCCGTGGGCGACATCGAGTCGACGCTGCGCGAGGAGAACGTCGAGCTGCCGGCCGGTTCGATCGAGTCGCGCGAGCGCCAGTTCATCGTTCGCCTGCCCCGCAGCTTCGAGACGGCGGAGGACTTCCGCGATCTCGCCATCAAGCGCGGCGAGGGCGGGCACCTCGTGCGCCTCGAGGACGTCGCCCGGGTGGAGGTGGGCGCGGTCGAGACGCGCAGCGTGTTCCGCGAGAACGGCGTGCCGCGCGTCGGGCTGGGGATGATCAAGCAGTCGACCGCCAACGTGCTTGAGATCGCTGAGGGCGCCAGGGCCGAACGCGAACGTCTGCTCGACACCCTGCCCGAGGGCATGACCTTGAACCTGAGCTACGACACCTCGGTGTTCGTCGACAGCGCGGTGCGCCAGGTGGTCTCGACCCTGTTCATCGCCATCGGTCTGGTGGTGCTGACCATCTTCCTGTTCCTGGGCAACCTGCGTAGCACCATCATCCCGGCGATCACGGTGCCGATCGCCCTGATCGCGACCTTTGCCGCGCTGTACCTGTTCGGCTTCACCATCAACCTGCTCACGCTGCTGGCGCTGGTGCTGGCGATCGGGCTGATCGTCGACGACGCGATCATCGTGCTGGAGAACGTCAATCGCCGCATCCAGGAGTACGGCGAGACGCCTCTGTTGGCGGCGTTTCGCGGCACGCGCCAGATCGCCTTCGCCGTGGTGGCGACCACCCTCGTGCTGATCGCGGTGTTCGTGCCGCTGACCTTCATCCAGGGTGACATCGGCCGACTGTTCACCGAGTTCGCGCTGACGTTGGTCGCGGCGGTGATCATCTCGAGCTTCCTCGCGCTCACGCTCACGCCGATGATGGCCTCGAAGATCCTCGGCGAACGCGAGCGTTCCGGCCGGCTGGCAGCCATCGTGCAAGTGGTGCTCGATGCCAGCCGGCGCGGCTACCGATGGCTGCTGCGCCGGGCACTGCGGCTGCGCTGGCTGGTGGTGGCGCTCTTTCTCGCCGCGGTGGCGGGCACGGCCTGGCTGGCCGACGGGTTGCCGCGCGAGTACACACCCTCCGAGGATCGCGGCGCGTTCTTCATCGTGGTCAACGGGCCGGAAGGGGCGAGCTTCGACTTCATGATCGACTACATGGACGAGATCGAGGCGCGCCTCGAGCCGTTGATGGCCATCGGCGAGATCGAGCGGGCGTTGATCCGCGCGCCCCGCGGCTGGGGGAATATCGAAAACTTCAATTCCGGGTTCGGCATCGTGATCCTCGACGACTGGGCGAGTCGTCGCTCCGGCGAGGCGATCATGGACGAGGTGCGCACCCTGGTCGCCGACCTGCCCGGCGTGCGCGCCTTCCCGGTGATGCGCCAGGGCTTCGGGCAGAGGGTGCAGAAACCGGTGCAGTTCGTCCTCGGCGGCGGCGAGTTCGAGGAACTGGCCGAGTGGCGCGATACGCTCTTCGACCACATCCGCGAGCACAACCCGCGCCTGACCGGGCTCGAGTCCGACTACAAGGAAACCCAGCCGCAGCTTCGGGTCGAGATCGACTACGACCGGGCCGCGGACCTGGGCGTGACGGTCACCGAGATCGGCCGGACGCTCGAGACCCTGCTCGGCGGGCGCACCGTGACGCGTTACGTCGACGACGGCGAGGAATACGACGTCATCCTCGAGGGCGAGCGGACGGCCCAGCGCAGCCCGCGGGCGATCGACAGTCTTTACGTGCGTTCCTCGTCCACCGACGAGCTGATCCCGCTGGGCAGCCTGGTCACCCTGACCGACTACGCCGGCCCGGCGACGCTCAACCGTTTCAACCGGGTGCGCGCGATCACCATCGAGGCTGATCTTGCCGACGGCTACCCGCTGGGCGAGGCGCTCGACTACCTCGAGGCCACCGTCGACGAGATCCTGCCGCCGGAGGCGCAGACCGACGTCAAGGGCCAGTCGCGCGACTACCGCGAGGCCGGTGGGGCGACCCTGTTCATGCTGGTGCTCGGGGCGCTGGTGGTCTTCCTGGTGCTCGCCGCGCAGTTCGAGAGCCTGGTCCACCCGTTCGTGATCATGCTGACCGTGCCGCTGGCGATCCTCGGCGCGCTGCTGGGGCTGCATTTCACCGGGCTGTCGCTCAACATCTACAGCCAGGTCGGTCTGGTGATGCTGGTCGGCCTGGCGGCGAAGAACGGCATCCTGATCGTCGAGTTCGCCAACCAGTTGCGCGACCAGGGCCGGGCCTTCGCCGCGGCATTGGAGGAGGCCGCGGTCACCCGCCTGCGCCCGATCCTGATGACCGCGGTGACCACCATGGCCGGCGCCATCCCGTTGATCGTCTCATCCGGCGCGGGGGCGGAGACGCGGCTGGTGATCGGGACGGTGATCTTCGCCGGCGTGGCGCTGGCGACCGTGCTGACACTGTTCGTCGTGCCGGTGGCCTACGATCTCTTGGCGCGGCGGACGGGGTCGCCGGGGGATGTGGGGCGGCGATTGGAGCGGGAGATGCCGGAGGATTCGGTGGTCTGAGGTTGCCTGGTTGGATCTGGATGTTTTTCGCACGCCAAGTAGCTGACCCGGGACGGTAATCGATTCGAGCGAGGTGGAATGGTTTCACGCGCCGTTTGCGCGGAGAGGCGCGGATTGGCCACCGTGCGTGGCGCGCGAGCCCCTTTTCTTGCTTGCCCAAGAAAAGGGGCGAAAAGAAGGGCACCCCGGCGTCCTGGCCCTGCGGGCCTTCGAGCCCGGACGGGGTGAAGTGGTTCACTGATCTTGGACACCCCGATAGGTGGTAATTTGCCACCACGACCACGAGGTGTACCGACGATGGGAAGACGTCATTTTTCGGA
>JAWLHL010000004.1:80372-86020 GCA_041690375.1 Guyparkeria sp. | reverse complement strand
GCCGCGATGCCTATCCGGTGCCGCATCGGCGTATCGCGCCTGAAGGCGCTCCTACGGTTGTCGTATGCCTTTGTGGGAGCTTGCCCCGCAAGCGAAACGCGCCGTCGGGCGCGTGTCCCGGCCTCGGCTCGTTGCCACGCCCGAACGGGGGCGGCGGCTGGCGCCGCCTTCGCGAGCGAGGCTCGCTCCCACGGGGGCGCGTCATGAGAATCGACAAGGCGAACCTTCGCTGGCTCTGGCTGTCTCTCGGGGTGCTGGTCGCCGACCAGCTGACCAAGTTGGCGGCGCTGGCCGGGCTCGACTACGCCCGGCCGGTGGAGATCCTGCCGTTCTTCGACCTGACGTTGCTGTACAACACCGGTGCGGCCTTCTCGTTTCTCGCCCAGCACGACGGCTGGCAGCGCTGGTTCTTCGTCTTGCTCGCCGTGGTGATCACCGCCGCGCTGCTGGCCTGGCTGGCGTTCGTCGCCATCCGCGAGAAGCGCATCCAGGCGGGGATCACGCTGGTGATCGGCGGGGCGGTGGGCAACGTGATCGACCGGGTTCTCTACGGCCACGTGGTCGATTTCCTGGATCTCCACGTCGCCGGCTGGCACTGGCCGGCCTTCAACATCGCCGATGCGGCCATTACCATCGGCGTGGCACTGATCATCTGGGCCGAGCTGCGGCCTGCCGACCGGGAGAATGCATCCGATGAGTGACGCCAAGACCGATCTGCCGACCATCGGAAAGGACTCCGAGGTGACGATCCACTACGAGATCCGCCTGCCCGACGACCGCGTGGCCGACAGCACCTTCGGCGACGAGCCGTTCACCGTGAAGCTCGGCAGCGGCGCCTTCGAGCCGCGTCTCGAGGAGGCGCTGGTGGGCTTGCCGCTGGGCGAGTACACCCGCATCCTGCTCACGCCGCAGTACGCCTTCGGCATGCCGGACCCGGGCAATGTCCACACCATGCCGCGCAGCCGCTTCCCCGCAGACATGAACCTCGAGCCGCAACTGGTGATCGAGTTCGACCTGCCCAACGGCGAGTCGGTGCCGGGCACCGTCACGGCGGTCACCGAGGACGCCGTGACCGTGGACTTCAACCACCCGCTGGCCGGGCAGAACATCCAGTTCCTCGTCCAGGTGCTGGCCATCGACGGGCGGGAGGCGCCCGCCGACTCGCCGGCGAAGCGGGGGGAGACGTCATGAAGATCCAGCTCGCCAACCCGCGCGGCTTCTGCGCCGGGGTCGACCGGGCCGTCGAGATCGTCGATCGGGCGCTCGATTCCTTCGGCGCGCCGATCTACGTGCGCCACGAGATCGTCCACAACCGCTACATCGTCGACAACCTGCGCGACAAGGGCGCGATCTTCATCGAGGAGCTGGCGGACGTGCCGGACGGCGCGACCCTGATCTTCTCCGCCCACGGGGTGTCGAAGGCCATCCAGGACACGGCCGCCGAGCGCGGCCTGACCGTGTTCGACGCCACCTGCCCGCTGGTGACCAAGGTGCACATGGAGGTCGCTCGCCATGCCCGTGCCGGGCGTGATGTGGTGCTGATCGGTCACGCGGGACACCCCGAGGTCGAGGGCACCATGGGTCACTTCGACCCGGCCTTCGGCGGGCAGATCCACCTGGTCGAGAAGATCGGCGACGTGGAGACGCTCGAGGTCGACAACCCCAACGGGCTGGCCTGGGCGACCCAGACCACGCTCTCGGTCGACGAGACCCGCGCGATCATCAGCGCCCTGCAGGCGCGCTTCCCCCACATCGAGGGGCCGCGCAAGGACGACATCTGCTATGCCACGCAAAACCGCCAGGACGCCGTGCGCGAACTGGCGGAGAACTGCGACGTGGTGCTGGTGGTCGGTTCGAAGACCAGCTCCAACTCCAACCGCCTGCGCGAACTGGCCGAGCAGGCCGGCACGCCGGCCTACCTGATCGACGGCGCGGCGGACATCGACCCGGCCTGGTTCTGCGATTGCAGCCGGGTGGGCGTGACCGCCGGCGCCTCGGCCCCCGAGATCCTCGTTCAGCAGGTCATCGAGCGGCTCAAGCTCGAGTGCAAGGCCACGCTCGAGGAGCGCGAGCCCACCGCGGTGGAGAACATGGTCTTCCCCATCCCGGTCGAGCTGCGCCGCTAGGGAAACCCTGGGCGGCTGTCGCGGGACGGTTGCCCGACCCGCCCTTGAGGCCGGATTGTCGGGTCGGGCGTCGTTCAGGCGGTATCCCGCAGGCGACGGCGCACCAGCCTGTGCGAGACCAGCCCGCCGAAGGGGATCAGCGCGGCCACAGCGACCACCGCTCCGTGCTTCAGCGGTAGCAGGCCGCGGTAGAGCGTGAGGCCAAGCACGGCCATCGTCCAGAGATAGAACACCCCGTGTACCGGTCCGACCGCGCTGACGGCCTCGGGCATGCCGGCCATGTACTTCAGCGGCATGGCGATCGCCACCAGCGCGATCAGGGAGCCGCCTTCGAGCAGGGTCATCAGGCTCAGGTGCTTCAATGCCGGGGAGGGTTGCGCGTCATTTGCCATCGGTACTTCGTTTGCCATCGGAGACCTCCGTTCGGGTCGCGTATTGTCTATAAAGCAACTTTATAACAGATAGACAAATGCGCATAGAAAGGTTCCCCGGCCGAACCGACGGGCGACCGGGGAGGCGAACTCGGTCCGTGGCGGAAGGAAAGGGTTACTGGCAGCAGGCGCGCGGCGGACGCCCGCCCATGCCCGCGAGACGTCGGAGATCCTGCCGGAAGCGATCGCTGTCGCGCTCTCCCGCGAAGGTCTCCTCGAGCACGCGGGTGGCCCAGGCGGGCAGGTCGTCGCTGACTCGGTAGAACACCCAGGTGCCCTCTCGTCGCACGCGCGTGATGCCCAGGTCGCGCAGCTGGGCAAGATGCCGCGATATCTTCGGCTGGCTCAGGTCGAGCGCGGTCGTCAGTTCGCAGACGCACAGCTCCCCCTCGCTCTGCAGCAGCATCAGGGAGCGCAGCCGGGTGGCATCGCTCAGGGCGCGGAAGAAGACTTCGGGTTGCATGTCGGGTCCCTGCACTTGGAAGGTGGGGCGGCATTGTAATCGCCGGAGGGCCGGCCGTCATTCGACTAGACTAGCCCCTGAGACGAATGATGACCGGAGAGGTTCATATGAAGTGGGATCACATTGCAGGCAACTGGCGTTCGTTCATCGGCTACGCCGAGGAATACTGGGGCAAGATCACCGGTGACGAGTTCGCGGTGATCGAGGGCAGGAAGGACGAGCTGATCGGCAGGATCCAGGCCCGCTACGGCGTCAGCGAGGAACAGGCCCGCGAGCAGATCCGGGAATTCCAGAAGCGGATGAAGGAGGAACTCGGCCCGACGGGGGTCCCCGGGGACGAGGACGACTGAGCCGGGACTTTTCCGTCGGCCATGAAAAACGCCCCGCCGGATGGCGGGGCGTTCGCGTTTCCGCGGGCCCGGGCGATGCCGGTCCCGGCCGGTCGCCTTACAGGCTGTAGTACATGTCGAACTCGACCGGGTGGGTGGTCATGCGCAGGCGCTGGACCTCCTCGCCCTTGAGCTCGATGTAGGCGTCGATCAGGTCGTCGGAAAAGACGTCGCCGCGCGTGAGGAACTCGCGGTCCTCGTCGAGTGCGCGCAGCGCCTCGTCCAGCGAGAAGGCCACCTCGGGGATGTTCTTCTCCTCTTCCGGCGGCAGGTCGTAGAGGTTCTTGCTCGCCGCCTCGCCCGGGTGGATCTTGTTCTGGATGCCGTCGATGCCGGCCATCAGCATCGCCGCGAACGCCAGGTACGGGTTGGCGGTGGAGTCCGGGAAGCGCAGCTCGACGCGGCGCGCCTTCGGGTTGGCGACGAACGGGATCCGGATGGAGGCCGAGCGGTTGCGGCTGGAGTAGGCCAGCTTGACCGGCGCCTCGAAGCCCGGGACCAGGCGCTTGTAGCTGTTGGTCGACGGGTTGCAGAAGGCGTTGAGCGCACGGGCGTGCTTGATGATGCCGCCGATGTAGTAGAGCGCCGTCTCGGAGAGGCCCGCGTAGCCGTCGCCGGAGAAGATGTTCTTGCCGTCCTTCATCATCGACTGGTGGACGTGCATGCCCGATCCGTTGTCACCGACGATCGGCTTGGGCATGAAGGTGACGGTCTTGCCGTAGGCGTGTGCGACGTTGTGGATCACGTACTTGAGGTCCTGGACCTCGTCGGCCTTCTTCACCAGCGTGTTGAACGCGACACCGATCTCGCACTGCCCGGCAGTGGCGACCTCGTGGTGGTGCACCTCGACCTTCTGCCCCATTTCCTCGAGGACCAGGCACATCGCCTGGCGGATGTCGTGCAGGGAGTCGACCGGCGGAACCGGGAAGTAGCCGCCCTTCAGGCCCGGGCGGTGGCCCATGTTGCCGTCCTCGTAGACGCGCTCGGCGTTCCAGACCGCTTCCTTGGAGTCGACCTTGACGAACGAGCCGGACAAGTCCGCGCCCCAGCGCACGTCGTCGAAGACGAAGAACTCGTTCTCCGGGCCGAACAGCGCCGCGTCGGCCAGGCCGGAGGACTGGATGTAGGCCTCGGCGCGACGGGCGACCGAGCGCGGGTCACGGTTGTAGCCCTGCATGGTGTCCGGCTCGATGATGTCGCAGATGACGATCAGGGTCGTTTCCTCGGAGAACGGGTCGATGTTGGCCGATTCCGGGTCCGGCATCAGGATCATGTCCGAGGCGTTGATGCCCTTCCAGCCGGCGATCGAGGAGCCGTCGAACATCACGCCGTCCTCGAAGGCGTCCTCGTCGATCTGGCTGGCCGGGTAGGTGACGTGCTGCTGCTTGCCCAGCGTGTCGGTGAAGCGGAAGTCGACGAACTTGACGCCGTGCTCTTCCATCATGGCAATGACTTTGTTGGTCGCGTTGGACATGGAATCCTCCGATGAGCGATGAAACGTAAGTGCGGCGGGCGGAGATCGCACGACTGTTGTCGACATGATCCGCTCAAGGCCGGTCTGGTGCAACTTAAGCAGGAACCATGCCGGGTTTGCGCGCGCCCGGGTCGATCGGGTTCGGGCGCGGGACTCGCGAACAGATCACGCCGGAGTGGGCGACAAGTCGCTGATTTGCCGATGCGATTTCGGATCGACGGCGGGGGAGGCCGACCTGTCCCGGCGACAGGTCCGGTGATGCCGCGTCGAAGGGGCGCCTGGGGGGCGCACTACCGTGGTGCGTTGTTGCGTCTGGTTGCACCAATTTGGGTCATTCGCTCCGGCGACCGGCTGACGTCGAGGGTGCGCGCGCCCCCGTGCACGGGATGATGCGGGCAGTCGAACGCTAGGCAGGCCATGCCGTGATGGCAGGCCCGGGCGCAGGCGAGCAGGGCCAGCCGGCGGCAGAGGTCGGCCTCGCCCCTGGGGCGGGTATCGAAGAGCTCCGCCACCGAGAGTTGCCCCGCGGCCACGAAGCGGTCCAGTTCCGCGTAGCGGAAGCGCGCGATCTCGTGTTCGCCGTCTAGCGATACCACGGCCAGCTCGTCGGCGTGTTCCCCGATGTGGTGCAGCAGTTTCATGCCGGCCTCTCGTCACGGACGTGAGTGTAAACGATAACGATTCCCGTTATTGACGACAAGAGGCGCGACCGATTCCCGGGCACCTCGAAAAACCGTCATGAGCCGCCCGAGTGCAAGGAGCCGC
>JAWLHL010000004.1:0-80272 GCA_041690375.1 Guyparkeria sp. | reverse complement strand
TGTAAACGATAACGATTCCCGTTATTGACGACAAGAGGCGCGACCGATTCCCGGGCACCTCGAAAAACCGTCATGAGCCGCCCGAGTGCAAGGAGCCGCGCAGCGAGCGACGAGACATATCAAAAAGATAGGCGAGGAGTGAGCGAGCACGCGACGCCGCAATCGGGCGGCGCAATTGGTTTTTCGAGGTGCCCTACCAGGGAATCGTCGTGCCGTCGATGTCGATGAACCGTCCCCGGTCGGCCTCGGTCAGCCCGGCCATGTTGCGGATCAGGCCCCGCGCGCTCTCGGCGGTGGTGATCTCGGCATTGGGACCGCCCATGTCGGTGAGCACCCAGCCCGGATGCAGGGCGACGACGTTGATGCCGCGGGGCTGGAGGTCGATCGAGGTGCTCTTGATCACCGCGTTGACCGCCGCCTTGCTCGAGCGGTAGATGTAGCCGCCGCCCGAGCCGTTGTCGCCCATCGAGCCGACCTTGCTCGAGAGGATGCCGATCTTCTTCTCCCCGCTGCGGGCCACCTGCTCGGCGAATGCCTGCATGACCAGCATCGGGGCGATGCTGTTGATGCGGAACACCTCCAGCCAGGCCTCGACGTCGTGGACGTTACCGAAGGCCACGCCGCGCGGACCGTAGATGCCGGCGTTGTTGATCAGCCAGTCGATCGATTCGTTCGCCAGCTCGCGCGACAGGCCCTCGATGGCCTCGGGCTCGCCGACATCCAGCGCATGCAGCGCCAGGGCATCCGGATGCTTGCCGGCCAGCGCCTCGAGTTCGGGCGAGGACTGCGGGTCCCGGGCGGTCGCATGCACGCGCCAGCCGTCCTCTAGCAGCTGGCGGGTCAGCTCGAGACCGATGCCGCGATTGGTGCCCGTGATCAGTGCCGTCTTCATCGAATCATGCCTCCTCTGGATGGAATTTGCTGTCATTCGGCCAGTTCGAGGACCAGCTCGCCCTCTTCGACCTGCACGCGCTCGACGCCCTCGGCCAGCGCCTGCCAGAAGCCGGGATCGTCGCCGAACTGCTCGACCAGGTCCACGCCCTTGAGCCCGCCGATCCAGGCATTCGGCAAGGGCATGCCCCAGAGGCTCACGCCGGTGACGATCACCGACAGTTTCGGCTCGCCCCCCGGACCGATCGTCTGGCGCACTTCCGCACCGGCGTTGACCCGTAGCGTCTGCCCGCCCATCACGGGGAAATCCGGGGGCAGCGGCACCAGCAGTTTCACGCTGACCAGGTCCTGCGACAGGTCCACGGCCAGGCGACGGGCGAGTTCCGGGTCGCGGGCGATGATCGCGTTGAGCTCGCGCTCGTCGAAATGCACCTCGCGTGGGGCACCGGCCTCGCCGTAGCGCTCCGGCTTGAGCCGGCCTTCGGCGTCGAATTCCTCGGCGCGCGGGGCGAAGCGGTCATCGGTGCGGGCCCGGTCCGACGTGCCCTCGGTCTCCACGCCGATCACGGCCAGCTTGCGGTCCAGCTCGGCCGTTTCCTCGGCGTCCAGTGTCACCGGTTCGAAGTGGTCTGCGAACAAGAGGTAGCGCACCGCCAGCCCGCCGGCGATCAGCGTCACCAGCATGGTGGCGATCACGATCAGCGTCACCCCCAGGCAGCCGATGCCCTGTCTTGACCGGGGCGGCTGGGGCGGCGGGGTTGGCTGGTCGGCGTCCGGGGGCCGGGTCGACTGGTTCATGCGGCACCTCCTGCGTGCGTTGCCGTGGAGCGTAGCACGTGGGCGGCCTGCGCGGTTTCAGGCGCGGCGAGGCGCGATGAGCCGGATCCCGCTGGCCAGGACAAGCAGCGTGGCGACCAGCACCGGGGCGAACGGCTGGTCGAGGGCCAGCGCCAGCGCGAAGGCGGCCAGGTAGCCGACCACCCCGATGCCGACGGCCTGACGACCGGCCCGACGCCAGTCGCCCGCCTGCCGGAATGCCGTCCAGGCGGGCAGGAACACCAGGGCGAAGGTGGCCATCAGCCCGATGGACAGGGTGCCGGCGGCCAGCACGGCGGCGAGCAGCACGTCGGAGGCGAGCGCGATCCGCCGGCGACGAAAACGTTCGCCCGGGTCGGGCGCCGGCAGCAGGCGGGTGGCCAGCTCGTTGCGGTCGATGCGCCGACGCAGGGCGAGGGTCAGTGCCACCAGCGCCGCGGCCGCGCCCAGCTCGAGCGCACCGGTGAAGTAGAGCTGGCCCTCGATCACCTGCCGTGCCAGCGTCTCGCCCAGCGGGCTGTTGGCCGCGATCAGCAGCGTGGCCGCCCAGCCGGCGAGGATCAGCCAGCCGTAGGCGGAATTGCCGGCCCCGGGCAGGTGGCGGCCGAGCATGCCGAGCACGGCGGCGAACAGCGCGCCGGGCAGCGCCGGCAGGGCGAGCGCCAGCGCGACCACGCCCCCGGCGCCGGCGATGTGGGCGACGGCCAGCGCGGCGAGCCATTCCCCGCGCAGGCGCAGCCACACCCCGGCGATAGGCAGCAGGCCGGCCATCGCCAGGCCGGTGAGAAACGGCAGGCCGAACAGCTCGGTCACGTCCGCCCCTCCGGCATGGCCACCTGGCGGTCACAGCCCAGGGCGAGCAGCTCCGGGTCGTGGCTGACCAGCAGCAGGCCGCGGTGGGGCGGGCGCTCGCGCAGCAGCTGGTGCAGCCGGGCGCGGGCGGCCGCGTCGAGGTTGTTGCTCGGCTCGTCGAGCAGGACCAGCTCGCCCGGGGCGGTCAGGCCCGCCCAGACGCGCAGCAGCTGGCGCTGGCCGCCGCTCATGGCATCGAGGCGGCGGTCGAGCCAGTCGTTCAATGGCGCGGGTGGATGTGGGTCGGCCCCGGCGGCCGCGAGAAAGTCGTGGCCGCTGACCGGCAGATCGCGGTCGGGCCGGTGGGCCTGTTCGACCAGCTGGACGCGGGTGCCCGCGGCAAGCCGGCACGTCCCCGACAGGATCGGCGCGCGCCCGGTGATCGCGGCGAGCAGGGTGGACTTGCCCGCGCCGTTGGGCCCGGTGAGCGCGACCATCTCGCCGGCATCCACCGACAGGGACACCGGGCCGATGCGCGGCGTCGATGCCCCCGGCGGGGCCGTGACTACCTTGCGCAGGTCGAGCAGCATCTATTTTCCGACTTTGAGCGCGTCGATCCAGCCGTCGATCAGGTCGATCCAGGCCTCGAGGGTGGGCTCGCTCGGCTCGGTGTAGCGCTGCTCGATCGGCCAGCCGAGCGCGTCGGCGAGCTTCTTGGGCCCGCTTTCGGAGTAGTAGGGCGCGTGGATGATCACCCCGTCGCGGCCTTCGAGCTTTCCGGCCAGTTCGCGGAGGTGCCGGGCGGTGGGCGGCACGCCGGGCACGGGCTCGAGATAGCCCAGCGCGGGCAGGTCGAGCCAGTCCATCAGGTAGCGGGTGTCGGCGTGGTGGAACACCGCGCCGGGAGCCTCTTCCACCGCGGCCTGCCACTCGGGCATCCGGGTCTCGATGCCTGCGACGGCGGCCGCGGCGTTCTCCCGATAGGCCGATGCGCCGGCCGGGTCGATCTCGGCAAGGCGCTCGGCCAGCGCCGGCAGCAGCGCGCGCATGCGGCGCGGGTCGAGGTTGAAGTGCGGATTGCCCGAGGCGTGCGTGTGGCCCGCGCCGGTCTCGCCCACCTCGAGCAGTTCGACGTGCTCCGCGGCCTCGAAGTGGCCCGGCTGGCCTGGCTGGATGTCGCGGTTGGCGGCCCGCTTGACCGCCACCGGCAGCCAGCCGGCCTCGAGTTCGGCGCCGACGGCGACGACCAGGTCGGCGCGGCGCAGGTCGCGCATCATCGACGGCTTCGCTTGCAGGAAGTGGGCGTCCCGGTCCGGCGGGGCGAGCACGGTCAGGTCGATGCGCTCGCCGCCGACGGCGGAGGCGAGTGCGCCCATGGAGTTGGTGGTCGCCACGACGCGCAGCTCCGCGGCCTGGAGCGTGGCCGGAAGCAGGAAGGCCAGCGTGATCAGCAATCGTTTGAGCATCGTCGGTCTCCCTTAGAAGCTGTGCGCGCCGTGGGCGCCCAGGCTCATCTGGTACTGCAGGTAGAACTGCGTGTAGTCCTCGCGGTGATCGTCGAAGGCGGCGTCCACCTGCGAGACCTGGGCGCGGATGCGGCTGGTCTCGCTCAGGTGCCATGTGGCCGCGGCCGTCCAGCGCTGGCTCTCGTCGTAGTCCATGTCGACGGCGGGACGCGGCCCGCGCTTCTCGTTGGTGAAGCCGACGGCATCGTAGCGCAGGCCGACCTCCCAGCGCGGCGCGATGCCGTAGGTCGCCTGGACGTAAAGGCCGTCCTCGGAGAAGTCGCGCGCCTCGCCGATCACGCCCGGGTTGCTCTCGTGGTGGGCGACATCGAGGTTCTTGTCCACCCAGAGGTACTCGCCGGAGACGCGCCAGTCGCCCTGGCCGTAGGCCCGGCCGGAATCGTACTTGTAGACGGCGTCCACGCCGTAGAGTCGTGCATCGCCGTCGACACCGTGCTCGTCCGGTTCGTCGTGGTGGTGCATTTCCTGGTGACTGCGGAAGAAGGCCGCCGAGGTGCCCAGCTGCAGGGCGTGATCGTGGCCGAGGTCCGGGGACCACTTGGCGAAGGCCGTCCACAGCCGAGGGGCGTCGTCGCGGTCGGGCAGCTCGTCGGCATGCTCGGCCTCGGTGCCCAGGCGCTCGTTGTTGTCGCCCTGGAAGGCCTCGATGCCGAACAGGGTGTAGTGGTCCCAGGCGGGCAGCCAGGTCAGTTGCAGGCCGGTGTCCGACAGGCCGTGCGTGCCCAGCATGGTGCGGTAGGCGAGGTTCTGGTCGACGAAGTCCCAGTCGTGCGGGTGCTTCTCGTTGGCGTAGCCGATGCCCGAATAGAACTTGCCCGCCTTGACCCGCAGCCCGGCCGGCAGACCGGTGCTGGCGACGAAGGCCTCCTCGAGTTCGACCTCGCCCTCGTCCGAGATGGCGACGTTCAGGCGGGCGTCGAACATCCCGTCGACGCTGCCGCTGAGCACCACTTCGGTGTGGCGGAGATTGAAGCCCTGCTCCAGCCCGTGTTCGTGCCCGTCGTGATCGTGTTCGTCTTCATGGTCGTGACCATGCGCGGCGAAGATGCCGGCGGTCTCGCCGAGCATCGCGTCACCGCTGCCGTCGAGGCTGTCGTCGTAGTAGACGCCGTCGAGAATGACGGAGAGCTTCGGGTCGAGCGGCAGCTCGGACTCGGCGAGCGCGGGCGCGCCCGCGAACAGGGTGGCCGCGCCGGCGAGCGCAGGGAGGATACGTTGATGCTTGTGGCTGTCCATGGCGTGTTTTCCGGCCGTTCTTGTGGTGATTGACTTTCGGCAGGACGTTATAACGTAACATCAAGCGCATGTCACGCCATGGCGATGCCCCGGCAGGAGCACGGGACGGCGACGGCGGAAACATGAAGTGAAAGGCGCCGGGGACTGCCCCGGGCCGCCGGGCCAGCCCGGGTGGACGGGAGTGGTCAGGCCGAGGGCTTGTCCAGCAGCAGCGAGCGCTTCATCTTCTTGGGCAGCGGCAGGCCCATCAGTTCGAGCACCGTGGCGGCGATGTTGGCGATTCCGCCGCCGGTGCGCAGGCGCATCGGCTGCTCGTCGATGACGACGCAGGGCACCGGGTATACCGTGTGCTGGGTGTGCGGGTCGCCGGTGATCGGATCGACCATCTCGTCGCAGTTGCCGTGATCGGCGGTGAGGATTATCGAGTAGCCCTGGTCGCGCGCGGCGTCTACCAGGCGTCCCACCTCGAGGTCGACCGTCTCCATGGCCTTGATGACGGCCTCGCGCACGGCGGTGTGGCCCACCATGTCGCCGTTGGCGAAGTTGACCAGCACGAAGCCGTACTCGTCGGCGCGCACCGCGTCGATGGCGGCGTCCGCAACCTCGCGGGCGCTCATCTCCGGTTGCAGGTCGTAGGTCGCGACCTTGGGCGAGGGCACCATCACGCGGTCCTCGCCGGCGAAGGTCTCTTCCTTGCCGCCGTTGAAGAAGAAGGTGACGTGGGCGTACTTCTCGGTCTCGGCGCAGTGGAACTGCTTGATGCCGGCCTGGCTAATCGCCTCGGCGAGCACGTTCTTGGGCCGCTCGGGCGGAAACCCGATCGGCGAGAGGAAGCGCGGGTCGTACTCGGTCAGGCAGGTGACCACGATCGGCTGGTAGTCGCCGCGGTCGAACCCGTCGAACTCCGCCTGTCCGAGCGCTTCGGTCAGCTGGCGCGGTCGGTCGTTGCGGAAGTTGAAGAAGATCATCGCGTCATCGGACGAGAGCGGCTCGAAGCCGTCGAGCACCGCCGGCCGGACGAACTCGTCGTGCTGTTCGGCCTCGTAGGAGGCTTCCAGGGCTTCACGGGCGTTCCTGAAGCGCGGGCCGTCGCCGCGGACGATGGCGTTGAAGGCCTCCTCGGTGCGTTCCCAGCGCTGGTCGCGGTCCATGGCGTAGTAGCGACCGCTGATGGTGGCGATCGCCCCGCCCGCGTCTTCGAGCCTGGGCTCGAGCTGGTCGAGGTAGGTCAGGGCCGATTTCGGCGCGGTGTCGCGACCGTCGGTGATCATGTGGATCAGGGGGCGCGCGCCGATCTTCTTCGCCATCTTGATCAGCGCGAGCAGGTGACGGACGTGGCTGTGCACGCCGCCGTCCGAGACCAGGCCGATCAGGTGGATCGGCCGGTCCTGGCTGGCGGCCTTCTGCATGGCCTGGGTGAGGGCGGCATTGTCAAAGAAGCTGCCGTCCTTGATCGCGTCGTCGATGCGCACCAGGTCCTGGCGGTTGATCGCGCCGCTGCCCAGTGTCAGGTGACCGACCTCGGAGTTGCCCATCTGGCCGTCGGGCAGGCCGCAGGCGCGGCCCGAGGCCTCGATCACGGTATGTGGATGATGGGCGAACAGCTCGTCGAGGCGTGGCGTGCTTGCCAGGCTCACGGCATTGTCCTTGCGGCTCGGGTTGACGCCGACGCCGTCCATGATCACCAGCAGGACGGGGCGTCGCGGGGCAATGTTCGACATGGGTTTCGGTTCCTTCTCAAAGCGCGGGTTGGATCGGGTGCCTGCCGGGCGTGTCCCGGCGGCGGAGTCGAGGGTCAGCGGTTCCCGGGGCGTTCGCTATCGTCCTCGTCTGCCTTCCGATCGGGGCCTTTCTTTTCTTCGGCCGCCTTCTCGTCGTCGGCGCCGGTCTCGGACTCGTCCGCCTTTTTCGTCTCGTCGAGCGAACGCTGTTCCTGTTCGATCTCGTCGAAGGCGCGATCGAAATCGAAGTCTTCGTCCTTTTCGGTCTCGTAGCGGCGCGATGCCGTTGAGCCGGCTTCCTCCGACTCGCCGCCGGACGCCGGCGATTTCGGCGCACCGCCGCCGGGGGGCGGTTCGGTCGGGGGTTCGTCGTCGGCGTCGTCGGCCATCAGGGGGCCTCCCTGGCGCCGGAGCAGCATCCTGCCGATGATGATCCCGAGCTCGTAGAGGAACCACACCGGGATGGCCATCATGAACTGCGACAGGATGTCCGGCGGCGTGAAGATCGCGCCGATGATGAAGGCGACCAGGATCGCATAGCGGCGCTTTTCCGCCAGCTGCTCCGGCGTGACCACGCCGACGAGGATCAGCAGAACCACCGCCACCGGCACCTCGAAGACGAAACCGAAGGCGAAGAACAGGGTGATGACGAAGCTGAGGTACTCGTTGATGTCCGGCGCGTAGCTCACCTCGGCCGGGCCCGTGCCGGCAAGGAAGCCGAACACGATCGGGAACACCGCGAAGTAGGCGAAGGCGGCGCCGACGTAGAACAGGATGGTGCTGGAGAAGACCAGCGGCACGACCATCTTGCGCTCGTGCTGGTACAGCCCCGGGGCGATGAAGGCCCAGAGCTGGTAGAGCAGGAACGGGATGGCGATGAACAGCGCGGTGAAGCCGGCGAGCTTCAGCGGGATGAAGAAGGTCGAGGCGACCTGCACCGCGATCATGCCCGTGTCTTCCGGGAGGTAGCGCGACAGCGGATCGGAGAGCAGGCGGAAGAGGTCGTTGCGGAACGGGAACAGCGCCACGAAGAGGACGAAGACGACGGCGACCGACTTCACCAGCCGGTTGCGCAGTTCGACCAGGTGCGAAACGAACCCGGCCAGGCCGGACGGTTCCTCGGTTGTCGCGTCCGTGTTCCGCTGACTCATGGTTACCTCGAAATGCCTGCCGGCCCGGGTGTCGGGCCGGCGCGCTCACTGATTCCCCGGCCATCGGGGAGGCGGGTAGGGTGACTCACCGTGAGGCTCCTAGTCGTCGGACCGCTCGCGGGGGGCGCTGTCGCCGCCATCCCGCCGAGCCGCCTTCGGCTTCTCGCTCTCGTCCGGCTGCTCGTCGTCCGGCGTGGCGAAGGGACGGTGAAAGTGTTCGCCGGTCTCCGCCGCCAGCCGGTCGAGCTCGTCCTCGTGCGGGTCGGGGATCTCGCCGTCGATCGACTTCAACCGGCCGGTCGATTCCCGGGCGGATTCGTCGCCCGTACCTTCCGAGTCGCCCCGGGAGGCGTCGTCCCGTTCCTCGTCCGGCTTGCGCTCGGCGCGGGCCTTCTCGGACCGGGCCGAGTTGCGCATGGTCTTCTCGGCGTCGTCGAGGGCGCTCTTGACCGTGCTCCCGGTGTCGTCGATCTCGTGGCGAGTCTCCTCGACCATCGCGCGCAGCTTGCTGATCTCGGACTCCTGCGAGTTCAGCAGCTGCTTCATGTCCTGCATGTTGAACTCGCTGTCCATCTCGGCCTTGGCGTTGGCGACGAACTTGCGGACCTTGTAGGTCCATTCGCCCGCCTTGCGCGCGACCCCCGGCAGGCGCTCGGGGCCGATCACCAGCAGCGCCACCACCAGCAGGACGAAGACTTCCCAGAAGCTGAAACCAAACACGGATCAATCCTGCGTCGGGGCGGAAATCAGCTGTCCTTCCGCTCTGAGGGTTTCTCCGCGGTCTTTTCCTTGCCCGCCTCGATCGACTCGCTCTCGATCACCCGGCTGGCGTCCGGACGCTCGGATTCCTTGTGCTCGAGGTTCTCGGTGCGCTTCTCTCCTTCGGCCTGCTCGTCCTTGTCGGATTCTTCCTTGACGGCGGTCTTGAAGCCCTTGATGGCGCTACCCAGGTCCGAGCCGAGGTTCTTCAGGCGCTTGGTGCCGAACAGAAGCAGCACGATGGCGAGGATGACCAGCCAGTGCCAGATGCTAAAACTACCCATGATCGCGATCTCCTAAGGATGTCCCGTTAATCTTGTGCGCGCCGCGCCTTTTCTTCAAGGCCCGACAGTCCGAATCGGCGTTCGAGCTCCGCGAGCACGTCCGCCGGTGTCAGGTCGGCGTCGGCCAGCAGTACCAGGCTGTGGAACCACAGGTCGGCCATTTCGTTGATGAGTTCGTCGCGGTCGTCGCCCACCGCGGCGAGCGCGACCTCGACCCCTTCTTCGCCCACCTTCTGGGCGATCTTGCCGCGTCCCTTGCGATACAGGCTGGCAACGTACGACCTGTCCGGATCGGCGTCCTTGCGCTCCTCCAGCAGGGCCGCCAGCCGCTCGAGCGTGTCAGTGGCTGCCATAGATCTCTCCGGGGGATTTGCGGACCTCGTCGACCACCTGCCAGCGACCATCCTCGAGCCGCCGGTAGAAGCATGACTCCCTGCCGGTATGACAGGCGATGTGACCGATCTGCTCGATCGACAGCAGCAGCACGTCGCCGTCGCAGTCGAGGCGGATCTCGTGGACCCGTTGCACGTGACCGCTCTGCTCGCCCTTGTGCCAGAGCCGCTGGCGCGAGCGGGAGAAGTACACGGCCTCGCCCCGCGCGACGGTCTGCTCGACCGCCTCGCGGTTCATCCAGGCGAACATCAGCACCCGGCCGGTCTCGTGGTCCTGGGCGATCGCCGGCACCAGGCCGTGCTCGTCGAAGACGATCTCGTCGATCCAGTCGGGGGCCTGGTTTTCGGGTGCGTCGGTCACGGCGGGCTCCCGGGCGTGTGGATGCAGGCGCCGGAGTATATCAGGGTTTTCAGATGCGGACCTCTATGCCCGCGTCGGCCATGCACTGCTTGGCCTCGGCAATGCTGTAGGTGCCGAAGTGGAAGATGCTCGCGGCCAGCACCGCGTCGGCGTGTCCCCGCAGGACGCCCTCGACGAGGTGGTCGAGGTTGCCGACGCCGCCCGAGGCGATCACCGGGACCGGTACGGCGTCGCTGATCGCGCGGGTCAGTTCCAGGTCGAAGCCCTGCTGCATGCCGTCGCGGTCCATGCTGGTGACCAGCAGTTCGCCGGCGCCCAGCTCGGCCATGCGCTCGGCCCACTCGACGGCATCCAGCCCGGTGGGCTTGCGCCCGCCGTGGGTGAAGATCTCCCAGCGGGGCGCCTCGCCCTCGCCGGAGACGCGCCGGGCGTCGATGGCGACCACGATGCACTGCGAGCCGACCGCGTCGCTCATCTCGCGGATGCGCTCGGGGTGGTGCACCGCGGTGGTGTTGATCGAGACCTTGTCGGCGCCGGCGTGCAGCAGGCGGCGCACGTCGGCGAGCGTGCGGATGCCGCCGCCGACGGTCAGCGGGATGAATACCTCGGCGGCCACGGCCTCGACTACGTGCAGCATGGTCTCGCGCCCCTCGTGCGAGGCGGAGATGTCGAGGAAGGTCAGTTCGTCGGCGCCGGCCTGGTTGTAGCGGCGCGCCGCCTCGACCGGGTCGCCGGCGTCACGCAGGCCCTCGAACTGGACACCCTTGACCACGCGGCCCTCGGCCACGTCGAGACAGGGAATGATGCGCTTGGCCAGTCCCATGGCCTACTCGGAGAACGGCGGGATGCCCGCGCGCTCGTCGATGCGCTTCTGGGCTTCGGCGAGGTCGATGGTGCCCTCGTAGAGCGCCCGGCCGATGATCGCGCCGGCCACCCCGTCGTCGGCGGCGTCGATCAGCCGGTCGATGTCGTTCATGTCGGTCACCCCGCCCGAGGCGATCACCGGCACGCGCACGGATTTCGCCAGCTTGCGGGTGGCCTCGATGTTCGCGCCCTGCATCATCCCGTCGCGGGAAATGTCGGTGAACACGATCGCGGCGACGCCGTCGGATTCGAAGCGCTGTGCCATGTCGTAGACATCGTGGTGCGAGAGCTTCGACCAGCCGTCGATGGCCACCTTGTCGTCGCGCGCGTCCAGGCCGACGATGATGTGCCCCGGGAAGGCCAGGCAGACGTCCTCGACGAAGTGCGGCTCGGAGACCGCCTTGGTGCCGATGATCACGAATGCCACGCCCAGTTCGAGGTACTGCTCGATGGTCGCCTCGTCGCGGATGCCGCCACCGACCTGGATCGGCAGGTCAGGGTAGGTCTCGCAGATGGCCTTGATGACCTCGCGGTTCCTGGGGCTGCCGGCGAAGGCGCCGTCCAGGTCGACCAGGTGCAGGCGGCGCGCGCCGGCTTCCACCCAGCGTCCGGCCACGGCGACGGGGTCGTCGGAAAAGACGGTGTCGTCGTCCATGCGCCCCTGGCGCAGGCGTACGCATTTTCCTTCCTTGAGATCGATGGCGGGGATCAAGAGCATTGGTCTGGCGTCCTCGATGTGCGCTCGGTTCGGTGTGGTCGGGTTCAGGGCCGCGGGCCCTCCCAGCGGGTGAAATTGGCCAGCAGCTTCAGGCCGTCGTCGGCGCTCTTCTCCGGGTGCGCCTGGATGGCGAAGACGTAGTCGTCGGCCAGTGCGGCGCAGTAGTTCAGGCCGTAGTCGGCCGTCGCCACGGTGTGGGCCGGGTTTGCCGGCTCGCAGTAGTAGCTGTGCACGAAGTAGAAGCGCGCGTCCTGGCGAATGCCGTCAAGCAGCGGGTGCTCGCGGGTCTGGTGCAGCTGGTTCCAGCCCATCTGCGGCACCTTGAGGTGCTCGTCGGTCGGGCGAAAGCGCCGGACCTGGCCCGGAAACCAGCCGAGCAGGTCGACGCCGTCGTTTTCCTCCGATCGCTCGAGCAGCACCTGCATGCCCATGCAGATGCCGAGAAACGGGCGGGTGCGGGCCGCCTCGCGCAGGGCTTCGGGCAGGTGGCGCTCGCGCAGCTTGGCCATGCACTGGGCCGCCGCGCCCTGGCCGGGGAAGACCACCTTCTCGGACTCGAGGATCACCTCGGGGGCGTCGGTCAGCACCACGTGGGCGTTGTCCGGGGCGACGTGCTCGATGGCCTTGACCACCGAGCGCAGGTTGCCCATGCCATAGTCGACGACCGCGATCTGCATTACGAGGCACCTCGTAAAATCTGCTGCGCCACCCGATTGCTACGTCGCGTGCTCACTAACGCGAAGCTGGCGTAAGCCCGCTCCTCACCTATCCTGCCGATATGCCTCGTCGCTCGCTCCGCGGCTCCTTGCACTCGGGCGCCTCGCGACGATTTTCCGAGGCACCTCACAGCGACCCCTTGGTCGACGGAATGACGTCCGCCTGCCGCTCGTCGGGCGAGAGCGCCATGCGCAGCGCCCGGCCGAAGGCCTTGAAGATGGTCTCTGCCTGGTGGTGCGCGTTGCGCCCGCGGATGTTGTCGACGTGCAGCGTGGCGCCGGCGTGGTTGACGAAGCCGCGGAAGAACTCCTCGACCAGCTCGGTCTCGAAGCGGCCGATCAGCGAGCGGGTGAAGGCGCATTGGAATTCGAGCCCCGGGCGGCCGGACAGATCGATGACCACCCGCGAGAGCGCCTCGTCGAGCGGGACGTAGGCATGCCCGTAGCGATAGATGCCGCGCTTGTCGCCAACGGCCCTCGCCACGGCCTGCCCAAGCACGATGCCGCAGTCCTCGACGGTGTGGTGGTCGTCGATCTGGGTGTCACCGTCACACGACAGGTCGATGTCGATCAGCCCGTGGCGGGCGACCTGGTCGAGCATGTGTTCGAAAAACGGAACGCCGGTGTTCAGGCGGGCGGTCCCGGTGCCGTCGAGGTCGAGTGCCAGCGAGATGCGGGTCTCGGCGGTCTCGCGGCGGATCTGCGCAGTACGTGCGGACATTGGGGCGGTTCGCGATGGGGTGGGCTGGTCAAACGTCTTGCTGTTTCATGGAGCATACAATGCCAGTCGCGGCGCGTCAGCCATCCGGTCCAAAAATCTGCGCGACCGAGCCGCAGGCGGGGTTGACCGCGGGGGAAAATTGCCGTTAAATGCGCACCTCGTCGCGCGCCGCGGCGCCGGTGGATTCCATGGGTGTTCCGGTCGGTGGGCGAGGACGGCATGGCCAGATAGCTCAGTTGGTAGAGCAGGGGATTGAAAATCCCCGTGTCGGGGGTTCGATTCCCTCTCTGGCCACCACTAATCTCAAGGGCCCAGCCGGTGACGGCTGGGCCTTTTTCGTTTGCGGGCCGAACGCATGCGCAAGATCATCCATATCGACATGGATGCCTTCTACGCCTCGGTGGAGCAGCGGGACAATCCCGACCTGCGCGGTCGACCGGTGATTGTCGGCGGCGACCCGGCCGGACGGGGCGTGGTCGCCGCGGCCAGCTACGAGGCCCGTCGCTTCGGCATCCGTTCGGCGATGCCGGCCGCCCGCGCCGCCCGCGCCTGTCCGGAGGCGGTGTTCCTGCGGCCGCGATTCGCCGTCTATCGCGCCGTTTCCCGCGAGATTCACGCCGTCTTTCGCCGCTACACCCCGCTGATCGAACCCCTGTCGCTCGACGAGGCCTACCTCGACGTCAGCGAGAGCGAACGCTGCCGGGGTTCGGCCACCCTCATGGCCCGGGAGATCAAGGCCGAGATCCTCGCGCGGACCGGGCTGGTGGCCTCGGCGGGGGTGTCGTACAACAAGTTTCTCGCCAAGCTCGCCTCGGATTTCGACAAGCCCGACGGGCTGCATGTCATCCGGCCGGAACAGGCGCAGGCCTTCATCGACGAACTGCCGGTGGGGGCGTTTCACGGGGTCGGGCCGGCCACCGAGCGGCGCATGCGCGCCCACGGCATCGAGACCGGCCGCGATCTGCGCGGTGTCGAGCGTCACGTGCTGGTCGAGTGGTTCGGCCGGGCGGGGATGCATTATCACGACATCGCCCGCGGTATCGATCATCGTCCGGTGCGCGCTTTCCGGGTGCGCAAGTCGCTTGGCCACGAGACCACCTTTCCGCGCGACCTGCGGCGTCGGGACGAGGGGGTCGACGTGCTGCGGACGCTGGCCGGCCGGGTGGCCGACGAGCTCGCGGACAAGGGGTTGCAGGCCCGCACGGTCACCCTCAAGGTCAAGTACGCGGATTTCGAGCTGATCACCCGGCGGCGGACCTTCTCCCGACCGCTGCAAGACGCCGCCGCCCTGTTCGAGGCGCTCGCCGCGCTGATCGACCTGACCGAGATCGGCCGGCGACCCGTGCGACTGCTGGGCGTCACGGCCTCGGGTCTGCAGGAAAGGCCCGAGCGAGACGAGGCCCAGCTGCCCCTCGGCTGGTAGAGTTGGCCGGGCAACGCGACGTGCGGGGGTCTATCCTCGGCACGCCAGCGAAAATTCGGAGCGTTTCAATGCCCCTGGAAGTCGGCCTGCTGACGGTCTTCATCGCTGCCCTGATCACGGCGCTCGCCACCGGCCTGGGCGCGCTGCCGCTGCTGTTCTCCAGGCAGTTCGACGGTCGCTGGCTGAGCGTCGGGGCGGCCGTGGCGGCCGGCCTGATGCTGGCGGCGAGCCACAGCCTCGTCGACGAGGGATCGGCAGTCGGGGAGTGGCTGGTGCTGGCGGGAATCGCCTCCGGGCTGGCGCTGGTGGTGCTCGCCGACCGCTGGCTCGACGAGCGCGGCGCCCCCGACGTGGGCGAGCTCAAGGGGGCGGATGCGCGCAAGGCGCTGATGATCGTCGGGGTGATGACGGCCCACTCCTTTGCCGAGGGCGTGGGCGTGGGGGTGGCCTACGGTGGCGGCGAGGAGCTCGGCGTATTCATCACGGTGGCCATCGCCGTGCACAACATCCCGGAAGGCCTGGCCATCGCGCTGGTGCTCGTTCCGCGAGGGGTGCCGGTCTGGCAGGCGGCCCTCTGGGCCATCTTCTCCAGCCTGCCGCAACCGCTGATGGCCATCCCCGCCTACCTGTTCGTCACCGTCTTCGAGGCCTTCCTCCCCGTCGGTCTGGGGCTTGCCGCCGGGGCGATGATCTGGATGGTGTTCGCCGAGCTGCTGCCGGATGCGAGCCGGCGGCTTTCCTCCGCCGCGGTCGGCACCCTCGTCGTGCTGTCATTCATGGCCATGTTCGCCTTCCAGCTGGCCATCCACCACTGACCCGGTCGGAACGGGAAATCGGTCGCCTGGCGATTGAAATCCGGGCAGTTTCCGACCATCCTTGTATTCCGGTACCGGTCTAGCGAGGAAAGGATCATGAGCACTACAGGGAATTTCGGATTGGGGCGCGTCGCACGTGCGGTGGCGCTGACGATGGTTGCAGGCGGCCTGGTGGGCGGCATGTCGGTCCAGGCGGCCGATCGGCCGGTGGGCGTCAACCAGAACCTCTACGAGGAAGGCGCGCTGGAGCGCTACCTCGCCGAGGCGAAGGAGGGCGACATCTTTTCGCAGTACGTCCTCGGCCACATGTACTCCACCGGCAAGGCCGTCGATCAGGATTACGAGAAGGGCCTGCGCTGGTACCGGGCGGCAGCCGAGGCCGGCTACGCGCCCAGCCAGCTCGCGCTCGGGTCGATGTACTACGCCGGCCAGGGTGTCGAGGCGGATGCCGCCGAGGCGGCCCGCTGGTTCGAGAAGGCGGCGAAGAACGGATACGTGCGGGCGCAGGCCAACCTCGCCGCCGTCTACCTGTCCGGCGAGGGCGTGTCGACCGACCACGACAAGGCGCTGCACTGGTACCGCCAGGCGGTGCTGGGCGGGCACGAGCAGTCCCGCTACTACCTGGCGATGATGTACGCCCGCGGCCTGGGGCTGGATGCGCCGAACTACGTGGCCGCCTACGCGCTGCTGGACCCCCTGGTCAGCGCGGGCGACGAGTCGTCCGTCGAACTCCTGGCCTCGTTCGAGGATGACATGAGCCGCACCGAGCTGGCCGAGGCCCGCGAGTTCGCCGAGGGGCCGCAGACCCGCGAGCGGATGACGGCGGCGCTCGACTGACGGTCAACCGACCCGAGTCGCGACTCATCCAGTCGGCGGCACCCCCGGTCTTCGGGGGTGCCGTTTTTCGTTGCGGGCCGTCTGTTCAGAGCAGGGGCGAGGTCAGGCGGGCGAGATTCTGCGCCAGCACCCGGCCGCGGTGTCGTTCCGCCCAGTGTCCGGCGTCCAGTGGCCGGCACTGGCGACGGTATGCCTCGACGATGTCGCCGAGCCGGTCGGCGGTCATGCTCGAGTAGCAGAGCAGGCCGAGTTCGGCGTTGATCAGGGACGAGCGCACGTCGAGGTTCGCGCTGCCCACCAGCGACAGCTGCCCGTCGCAGAGGGTGATCTTGCTGTGCAGCAGTCGCGTGGGGTGCCGGTGAATGTGCACCCCGGAGTCGAGCAGCTCGTCGAAGTACGACTCCTGGGCCAGCTGGACCAGCGGGTGGTCCAGTCGCTCGGGGAGGATCAGGTCGCAGCGCACTCCCCGTCGTGCCGCCGTCTTCAGCGCATCGAGGGTCGAGTCGTCGGGTACGAAGTACGGCGTGACGATCTCCAGCCGCTCCGTGCTGGCATGGATCAGGCCGAGCAGCAGCCGCTGAAGGACGGGATCCGGGTATTCGGGCCCGCTGGGCAGTCCGATGCAGGATTCCTTGCCCGAGGCGTGGCTGAGCGGAAAATGCGGCTCCACGGCCAGCAGTTCTCCGGTTTCCATGTACCAGTCGCCGGCGAACACCGCCTGCAGTTCGAGCACCACCGGTCCCTCGATGCGGAGCATCAGGTCCTGGTAGGAAAGCCCCTTGCGGAACCCGGGGTGGACGAGGTTCGTGGAGCCCGTGTAGCCGATCGCGCCGTCGATCACCACCAGCTTGCGATGATTGCGCAGGTCGAAGCGCGCGGCCTTGTGCGGCAGCTTGCTGCGCGGAAAGGCGCGGCCGATCTGGATGCCGTGCCGGCGCAGCCGCAGGAGCTTGCGCATGCCCTCCTTCGAGCCGAAGTCGTCCACCAGCAGCCGCACGGTCACGCCGCGGCGGGTCGCCCGCGCCAGCGCGTCGAAGACCGGGCGGGTGGCGGAGTCGACCGCCGCGATGTAGAAGGTAAGGTGGACATGCGCCCTGGCGGCGTCGATGTCCCGGACCAGCTGCTCGACGAACCCCTGCATGGAATCGAGCGTCGCGATGCGATTGCCGTCGAACAGGGGAAAACGCCGCCAGCAGCGCACCATCTGGTCGACGGCGGCGAATCGCTCGGGCAGGTCCCCACTGCCCTGCGGTTCGGCCTGGGCAAGGCGGTCGGTCACCGGCCGGAGGGTCTCGGTCAGCCGGGCGATCTTCTCGGTGCGCTCGCGCGACATGCGCGGCCGTCCGACGAACAGGTAGAGCACCAGCCCCACGATCGGCAGGAAGAACAGCAGCAGCAGCCAGGCCGTCGCCGCGGTCGGCGGTCGGCGCATCGGCACGATGAACAGCGCGGCCAGCCGGATCGTCCACTCGATCAGGAAGTACAGCTGCGCGACCGGGCTCTCGAGGGCGTCCATCTTGTTCTCAGCGCTTGCCGCCGCCGGAGGCCCGAGCCAGCACCCGGTCCATCGCCCGGACGGTGAGCACCCGCTTGAGGGCCGCGAACAGGTAGGTGGGCACGGTCACGGGGTAGCGCGCCTTCGGGCGGCGTGCCTCGGTGGCGTGGACGACGCGCCGGACCACGGCCTCGGGAGGCAGGGTGAAGGGGGCCGCCGGTCCGGGCTTCTTCAGTCGCTCGAGCTGGCGTTCGTACGCCTCCCGGTGGACCGAGTGCCGCCAGTCGATGTGCTGTTCGAATGCCCGCTGCGCGTTGGTGCGGAAGCGCGAGGTGATGGGGCCGGGCTCGATCAGCGAGACGTCGATGCCGCTGCCGGCGAGCTCCAGGCGCAGGGTGTCGCTCAGCCCTTCGAGGGCGAACTTCGAGGCGACGTAGGCGCCGCGGAAGGCCAGGGCGCTGATGCCCAGCACCGAGCTGTTCTGGACGATGCGCCCGAAGCCGGCCGCCCGCATCGCCGGGATGACGAGGTTGGTCAGTTCCACGGTGCCGAGGAGGTTGGTCTCCAGCTGGGCGCGCAGGGTCTCGCGGTCCAGGTCTTCCACCGCCCCGGGCTGGCCGTAGGCTCCGTTGTTGAACAGTACCTCCACCGGGCCGCCGAGCCGCTCCACGGCGTCGTCGAGGCCATTCCGGATCGAGCCGGGATCGTCGAGGTCCAGCCGGACGGCCGGGATGTGCCGGTGCGGCCAGGCGTCGACGTCCTCGGGCTTTCGCATGCTGGCGACCACGTGATGCCCGCGCTCGGCGAGCATCTCGGCGGCACGTCGACCGATCCCCGACGAGCAGCCGGTGATCAGGATGCGGCGGGGTGTCTCTGTGGTGGCGGACTTGGCCAAGTTGCTCTCCTGCTGCGGTCCGGAATGGATTGCGCCTGTGTTCTCAGGCCTTATACTCGAGGACGGTTCCTTCAAGGAAACCCTGCACGAATCGGACGGCACCCTGGCCAGGCCCCGCCGAACGAGATCCGATTCGTGCAGAGTTTCCTCAATGGACATGAATACCAGAGACGAGGTGAGGTTGCATGGCATTCGAGAATCGGACGGTTGCCCGCGAGGTCGGGCTCGAGCGGCTCGAGACCCACAAGGTCATCCGCAACACCTACATGATGCTGTCGCTGACGCTGCTGTTCTCGGCAGTGACGGCGGCGGTATCGATGGCGATGGCCGCGCCGGGCTGGACCTCGCTGGTGACGCTGGGCGCGGCGCTGGTGCTGATCTGGTTCGTCCTGCCGCGCACCGCGCACTCGGCGGCGGGGCTCGCGGTGGTCTTCGGCATCACCGGGCTGCTGGGCTTCGGCCTCGGACCGATGCTCAGCTACTACCTGAGCCTGCCCAACGGGGGGCAGATCGTCATGACCGCGCTGGGTGGCACCGGGGCGATCTTCCTCGGCCTGTCCGGCTACGCGCTGGTCTCGCGGCGCGACTTCTCCTTCATGGGCGGCTTTCTCGTCGTCGGGCTCGTGGTGGTGCTCGCCGCGATGCTGGGCAACATCTTCCTCGAGATTCCGGCCCTGTCGATGGCGATCTCCGCGGCCGTGGTGCTGCTGATGAGCGGCTTCATCCTCTACGACACCGGGCGGATGGTGAACGGCGGCGAGGACAACTACCTGCTGCTGACGGTCAGCCTGTACCTGAACATCTTCAACCTGTTCGTCCACCTGCTCAGCCTGCTGGGCATGAACCAGGGCGACTGACCGGCCGGACGACGGCATCGACAGGCCCCGCGAGGGGCCTCGTTTCCAAGGGGCGTTCCCATGGATCTGTGGATGAAGATCGGCATGGCCGTGCTGCTCGGGGCGGTGCTGCTGTTCCTGATTCCCCGCGTCAGGCCGATGATGGCGGCGAGCCGCAAGGGGAGTCGCGAGGAATGGCTGGGCGTGGCGCTGATCCTGCTGCTGGTCGCCGGCTTCGTGGCCTTCCTGATGAGCACGGTCTGAGCGGGTGGACTCGTGTCGGCGCGATGCCCGGCCTAGAATCACGACAAGCACCGCGTCTGCCCGCTTCGGGTCGACGCATGCCACGGCAACTGGCCAAGGAGGTCCGGCATGCGATTCACTGCCTATCTGCTCGTTCTGGGGCTGCTGCTGCCGTTCTGGGCGCTTGCCGCACTGGCCTGGGTCGCCTCGCCCGGCTGGGCGGCGCAGGCGCTCGACGCTCTGGCCGCCTGGTCGGCGGTCATGCTGGGGTTTCTCGGCGCGATCCACTGGGGTGTGGTGCTGGCGACCACCCCCGCCGAGCGCGCGCTGCTGGGAGGTGACGTCCGTCACCGCCTGGTCTGGGGTGCGGCGATGGTGGTGCTCGCCTGGATCTGCCTGCTCCTGCCCTGGACGGTCCTGACGCTGTCCATGCTCTTCCTGCTGCTGGTCGCCTCCTGGCAGGTGGACCGCCGCTGGCTGGGCAACCTGCCGGTGGGCTGGTCCTACCAGCGGCTGCGCCGGCTGTTCACCCTGGTCGCGGCAACGGCGCTGCTGGTGGCGATCGCCTCCTGGGTTCGCCCGCTGGCCGCCGGGGGCGGTGCGTGAACCGCGAGCCGCAATCCGACCAGGCGACCGAGGCGGACGGCAGGTCCGGGGGGCGTCGCTTTGTCACCCTGCGGCGCTGGCTGATCGCCGGCATCCTCGTCTGGGCGCCGCTGGCGGTCACCTTCTGGGTGGTCAACGCCCTGGTGTCCTTCATGGACAAGAGCATCGTGCTCCTCCCCAAGGCCTATCGCCCGGAGGAACTACTCGGTTTCGAGGTGCCGGGGATGGGGGCGTTCTTCGCCGTGGTGATCGTGCTGTTCACCGGCGCGCTGGTGGCCAATATCCTCGGCCGCAGCCTGATCCACGCCTGGGAGCGCCTGCTCGATCGCATCCCGCTGGTCAGCAGCATCTATTCGGCGGTCAAGCAGGTCATCGAGACCTTCGTCTCGCAGGACTCGCGCTCCTTTCGCGAGGTGGTGCTGGTGGAGTACCCGCGCCGGGACGCCTGGTCGATCGCGTTCGTCTCCGGCCGGCCGGTGGGCGAGGTGCAGGAGCGCACCGAGGACGAACTGATCACGCTGTTCGTGCCCACCGCGCCCAACCCCACCTCCGGATTCGTCATCATGGTCCCGCGCGGGGACGTCATCCCCTTGAACATGACCGTCGAGGAGGGTTTCCGCATGGTGATCTCCCTCGGGGTGGTCGTGCCCCCGCGCCGGGACGCGAACGGTCGACTGGTGGAGAGCGAATCGTCGCCCGAGCCGGTCGGGGCGGTGGCGTCGGGCGGATCCCGGGGTCGACCGGGCGACCGGGGGGGCTGATCGCCGCCCGCGCTCGAAAAATCACGCCGCTCGGGCTACCATAGCGGGCTTTTCACCAAGACGGGTTTGATGACAATGCAGATGCGGACACACACCTGCGGACAAGTGGACCAGGCGCTCCTCGACCAGGAGGTGGGGCTGGTCGGCTGGGTCAATCGCCGGCGCGACCATGGCGGCGTGATTTTCGTCGACCTGCGTGACCGGAACGGCCTGGTACAGGTGGTGTTCGATCCGGACGACCCGGAGATGTTCGCGGTCGCCGAGACCCTGCGCAACGAGTTCGTCATCCAGGTGCGCGGCCGGGTGCGCAACCGCCCCGAGGGCACCGAGAACCCCAACATCCGTTCCGGACAGATCGAGGTGCTCGGCCTCTCGCTGACGGTGCTCAACCGGGCCGAACCGCTGCCGTTCCAGCTCGACGACGAGCGGGTCTCCGAGGAGCACCGCCTGCGCTACCGCTACCTCGACCTGCGTCGTCCGGAGATGCTCGAGCGCCTGCGCCTGCGCCACCGCATCACCAGCGCCATGCGCCGCTTCCTCGACGACGCCGACTTCATCGACGTCGAGACCCCGGTGCTCACCCGCGCCACCCCGGAGGGCGCGCGTGACTACCTGGTGCCCTCGCGCACCCACCCGGGGGAGTTCTTCGCCCTGCCGCAGTCGCCGCAGCTGTTCAAGCAGCTCTTGATGGTCTCGGGGCTGGAGCGCTACTACCAGATCGTCAAGTGCTTCCGCGACGAGGACCTGCGCGCCGACCGTCAGCCGGAGTTCACCCAGCTCGACATGGAGATGAGCTTCGCCGACGAAGAGACGGTGATGGGGCTGATCGAGAACATGATGCGCCACCTGTTCATCGAGACGGTCGAGGTGCCGCTGCACGACCCGCTGCCGCGCCTGACCTGGCACGAGGCCATGCGCCGCTTCGGCTCGGACAAGCCGGACCTGCGCATCCCGCTGGAACTGGTCGACGTGGCCGACCTGGTCAAGGACGTCGATTTCAAGGTCTTTTCCGGCCCGGCCAACGACCCGCGCGGTCGCGTCGCCGCCCTGCACGTCCCGCAAGGGGGCAAGATGCCGCGCAGCCAGATCGACGACTACACCAAGTACGTCTCGATCTTCGGCGCCAAGGGGCTGGCCTACATCAAGGTCAACGACGCGGCCGCCGGGCGCGAGGGCCTGCAGTCGCCGATCCTCAAGTTCCTCACCGACGAGGCGATCGCCGGCATCATGGAACGCACTGGCGCTTCGGATGGCGACCTGATCTTCTTCGGCGCCGACAAGGCCAAGATCGTCAACGAGGCGCTGGGGGCGCTGCGCGTGCGCCTCGGCCACGACCTCGACCTGGTCGAGCACGGCTTCAAGGCGCTGTGGGTGGTCGACTTCCCGATGTTCGAGTTCGACGAGAAGGACGGGCGCTTCTACGCGCTGCACCACCCGTTCACCGCGCCGCACCCGGACGACGTCGACAAGCTCGACTCCGACCCGGAGAACGTGCGCTCGCGGGCCTACGACTTCGTGCTGAACGGCTACGAGCTCGGCGGCGGTTCGGTGCGTATCCACGAGCCGGAGATGCAGCGGCACGTCTTCGCCAAGCTGGGCATCGACGAGGAAGAGGCCAACGAGAAGTTCGGCTTCCTGCTCGACGCGCTCAAGTACGGCGCGCCGCCGATGGCCGGCGTGGCCTTCGGCCTGGACCGCATCGCCATGCTGATGAGCGGGGCGACCTCGATCCGCGACGTGATCGCCTTCCCCAAGACCCAGTCGGCTGCCTGTCTGCTCACCGACGCGCCGGGCGAGGTCGAGCCGTCCGCGCTGCGCGAACTCTCCATTCGCGTACGCGTCCCGCCGAAGGAAGAGGGCCGAGGGTGATCGGCGGTCCGGGCCTTGAGAGGCAGACGCCCGGCCCCATGAACTACACTCCAGACCGTCGAATCCCGCCTGATGCCCGCGCCCCTTCTCAGGGGGCGGGCAGGCCCGTCCCGGAGGCATCATGACTGCGACTACCGATTCCGACCGCGCCGCGCGCGAGATCCCCGTAGCCCTCGAGCCCGAGATCGCCCGCATTGCCCTGGCTTCCAAGCCGGCAGCAGCGGTGACCGACGAGGAGCGCGAGGCCCTGCGTGCCGAGATCAAGCAGTTGCTGGTCGAACAGGATGCCGTGCTGGTGGTGCACTACTACGTCGACGAGGACCTGCAGAAGCTCGCCGACGAGACCGGCGGGCGGGTGTCGGACTCGCTCGACATGGCCGCCTTCGGCGCCGAGCACGAGGCGCAGACGCTGGTGGTCTGCGGGGTGCGCTTCATGGGCGAGACCGCCAAGATCCTGAGCCCGGAAAAGCGCGTGCTGATGCCCGAGCTGCACGCCGAGTGCTCGCTGGATCTCGGTTGCCCGCCGAAGGAGTTCGCCGAGTTCTGCGATGCCCACCCCGATCGCACCGTGGTGGTCTATGCCAATACCTCGGCGGAGGTGAAGGCGCGCGCCGACTGGGTGGTCACCAGCTCGAACGCGCTGGAGATCGTCTCGCATCTCAAGGATCGTGGCGAGAAGATCCTCTGGGCGCCGGACAAGCACCTGGGTCGCTACGTGCAGGAGAAGACCGGCGCGGACATGCTGCTCTGGGAAGGCTCCTGCGTGGTGCACGACGAGTTCCGCGCCGACGCGCTGGCCGAGCTCAAGGAAAAGCACCCCGAGGCGGCCATCCTGGTCCACCCGGAATCCCCCGAGGCGGTGGTGAACATGGCCGACCGCGTGGGTTCCACCTCGCAGCTGATCAAGGCGGCCACCGAGCTGCCCAACGAGACACTGATCGTGGCGACCGACCGCGGCATCTTCCACAAGATGGCCGAGGCCGCGCCGGGCAAGACGCTGATCGAGGCGCCCACCGGCGGGCGTTCCGCCACCTGCGTGTCCTGCGCCCACTGCCCGTGGATGGCCATGAACGGCCTGGTCAGCGCCCGGGATGCCCTCAAGCACCCCGAGGAGCACGAGATCACGGTCGATCCCGCCATCCGCGAGAAGGCGGTGGAGTCGATCCAGCGCATGCTCGACTTTTCCCAGAGCCGCGGCATTGTCACGCGTGGCGACAACGACGCCTGATTGCTCGCCCCAGATCATGCATTCCCCCAAGGGCCCGCGAAACGTGGGCCCTTTTTCGTTCCGGGGCATCTTCGGATGCGGGCATCCGTATCTGCATGTTTTCTAACGAAAGAGGGTGCGAATATTCGGCAGTGCTTTGATTCAGGCAGGTGCTTCGACGATAGAAAAGTTTGAGTTCCATGCTCGGGTATTCGGGCCCTATGGTGAGTGTGCTGAATGCTTGAGCACCACCGAAGGAGACATACATGAGAAAGCTGTTCACCATGCTCGCCCTGATCATCGCCGCGCCGCTTGCCCTGCAGGCGAACGTGGCCATGGCGGAGACCGAGAAGACCAAGAAGGCGCTCTACCACGTCAACCACGCGGACATGAACACCATCAAGGCCGCCCTGCGCAACATCACCAATCACCTCAACTCGCCCTCCGGCCCCGCCACCCAGATCGAGGTGGCCGTGCACGGTGGCGGCATCGCGATGCTGACCGAGGCCCGCGAGGATCCGCAGCTGCAGGCGGCCATCGACAACGTCAAGGCCAACGGCGTGGAGATCAAGGTCTGTGCCAATACCCTGCGCGGCAAGGGCCTGGACGTGGAGGAGGACCTCTATGACACCCGGGAGTCCGACGTGGTCCCGTCAGGAGTGGCCCACGTGGCCGATCGCCAGATGGAAGGCTGGGCGTACATCCATCCGTGACAATCCTGCCTCGGCAGCGATTGCCGATCGCGTGACGTGGCCCGGGCTATGCCCGGGTCTTTTGCTTTGTCCCGGCGAGGCGGCTGGTCCCCGATTCGCGCGGCGGTGCAAAGAGCGACTATCATGCCCCCTGGTCCTCATCGAGCATTTGCATGCACGACCATATCCTCCTTTCCCTGACCGCCATCGTGGTCCTGGGCATCGCCGCCCAGTGGCTCGCCTGGCGGATCAAGGTGCCCCCGATCCTCTTCCTGCTGCTGATCGGCATCGCGCTGGGGCCGGTTTTCGGGCTGCTCGAGCCCGACGACCTCTTCGGTGACCTGCTGTTCCCGATCGTTTCGCTGGCGGTCGGCGTGATCCTGTTCGAGGGCAGCCTGACCCTCCGGTTTCGCGAAATCCAGGGCGTTTCCGCGACCATCCTCCGCATGGTTTCCCTGGGGGCGGTGATCTCCTGGGGAGTGGCGGCCACCGCGGCACACTGGTTCGTCGGGCTGGACTGGCCGATTGCGTTTCTCTTCGGTGCCGTAGTGGTCGTCACGGGACCGACGGTGATCGCGCCGCTGCTGCGCATCGTCCGTCCCACGCCGCGCGTCAGCAAGATCCTGCGCTGGGAAGGGATCATCATCGACCCGATCGGTGCGCTCATGGCCGTGCTCGTCTACGAGTTCATCGTCACGCAGTCGCTGACCGCCGCGGCGGGTCTCGGCGGGGTGCTCCTGCCGTTCTTCCAGCTGGTCGTGCTCGGCTCCGTCCTGGGCGTGGCCGGTGGCTGGCTGCTGGGGCAGATGCTCTCCCGGCACGTGCTGCCGGATTACCTGATCAACGTGACCGTCCTGGCCGCCGTGCTCGCGGTGTTCACCAGCTCCAACGTGCTGGCCGAGGAGTCGGGGTTGCTGGCGGTGACGGTGATGGGCATCTGGCTGGCCAACATGCGCGGCGTGCCGCTGGACGACATCCTGCACTTCAAGGAGACGCTCAGCATCCTGTTCATCTCGGGGCTGTTCATCCTGCTCGCTGCGCGCATCGATCCGGCCACGCTCAGCCAGGTCGGTTTCGGCGCGCTGCTGGTGCTGGGGGCGATCATCTTCGTCGCCCAGCCGCTGAAGGTGTGGCTGTCGTCGATCGGCAGCGGGCTGTCGTGGCGGGAAAAGACGATGATCGCCTGGATCGGGCCGCGTGGGATCGTGGCCGCGGCCGTTTCGGGCCTGTTCGCGCTCAAGCTGGTCGACGAGGGTCTGGAGGGGGCCGAGGTGATCGTGCCGTTGACCTTCATCGTCATCGTCGGCACGGTCGTGCTCGCCTCGCTGACCGCGCGGCCGCTGGCCAGTGCGCTGGGAGTCGCGCTGCCGGAGGATCACGGCGTGCTGATCGTGGGCGCCAACCGGGTCACCCGGGAGATCGCCAAGGTGCTCAACAAGCACGGCTTCCGGGTGGTGATCGCCGACGGCAACTACAGCGAGATCCGCCAGGCGCGCATGGACGGACTCGAGACCTACTACGGCAACCCCGTCTCGGAGGCGGCCGACCGCAAGCTGGACCTGGTGGGTATCGGCCAGATGTTCGCCATGTCCGCCCAGCCGGAGATCAACAATCTCGCGGCGGTGCGCTACCGGCACGAGTTCGGCCAGTCGAACGTCTTCGTGCTGCAGACTCCGCAGGAGGCCAGCGGCACGGAGAACCAGCGCATCACCTCGCAGTTCAACGCCCGGGGCCTGTTCCGCGAGGGTGTGTCACTGGGCCACCTGTTTCGGCTGATCGAGGCGGGGGCGGAAATCTTCAGCACCCGGCTTACCGAAAGCTTCGGCTTCAGCGAGTACCTCGTGCACTACGAGGGGCGGGGCGAACTGCTCTTCGGCATCACGCCCAGCGGCAACCTGCGCCCGCTGAGCGAGGATCTCGGTCAGCGGCCAGGGCCGGGCTGGTTGCTGATCGGCCTGTACGAGCCGGCGCCCGAGAGCGAGCGCGTGACGCCCACGGAGAGCGGAGTGTCGTCGGGGCGGCGTGGCGCCGATCGGCTGCCCGGCTGACCGGCTGCACACGGAACCCGCCCGGCGCCGGTCGGGCCGTTGGAAATTTTTTTGTCATCGGGCGTGGCGAGGGGTTGCGCGACTCGTCGAGGTTTGTATAATGCGCGCTCTAGCAAACGCAGTCGATCACATCGGTTGCGTGAGATGAGCGGGAATAGCTCAGCTGGTAGAGCACAACCTTGCCAAGGTTGGGGTCGCCGGTTCGAATCCGGTTTCCCGCTCCAGTTGGGTGGTTAGCTCAGTTGGTAGAGCGGAGCCCTTACAAGGCTTAGGTCGGGAGTTCGAGCCTCTCACCACCCACCATCATCTCAAAAGCAGCGGTAGTTCAGTTGGTTAGAATACCGGCCTGTCACGCCGGGGGTCGCGGGTTCGAGTCCCGTCCGCTGCGCCACACTCCGAAAGGCCCGCCTCTGGCGGGCCTTTCTTCGTCCGGGTCTTTCTGCTCCGGACGTTTCTGCCCGGCCATCACTCGATCGCGCTGTTCCCGTCGCGGTGGTCTGCCGGGCAAGGCCGGCTCAGGGCCTGGTCGGCTGGCCGCGCAGGGGCTGGAGCCACTGCCAGGCCTCGGCCTGTGCCCGCCTCAGGGGGTCCGGGGCGGTGGTCATGCGCCTGCCGCCCGCTTCCAGGTCGACCGGTCGCCAGGGCCGGCGACGGTAGATCATCACGGTATTGAGCCGGTCCGGGATGTGCGCCACCAGCGCGTCCGGGTGCAGGTGGGCGGAAAACTGCCGATGGATCGCGACCACCGCCCGCATCGTGTTGCGCCAGACATTAACGCAGACCAGTCCGTGGTCGTCCAGGGTTGCCACCAGTTTCCCGACCGTGTCGTCCGGCAGTCCGACCATCCCCTCCTCGTCGAACACGTCCAGCAGGAGCAGGTCGGCCCGGTGCCAGCCGGGTTGCCATTGCGGGTCGGTGACGTCGGCGAACGTCAGGGTCAGGCGGGGGTGGTCGAGCGCCAGGCCGAAATGACGGGAGGCGATCGGTCCCAGCGATTCGCGCAGGTCGGTCGCGTGGATGCTAGACTCGGTATGTTCCAGTAGAAACTTCGCCATGACGCCGCCGCCAAGGCCCAGCAGAGCGATGCGCGACGGGCTCGGGTGCAGTGCCAACGGAAGGGTCATGGCCTTGTAGTAGGCGAACGCCAGCCGGTCCGGCGCGTCGGGGCGCCAGGCCGACTGGGCCGTCCGGTTGCCGAAGTGCAGGGCGACCTCGCCGCCGCGATCCGTGATCTCGAGCGTGCCGAACGCGTCACGCTGTCTTTCCAGCAGCCGATGTTTCACGCGGTCAGCCACCGCGCTGCCCAGGCGCGAGCGCCGGATGCCGTGCGCAGAACTTCGGGCTGTCGGAGCGGTCTCTGTGGTTCCATGGGCGAGTTCGCAGATTGAAAAGAAGACGAATCGAGGCAAGCATGATTTTGACCAGCGCTTTCCCGCGCAGCAGGGGGATTATCGAATATCTCGCCGGAGCCTGCATGGCCAGTGCCATGCTGCTGGCGGCCGGGTTTGCCCAGGCCGCGGAGTTCTCGGTGGGCGACAAGGTGTTCGTGCCGATGTTCCAGCCCAATCCCGAGCTCGACGGCTACGCCGAGGGGATGGTCGAGGAGGTCCACGAGGACGGCACGCTGACGTTGAAGATCAACAAGGTCGAGACCGGCAAGGACAAGACGCTCAGCGGCACCTGTCACCCCTCGGGGGGCACCCCGCTGGCCGGGGCCCGTATCGTCTCCGAGGACCCGGACGACCTGCTGGTCGAGCAACGCCTGCCCGCCGACGAGGTGATGCCCTATCGTCGCGGCAGCCAGCTCTACCTCGAGCGGGAAAACCTGAGCGTCGCCTATCTCAAGTACCTGGGCAGCGGCATGGGCATGACCCCGGACCGGCTGGATGTCGCGATCCGTCGCGCGCGCGAGACCGGGCTGCCGAAGATGGTCGTGGCCATGCAGGTCGCCAAGGCGCAGGTGGAATCCACCCAGGGCCGAGGCTTTCCCGTGCCGGCCACGCGGGCGTTGCAGAAGGCGGCTCCCATGCTCGACGAGGTCGCCGAAATGCTGGAAGCTCACCCCGAGTCGGTCGAGGAGGCCGAGCGGATTCTCGGCGGGACCACGCCGAGACACCGTGACGACCCGCTTGCCGCCGTCATCGTGCGACTCCACGAGATCATCGAGGACCAGCTCGGCGACCTCGAGGCGAGCAGCGCCGATCCCCGCGAGGTGTCGGGGTATTCCGCCGAGGACATTCTCGCGATCTACACCGGCTGGTACCGGGTGATGACCGCCAACGACAGCCGGGCGTTCCAGAACGCCGACGTGGCCTTCTACCGCGAGCGTGCCGAGGAGGCCGTCGACGCGGGCGAGTGGCCCGAGCTGCTCTGACTCCGCTCCGGCACCGAACGCCGGCTTTTCCTGCCCGTTGAACGCAAACCGCCCGGTCCGGGATCATCCGGCCGGGCGGTTTTCCGTGTGGGAGCGGCTGCCTGCGGGAGGCTACTTCTGGTAACGCCGCTTCCACTCCTCGTAGGGCATGCCGTAGACGTGCTCGCGCGCCTCGGCGTCGGCCAGCTCGATTCCCCGGCTTTCGGCCTCCTCGCGCAGCCACCGGGAAAGGCAGTTGCGGCAGAAGCCGGCCAGGTCCATCAGGTCGATGTTCTGCACGTCGGTGCGTTCCTGCAGATGGGCGACGAGGCGGCGGAAGGCGGCCGCCTCGAGTTGATCACGGTTGCTCGAATCGATCGGCATGGGCGGGTTCTCCTCGCGACGGTGTATCAGTTGTCCGGCGTGCGCGTGTCGTAGGTCACGGCATGCAGTTCGCCCGATTCCAGGGCCGGCTTGAGGATCCGGTTGAGCATCTGGTGCTGCTGCAGCAGCGACTTGCCGACAAAGGCCTCGCTGGTCACCGCGATGCGGAAATTGCAGCCTTCGCCGTCCGGACGCACCCGGGCGTCGGGCAGTTCGGCCTGAATCAGCTCGATGATCTCGTTGTCGGTCATCTGCGGATGTTCCTCCGGTCTTCTGGGGAGTCGGGTGGGCTTGCGACCTGCAGCACGGGGGCGAGCAGGACGGCACGCCATCCCTGGGTGAGTCTCGATGGCCGGTCCGGATTGGCCAGGTAATGCTTCAGCTCGGCGCTTGTGGCCAGGCGGGAGGGGCAGATCGATTCCCGCTGGGCAAGCTGCTCGAGCTGCTTGCGGCAGGATTTTACCAGCTCCCGCTCTTCCGGCGGCAGGGCCGGGCCACGACGGAGCTCCGGCCACTCGCTGGCCGGGCGGTCGAGCTCGCGGGCGACGGCGTCGGCGAGCGACCGGGCCTGTTCGCGATCCCCGCGCAGCGGGCTGCGGCCGGCCTCGATCATGGGGACGATCTGCTCCGGGTCCGCGGGCCGGGGCAGGCCGGCAATGTCCCGGGCAATCTCCAGCAGGGCCTCGTCGCGCCAGACCCAGCGGCGCGGCAGGTCCCGCTCGCGGGCGAGCGCCTCGCGCCGGGCGGCCAGCGGTCGAAGGGCGGCCAGCCCGGCCCGGTTGAGCGTCTGTACGCCGCGGATCTTCTTCCAGCGACGCTGGTCCGCGGGCGCGAACCGCGCCGGGTCGACCTGCCGCCCGGTTTCCTCTTCCATCCAGTCCAGCCGGCCGGCCTCTGCCAACCGTTGTTGCAGCAGGGGGTAGATCCGCCCGAGCTGGAAGACGTCCTGCACGGCATAGTTCCATTGCGCCTCGGAAAGGGGGCGGGCCAGCCAGTCGCTGCGCACCTGGGCCTTGTCGAGCCTGGTGCCGAGCAGCTTCTCGACGAGAGCGGCGTAGCTCAGCTGGGCGCCGATGCCGAGCAGCTCGGCGGCGATCTGCGTGTCGAATACGCGTTTCGGTAACCGGCCGGCCGCCGTGAGGATCAGGTCCAGATCCTGGTCGGCGGCATGCAGGACCACCGGGGCGTCGGTGGAGACGATGTGCTCCCACACGGACGAAAGATCGAGCCCTGCCAGGGGATCGACCAGCCAGACCGCGTCGGGGGTGGCGATCTGCAGCAGGGCCAGTTGGGGGAAGTAGGTGCGTTCGCGGACGAACTCGGTGTCCAGCGGCAGGTGCTCCGCCCGGCTCATGGCGTCGAGCAGGGCATCGATCTGCCCCTGTCGGGCCACGAGATGAACGGTAGGGGTGTCGGCACTCATGCCGTCAGGCGCGGGGTGGCAGACAGGCGCCGGCGTGCGGAAGGTGCCGCATGCCGGTCAGTCGTCGGAGTCGATGATCTTCACCGACTCGATGCGCACCGTTTCCCGCGGGACGTCCCCGCGGAAGGGGCCGCTGGCGCCGGTGGGGATATCGGCGATGCGCTCGACGGTTTCCATGCCTTCGACCACCTGGCCGAACACGGCGTAACCCGCCCCGGCCGCGCTGTCGTCACGACGGTCGAGCGAGGGGTTGTCGGCCAGGTTGATGAAGAACTGCGAGGTGGCCGAGCCCGGATCCGAGGTGCGGGCCATGGACAGGGTGCCCTGGCGGTTCTTCAGGCCGTTGTCGGCCTCGTTCGGGATCGGTGCCCGGGTCTCCTTGCGCTGGAAGTCCTCGGTCAGGCCGCCGCCCTGGATGACGAAGCCGGGGATGACCCGGTGGAAGATCGTGCCCTCGAAGAAGCCCGACTGGGCGTATTCGACGAAGTTCGCCACGGTCTTCGGGGCCTTGTCGTCGAACAGCTCGATGATGATCGGCCCGTGCGAGGTCTGCATGCGGGCCTGGGTGTCGGCCAGTGCCGCGGACGTGCCAGCCAGGAACAGCAGGCCGGCGGCGGCCGCCAGGGTGCGTGAGAGACGATCAGTCATCGCGATGGACCCGCTCCAGGCGCTCGTGACGCTCCTGCGCCTCGATGGTCAGCGTGGCGATCGGCCGGGCCTCGAGCCGCTTGAGGCCGATCTCGTCGCCGGTCTCCTCGCAGTAGCCGTAGTCGCCGTCGTTGATCCGCTTGAGGGCCTTGTCGATCTTGTTGATCAGCTTGCGGTAACGGTCGCGGGTACGCAGTTCCAGGGCGGCGTCCGATTCCAGTGTCGCCCGGTCGTTGATGTCCGGTTCCTGCCAGTTCTCCTCGCGCAGGTGGTTGATGGTCGAGTCGGACTCGGTCATCAACTGTTCGCGCCAGGCGAGGAGCTTCTGCCGGAAGTACTCCAGCTGCATCGGGTTCATGTATTCCTCGTCTTCCGAGGGCTTGTAACCTTCCGGGAGTTCAACTGCCATGTCTATCTACCACCTCTGCCCGAGCAGGCACTGAGTTGTTGGTTGGCACCGAAAACGGTTCGTGGTGCGGCCCAGGGACCGCTCCCCGGTCGCCAACGGGCGTCCGGGAGTATAGGGGCGCAGGATCGGGAGCGCAACGCCCGCCGGTCGCGGTTGGCGGTTGCCAATCAAGGGCTTGTCCGCTCGCGCGAGGACTGGTCGAATACCTGCTGGTCACTGGTGAACACCCAGGTGCGCGTGATGACCAGTCGGTCACGCTTTTTCGCCAGTTCCGGGGGAAACGGAGGATAGGGCGAGGCGGCCTGCAGGAGGTTGCGCGCGGCGTTGTCCAGGGTCGTGCTGCCCGAGGAGCGGCGGATGGCGAGGTTGAGCACCTTGCCGGTCTTGCTGATCGTCGCCTCGAGGAGGACTTCGCCCGAGATGTTCTCCTCGATCAGCGCCCGCGGGTAGTGTTCGTTGCCGTAGACCTCGATCTGCCGCTTCCAGCGGGCCAGGTAGTCTCCCTCGGGTCCGTTCTCGGTGCGGCTGGTGACGTAGCCGGTCCGCAGGGCGGCGTTCACCCGGGCATGGAGCTGGTCGATCTGGTCCTGGGTGGACACGTCGCGGTTGTTGTCGGTCTCTCCCCAGGCCCCTTCGCGCTGCTGGCCCTCGCCCTCGTTCATGGAGGAATCGGTGGGGCTTTCCGGGCCGGCCTGTCCGGCCAGGGCCGGCTTGGTGGGCGTTTCCTCGGCCATCTCGGCCGTGCGCTGGCCCGCGTCCCGCGTGCGGTCGGACTGCGGGGCATCGAGCGTGATCTCGATCACCGGCGGAGACTCGGTCTCCGGTTCCGCGATCTCGATCAGCAGGAGCACCAGGTGGGCCACCACCGCGATCCCGATGGCAATCTTCAGAGGCCGCGAGGAATCCAGTGGTGTGTCGGGTATGCCCTGTCTCGTCCTTGTCGACAGTCCGGCCATGCGTTCGGCGCTCTCCATTGTCTTGCCGGCAGTATCAGAATTCCTGCCAGTCACCCTGACGGGGCTGCGTGAGGTCGACCATCTTAGCTGCCATGCCGGCATCCCGCCACAGCTCTCCGTCGCGGGTGACGAGCAGGGCGCCGTCGAGGTCCAGGTCCCGGACGAGCCGGCCGGCCCGTTCCGGGGGGCTGAGCATCAGGGCGGTGGCCCCGCCGTCGGCCAGGGCGGCGTCCGTGCCGAGGACGGTGGTGCCGGTGTTCACCTCGGCGGGACGGGCGGTCAGCGGGTCGAGGATGTGGCCCCAGATCCGTTCGCGGTAGTGCAGTCGCCTCTGGTAGTCCCCGGAGCTGCACAGTGCCTGCCGGCCACTGGCCATCACGCCGCCGAGCACGTCGTCGTCGCGCGGGTCCCGGATGCCCAGCTGCCAGCTTCTCATGCCGGCCTTTCCGAGCGTGAACAGATCGCCGCCGGTATCCAGCAGGCAGTTCTCCACGCCTAGCGCCTCGATGGCGTCGAGCACCCGCGAGGCGGCGAAGCCTTCCGCCAGCGCGTTGAAGTCCAGCTGCACGCGCCGGTTGGTGACGCGCAGGCGCTCGCCCTCCACATGGACGTCGTCGAGGGAGGGGGCGTGCTCGAGCCATTCGTCGAGCCGGGCCTCCGATGGCGGGGCCGCGTTGCGGTCGCCCTCATCGGAATGAAAGCCCCACATCTCGACCAGCCCGCCGATGGTGGGGTCGAAGCGTCCCCCGGTGGCGCGGAACAGGGGTCGGGAGACGGCGATCAGCTCCCGGATGTCCGCGCTGGCCGGGGCTTCGCCGTCGCGGGCGAGCCGGCGATTGAGCCGGGTCAGCTCGCTGTCCTTCCAGGGGTGCAGGCGGCGGTAGAGGGGCTCGACGATCTTCTCGGCCGCGCTCACCGCCTCGTTCACCCGTTCCGGCGGGGTGGTGTGAAAGCGCAGCGTCCAGACCTGGCCGAAGACCGTGAAGCCGGTCTCCACGGCCTCCTCCGGGCCGCCGCAGCCGACCAGCGGCAGCAGTGGCAGGGAGGTGATTCCGCCCAGCAATCGTCGTCGGCGCATATCCGTCATGGATTCACCCGGGCGGCCAGTGAATCGAGCATCCGGCCGGTGACGTCGATGTCGCAGGCGGCGCTGATCTCGCGGGCGCAGGTGGGGCTGGTGACGTTGATCTCGGTCAGCCAGTCGCCGATCACGTCCAGGCCGACGAACCAGTGGCCGCGCTCGGCCAGCCACGGCCCGACGGCCGCCGCGATCTCCCGGTCGCGCTCGCGCAGCGGCACCACCTCGCCCCGTCCGCCGGCGGCCAGGTTGGCGCGGAAGCTCTTCTGTCCCGGGATGCGCAGCAGGGCATGATCGACCGGCTCGCCGTCGATGAGCAGCACGCGTCGGTCGCCGGTGCGGATCTCGGGCAGGTAGCGCTGGGCCATGACCAGTCCGTTCCCGTCGCGGGTCATGACCTCGAGGATGACCTGGGCGTTGACGTCGTCCTCGTGGATCTTGAACACGGAAGCGCCGCCCATCGCGTCCAGCGGCTTGACCACGATCTCGCCCTGCTCGGCGGCGAAGGCGTGCAGCTGCTCGATCGAGCGGCTCACCAGGGTGGGCGGGCAGAACTGCGGGAAGTGCTGGGCCAGCAGCTTCTCGTTGGCCGCCCGAACGGCGTCGGGGCGGTTGGCGACCACCACACCGGCCTGCTCCGCGAGCGAGAGCAGGCCGGTGACGTAGTGGTAGTCGAGGTCGATCGGCGGGTCCTGGCGCTGCAGGATGATGTCGAAGTTGGCCAGGTCGCGGGTTTCCGTCTCGCCCAGTTCGTGGAACCGCTCGGCGCGGTCGAACACGCGCACCGGGGCGCAACGGGCCCGTGGTCGCCCGCCGGCGAGGAACAGCCATTCCGGCTCGATGTACCAGCACTCCCACCCGCGTGCCTGCGCGCTCAGGAGAAAGGCGAAGGAGGTGTCCTTCCAGGGCTTGATCCGCTCGATCGGATCCATGACGACAGCCAGGCGCATCGTGTCGACTCCGGGTTGGTCGGGTGTCAGGCGGGTTCGTTCCCGTCGCCGGTCAGGTGCTGCTGTTCGCGGGCGGCGGCCAGCAGCGCCAGCCGGGCGACCACGCCGTAGCAGTACAGCCGGTTCTGGTCGCTGTCGGGCGAGGCGTCCGGTGCCGGCAGCACGCAGGGCTGGGTGAACGGCAGTGGCACGAATTCGGCGCCCGGGGAGTTGAGGTTCTCGCTCTGCCCCTTCTTGGTGTGCACGCGGTAGAAGCCGCCGACCACGTGCCGGTCGATCATGTAGAGCACCGGCTCGGCGACATGACCGTTCGACCCGAGCTGCTCGAAGCTGTAGATGCCTTCCTGGATCAGCACGCGGTTGATGCCGCGGCCGTCCTTGGAGGCGGCCATGCGGGTGCGCTGCTTGCGGTTCAGGCCGACGACTTCCTCGGTCGACTGGGCCATCATCACCCCCATGCCGTAGGTGCCGGCATCGGCCTTGATCACCACGAACGGCTTTTCCTTGATCTCGAGCGCGTCGTACTTGGCCTGGATGGCCTCGAGCATCTCGCCCACCTTCTGCTCCAGGCAGGCTTCGCCCTCGCGCTTCATGAAATCGATCTGGCCGCAGTCGAGGATCATCGGCGAAAGGTGCCAGGGGTCGAGATCGATCAGTTCGCAGAGTTCGCGGGCGAGCGCCTGGTAGTGGCTGAAGTGGTTGAACTTCGAGCGGTTCCACCAGCCCAGCGCCGTCGGCGGGACCACGGTCTGCTCGATGTCCTCGAGCAGCTCCTCCCGCCCGCCGGACAAGTCGTTGTTGAGCACGATGGTGCAGGGCGAGAAGCCGTCGTCCACCTCGATGCGGCGCCCTTCCCGCCGGATGGGGTGCTGGACCAGCGAACGACCGGAGGGCAGCTCGAAGGTCTGCGGGGCATCGATGTCCTCGAGCGAACCGATCCGCGTCTCGAAGCCGGCCATCTCGAAGAGCTCGGCCATGGTGGCCACCGACTCGAGATAGTGGAGGTTGCGGGTGTGTCGCTCGGGGATGATCAGCATCCCGCGCGCCTCCGGGCAGGCGTGCTCGACCGCGGACTGGATGGCGTGCACCACCAGCGGGTCGAAGCTGTGGTTGAGATTGTTGAAGCCGGCGGGAAAGAGGTTCGTGTCGACCGGGGCGAGCTTGTAGCCCGCGTTGCGCAGGTCGACCGAGGCGTAGAAGGGGGCCGGCGTGCGCCGCCACTGCTCGCGGAACCAGGCCTCGATCTGACGGCGGTTGTCGATAATGTGCGATTCGATCATCAGCAGCGGCCCGCAATACGTGGCGGCCAGTTCCGGTGTCTGGTCGATGCTGTCCAGTTGCAGGGCTGATTGGTTGTCTGTCATCCGGTTCTCGTCCCAGTCTTCGCGGGTTTGGGCCCCGGGCCGCGCGGGGCGGGGCGACGTGGCCTCACATTGTAAACGAAGCGCGCCCGGAGTTTTGGCGTGCGCAGGTTTGCCAAACCCCTCCGCGTTGGTTACATTCCGGCAGGTAGGCACGGCACGAGATCGGCCAGCAGCAAGGACGAATACATGCAAGCGACAGACAATCATGCAAGTCTCGACGGCCTGAGGGTCCTGGTGGTCGACGACAGCAAGACCATTCGACGCACGGCCGACAGCATTCTCAGCAAGGCCGGCTGCGAGGTGGAAAGCGCCATCGACGGTTTCGACGCGCTGGCGCGGATCGGCAGCTTCGACCCTGACGTGGTGATAATCGACATTCTCATGCCTCGCCTCGACGGCTATCAGACCACCGCGCTGATCAAGAACAACCACCGCTTCGCCGACACCCCCATCATCCTGCTCTCGAGCAAGGACAGCATCTTCGACAAGGCGCGGGGACGCATCGTCGGCGCTTCCGACTACCTCACCAAGCCCTTCAACAGCGACGAGATCCTCACGGCCGTGCGGCGCTTCGCCGAAGGGCGGGCGACGGCCGGTGAAGGGCTCGCGGCCGGCTGATGGCCGAATTCCGGCGTCGCGGCTGTCGTGACGCTGCCAACAACATGCCGAAACATTCTACGAGGACAGGGTAGTGGCTCACATCGTTGTCATTGACGACTCTCCGACCGAGGTATACGTGCTCCAGTCGATCCTGGAGAAGCATGGACACAAGGTATCCGTGGCAAGCAGCGGCGAGGAGGGCATCGAACTGGTGAAAAGCGCCAAGCCCGACGCCGTGCTGATGGACGTGGTCATGCCGGGGATGAACGGTTTCCAGGCCACCCGCACCCTGAACAAGGACGGCGAGACGGCCGACATCCCGGTCATCATCGTCACCACCAAGGATCAGCAGACCGACCGCATCTGGGGCATGCGCCAGGGGGCGAAGGAATACCTGGTCAAGCCCGTGAAGGAAGCGGACCTGATCGACGTGCTGAAGAACGTGATCGGCTGACGACATGCAGCGCCCTGAGGATGTCTTCGATTACCTCGGCTGGATCGCCTCCCAGGTCGAGCAGCATGCCGTGGGGCTGCCCCGCAACGAAGAGCATGTGCGCACATGGCAGGGCGTCCTGTTCGCCGTCCAGGGGCGCCGCATGCTGGTCGCGCTGGACGAGATCCGCGCGATTCTCGCCCCGCCCCGTACCGTCGTCCTCCCCGGGGTACGCAGCTGGGTGATCGGGCTGGCCAACGTCCGGGGCGAGCTGACCGGCGTGTTCGATCTCGGACGCTTCTGGTTCGACAATCCGACCCCCGCCTCCCGGCACGGCGTGGTCTTTCTCGCCAAGCATTCCGCGGCCGCCACGGCCTTCCTGGTCGAGCGCTCCTACGGCATCCGCCAGGTAACCCACGGTGGCGAACGACCGCTGGAAGAATCCGAGCACAACCGAGACCTCGCATCCCTGCCGGGGTTTCGTCAGGAAGTTCGGATCAACGAGGAATGGCTGCCGATTCTCGAACTGCGCTCGCTGCTGGCCAGCGACGGGTTTCTCAACGCGGTGGCCTGATGTGGGTCGGCAGGGGCTTTCCGGCAAAACAACTACAACGATGAATTCCATTCAGGAGTAAGTGGCAGCTATGAGTCTTGGCGCACGGATGGGCGGCATCAGCCGCAAGATACTTGTCCTCGTGGTTCTCGCGGTGCTTGCCCTGGTAGCAACCGTTGTCGTGTTCATCTACTCGGCACAGCGGGACCAGGATTACCTCGAACGACGCCTCGCGGGGGCCGCGCTCGAGCGGAACGCCCAGGAGCTGACGATCGAGGTCCTGCGGGCCAGTCGCGGCAACGAGGAGGCCTTCGATCGGGTCCAGTCGATCCGTGCGGACCTGACCGACAACCTCAATGCCCTGCAGGGCGACGACTCGCAGAACCCGCAGCTGGCGGTGCCGGCATCGCGGGAGAACATGCTGGCGGATGTCGCCTCGAGCTGGTCGGAATACAACGATTCGCTGAGCAAGGTGCTCGAGGGGCGCACGGCGATCCTCGGCGTCGCCGAGCAGTCGCGCCAGATCGAGGAGATCCTCCCCGACCTGACATCGGCTTCGGATGACGTCGTGCAGACGCTGGTCGCAAACGAGGCCCCGCAGAGCGTGATCTACGTGGCGACCCGGCAGCTGATGTTCATCGAGCGCATCAGCACCACGCTCGACGAGATCACCGGCGGTGGCGAGCAGGCGGTAAACGCCTCCGAGCGTTTCGGCCGCGACGTGGCGCTGTTCGGCGGCGTCCTGAACGGGCTGCTCAACGGCAACCGCATGGCTCCCCGAGTCAGCGACCCGGACGTCCGGGGCGGCCTGCGCGAGGTCGGCGTGGACTTCGCGACCGTCAACCAGCTGGTGTCCTCGGTCCTCGAGCAGGCGCCGGCGTTGCTGTCCGCCAACCAGGCCGCCCGCGAAATCGACCGGCAGTCGGGCGAATTCACCCAGGTCACCTCCGACTTCGCGCAGACCCTCGCCGACGATCAGAACACGGCCGCCCAGTTCATCTACATCGGCTACGCGTCCGGCGCGATCGCCTTGCTGTTCCTGATCTGGCTGGGCGTCACGCTGGTCCGGGAGTCCCGCCAGGCCCTGAACGAGACCGAGGCGACCAACCAGCGCAACCAGGCCGCGATCCTGCGGCTGCTCGACGAGATGATGACGCTGGCCGACGGCGATCTGACGGCCCACACGACCGTCACCGAGGACATCACCGGCGCGATCGCCGACTCGGTCAACTACACCATCGACGCCCTGCGCGACCTGGTCGGGACCATCAACGACACCTCGGTGCGCGTTGCCGAGGCAGTGCGCAACTCCCAGGACAGCTCACGCGCCCTGGCGGAGAAATCCCGCGGTCAGGCCCAGCGGATCACCGAGATCTCGGACGCGATCGCCCAGATGTCCGACGAGATCCAGAGCGTCTCGGTCAGCGCCCAGCAGTCGGCGCAGATCGCGGAATCCTCGGTCGACGTGGCCCACCGTGGCGGCGATGCCGTGCGGGAGACCATCAAGGGCATGAACCAGACCCGGGAGCAGATCCAGGAGACCTCCAAGCGACTCAAGCGCCTGGGTGAATCCTCCCAGGAGATCGGCGACATCGTCGGCCTGATCACGGACATCGCCGACCAGACCAACATCCTGGCGCTGAACGCCGCCATCCAGGCGGCCATGGCCGGGGAGGCCGGCCGAGGCTTCGCGGTGGTCGCCGACGAAGTCCAGCGCCTCGCCGAGCGCGTCAGTGACGCGACCCGCCAGATCGAGCTGCTGGTAAACACCATCCAGACCGACACCTCCGAGGCCATGCTCGCGATGGAGCAGACCACCTCGAACGTCGTCGACGGGGCGACCCTGGCCGAGAACGCCGGCAAGGCGCTCTCCGAGATCGAGAGTGTCTCGCTCAAGCTCTCGCAGCAGATCAACGACATCACCTCGGTGGCCCAGAAGGAAGCCTCGGTCGCGACCGAGCTGCGTGAGGCGGTCAACCGGATCCGTCAGGAAACCCAGCAGACGGCCGACAACGCCACCCAGGCGGCGGACGAGATCGGTGAGCTGGGCTCGCTCTCCGAGGAACTCAACCGTTCGGTGGCCGGCTTCACCATGCCGGAGCGGGACGAGCCGCAGGCCGAACCCGTGGATGACGCGTGGGACGAGCCAGCCGAAAAGCGGGCCTGAAGCCCCCGGCTCCAGAGAGCATGAATCCGGATTCGGGGCCCAGTTGCCCCGGGTATTCCAGCAGGCGGGATGCCGAAAGGCGGTGAACTGAGATGCGGACAGAAAGGAAAGTCGACGCCATCGTTTTCGACTGGCTCCGGGAGGGGCTGGAGGAACGTCTGGCCGAGCTGCTGAGGGCACTCGAGCAGCTTTCCGAGGGCGAGAACGTCACCGAGCACGTCTTCGACGCCACCCAGGCATTGCAGACCCTCGACCGCGTCTTCGCCATGGTCGACATCCAGCTGGTCCGGGTGCTGATCCGGACCCAGCTGGCGGCGCTCGAGGCCATCGAGCGCGTCGGCGTCGAGGACGAGACGGCGCTGTCCGTCCAGATCGAGTCGGCCGCCCTGCTCGGGGCGCTGCTGGACCGCATGTCCACCGGCGCGACGGTGAACGCGGCGAGTCTGCTGCCGATGGTCAACCGGCTGCGCTCCAGTCTTGGGCAGCCGGCCCTGAGCGTGCGTGATCTCGCGGCCCGTGCCTACCTCCTGCAGGCAGAACACGAACTGGAAAAGTTCTCCCTGGACACCGACGGGCTGACCGCGGACCGGCTTCGCCAGCTGCTGCGCCAGATGGAGCGCGAGGTGCTGTCGGTCATGCGCGACGACTGGTCGGTGCTGCCGGGCCTGCGAGACCTCTCGCTGCGCGTCATCGCCCACGAGCGCAGCCGCAGCGCGATCATCGCCGTACAGGTATTCGGCGAACTCCTCAGGCTGACCGAACAGGATCCGGACCGCTACGCCCCGCTGCTCAAACGAGCCGTCGGTCGCGTACTGCAGCTGTTCCGGCTGCAGCTGGCCGCGCGCAGCGAGGTCGTGATCGACCACGCCGGCCTGGACCTGGGGGCCACCGTTCTCGCCGCCCTGCTGGACCAGGTCGACGACCACGTGCGCATCTGCAATGACACGGCGGCCGAGTGGCGGAGCCAGCTCGACGGGGCCGAGGGCCCGGCCCGATTCGTCGGCCTGGACGCCCATGCGCTCACTGCCGTGGCCGAGGCCCTCGAGGAGGAAATCCTCGCCACGCAGGACGTGCTGGATCTCTTCGCGCGCGGCAAGCGCCATGACCTGGAACCCCTCAACCGGATCACTTCCCGCTTCCAGCAGATGAGCGGCGTATTGCGATCGCTCGGTTACGAGGCGGCTTCAGACGCCCTCGACGAGGGTGCGGCGCGGCTGCGGGAGGTGATCGAGGGCGATGCCGAGCTGGATGACCCCTTGCTCATGGATCTTGCCGGCACCGTGATGCTGGTGGAGCAGGTGGTGGCCGGCATTCCGCGTCACATGGGCGAGATCGCCGACGGCGACTCGCTCAGCGACCAGACCGTGGCCGAGTCCGTCGGCGCCATCGCCACGGCAGCCTACGAGAACCTCGCCTCCGCCCGCGAGAAGGTCAACGCCGGGCTTGCCGGGGAGGCGAGCGAGAGCGCATCCGAGCGAGCGAATCCCTTCCGGCAGGCGGCGGAGATCCTCGGCGGCATCGGCGAGGTCCTGCGGCTGGCCGAACGGGATGCCGCCCTGCCGATGGTCGAGGCCCTGGCCCGCTGGACGCGGGCGCAGGGCTTCGGCACCCCGGTGGGCGACGAACATACGCTGTCCGCCCTGAGCGAGATCTTCGCGGCCGTCGAGTTCTACCTGGAGAACCTGCGCGACTTCGGCAAGGAAATCGTTCGATTCCTCGACGGTCCCAAGCAGCGCATCGACGACCTGCTGGCGACCATCGAACCCCAGACCGAGGAGGCAGTACCCGTGGCGGAGTCCACCGCTGCCCCCTCGACCGGCGAGGCCGAGGAGACGGAGCGGACGGAAGAGGAAGAGCTGCTGGATTTCTGGCAGATCGAACCGGAACCGGCGCCCGCGATCGGAGAACAGGCTCCCGAGCCGACGCCGTCGAGCGAAGAGGCGTCGGGCCGGGAGCTCGAGCAGGCGCTGGACTTCGCCCTCGATGACGGCGACGGCGAGCAACGCCTGGACACGAGGGCTACCGAGGATCGCGGCGACGAACTCCGGCATGAGCTGCCCGACGAGACGGTGGCGGCACCGGAAGCCCCGGAGGAGAGGGAGTTCGCGGATGACGTGCCTGCGGGCGGGAAATCGCCCGAGGCGGAGATGCTCGAGGCCCCGGCCGGCGGGCTCGAGCCGCAGCCGACGGACGCCGAGGAGGAACAGCCCGCCGCGGCCCGGGAGCCGTCGTTCGACAGCGACTTGCCGCCCCTGCCGCGGGAAGCCGAGGAGCCGGAAGCGGACTCGGTGGCTGCCGATGCAATTTCCGAGGATATTCTGGATCTCGAGCTGCCGTCGTCCACGGAAGACGACGGCCTGAGTGTCGGCTGGTCCGACGATTCGGTGCCGACGGAAGACAGGAGTTCGGATTTCGCCGTCGACGACGATTTCACGCTCGACCTGCCGGGCGCCGAGCACGAGGACGAAGCTCCGTCGTCCACCGGGGAGACCGACCAAGAAACGCCGGCGACCCCGGAGGCACCGGGGGCCGGGCCGAGCGAGGCCGGCGAGCCGGCGGCCCTGGACTTCGAACTGGCCGAGGAGCCGTCGTCGCCAGTCGAGGCGCGGGGTGTCGCGAGCGAGACCGAGGGACTCGTCGAAGAGACGTTCGACGGGGTAGACCAGGCCGGTCCGGCGACAGCCGAAGCCGGGGATGAGGGCGAAGCCGGGTCGAGCGTCGACGAATCCGCGGAGCCCGTCGCCGAACCGGCGGCCGACGAAGACCCGATGATGCAGGAGATGCGCGAGGTCTTCGCCGAGGAGATGGGCGAAACCCTGCCCGAGATGGTCGAGGCCGCCGGACGCTGGCGCGATGCCAACGACGCCGATGCGCTGGTCAACCTGCGGCGCGGGTTCCACACCATCAAGGGCAGCGGCCGGATGGTCGGACTGGACGCGATCGGCGAGTGGGCCTGGTCCTGGGAGCGGTTGCTCAACGGGGTCATCGACGGCAAGGTCGAGGCCGACCGTGCCACCCAGACCGGTGCGGCCGAGGCCGTCGCGCTGATGGAGGCGGCATTGCCCGACCTCGAGGCGGGCCGGCCCACGCCCGACAGCCACTGGGCCGCCTCGCGCGAGCTGGCCGACAGGCTGGAGTCCGGCGAGATCGCGCCGGCGGACGATGCGAGCGCGCAGGCACCCGTGGTCGCGGAGTCGACCGCCGAGCCGATGACCCGCGAGCAATCCCCGGCCGTCGAAACCGGATCTTCCGCCGCGCCTGCAGCGGAGGATGCCGCGGGACAAGCGGCCTTCCAGGCGCCCGATTCCGGGACGGTGGAGACCGAGGAGGCCCCGGGGGCCAACCCGATCATCGAAGACCCCGTACTCCGCGAGATCTTCGACCAGGAGATCGGCGGCTACATCCGCGAACTCCACGAGAAGATCGGCGAGGCCCGCGAGAACGGTGTCGGCCTGACCTGTGACAACGAGCTGGTCCGGCTGCTGCACACCACCCTGGGGTCCGCCCGCACCGCCGGCGTCGATGTCATCGCCATGCTGGCCCACTACCTCGAGGAATGGACCCGCATCCTGTCGGTGCACCACGAACGCCTTGCGGGCGCGGATCTCGACCTTTTCGCCGAAGGTGCGGACATGATCGAGGCCCTGCGTCGCTGGGCCGTCGATCCCGAGCGCGAGGTGCCGGACAGCAGCGACATCGAGCGGCGTCTCGGCCTGCGCTTCGACGAGGCGCTGGCCCATTACGGCGAGATGACCGAAAGCGTGGAGGCGCGCGATTCCCGCGAGATGTCCTCCGACGTGCCGGAACCCTTGTCGATGGGCGAGGAATCCGAGGAAACCGGGCCTGTCGACATCGATACGGGTGTGGCCGAGCAAGCTGATGCCGAGCCCGAGCCCGAGCCCGAGCCCGAGCCCGAGCCCGAGCCCGAGCCCGAATTCGAATCCGAACCTGAAACTCAGTCCGAGCCCGAGACGAGCGAGACCCGCGACCGGCCCGAGGCGTGGAGCGCCTGGGCGACCGGCCACGAGTCCGAGGTATCGCCGTCTGTAGCGGAGGCCGGTTCCGGGTTGCCAGAACCGGATGCCCCGGTCGATTCGCGCGCGCAGGACGATGTCCCGGCCGAGCCCGAAGAGACGTACCTGTCGGAGCCCGGACAGAGCGGAACGACCGCCGAGGCCGCCGTCGCCGAAGCCCCGGAGGCGGAGCCGCCGCGGGCCGAAGAGGAAGGCGTGGCTCCGGTCGAAGAGGCGGAGGCCACGCCGGCACAAGGCTCGGACGAGCTCGAGAACGAGGACGAGGCGGTGTCGTTCGGCGACATCGAAGAGCGCCCGGACGACGACCCCACCGAGCAGGACGAGGACATCCTGCAGATCTTTCTCGACGAGGCCGACGAACTCCTCGAGCAGGCCGATGCCTACCTGGCTCACTGGCGGGTGTATCCGAACGATCTCGAATCGATCCGGTTGCTGCACCGCAACCTCCACACCCTCAAGGGCGGGGCGCGCATGGCGGGCCTGCTCAATCTCGGTGACGTCGCGCACCACCTGGAAGGACGTCTGGACACTGCGCGCCATGCGGAATCCGGTGACAACGAGTCGCTCGTCGCGCTGGTCCAGCACAGCTACGACGTGATCGCCGGACTGCTCGACCGGGTGCGCAACCAGCAGCCGGTCCCGCAGCAGCGGGAACTGATCGCGCTGATCCGTGATCCGGCCGGGGCGCAGCGCTTCGTCGAGCGGGGGCAGCAGGAGTCGACCGAGGAGGCCGCGCCGGAAGTTGCCGAGCCGTCCGGACCGGAAGTCGCCGAGACCGAAATCGCCCCGGCGGAAGAGCCCGCAGCGGCCCGGCCGAAGGACGAGCCACCTGCACCCGCCGCGCCGCAGGAACCCGCCCCCGAGCGCCGTGAAGAGCAGGTCCGTGTCGCCGCGGGGAGCATCGACGAACTGGTCAACCAGATCAGCGAGTCCGTCCTGTTGCAGTCGCGGATCGACCGCCAGGTCAACGGCTTCGAACGGCAGCTGTTCGAGCTTCAGCAGACCGTCACGCGCTTGCGCAGTCAGCTGCGCCGGCTGGAGATCGAGACCGAGACCCAGATCAAGGCCGACCTGATCGAGGAAGCGGGCATCAGCGAGGACCAGTTCGACCCGCTGGAATTCGACCGCTTCACCCAGGTTCAGGAACTCAGCCGCGGCATCATGGAATCCCTGGGCGACGTGGCGAACATCGAGGAGACACTGAGTTCGCTCACCGAGCAATCCCAGCTGATGCTTCTGCAGCAGTCTCGCCTTGGCCGCAAGATGCAGGACGGTGCGCTGGCGATGCGTCTGGTGCGCTTCAACGACGTCGCCAGCCGTCTGCGCCGCATCGTTCGCCAGGTCGGCGACGAGATGGGACGCCAGGCCGAGCTGGTGATCGAGAACGGCGATGCCGAGCTCGACCGCGTGACGCTGATGGCGCTGCTTCCCTCGCTCGAGCACATGCTGCGCAACTCGCTGGCGCATGGTATCGAGCCTCCCGAGGAGCGGCAGGCCTTGAAGAAGAACCCCGTCGGCCGGCTGGTGCTCTCCGTGGACAGCGGTGGCGGTAACGTCACGGTGAGCCTTCGCGACGACGGGCGGGGGCTCGACGTCGACGCGATCCGTCGAAAGGCCGTGGAACGCGCCCTGATCCCCTCCGATGTCGAGGTGAGTGACGAGGAAGCCCGCTCGCTGATCTTCCTGCCCGGTTTCTCCACCGCCGGAAACGTTTCGCAGGTGGCCGGCCGCGGCGTCGGCATGGACGTCGTCGCCAGCGCCACCCGGGAACTGGGCGGCTTCGTCGACATCGACTCCGAGCTCGGTCGCTACACCGAGATCCGCCTGAACCTGCCGCTGACACAGGCGATGACCAAGGGCATCCTGATCGGCAACGGGGACGACCGCTACGCCATTCCCTACAAGGGCGTGGTCGCCGTGACCCGGATGACCGGGGTTGCACTGGCCGAACTCTACCGTGAAGACAAGCCGTCGTTCGAATACGGCGGCGAGCAGTACCCGCTCTATTACCTCGGCGAGCTGTTGTGGGGGCAGTCCTCGGAGGAAGCCGCCCAGGACGTGGCCGCGATCCGGCCGGTCATGCTGTTCAAGCTCGGCGAGCGGCGCTTCGCGCTGCACGTCGATCACCAGCTCGGCGGCATCCAGTTGTTCGTCAAGTCGCTCGGTCCGCAGCTCGGCCGGATCCCGGGGCTGTCCGGGGCGACCATCGCCGACGACGGCGACGTGATCCTGGTCCTCGAGCTCTTCGAACTGGTGCAGCAGTTCCAGCGTCGCGACTACCAGCGTCGCCTGGGCGAGCAGGCGGGGGTCAAGCCCCGGCGCGAGCGCCCGACCGTGCTGGTGGTGGACGACTCGCTCACGGTACGCAAGGTTACCGCGCGCACGCTGGAACGGAACAACTACGAGGTGGTACTCGCCCGCGATGGCGTGGAGGCGCTGGGCGTACTGCAGGACAAGCTGCCGGACCTGGTCCTCACGGACATCGAGATGCCGAGGATGGACGGTTTCGAGCTGCTGGGCGCGATCCGAAACGACCGCACGGCCGCCGACACGCCGGTCATCATGATCTCCTCGCGGACCGGGCAGAAGCACCGCAATCGCGCCGAGGCCCTGGGCGTGTCGGCGTACCTCGGCAAGCCCTACACGGAGATGGAGCTGATCGAGACCATCGAGCGCCTCTCGCCCCGGGAGGCCATCGAAGGGGAACTGGCCGACACGGCGCGTCCGGTGGTCGACAGCGGCGTCGGCCCGAATGCAGATTAATCACCGGAGTCCTGCCTGATGGAGCAGCAAAGCGAACAATCCCCGGCCAGCCAGGCGCCAATGCGGGCAGTGCGTCTGCCCACTCAGCTCACGGACATGGACCTGGTCGTTCCCTATGCCCTGATCGCCGAGATCACGGACGTGTCGCTGCCCGAGGGCAGCGTCAGGCTGGGTCGCAACGAGGCGAGCATGGTGGAATGGCGTGGTCAGCAGGTGCCCCTGATCAGCATCGAGGCGATGAACGGCGAGTCGATTCCCACTATCGGCCGGCGCGTGCGTTGCGCGGTCCTGTACGGCACGGACCCGGAGCGGGCCCTGCCGTACTATGCGGTGCTGCTGTCGGGCGTCCCGCGTTCGGAGCAGATCCTTCCGGGTCAGATCGAATCGGCGGGTCCGCAGGACAATGCCCTGTGGAAAGCGGTGGTCCGCGTGGGCGGGCGGCTGACGGCGATTCCGGACATCCGGGTGCTCGAGGAGCGGATCGACCAGATGCGCATCCGGGAGACGGAAGGGACAGGACAGGCCCTGTCCTGACGGCCGACTGGTCGCCGTTCAAGAAAGAACCCCGGCCCACCCATGGTGGCCGGGGTTCTTCCTGTGTGCGCAGGCGGGGTGCGTCTGTCAGGCGCCGTGCTCCGCGTGCCGGCTCCCCCGCATGGCATTGAAGGCGGGCCAGCCCGCCAGGGCCAGCGAGTAGGTGACGGCCAAGCAGAGGTAACCGACCAGGTAGCCCATCGTACGCTTGGCGTACTCGCCCGGAGACATCATCTCCCCGAACTGTCCCGACAGGGCGTGGAAGCTGCCATTGGAGATGGCGAAGGCCAGTACGCCCCCGCCTAGCAGCGCCGCCGCTACCAGCAGGTCGGCGCCGACACGGGACGAGATTGCGCCCGCCTCGAGCTGGTGCCCGGCCAGTCGGCCCACGCCCCAGAGCGCGGCATGGGCCAGGAGCACGCCGGGGTAGGCCGGCGAGAAGCAGCTGGCCATGGCGGCCCCGTCGATCACCACGCTGCCCAGGTCGGTGAGCACCGCCAGTGCCAGCAGGCCGACGAGCACTGCCACCCGCCGGAACCACAGGCCGGCGAGGAAGAACACCGTCCAGGAGGTGTCCGCCAGGTGCAGGGCCGAACTGAAGTGGTGGTAGCGCGTGGCGAGTATCGACGGCGCGAGCAGGACCAATAGGGCGATGCCCGTGGTGCGACTGTTGTGCAGCGGATCGTGCACGGTCCTGCCCGTCCCGGGGTGTGCCTGCGCGGACAAAAGTTACCTTGCCGCCCGTAGCGCAGGCAAACCAGCCCGCCACGGGGCGCCAGGTTGTAGCCCCGGCTGCCAGTCGATGCCGCCCCGGTGACGTCCCGGGGCAGTGGCGGCATGATGTCGACGTCACCACCTGCCTGATGCCGGGCATGAGCCGGGTCGAAGTCATGCCGCTCGCGGGTTTGCCGATCTTGTCGGCTACAATGATCGGGATTCCGGAGGTTCGTGTTCACGGGGAGCCCATGTCGTCGAAAGCCCCACCCATCATCGAGGCGGTCCGTCCGCTGGCCGAGACCCGCCTGTTCCACGTCGAGGGCGTCGACCTGCGCTTCGCCAACGGGGCCGAGGTCACCTTCGAGCGGCTTCGGGGCAGTCGAAACGGGGCGGTGATCGTCGCCGCGCTCACCGATGAACGCGAGTTCGTGCTCATAAGCGAGTATGCCTGCGGCACGGAACGCTACGAGCTGGGGCTGCCGAAGGGCCGGATAGACGACGGGGAGACGCCGATCGAGGCGGCCAACCGGGAGTTGATGGAGGAGGCGGGGTTCGGCGCCCGCCGCCTGACCCGGCTCAACGAGCTCACCATGGCGCCGACCTACTCCGGACAGCGCACGCAGCTTGTGCTGGCCGAATCGCTCTACCCGGCGCGCCTGCCCGGTGACGAGCCCGAGCCGCTGGAGGTCAGCCTGCTGCCGATGGCGGAGCTCGACGAGCTGGCCGCCTCCGGCGACTGTTCCGAGGCACGCTCGCTGGCGGCGATGTTCCTGGTGCGCGGGCACCTCGAGGCGCGAGAAAGGGAAGGAACGGCATGAACGGGAAGCTCGATCGGGGCAATGGTGCGCAGGGCCGGGGAGTCGGGGTCGACCGGGCGCTGCTCGATGCCGTGCGCGAGATCGCCGAACAGGCCGGCCGGGAGATCATGACCGTCTACCAGAGTGACTTCGCCGTCGAGCGCAAGCACGACACCTCGCCGGTCACCGAGGCGGACATGGTGGCCAACAGGCTGATCTCCGAACGGCTCGTCGCCCTCGATCCGTCCATCCCGGTGCTCACGGAGGAAACCCGCGCGCCGGCGTGGCAGGTGCGGCAGGCGTGGGAGACGTACTGGCTGGTCGATCCGCTCGACGGCACGCGGGAGTTCGTCAAGCGCAACGGCGAGTTCTCCGTCAACATCGCCCGGATCGAGCGCGGCGAGCCGGTGCTCGGCGTGGTGCTGGCCCCGGCCATCGACCGCGAATATGCCGCCATCCGCGGCGACGGTGCCTGGCGTTACGTCGAGGGACGGGCCGAGCCCATCCGCGTGCGCGCCCCGGACTGGCCGCCGACCCTGGCGTTGTCCCGCTCGCACTCGAGCGTGCGCGAACAGCACCTCTGCGAGACCTTCGGGCAGCCGGAGATCATTCGCTGCGGCAGCTCGCTGAAGACCTGCCTGATCGCCGAGGGACGGGCCGATCTCTACCCCCGGCTCGGGCCGACCTCCGAGTGGGATACCGCCGCCTCGCAGTGCGTGCTCGAGGCGGCCGGAGGTCATCTGACGGACCTGCAGGGACGCCCGTTGCGCTACAACACCAAGGAGTCGCTGCTCAATCCCATGTTCGTCGCGCACAACGGCATGGAGCTGGATTTCGACCGGCTGCACGAGATCGCTGCGCTCTGACCCGTCGGGTCAGTCGTCGACCGGCATCCAGCCGTCGCGCCCCTCGATCAGCTCCAGGCGCGTGCGATAGGGGCGTGTCTCTCCGGCCTCGAACTCGCCGAAACGCAGCACCAGGCCCAGTCGTCCGAGGTGATCCAGCGCGGTCTCGCCGGATTCGCTGTCACCCATGTCGCGGGCGACATCGGCGAGATCGCGGGGGAAGAGCAGGGTGGCCTCGACGTCCACCAGCCAGACCTCTCCACGCTCGGCGGCGTTCATCGAGTCGATGCGTTCGACGACCACCACCTCGGCCCGCGGGTCGACCTGTTGCTGCAGCAGGGCCTGCACCTCGGCCCGGTCGGGGCCCTGGCTGCAGCCGGACAGGGCCATCCCGGCGAGCAGCGCCAGAACGAGCACCGTGCCGGCGCGGTACAAGGAGCGGATCATTCGGGGCCTGCCTTGCCGGCCCGGATGCCCGCCTTGAGGTTGTCCCAGTGCGCCCAGTTGTCGGCCGCCGGCGGCATCTGCAGGTGGAAGCCCAGGGTCTGGATGTGATGGCGCACCGTGGCCGTGTCGGTGCGGGCCAGCTCGCGGTCGACCGACAGGTCGAACTCCATCACGAAATCAAGCACCCCGAGCTTCTCCAGCACCATCGGATCGAGTTCCTCGAGATCCTGCCCCTCGCGGACGAAGAGGTACATGTCGGGGTTCCTGCGACTCTTGAAGATGTGCGCCTGCATGTCTGACCGTGATCCGTTGTGAGTGCGATCGCGGATTATTGCAGATTCCGGCGCCGTTCCGAACCGGCGGTCATCGCCCGATCAACGGTAGCCGGGGAAGCCGCCGGGGTACCGGCCGGAGTAGCCCGGTTCCTTGATGGGTTCCCCGGTCGCGGAATAGGGGTCGCGGCCATCGTCCGGACGCCGCGGCGGGGGCGGCCGACGGTGATCGTGACCCGGCAGGCGGTAGCGTGGTGGCCGGTCGCCGTACCAGAGCGAGAAGCCGTCCTTGTCCAGGAACAGGCCGCCACCCGGTTCGCGGTAGCGGTCGTAGAGACTGCCGGAATAGTAGGGATAGTAGTGGCTGCTGCCCGCCGGCTCCGGCACGTTGATCACCACGGGAGGGGTAGCCTCTGCGGCCCGCTTTTCGGCCGCCCGGCGCTCGGCCTCCTTGCGCTCGTCGTATTCCCGGGCGAGGCGCGCGATCCCCTCCCGGGCGGCCTCCCCGCCGGTGCCTGCCGGGGGCGCCTCGATTACCTGGACCTCCATCTCCCCCTCGCAGGGCTGGTCGGAGAACACCACGCTGCCGTCGGGCTGAAGGCAGCGGTAGACCGTGGTCTCGCTCGCCGTCGTGGCCGCAACGGGCCAGAGTGTCGCGAGCCCCAGGACGAGGCCCGCGATCAGGGGATGCGTGGTCGTGCGATTGCCGGTCATGCGAAAAATCCTCGTCTGCTCCTACTCCTATAGACCACTCGGGAGCAGAGGGCCGTGATGCGCGCTATTCCCCGTTCAGGGCCGCCTCGACGTCCTTTGCCTTCGGCGCTCCCTTGCCCGCCAGTTCCTGGGAGAAGACGGCCAGCCGATGGGCTTCGAGCAGGTCGAGCAGTGCCTCGCGACGGCGCCATTCGACCAGGTCGGGCGTGCCCTTGAGCAATCGGTTTCTCACCTGCTCGGCCAGCGGGGCGAACGTTACGCGCAGCATCCGGTCGCGCTCCGGCTGTCGTTCGGTCTTTTCCAGGCGCTTTTCCGCACCCTCCAGGTAGCGGGGCAGGTCGGCCAGGCGTTCCTCGGAAGCCAGCCAGATCATGCCGGGGTGGACCAGCAGGTCGAGCTGGTCGCCGACCTCGCGGGCCGCCTCGATCACGGACAGCGGCAGGCGCCCGCCGAGATGGCGGCGCACCTGGTGCTGGCGTTCGAGGATCGTCCGGATCCGCTGGGCCAGCTCCATCGCCTGGCGGGGCAACTCGGCGTCGAGGCGGCCCAGCCGTTCACGGAAGGTCTCGGCATCGCGGACCGGCGGCTCGCCGGCGACGGCCAGTTGCCAGGCGGAACGGAAGATCAGCTCCTGGTCGAAGGCGCGGTCGGCCCGGGTCGGCCGCTGCATGCCCTCGGCGGGGATCGGTCGCGGGGACCTGATACGGCTGTAGTGCAGGCGAACGGTGTCCAGCGAGCGGTCGCCGCGCAGGTCGGACTCGGCCTGGCGGACCATCTGGGCGCGGGCCAGCAGCATCAGGCGGACCACGCCGGCCTCGTGGATCAGGCGGGCGCGCTCCGGGTCGTCGACCAGTTCGATCTCGACGTGGTCGCCGCGGTCGGTCAGCGCCGGGCGGGCCTCGAGGCTCGCCCCGGCGCTCTCGACGGTGAGCGTCTCCGGCAGGTCGCCGAAGTCCCACTCGGTGGTGGAATGATCCTCCAGCCGGTGACGGGCGCGCTGCTCGAAGGCATCCTTCGCCCGTTCGGCCTGGCGGCCGCGCAGGGCATTGAGATCGCGGTCGGCGTCGATCGGCTCGCCGTCCTCGTCGACCGCCACGAAGCGCATGCGCAGGTGCTCGGGCAACTTCTTCTCGTCGAGGAGCGCCGGGTCGATCTCGTGCCCGGTCATGCGGCGCAGCTCGTCGGCCACGGCCTGCGAAAGCGGGATGTCGGTGCCGGTGATGCGCTCCTCGACCGCTTCGGCGAAGCTGGGCGCGGGCACGAAGTGGCGCCGCTCGGCCTTGGGCAGGGCGCGGATCATCGCCTCGATCTTCTCCCGGCGCAGCCCCGGCACCAGGTGGGTGGCGGGCGCGGGCTCGATGCGGTCGAGCAGGCCGAGCGGGATGTGCAGGCTCACGCCGTCGTCCGCCTCGCCGGGGGCAAAGTGGTAGGAAAGCGGCAACCGGTAGCGGCCGAGCTGCCAGTGGTCGGGCAGCTCGGCCAGGCGGCGGTCGTCGGGTTCGGTGGCCAGCAGGTCGTCGCGGGTCAGCTTGAGTCCTTCGGCCTCGGCGCGATGCTCCTTGATCCAGTGGTCGAGCTTGCGTGCATCGGTCACCTCGGCGGGGATGCGGGCGTGGTAGAAGTCGAACAGCGCCTGCTCGTCGACCAGGAAGGCCGGGCGGCGCAGCTTGGCCTCGAGTGTGCGGATCTCCTCGATCAGCGCCTGGTTGTGCTGCCAGAACGGCTGGGCGGATTCGAACTCGCCCTCGACCAGCGCACGGCGGATGAAGATCTCGCGCGCCTCGACGGGGTCGATGCGGCCGTAGTCGACCCGCCGCTTGGTGACGATCGGCAGGCCGAACAGGCGCACGGTCTCGAAGGCGGTCACTCGGCCGGACTTCGGGTTCCAGGCGGGCTCGTTGTACTCGCGGGTGACCAGGTGCCCGGCCATGGGCTCGAGCCAGCGCGGATTGATCGGCGCGTTCATGCGCGCGAACACCTTCGATGTCTCGACGATCTCGGCGGCGACGATCCACTTGGGCTGCGCCTTGACCGCGACCGAACCGGGGAACAGGTAGAAGCGGCGGTTGTGCGCGCCGAGGTAGACCGTCGGCGCGCGGCGCTTCTTGCCGCGGTGGTCGCCCGCCGCCTGGCGGTAGCTCTTCGGCGGCGCCGGGTCGCGCATGCCGATCTGGTCGAGCAGGCCGGCGAGCGCGGCCTGGTGCAGCTGCTCGATGCGGCCGGTCAGCGCGGCGGGGAGTTGCTGCTTCTCTCCCTCCTTCGGCGGCTCGGGCATCTCGATCGGCTCGAATTCCGGCAGGCGGATGCGGAACATCTCGTCGACCGACCCGCGCAGCTGGCCGACGAGATCGTGCCACTCGACCAGGCGGTTGGCGTTGAGGAAGCGCTTTATCGCCCACTGGCGCGCCTGGCGGCGGCTCTTGTGGCGGCGCGTCTCGTGCCAGGCCGACCACAGCGCCAGCACGGAGGCGAAGTCCGAGTCGGCCAGGGCGAACTCGCGGTGGGCGGCATCGGCCGCGCCACGGGCCTCGGCCGGGCGCTCGCGCGGGTCCTGGATGGCGAGGAACGCGGCGAGCACCAGCATGTCCTCGGTCGCCCGGTCGCCGTGTTCGCGGGCCGCGACGATCATCCGCCCCAATGCCGGGTCGATCGGCAGGCGGGAAAGCTGGCGGCCGATCTTCGTCAGGCGGCCGCCCTCGTCGAGGGCGTGGAGTTCGAACAGGTGCTTGCGGGCGGCGGCCAGCTGGCGGGGGTCGGGCGGCTCGATGAAGGGAAAGTCCTCGGCGCGGCCGAGCTTGAGCGCATCGAGCTGGAGAAGCACCGAGGCGAGGTTGGAACGCAGGATCTCCGGGTCGGTGAAGGCCGCCCGCCCCTCGAAGTCCTCTTCTTCGTACAGGCGGATGCACACGCCCGGGGCGATCCGCCCGCAGCGCCCGGCGCGCTGGTTGGCCGAGGCCTGCGAGATCGGCTCGATGCCGAGCTTCTGCAGCCGGGCGCGCGGGTGGTAGCGGCTGATGCGCGCCACCCCCGAGTCGATCACGTAGTGGATGCCCGGCACGGTCAGCGAGGTCTCGGCGACGTTCGTCGACAGCACGATCCGCCGCCCGGCGTGCGGGGCGAACACCCGCTGCTGGTCGGCCGCCGACAGCCGCGCGTACAGCGGCAGTATCTCGGTGTTCCGCAGGCCCCGCCGGGAGAGCACCCGCTCGGTCTCGCGGATCTCGCGCTCGCCGGGGAGGAAGACCAGGATATCGCCCGGCCCCTCGCCGACGAGCTCGTCGACCGCGTGGGCCACGCCGCGGGCGATGGTCGAGCCCAGTTCCTCGTCGCGGTCGGCCTCGGGCGGGCGGTAGCGCACCTCGACCGGGTAGCCGCGGCCGCTGACCGTGACGATCGGCGGGCGCCGCCCGGCGCGGTCGGCGAAGTGCTCGGCGAAGCGTTCCGGGTCGATGGTCGCCGAGGTGATCACCAGGCGGAACTCCGGGCGACGCTCGAGCAGGCGCTTGACCACCCCGAGCAGGAAATCGATGTTGAGGCTGCGCTCGTGTGCCTCGTCGATGATCAGCGCATCGTAGCGCAGCAGCTCGCGGTCGTTTGTAAGCTCCGCGAGCAGCAGGCCGTCGGTCATCACCGCCACGCGCGAGTCCGGGCGGGTCTGGTCGGAGAAGCGCACCTTGTAGCCGACCGCCGTGCGCCCGTCGCCGCCGTGCTCGCCCTCGTCGAGTTCCTCGGCCAGCCGCCGGGCGACGTTGCGCGCCGCGATCCGCCGCGGCTGGGTGTGGGCGATCATGCCGCGCCGCCCGTAGCCCATCTCCAGCAGCATCTTGGGCAGCTGCGTGGTCTTGCCCGAGCCGGTCTCCCCGGCGACGATGGTCACGGGGTGCTCGGCGATGGCGGTCTTGATCCGCTCGCGGGCCCCGGAGACGGGAAGATCCTCGGGGTAGTCGATCTCGATGGCGAGCCGCTCTCGCGCGGCGACCTCGTCGGCGGCGCTCGCGACCTGGTCGAGCAGCCGGTGCAGGGCGGCTTCCCCCGCATCGGCGGGCGCTTCCTGCAGGCGGTGGATCTGACGATCGATGCGTGGCAAATGACGCAGTGCCAACGAATCGCGGTTGCGCTCGATATAGGCGAGAATGCTGGCCGGGTCGGTGCTGTCGACGGATGTGCTCATCCGGCCCATTGTACGAGATGGAGCCTGCGAACGAATCGCAACACCCGTCGCCGAGCGTGGCGGGCGCATCGCAACGGGAGATCGAATGCCGGAAAACATCAGCTTCTTCGCCGCGCTGGCCGTGGGCTTCTTCGGCGGGGTGCACTGCGTGGGCATGTGCGGCGGTATCGTCGGCGCGCTGACCTTCGGGCTGCCGCCGGAAAAGCGCGAACGCTTCGGCCGGCTGTTCCCCTACCTGCTGGCCTACAACCTCGCGCGGATCACGTCCTACACGGCGGCCGGGGCGATCGCCGGCACCATCGGCCTGCTGGGACTGTCGCTCGCGCCGATCAAGGAGGCGCAGATCGTCCTGCTAGCCGTCGCCGGGATCTTCATGATCCTGATGGGGCTGTACGTGGGCGGCTGGTGGTTCGGCCTGACCCGGATCGAGCGGGCCGGGTCGCGATTGTGGCGCTTCATCGAGCCGGTCGGGCGCCGGCTCATGCCGGTCAGGTCGCCCGGCCAGGCCTTCGGCCTGGGGCTCGTCTGGGGCTGGCTGCCCTGCGGGCTGGTCTACAGCGTGCTGATCTGGGCGCTGGCCGCCGGCGGTCCGCTGCAGGGCGCGCTGCTGATGCTCGGCTTCGGCCTGGGCACGCTGCCCAACCTGCTGGCCATGGGGGCGTTCGCCGGCCAGCTGTCAGCCTTCGCCCGCAAGCCCTGGGTACGCCGGGTGGCCGGCGGCATGGTCATCGCCTTCGGCGTCTACCAGATCGGGCTGGCGGCCTTCGATCTGGCCGGGTGACGGCGAGAGACGGGCTTCGGGAAGGCTGCTTGGTCGAAAAGTTGAGTAACGCTCATGAGTATCGGTTTGCTTTGCGGCGGATCGGGTCTATGCTTATGCGCCATCAGCGTAGATAATCCACTCCAAGGAGATTACACATGAAACGCAGCCTGATCACCGCCGCCCTGGCCGTGGGCATTGCCGGTACCGGCCCGGCCGTCGCCGCCACCATGGGTGACCAGTACGTCCTGCGCGCCTACACCGGCCAGGCCCTGGGGCTGGCCCTGACCAAGGAGCTCGACGTGCATACCGTCGGTATCGCCCAGAACCGCTCCTCGATCTGCGCGACGCTCGGCGGGGCGATCGCCGGCGAGGCCGTGGCCCACAACCGCGACAACAACGTGCTCTCCAGCGCGGCGATGGCCGATGCCGACGAGGCAGCCGAGGCGATCAAGCCGCTGCTGGACAAGGAGGCGGTCGTGCTGGCCTTCGGCGGCGAGATCGCCCCGGAAGAGAACCAGGCCATGGTCACCGCCACCCTCAAGGCGCTGGCCGACGCCGATTACGAGGGCCGTGTCGTCCTGCACGTCGCCGTCTGGGCGCCGAAGATGATGGAGAAGGCCGCCGCCGAACATGCCGAGGTGGCCGACTACCTCGCCGGCAAGGACAATCTCAACGCCCTGACCATCGATGCCAAGCAGCAGAAGGCGCTGCTCCACGAGGTCTCGCTCGAGGGCGGCAAGCAGGTCTCGCGCGGCGTGGTCCACGAGATGGAGATGAACGACTCCTGGACCGAGGTGTTCAAGGCGTCGATGGCCAAGTAACAGCCCTGTCCACCCTTCGTTGACCTGCAGAACCCCGGCCTGGCCGGGGTTTTTTTCGTGCTCGCGAGCCGGGCGGGATCCCGGGGCGGGGTTTCAGCGTACCCGGAAGCCGGTGTGTCCTTCGGGGGGCTCCTCGCGGTCGACCAGGTCATCGACGCGCGCGCTAGGCGGCCCTTCCCGTAACCGCTCCAGGACGGCGTCCACGGCCGACCTGTCCCCTTCCAGGACGGCCTCGACGCGGCCGTCCGGAAGATTGCGCACCCAGCCTGCCACCCCGTGATCGAGCGCGGTGCGTCGGGTGAAATCGCGGAAGAACACGCCCTGGACCTTGCCCGAGACGAGCACGCGCGTCTGGATCATGGCGGAAACCTCTCTGTCTGACTGTTCTCGACGTGGTTCCGGAGTCACGGTGAGATGGTCCGGGCCCTTTCCGGGACATCGAGTCGCAGCAGGGTGTCCGGCCCCGTGCCTTCCCGCACCACGTAAAGGTGCCGCCCGTCCGAGCTGAAGGCAAGGCCTTCCCACTGGTCGATGCGCGGCAGCGATCGCGAGGCGACCGGATGCGTGATCGCCTCGTCCCAGTCTGTCTCGTTCCCCCGGTCGAAGAAGTACAGCGAGGTGTAGGTGAGCACGGCGAGGATCGAGCCGTCCGGGCTCAGGGCCATGCCGGTGGGGCGGTTGGTCTGGCTGCCTGTCAGCGGCGAGAGCATCCAGTTGATCGGGTCGGTCGGCTGGAGTCGGGCCATGGTGCCGACCCGGTCGGCAACCTCGACCGGGGCCGACTCCAGCCGCTGGCGGTCGGACAGTCCCGGTTCGTCCGGGAAGGGATGCCGGGCATCCGCCGGCAGGCTGTGCATGCGGGGAGGGTCCTCGCGCTTGGTCAGCAGCAGGATGCGGTTCGTGCGGGGGTCGAAGACCATCGACTCGGTATCGGCCGGGCCATCCGGGTAGCGATAACGCAACAAGGCCTCCGGGCTGACCCCGACTTCGCTCTCCGGCGAGGCGGACGGTGCCTCCGGAATGAACCAGAGCACGTAGTCCGGCCAGCTGTCGCGGTTGTCGCCGCTGTCGGCGACGATCAGGAGGTCGCGGTCGTCGATGCGCGCCGACTCGATCGATTCCCAGTCACGCTGGGTCACGTCTTCCAGGCGGAGCCGGGCCCGTAACTCGCCGCTAGGCGTGATCCCGAACAGGTAGGGGGTGACCCGTTCCATCGAGCCCGGATCGTTGATGTTGTCGTTATGGGTCCACAGCAGCCCGGCTTCGCGGGTGGAGAGTGCCAGTCCCGAGGCCTCGTCGATGTCTGCCGGCAGTTCCCTGTTAGCCACCGCCTCCGGCGCCGATTGCGCGGCAAGCGAACTCCAGCCGGGCAGAATCAGCAGGCTCAGCCAGGCCAGGGTGCGCAGGATCGATCGTGGCATCATGAAGGTGAGTCGGGGTGGAATCATCCGGTCAAGGGAGGAATGACCCGGCTTGATGGCCGGGAAGGGGATGAGCCGGGCCGGCGGCACGAGATCAGGACTGGCCGCCTCCCTCCTTGCGCGTGCTCATGCCCATCAGGCGATAGACGGGGCAGAAATTGAACAGCGCGGTGGCCAGCGGGACGATACCGATGTAGCCCCACCAGCCGATCACGTTGAAGATGGCCAGGGCGATGAGCCCGACGCCGACCACGATGCGCAGCCACTTGTCGACCGTTCCGATGTTGGGATTCATGACGCACTTCCTCTATGGGGTGGATTCGGAGGAAGTGTAGTCACTATTCGGGGAGTTTCAGGTGCTCGACCCGGTGGATGGCGATGTCGCGCTCGAAGAACACGCTGAAGTCGCTGTAGTCCCAGCGGGTGATCGGCGGCGTGGGGTGTTCGCCGGTCGCGGGTACCGGGTCGTGGCGACGCTCCGGTTCGCCGAAGCGCGAGAGCACCTGCGACTGGGTCATGCCGTGCACGGCCGCCTTTTCATCGCCGGAGGCGGCCGAGGCCGGCACGGCGGAGAAGGCCACGGCAAGCCCCAGCAGAAGGGCCGCGAGCGGGCGGAAAGTTTGGGCGAACGGGTTCATGAGAGGCTCCTTTTCTTGCACTTGATGACTCGGTCCCTGATGCCTTTCGAGGGCGCGCGGCGGGCGCGGGTTCCGCCGTGGCGTTGTCCTGCCGCGACAGCCGGAAGCTCCCGGACCATCGCGAACCGCCCGCCGGAGCGCCTCTCCGGGATATTGCGCTAGTCTGCGTCACGGCAGCCCCGGCTGCAAGCACCTGCCCCGGAACCAGCCGGCGTGGATACCGTCGAACGGCGGGACACTCGGGGCGGGGCGTATTAGACTGCGCCGATATTCAATACGATCGAATCGACAGCACAGGGGTCTGGATGAGGCGGACATTCGAATGGATGATCGGGCTGCGCTACACGCGGGCCAAGCGGCGCAACCGGTTCGTGTCGTTCATATCGGCAACCTCGATCATCGGCATCACGCTGGGCGTGACGGCACTGATCGTGGTCATCTCGGTGATGAACGGATTCCAGGACGAGCTGCGCGAACGCATCCTGGGCATGACCGCCCACGTCACCGTCACCGAACGCGGCGGGGCGCTGGACGACTGGCAGGCGGTCAGCGAACGGGTGCAGGCCGACCCGGCCGTGCAGGCCGTCGCTCCCTACGTCCAGGCCGAGGGCATGCTGTCGGCCGAGGAGGAGGTGTCCGGGGCGATCGTGCGCGGCATCGAGCCGGATCGGGAGAGCCCCGTCACCGACATCGGCGCCCACATGCAGCAGGGCGCGCTGGAGGACCTGCGTGGCGGCGAGTTCGGCATCGTGCTGGGCTCGGCGCTGGCCCGGTCCCTGGGTGTCGGGGTCGGCGACCGGCTGATGCTGATCAGCGCCGACGTCGCCGTCACGCCCGTCGGCGGCATGCTGCGCCAGCGACGGTTCACCGTGGTGGGCATCTTCGAGGTGGGCATGTACGAGTACGACCGCGGCACGGCCATGATCCACATGGCCGATGCCCAGGCGCTGTTCCGCACCGGCGAGCGCGTCTCCGGGCTGCGGCTGAAGCTCGACGACATCTTCTCCGCCCCCGCCGTGGCCCGCGACCTGAACCAGGAGCTCGGCTACCCCTACGTGGCGCAGGACTGGACGCAGTCGAACGCGAACTTCTTCCGCGCCATCCAGATCGAGCGGACGGTGATGTTCATCATCCTGTCGCTGATCGTGGCGGTGGCGGCCTTCAACATCGTCTCCACGCTGGTCATGCTGGTCACCGACAAGCAGGGCGACATCGCCATCCTGCGCACGCTCGGCGCCAGCCCGGCGTCGATCATGACCATCTTCATCATCACCGGGGTATTCATCGGCCTGATCGGGACCGCCGTCGGGGTGGGCGTGGGCGTGCTGATCGCCGAGAACATCGACGTGATCGTCCCCTGGATCGAGAACCTCGCCGGCACGCAGTTCATGCCGGCGGACGTCTACTACATCAGCGAGGTGCCCTCGCGGCTGGACTGGGAGGATGTCGGCCTGATCGGGGTGATGGCCTTCGGCCTGTCCTTCCTCGCCACGCTCTACCCGGCATGGCGGGCCTCGCGCGTACAACCGGCACAGGCGTTGCGCTATGAATGATGCACGACAGGACGAACCGCGAATGGTACTCGAGGCGCGCGGGCTGAAGCGATGCTACCGCGAGGGTGATCTGGACGTGGACGTCCTGCGCGGCATCGACCTTGGCATCGCCCCGGGGGAGCGGGTGGCCATCGTCGGCGCGTCGGGGACCGGCAAGTCGACCCTCCTGTCGCTGCTGGCGGGGCTCGACCAGCCCACCGACGGCGAGGTCTGGCTGGCCGGGCAGCAATTCTCCCGGCTGGGCGAGCGCCGGCGGGGGCTGCTGCGCAACCGGCACCTGGGCTTCGTCTACCAGGCCCACCACCTGCTGCCCGAGTTCTCCGCGCTGACCAACGTGGCCATGCCGCTGATCATCCGGCGACTGTCGCGCGACGAGGCCGAGAAACGGGCCGCGACCCTGCTCGAACGTCTGGGGCTGTCGCATCGCCTGACGCATCGGCCCGGCGAGCTCTCCGGCGGGGAGCGACAGCGCGTCGCCATCGCCCGGGCGCTGGCCGGACGGCCGGACGTGGTGCTCGCCGACGAGCCCACGGGCAACCTCGACACCCGCAATTCCGAGGCGGTGTTCCAGGCAATGCTGGAACTCAACCGCGAGATGGGCAGCGCCATCGTGCTGGTCACCCACGACCTCGACCTTGCCGCCCGCATGGATCGCACCCTGCACATCGTCGACGGGCTGATTACCGACGGCTGACATTCGGGAAGCTTGAAGCTCGAAGAGGTCAGAGGTCAGAGGTCAGAGGTCAGAGGTCAGAGGTCAGAGGTCAGAGGTCAGACGGTCAGACGGTCAGAAGTCAGGTCGTCCGGATATGCCTGTGCGAGCTTGCCCGCAAGCGAAACGCGCTGCCAGGCGCGTGCCCCGACCTCGGTCGTCGCGGCCGGCGGATACGGGGACAGCCGCTGACGCGACTTTCGCGGGCGAGGCCCGCTCGCACAGGGTGGGGTTGTCCCGGGCGTACTGTGCGAGCTTGCCTTGCAAGCGAAACGCGCCGCCAGGCGCGTGCCCGCGGCCTCTGCTGCCCCGGCTGATGGAAGTGGCCCGATCACCCAGGGGGATCGAGCCACATTTCCCGAGAGAGGGTGTGGGCGCTGCGTTCGGTTCGGCAAAACATATTGCGACCCACTGGCTACGGTCTACCCTTCTTGGCATCGTCGAACGCCCCGGCCCCCGGGGCGTTGCCGACTCGGCAACAGGAGGAGAAGTAACGTGGCAAGACTGACCATCAACGGGCGACCCGTGACGCTGGAGGTCGCCGATGACATGCCCCTGCTCTGGGCCATTCGCGACTACGTGGGACTGAACGGCACCAAGTTCGGCTGCGGTGCCGGGCTGTGCGGGGCCTGCACCGTTCACGTCGACGGCGAGGCGACGCGGTCCTGCATCACCCCGGTGTCGGCGGTCGACGGGCGCGAGGTCACCACCATCGAGGGGCTTTCCTCGGCCGGCGATCACCCCGTCCAGCTCGCCTGGGTCGCCGAGGACGCTCCGCAGTGCGGCTACTGCCAGTCCGGGCAGATCATGCAGGCCGCCGCGCTGCTCGCCGACAACCCCGACCCGACCGACGAGGAAATCGACGCGGCGATGAAGGGCAACCTGTGTCGCTGCGGTACCTACAACCAGATCCGTGCGGCCATTCGACACGCGGCGCGGACCCGGACGGCCGGTGCCGACGGCGGGGAGGTCTCGGCATGATCACCCGCAGGCAGTTTCTCAAGGTCTCGGCCGCCGCCGGCGGCGGCCTGCTGGTCGGTTTCCGCCTGGGCGCGCCCGAGTCGGCCATGGCGGCCGAGGGTTCCTCCAACGATGCCGATGCCGTGCTCGAACCCAACGCCTGGGTGGAGATGCATGCCGACGGGCGCAATGTCCTGACCATTTCCGGCTCGGAGATGGGGCAGGGGGCGATGACGGTGATTCCGATGATGATCGCCGAGGAGCTCGACCTGCCCTGGGCGGACTTCGACACCCGCTTCGCCCCGGCCGACGAGGCCTACGCCAACCCGGCGCTCGGCGGGCAGGTCACCGGCGGCAGCGCCACCGTGCGCGGCTTCTACAACCAGCTGCGCGAGGTAGGCGCGGCCACCCGCGAGATGCTGATGCAGGCGGCGGCCAACCGCTGGGACGTGCCGCTCGACGAGCTGCGCACCGAACCCGGCGTCGTGGTCCACCCCGCGACCGGGCGCATGGCGGAGTACCGCACGCTGGTCGCCGACGCGGCCAAGCTCGAGCCGCCCGGGGAGGTCTTCACCAAGGACCGCGAGGAATTCCGCATCATCGGCAAGCCGACCCGCCGGCTGGACTCGCCGCAGAAGGTCAACGGCCAGGCCGGCTTCGGGATCGACGCTCGCCCGGGCAACCTGCTGGTGGCGAGCATCGAGCGCTGCCCGGTGTTCGGCGGCAAGCTGCGGTCCGTCGATGCCGGGAAGGCCCGCGACGCGGCCAACGTCGAGGACGTGATCGAGCTCGAGCACGGCGTGGCGGTGCTGGCGCGAGACTGGTGGAGCGCCGACCAGGCCAGAAAGATGCTGTCGATCGAGTGGGACGAGGGCGACCTGGCCGACCTCGACGACGAGGCGATCGAGCGGCAGTTCCGCGAGGGGCTTCAGCGCGACGCCCGCCCGGCGCGCACCGAAGGCGACGGGGCCAAGGCGCTGGGCGACGGCGAGAACACCGTCTCGGCGACCTACCGGGTGCCCTATCTCGCCCACACCACCATGGAGCCGATGAACGCCACGGCCTCGGTGGGTGACGACGAGGTCACCGTCTGGGTGCCCACCCAGGCGCCGGGCTCGGTGCAGAAGGTGGCCGCCGAGATCGCGGGGGTCGACCCGGGCCGGGTCACGGTGCACACCACCTTCCTCGGTGGCGGCTTCGGGCGGCGTTTCGAGACCGACTTCGTCCGCGAGGCGGTCGAGCTGTCGAAGCGCGCCGGTCGCCCGGTCAAGGTGATCTGGTCGCGTCCGGACGACGTGCGCCACGACTTCTACCGCCCGGCGGCCTACAACGAGCTGTCCGCCACGCTCGGCGACGACGGTCTGCCGCGGACCTGGGTGCACCGCATCGCCGGTCCGTCGATCTGGTCGCGCGTCTCGCCGGGCATGGTCAAGGACGGCATCGACCCGGCCGCGGTCGAGGGGGCGGCCGACCACCCCTACGCCGTCGAGAACATCGAGGTGACCTACGCGAACGTCGACCCCGGCATCCCGGTCGGCTTCTGGCGCTCGGTGGGTCATTCGCAGAACGCCTGGATCGTGGAATCGTTCCTCGACGAGCTGGCGCACAAGGCCGGCATCGATCCCGTCGAGTACCGCAGAAAGCTCCTGAAGGGCGGCGATTCGCGGCATCTCGGGGTGCTCGAACGGGCCGCCGAGATGGCCGACTGGGGCGGCGAGGTGCCGGAAGGTCGTGCCCGGGGCGTGGCGCTGGCCAAGTCCTTCGGCAGCTACTGCGCGCAGGTCGCCGAGGTCTCCGTCGAGGACGGCGCGCCGCGGGTGCACAAGGTCTGGTGCGCCATCGACTGCGGGATCGCGGTCAACCCGGCGGGGGTGGAGCGCCAGGTGCACTCCTCGATCGCCTACGGACTCACCGCGGCGCTTTCGGGCAGGGTCACGATCAAGGACGGGCGCGTCCAGGAGCAGAACTTCGACGACTACCCGGCGCTGACGATCGACCGGATGCCGGAGGTCGAGGTGGCCATCGTCGATTCCGGCCAGCCCCCGGGCGGCGTGGGCGAGCCGGGACTGCCGCCGATCGCTCCGGCCGTGACCAACGCCCTGCTCGCCCTTGCCGGCGAGCCTGTCCGTCGCCTGCCGATCGACCTGGGTTGAACATGCCGGGTCCCGACGACACCGTCGCGGCACTGCGGCTGGCCGTCGACGGGTTGGCCGAGGGGCGCGAGGTGGTGCTCGCCACCGTACTCGAGACGTTCGGCTCTTCGCCCCGCCCACCCGGCTCGCTGTGGGCGATCGTCGACCCGGCTGATGCCCGGCCGGCGATGCGGGGGTCGGTCTCGGGCGGCTGCGTGGAGGACGACCTGCTCGACTGGTTGCGTCGGTCGGGCGTATCGGGCCGTCAGCCGGTACGGCGCCGCTACGACGGCGGCACGCACCCGGGTCTGCCCTGTGGCGGCGCCCTGGAGGTGCTGGTGGAATGGCCGTGCGAAGCGGATGCGTTGCGCCCCGCCCTGGCGGCGGTCGAGGGCCGCCGGGGGATCTGGCGCGGGCTCGACCTGGCCAGCGGCGCCGTGGAGTGGCGCGAGCCGGCGGGAGCGTTGCCCGAGGAGCCGCGCCGTCACGACGGGCGTCTCTGGTCGCCGTTCGGCCCGAGCTGGCGGCTGCTGGTCTTCGGCGCCGGCCCGGTCGGCGAACACCTGGCAGGGCAGGGGCGGGCGCTGGGGTTCGATGTGACCGTCTGCGACCCCCGGCCCGCCGCGAGGCTGTCGTTGTCCGGCGTGTCGCTGGACCGCCGGGCGCCGGAGCGGGTGATCGCCGATCACGGCCTGGACGAGCGCACCGCCGTGATCACCGTGGCCCACGATCCGCGCGTCGACGACCTGGCGCTCATGGACGCGCTGGACTCGCCGGCCTTTCACGTCGCCGCGATGGGTTCGCGCCGGACCAGCGCGGCGCGTCGCGCCCGGCTGGCCGAGCTGGGCGTGGATGCCACCCGCCTGTGCGCCCCGGCCGGCCTCGACATCGGCTCGCACACCCCGGCGGAGATCGCCGTGTCGATCGCCTCCGAGCTGGTGGCGGCCCGCCAGGTAGCCCGTCAGGCCGCCTCGTCCGGGGTGGCGAACCGGGTTCCCGCCCGTGTCGACGACTGACCGTTCGGGACTGGTCGGCGTGGTCCTCGCCGCCGGCCGTTCCCGCCGTTTCGGCGCAGACAAGCGCTGGGCCGAGCACCGCGGCCGTTTCCTGCTTTCGCATGCCGTCGAAGTGGCCGCCGCGGTCTGCCCGCGCGTGCTGCTGGTGGTCGATCGTCGGCATCCGCGACTCGACGAGCTGCCGGACCGCTCTCGGATCGAGCTGGTGGTCTGCCCGGGCTCGGCAGCCGGGCTGTGGGCCAGCCGCTGCTGCGCGCTGGATCACCTTGCCGCCGGGTCGGATCACCCCGCCGGCCTGCTGTTCTTTCTCGGCGACATGCCCGACCTGCGGGTGCCGGAGGCCGATCGGGTGGTGACGCGGATGCTGGAAAGCGACTGCCCGACACGGCCGGTCCACGCCGGCCAGCCGGGCCACCCGGTGGCCTTCCCCGGGCGTCTTTTCGGTGAGCTGCACGCCGCGCGCGGCAGGTACCTGAAAGGCTGTTTCCGCTCCCGCGGCGGCGTGCTTCTCGACTGCGCGGACCCGTCCGTGATCCGTGACGTGGATCGCCCCGGGGACCTCGATACGCTCGTCGAGGGCGCTGACATCCGCCGGGGTTGAAAGACCGTTTCGGCGTCACTACGCACCAGTTGTGCTAGCTTTTGGAGAACCCCAACCTCCACGGTCGGTTTCCGCTCCATGCCAGGCCCAACGCCCAGCGACTGCCACGAAGGACCCCGGATGAACGAGCGTCCGCCAACGAGTCGTGCCACCGAGCCGCTGCACGCCACGCGGCATGTCTTCGCCACACCGCGATTCGCCGACGAGTCGGCGGTGCTGGCGGATGCCTACCGGCTGCTCGACGACGCGGTGGTCCGCTACCAGGGCAATCCGGTGGGCACCATGGCCAGCCTCGATCCCCGCGCGCCGGCGGACAACTACCGTGACTGCTTCGTGCGCGACTTCGTTTCGGCGGCCTTCCTGATGCTGCTCGAAGGGCGGTCGGACGTGGTGCGCGAATTTCTCGCCCTGATCCTGCGCATGCGGGGCCAGCAGGAAGAGCTCGAAGGGCAGCAGATCGCGCCGGGCGTGCTGCCGGCCTCGTTCCGGGTGGTCACCCTGGACGACGGCAGCGAGGAATTGTCGGCGGACTTCGGCGACCGCGCCATCGGCCGGGTCGCCCCTGTCGACTCGATGATGTGGTGGACGGTGCTGCTGCGCGCCTACGTGCGCTTCACCGGCGATACCGCGTTCGCCCACACCCCGGAGGTCCAGCGCGGCCTGCGCATGATCCTGAGCCTCTGCCTGCAGAGCCGCTTCGAGGTCTTTCCGACCCTGCTGGTGCCGGACGGCTCGTTCATGATCGACCGGCGCATGGGCGTGTTCGGCCATCCGCTGGAGATCCAGGCGCTGTTCGACATGACGTTGCGGGCCGCCGACCTGCTGACCGTCGACGAGGGCAGCCACTGGCTGATCGACCTGGCAGCCACTCGCCGGCAGGTGCTGCGGGACTACGTGCGGCGCTACTACTGGCTGGACCTCGACGTCCTCAACGAGGTGCACCGCTTCTCCACCGAGAAGTTCGGCCACGACATCGACAACGTCTTCAACATCTACCCGGAGTCCATCCCCGACTGGGTGCCGGACTGGGTGCCGGACGACGGCGGCTATTTCGTCGGCAATCTCGGCCCGGGGCGGATCGACTTCCGGTTCTTCTCCCAGGGCAACTTCCTGGCTTCCCTGTCGGGGCTGGCCACGCGCGAGCAGAGCCGCCTGCAGATGCAGACCATGGCCGACCGCTGGGACGACCTGATCGGCCAGATGCCGGTCAAGCTGGTCTATCCCGCGGTGACCGGATCGGAGTGGCGACTGATGACGGGCTCCGACCCCAAGAACACGCCCTGGTCGTACCACAACGGCGGGAACTGGCCCGTGCTGATCTGGCCGATGGTGGCCGCCGCCCAGGTGGCCGGCCGGCAGGACCTCGGCGAGCGGGCCTACCGGTTGTCCGAACAGCGGCTGATGAAGGACGACTGGCCCGAGTACTACGACGGCCGCCATGGCCGCCTGATCGGACGGCGGGCCAATCTCCACCAGGTATGGAGCGCCACCGGGCTGCTGCTGGCGCGCCACCTCATCGAGGACCCGGGGAAGCTGACGGAGCTGGCGTTGAGCGACGACGAGGACAGCGCGCCGAGGAACGGCCGCGGCCACGGGCCAAGACAGGATGCAGGGAGCCGACGAGCATGAACACGACGGGAACGAACGCACGGGACGGACTCTATATCTGCCTGGTCAGCGTGCACGGACTGATCCGGGGGCAGGAGCTCGAACTGGGCCGGGATGCCGATACCGGCGGCCAGACGCTTTATGTCGTCGAACTGGCTCGCGCCCTGGCGCGTAGCCCCGAGGTCGCCCGGGTAGACCTCTTCACCCGTCGCGTGGTCGACGACCGGGTGGCCGACGACTATGCCCGGCCCGAGGAGGACCTGGGCGACAACGCCCGCATCGTCCGCATCGATGCCGGGCCGGAGGAATACCTGCCCAAGGAGCAGCTCTGGGACTACCTCAACTGCTTCGTCGACGGGGCGCTCGCCTACATCAACGACCGGGGCCTGCATCCCTCGCTGGTCCACAGTCACTACGCCGATGCCGGCTATGTCGGCGTGCGCCTGGCCTCCAACCTCGGGGTGCCGCTGGTCCATACCGGCCATTCGCTCGGCCGGGTCAAGCGTCGTCGCCTGCTGGCCCGCGGCGAGAGCCGGGAAACCATCGAGCGCACCTACGCCATGTCGACGCGTATCCGCGCCGAGGAGGAGGTACTGCTGGCGGCGGATCTCGTGGTGGTCAGCACGGGGCAGGAGATCGAGGAGCAGTACGGCCTGTACGACTGGGCGGACGAGGAAAAGATGGCGGTCATCCCCCCGGGGGTGAACCTCGAGCGATTCTCGCCGCCGCCGGCGACCTTCACCCCGCCGATCTGCAGCGAGCTCAGGCGTTTTCTGCGCGAACCGAGGCGCCCGATGATCCTGGCGCTCTCGAGGCCGGACGAGCGCAAGAACATCGGCACGCTGATCGAGGCCTACGGCGAGCACCCCGAGCTGCGCGAGCGCGCCAACCTGGTGATCGTGGCGGGCAATCGCGACGACATCCGCGACATGGACGCCGGTCCGCGCAAGGTGCTGACCGACCTGCTGCTCCTGATCGACTACTACGACCTCTACGGCATGGTCGCCTACCCGCGCCACCACCAGTCCGCCGACGTCCCGGATCTCTATCGCCTGGTCACCCATACCGGCGGGGTGTTCATCAACCCGGCGCTGACCGAGCCCTTCGGCCTGACCCTGATCGAGGCGGCCGCCGCCGGCGCCCCGATAATCGCCACGGAGGACGGCGGACCGCGGGACATCATCGCGGCCTGCGAGAACGGGGAACTGATCGATCCCCTCGACTCGCGGCAGATCGGAGAACGGCTGGCGGCGGTCATCGGCGATGCCGAGCGCTGGCAGCGGTACTCGGGAAACGGCATCCGGCTGGTGCGCGAGCATTACTCCTGGGAAGCTCACGTCGAGAGTTATCTCCAGCGCGTCGCCGGCCTGTTCGAGGGCGAGGCCCGTGCCGTGCGCCCCAGCCTGCCGGACCACGTGCTCACGCAGGTCGACCGGGCGCTGGTGGTCGAGCTGGCCGCCCTCGGCGGTTCCACCGACCAGCGCATGCGTCAGCGACTCATCCAGGAACTGCGTCGCCGGCGTCGGCAGGTCGGCTTTGTCGTGGTCTGCGATCGGCCGCGGCGCGAGGTGCTCGCCGCCCTCAAGGAACTCGACGTGCCCACCCCGGACGTGCTGATCACGCGCGGCGGCACCCAGATCCACTACGGGCCGCGCCTGTCGCGTGACGAGGGCTGGAGCCGGCATATCGGCTACGCCTGGCAGCCCGACCGGGTCTACAACCTCCTGGACCAGACGCCCGGCATCGAGCTGCGATCCCGCGCGGTCCAGGGCGTGCACTCGATACACGCGTTCATCGCGGACACGGACACCTTCCCGGGCATCGAGGCGCTGGAGAACGAGCTGCATGCCCTGGACATCCATGCCCGGATCGCGCGGCTGGGGCGCAACGAGCTGCTGGCGATGCCGGTGCGCGCCTCCAAGGGCTTCGCCCTGCGCTACTTCGCCACCCAGTGGGGCATTCCGCTCGACCACCTCCTGGTGGCCGGCGGCGTGGCCACCGACGAGGACATGCTCAGGGGCAACCCGCTCGGGGCGGTGGTCTTGCCCGGCGGCGACGACCAGCTGGCGGGGCTCAAGGGGCTGGACCGGGTGGTCTTCACGCAGTCGCACGGGCCGGCCGGAGTCCTCGAGGCGATCGACTACTACGACTTCTTCGACAGCTGCAGCCTGCCAGCGGAGCGTGCCGCCGACTCCGAACAGGCAGGGGGTGAGCGATGAGCGATATCGCCCCCATCCTGCTGTGCAGCGACCTCGACCGCACCCTGATCCCCAATGGCCGGGACGAGGAGTCGCCCGATGCCCGGCCGAGGCTGGCGCGATTCTGTGCGCATCCGGCGGTGCGGCTGGTGCTCGTCTCCGGGCGGAATCTCCAGCTGGTGCTCGACGCGGTCGACGAGTGGTCGCTGCCCCAGCCGGACTACATCATCGGCGACGTGGGCACCACCATCTACGCTCCCCGTCGCAGCGACGGCGGGGGTGACTGGATGCACTGGCGCGACTGGACCGACGAGATCGCGCCGAGCTGGAACGGCCTGACCCACGACGACATCACGCACCTCTTCGCCGACATCACCGCCATCCGGCCGCAGGAGTCGGAGAAGCAGGGCGCCTTCAAGGCGAGCTACAACGTCGACCGCTCCGTCAACCGGGACGTGCTGGATGCCGAACTGCACGGGCGACTGTGGCACAACGGCATCGACGCCCGCCTGGTCTGGTCGGTGGACGACAGCACCGACGTGATGCAGCTTGACGTGCTGCCCACAAGCGCGAGCATACTCCACGCCATGGAGTTCCTGATCTCGCATCTCGAGTTCGACCAGCGCCGTGCCCTGTTCGCCGGCGATTCATCCAGCGACCTGGTGGCGCTGGTGAGCCACATCAACGGCGTGCTCGTGGCCAACGCCCCGATTTCGGTGAAGGAGCGGGCCAGGCGCATGGTGGAGGCCGGTGCACTCCAGGACACGCTTTACCAGGCCCGGGGAGGGCTGTTCGGCATGAACGGCAACTATGCCGCCGGCGTGCTCGAGGGCATGGCCCATTTCCTGCCGGAAACCCGCGACCTGATGCGCCTGCCGCGCGAACTGCAGGAAGGCGGCCCATGAGCCGGGCGACCGCGCGCCCAGCGAGGACCGGGCATTGAGCGTGCTGCGCTGGCTGGCCGACCTGCTGCCGGCGAGGCGGACGTCGGGCGGGGAGATTGCCATTCCCGACGACCTCTGGCTCGAGGTGTGCCGCAGCCAGCCGGAACTGGCCGGACTCGGGGGCGACGCCAGCCGGCGCCTGCGCCGGCTGGCCGCGGGGTTCCTCGCCGGGCGCCCCTTCTACGGGGGAGGGGAGTTCCGGCTCGACGAAGCCAGGCAGCTTCGCATTGCCGCGGTGGCGGTCCTGCCCGTGCTCGAGCTGGGCCCGGAGTGGCTCGACGGTATCCGCTCCGTGGTCGTATACCCGGACGCCTTCCACGTGGACCACGAGGAGGTCGACGAGGACGGCATCGTCCACCACGTCCGCGACCTGCGGGCCGGCGAGGCCTGGGAGCACGGCACGCTGGTGCTTTCCTGGGCGGACATCGAGGCAGGGCTGGACCCTGACTACGCCACCAGCGTCGTGGTCCACGAGGTGGCCCACTTCATCGACGGGGTCAACGGGGCCGAGAACGGGTTTCCGCCCCTGCCGAAGGGCTACGACCGGGAGCGCTGGACCCGCGATTTCCAGGCTGCCTTCGATCGACTCAACGACGAGATCGATGCCGGTTCCGAGCCCCTGATCGACCCCTATGCCGCCACCAACCCGGCGGAGTTCTTCGCCGTGATCAGCGAATACTTCTTTCGCCTGCCCGAGGAGCTGCACCATTTCGATGCCGCCCTCTACGACCATCTCGCGTCGTTCTACCGACAGGACCCGCTCGCGCGGCAGTCGTCTGAATCGGCGCCCGTGTCCGTATCGGGCTGGCAAATTCCGTCCTAGCGACTAAGGTCTTCCGCAGGCCTCGGGCAAACGCCCCGACCCGTGTGTGGCGGGCGGCCCCTGCCGGCGACGAACCGGCGGGCGAAGGATGATTGCCCGAGGCACCCGCACCATTCACGATTCCACAGGAGGGCAACGACCCATGTGTGCAGCCAAGGCGAAGAAAGGTCAGAAGACGCTCGACAACCTGCAGCAGGCGCTTTCGATGGAGCTCACGGCCGTGCACCAGTACATGCTGCACGCCCACGTGCTGGAAGACTGGGGGCTCGACCGGCTGTCCAAGAAGATGCACGGCGAGGTGCAGGAGGAACTGGGGCACGCCAGCCGGTTCATCGACCGCATCCTGTTCCTCGATGGCGATCCGGTCGTCACAGAGGCCAAGTCGGCCAAGCGTTCCAACTCGATTTCCGACATGTTCAGGGCGGATCTCAAGGAGGAGCTGTCTTCGATCGAATTCTACGGCAAGGCGGCGCTCGAAGCCCGAGACGAGGGCGACGTCGGCACGGTGCACATCTTCGAGTCGATCCTCATCGACGAGGAAGGGCACGCCGACTGGCTCAAGCGCCAGCTCGAACTGATCGAGCGCATGAGCGAGCCGAACTACATCCTCGCCTACCACACACCGGACACGGGCGAGTGAGCAGGAGAATCAGAATCGACCGGCCGTGACCACGGCCGGGGAGGGCGGAAGAGCAGGCCGACCGGAACGGGTCGGCCTTTTTCATGCGTTGCCGAGCCGGTGGTTCCTGTTCAGCCGGTTCCGGGCCGCCGAAGGAAACCGACCACTTCGTCGGCCACCCGTCGCGAAAGCAGCATGCCGAAGTGATTGCTCGGCAGGCACCGGTGCTCGGCCAGGCCCGGCACGCGGGTCTCGTCGACTGCCACCGTGCCGTCGCTAGGGCCGTGCAGGGCCCCGGGGAACAGCCGTCCCGGTCCGACGGGGCGGGACCCGGCCAGCATCAGCGTTCGCGGCGCCCGCCACGCGGGTACGTCGCCGAGCAGGCCACGTTCGAGACAGCCGTTCAGGGCCCGGCGGCCGATACGCGTAGTGGCGAGACGGCGAGCCACGGCACTGCCGGCCAGGGGCGAGCCGAGCAGGACGACGCGGCCGGTCTGCGCGAGTCGGGCCGGGTGACGGTCGAACAGGTGGGCCAGCACGAGCCCGCCGAGACTGTGGGCGACGAAGTGCACCGGGCCTGTACCCTCGAGCCATCGATCGAGGCGGTCGGCGTCGCGGGGCAGGGGCGCACGTGTCGGATAGCCGAAGTGTCGGACCCGGAAGCCCGCCCGTTCGAGCCGGCGACCGAGGGGAAGCATTGCCCAGCGTCCCATCCACAGGCCGTGGAGCAGGACGACGGTCCGCGCTTGGGCGCCGGAGGGCACCGTAATGCTCAGACCACCGTGGCGATCAGTCGTCCGACCAGCGCGGTGAGGCCCATGGTCGCCGTGCCCCACACAACGGTGCGAAAACCGCCGGTCAGCATCGAGGCGCCCCCGGTGCGGGAACTCAGGCTGCCGAGAACCGCGAGCGCGAACAGGGTGAGCGGAACAGTGAGCAGGGCCAGGTTGCCGCCCGGGGCCGCCAAAGCGATCAGCAGGGGCAGCGCGGCGCCCGCGGCGAAGGCCGCGCCCAGCGGGATGGCGGCGAGCAGGGGGCGGGTATCGGTGATCTGGTGCAGGCCCATCTCTTCGCGGGCGTGCGCGCCGAGCGCATCGTGCGCCATCATCTGGCGGGCGACGCGCTCGGCGGTGTCCGGGTCGACCCCGCGGTCGATGTAGATGTCGCGCAGTTCGGCGAGCTCGTGCTCGAAGTTGATTTCCAGCTCGCGCGCCTCCATCTCGAGGTCCGCCTGCTCGGTGTCCTGTCGCAGTCGCAGGGCGACGTGCTGGCCGGCGGCCATGGCCAGCGTCCCGGCCACGAGGGCGATTGCCCCGGTCAGCAGGACGGTGGTGGTGGGGGTGCCGCTGGCCACCAGGCCCGAGATCAGGCTGGAAACGGCGACCAGCCCCGCGATCGCGCCGAGCACGCTTGCCCTCAGGCGACGATAGCGGTTGAGACGGTGGTGTTCGCCGTGGAGGTCGATCGTCTTTTCCATCGCGACGGGTCCTTTTGCGCCCCGGGCTGGGGGGCGGGGTGATAATGTTGTGTCCAGACAGTCATGATACTGCCATGCCGGCGGTGACAACCCAACGACAGGAGCGTCCCGGAACGCCCGCAGGACGGATATGGCGGCCGGCCGAACCGTCTCTCGCCGCCCGGCCGGAGATGCGGCTTGCTCGGAGCGATCATGCAGCACCCACTGGACGAACCCACCGACAGCCTGTGCCTTGCGCTGCGCCGGACCCTCGCCGACGAGGCGGAGCGGGCGCGGGCCATCGAGCGCCTGTGTCTCGAGGTCGGGCGGATGCCGGCACCCGCGAAGGGCGAGGCCGCCGTCGACTGCCCTTTCGGCCCTCGCGTGGCTGTCGCCCTGGCGGACATCCACGCCGACCTGGCGACCCTGATCGCCTCCCTGCTGGCCGATCGCGGGATGGTCGGCCGCCGGGCGGAACTGCTCGACGGCCTGGCGCCGGACGAGACCGAACGGCGGGCGGTCGAAGCCCTGCTGGCGGCGATCGACCGGCTGCGTGACTGGGAGTCCCGCTTCCCCGCCGGGGTCGGCGAGCAGCAGCAGGAATACTGGCGCCGCCTGCTGATCGGGGGCGCCGGCGACGCCCGGGCGGTGCTCGTCGACCTGGTCTACCGGCTCGAGGGCATGCGGGCGCTGGATCGGGACCCCGACGCCTCCCGTCGGCGGCGCTATGCCGACATGACCCTGGCCGTGCACGCGCCCATCGCCCACCGGCTGGGCCTGGGGCAGATCAAGTGGGAACTCGAGGACCTCTCCTTCCGCCACCTCGAGCCACGGACCTACAGCGAGATCGCCCGTCTCCTCGACGAGCGCCGTGCCAGCCGGGAGGCCTATCTCGCCGCGGTCGAGGCGAAACTGGAGCGGGCCCTGGCGGACGCCGGCATCCGCGCGGAAGTCTACGGCCGGCCGAAGCATATCTACAGCATCTGGGGGAAGATGCGTCGCAAGAAGCTCTCCTTCGAGGGCCTGTTCGACGTGCGGGCATTGCGCGTGCAGGTCGACACGGTGACCGACTGCTACGCGGCGCTCTCAGTGGTGCATGAGCTGTTCGAGCCGATCGAGAGCGAGTACGACGACTACATCGCCCGCCCCAAGCCCAACGGCTACCAGTCGCTGCATACCGCCGTGCACGCCGACGAGGGCAAGGTGGTGGAGATCCAGATCCGCACCGAGCGCATGCACGCCTTCGCCGAATTCGGCGTGGCCGCCCACTGGCGCTACAAGGGCGCGGGGCCGGGAGGCGCCAATCCCTTCGACCTGGAGGTCGAATCCCTGCGCGAGGGGTTGTCCCGCGGCGAGATCCGGCCGCTCGAGGCGCCGTCGGTGCATGCCTTCACGCCCAACGGGGAGCTGGTGGAACTGCCCGCCGGCGCGACGGTGCTCGACTTCGCCTACCGCATTCACACCCACCTGGGGCACCGCTGTCGGGGGGCGAAGGTCAACGGCCAGATCGCGCCGCTCAGGACCGAGGTCGGCAATGGCGACACGGTCGAGGTCCTGACGCAGAAGGAGCCGGCCCCGAGCCGCGAGTGGGGGCAGGCGAACAGCGGCTTTCTCCGGTCCGCCAGCGCGCGGGCAAAGGTGCGCAACTGGTTCGCCCAGTTCGACCGCGAGGATGCTCGCGAACGCGGACGGCTGCACTGCGAACGGCTGTTCCGGCGCTTTTCCATGGATGCCGTCGCGCGGCGCCGACTGCTCGCGGCGCTGGGGATGAGCACCGAGGAACAGCTGTTTCTCGCCGTGGGGAGGCAGCGCATCGCCCCCGAGACCCTGCAGGCGGCGGCTCGCTCGCAGCTGGGCGAGGCGCGCGATGTGTCCCGCCGTCCGCCCCCTCCCGCCGGGGCGGGCGAGGAGGCCCCGGCAGCGCCCACCCGGGCCAGCCTGGTGATCGAGAACCAGTCCATCGAGGGTCTGAAGGTCACCCCGGCCAGATGCTGCAACCCGAAGCCCGGCGAGCGCGTGATGGCCTTCCTGAGCCGCTCGCAGGGCTACAAGCTGCATCGGCCCGAGTGCCGCAACCTCGCCCACCTGGCGCGCGAGTATCCCGACCGCGTGCTGCCGGTGGAGTGGCCAAAAGAGGAGCAGAACAAGGGCTGACAGGAAACCGTCATGTCCCCCGGCTAACGTGGGACGAATGAACCGTACACCAACCTGCCCGCTGCATCTCGCCGACGTCACCATGTTCTGGGGGCCTGTCTCCGGGGGCGTGAGGCGCTACCTCGAGACTAAGCACGATCATGTCGCCTCCCGGCCGGGCTGCCGTCACAGCCTGGTGGTGCCCGGCGCGCGCGCCGGCTGCCGGAGCCGGGGTGGGCAGACGGTCTGGCATCTGCCGGCCCGCCGACTGCCGGCCGGCGACGGCTACCGTTTTCCCCTGCGTCCCGGCCCCTGGCGGCGGGCCCTGGTCGAGCTCGCCCCCGACGTGATCGAGGCGGGCGACCCCTACGTCACCGCGCATGCCGCGCTGGCAGCCGGCCGCGAGTTGCAGGTGCCCACGGTGGCCTTCTTCCATTCCGACCTCTCGCGCCTGCTCGCCCTGCGTTTCGGCGACTGGGTGCGGGCGTTCTCCTCGCGCTACCTGGCCGACCTCTACCGCCGCTTCGACTGGGTGCTCGCGCCCAGCGAGGTGATGGCCGCCCAGCTCGACGGATTGGGCATCCGTCATGTCTCGGTGCAGCGCCTGGGCGTGAACACGGCCGTGTTCTCACCGGCGCGCTGCCGTCCCGCGGTCCGCCATGCCATCCGTGTACCGCAGCAGGCGCGCCTGCTGGTGTTCGCCGGACGCAACACCCGCGAAAAGCACGTCGACCAGCTGCTCGACTGCCTCGATCGGCTCGACGATACGCACTACCTGCTGCTGATCGGCGCGAACATGCCGGACAACGGCCACCCACGGCTGCGGGTGGTGGACCACGTCGCCGACGAGGAGACGCTCGCCATGTATCTGGCCTCGTCGGATGCGCTGCTGCACGCCGGGGATGCCGAGACCTTCGGGCTGGTGATTCTCGAGGCCATGGCCTGCGGTCTGCCGGTGGTTGGGATCGATGCCGGGGCCACCCCGGAGCTGGTGGACGGGGCGGTGGGTCAGCTCGCCCCCAGGGCGCGCGGGGAGGCGCTGGCCGCGGCCGTCGGCGCCCTGTTCGAGCGCGACTGGCGGGCCCTCGGCGCGGCGGCCCGACGGCGCGCCGTGCGCGACTACGGCTGGGAGCCGCAGCTCGACCGGCAGATCGCGCGGATGGGGCAGCTCTGCCGGGGAGGGCGGATCAGCGACGAATTCGACCGCCAGGGATCGCCCCCGGATCAGGTCTCCCTTTCCGCCTGACGAGCCTGCGCCCGGACAGGGGCATCGGGGTCAGTCGGCCAGCCAGTCGGCGACCTGGGCGGGCGACGGGACCGAACCGCTGTGGACGACCGTGCCGTCGACCGCCACGCCCGGGGTGGACATGACGCCCATGGCCAGGATGTCGGCCATGTCCTCGACCTTCTGGAGGTCGACGTCGACGCCCTTCTCCTCGGCCGTGCGGGAAACGAGGTCGTAGGTGCGCTGGCAGTTGGCGCAGCCACTGCCCAGTATCTGAATGGTCTTCATCGTTTCGTCCTCTCAGCAACAGGTGGTCTTGGCTTCGGGCTCGCTGCAGCAACCCCCGGCGCGTTCGTTCCCGCATTCGCCCGCCCCGGTCATGGCGCGAGACAGGCAGCTTTCCAGTGGTTCGCCGGCCAGTACGGCGTCGATCATGCCCGAGGCCCGGTTCCACGAGTCGGTGGCGACACCGCGCGAGAGCTCCACGATCTCGCGCAGCTGGTGATCGGGCACGCCCCGTTTCCCCAGGCGCTCGATCATCTCGGCGGTCGTCGACGGGCAGCGGGAGGCGACCGCGGCGCTCAGTGACGCAATTTCCAGGATCACGGGGCTCAGCCCCTTGTCTTCGCTCATGGCTGTCTCCTTAGGTAATCAGGTTGAAACTCCATCCCACCAGGGTGAAGGCGACGGCCAGCACGCCGGCGAACAAGGCCAGCGCGGGCCAGCGAATCACCTTGCGCAGGATCAGGACTTCCGGGAGCGACAGCGCGGCGACGCTCATCATGAACGCCAGCGTCGTGCCCACGGCCGCCCCTTTGCCCAGCATGGCCTCGGCCACCGGGATGATGCCGGTGGCGTTGGCGTACAGCGGGATGCCCAGCAGCACCGCAGCAGGCACGGCCAGCAAGCTGCCCTGCGCCCCGAGGTGGTCGGTGACCCAGTCGCCCGGCACGAAGCCGTGGAACGCCGCGCCCACGGCGATGCCGATCACCACCCACTTCCAGATCCGCCGCACGATCTCCTTGACTTCGGCGACAGCGAAGCGATGCCGGCCCTTCCAGCTCCTGCCGGCGGCCGGCGGCTGGGCCTCGCCCATCTGGATCTTCCAGACGTAGTCCTCGACCCAGCGTTCGGCCCGGAACCATTCCATCGCCACGCCGCCGATCCAGGCCACCGTCACCCCGGCAGCCACGTACAGGAGCGCGAGCTCCCAGCCGAGAATGCCGATCAGCAGCACCACGGCGATCTCGTTGATCATCGGGCTCGCGATCAGGAACGAGAAGGTCACGCCCAGCGGGATGCCCGCCTCGACGAAACCGATGAACAGCGGCACCGACGAACAGGAGCAGAACGGCGTGACGGCGCCCAGCGTGATCGCCAGCAGCCGGGCGAGCCAGCGTGGCTTGCCGCGCACGTAGGCGCGCACCCGCTCCGGGCTCATCAGCGCGCGCAACAGGCCCATGGCGTAGATGACCACCACCAGCAGGGCGAAGATCTTCGTCGTGTCCATGACGAAGAAGTGCAGCGCGTCGGCGAAGCGCTCGCCCTCGGTCAGACCGAGGGCGCCGTAGACCAGGTTGTTGGCGAGCCAGTTGAACATGGGGCCTCTGTCGTGGGCGCAAGGCGGGATGATGACGTTCTGCCCGTCAGGTGGTTGTCACCGACTGCAGGAGTGCGGTGAACCTGCCTGCAACATCCGTGAAACCGAATATATGGGAATATGCATCAAATGTCGTCGGTGGTCAAACCCGGGAGAGGAATCCATGAACCAGCCCCGCCGCATTCTTTTCGTCTGTATCCACAACAGCGGCCGCAGCCAGGTGGCCGAGGCCTTTCTCAATCATATGGGCGGGCCGGCGGTCGTCGCGGAAAGCGCCGGTGTCGACCCGGAACCCGTCAACCCGGACGTGATCCGGGTGATGCAGGAGGTCGGATACGACCTGTCCGCCGCCCGGTCGGACAATATCGTCGACTTCTTCCGCCAGGGGAGGCTATACGAGCAGGTGATCTACGTCTGCGAGCGCGGGGTCGAGAAAGGGTGCCCGGTGTTCCCCGGGGTGCGAAAGACAGAGCACTGGCCGTATCCGGACCCGGCGACGCTTCCGGGAAACGAGACCGAGCGGCTCGCCTCCCTTCGGGAGATTCGCGACCGGATTCATGGGCGCGTCGAGGAGTGGCTGGCGTCCGCCAGCCGCGACTGAGTCGTTCAGTGGCGGCGGGCGTCGGCGAAGGCCTTCCACGCGGAGAGCATGAGGATGCCGGCGAGGAGCAGGATCAGCCAGTCGGGGGCGACCAGGCCGATGGCCAGCCCGCCGATGATCGCGCCGGCGACCGAGCCCAGCCCCATGCCGGCGAACAGGCTGCCCTCCCGCCGGAGCACGGCGAACTGGTCGGACTGCGTGTAGCGCAGCATGCCGACGAGCATGGTCGGCAGGGAAATCGCCAGCGACAGCGAGCCGGCCAGGCGCACGTCCACCCCAAAGAGCAGGGTGATGGTGGGGATCAGCAGTTCGCCGCCGGCCACGCCGAGAAAGGCGGCGATCGCGCCAATGCCCAGCCCGGCGACAAAGCCGGCGATCCAGCGGACGGCACCGTCATCCAGCAATGGCTCGGTGGTCGGGCCGGGGTGGGCCAGGTGCTGGACGACCATCAGCACCGCCAGCCCGATCAGCAGCGTGAAGACGACGTAGTCGAGGGTCTTCGCGTGCATGCGGATGGCCGAGCCGGCCGCGAGCCAGGCGCCGATCAGGCTGCCGGCGAGCAGGTTGAGCGCGATCGGCCAGTATTCGAACAGCTCGGTCGGCAGGATGGTGACGCTGCGCGCGAGCAGGGCCACCGTGACCACGATCAGGCTCATCGCCTTGTTGAAGATCACTGCCTCCAGCGTTTCCAGGCCGAAGATGCCCTTCAAGACCGGCAACCGGAACTCCGCCCCGCCCAGCCCGATCAGCCCGCCCAGTGCCCCGATGGCACCGCCGGCGACAAAGCCGCCGGTCGCGCGTTTGCATGATTGATCCTTCATCGCTTTCTTACCTTCCGGGCCTCGAGAAAACCTCGGTGGTGATGTTTCCGTTGCGCTCAATCGAAGGGAGAGCCCCCTGGGCGTTCTGCCTCGCGAGCGACGGCTGGCCGTGATCGACCGTTTGGTGGATGGTTTCGCACGCCTGTTGCGGCATGACGTAACCCATTGCACCGCGGTCCCGGGCGCGCGAGCCCCTTTTCTTGCTTGCCCAAGAAAAGGGGCGAAAAGAAGGGCGCCCCGCGCTCTGGCCCTTCGGGCCCGGCAGCCTCGTCGAGGCTGCCGGGCTCGCGGACACCGGGTGGCTTTCGGGGTCGGTTCGCCGCGACATCCTGTCGCGGCG
>JAWLHL010000003.1:0-98456 GCA_041690375.1 Guyparkeria sp. | reverse complement strand
CTTGCTCAGGCTCAGCTCCGAATGCACGCCGCGGATGCCCGCGGGACGGTCGGTCTGCACCATCTCGCGCAGGGACAGGTGCATGCTCATGTGCAGGAAGGGATTGGTCACGCCCATCTCGGGCGGCCAGTCGGCCTCGAGGGCGAATTCGGGCTGATCCAGCAGCGAGTGGTATTCCGGGTGGTCGCGGATCACCTCGAAGATCATCTGCTCGATCGGGGTCAGCGGCTTTTTCGCCTTGCCCTTTTCCCAGGCGTCGATGAAGGGCTGGCGCATGCGGCGTCGGTCGCTGGAATACATGGGATCAGGTCTCGGCAGGTTCGGTGGCGTAGCGGGCGATCAGCTCGGGGCTGCATTCCTCGGTCTTCTCTCGAAAGTCGCACAGGTCACAGATGATGCAGGCTCCGCAGTCGGGGCGGCGGGCCTTGCAGACGTAGCGACCGTGCAGGATCAGCCAGTGATGGGCGTCGAGCAGGTATGCCTTCGGGATCACCTTGAGCAGCTTCTCCTCGACGGCGCGCACGGTCTTGCCCTTCGCCAGCCCGGTGCGGTTGGCCACCCGGAAGATGTGGGTATCGACGGCCATGGTCGGCTGGCGAAAGACGGTGTTCAACACCACGTTGGCCGTCTTGCGGCCCACGCCGGGCAGGGCCTCGAGCGCCGCCCGGTCGGCGGGCACCTCGCCATTGTGCTTCTCGATCAGCTGCCGGCTCAGGGCGTGAACGTTCTTCGCCTTGGTCTTGTACAGGCCGATGGTGCGGATCGCGTCGGTGAGTTCATCGAGTCCCATGTCGAGGATGGCCTGCGGTGTGTTGGCGCGGGCGAACAGCGGACGCGTGGCCCGGTTCACCCCCGCGTCGGTCGCCTGGGCGGACAGCACGACCGCCACCAGCAGCTCGAAGGGACTGCGGTATTCCAGTTCGGTGGTCGGTTCGGGACGCTGGCGTTTGAGCCGGGCGAACATCTCGCGGCGGGTGCGGGGATTCATGGCGGCAAGGAATCGTGTGGCAAAAGCGGGTCAGCGGCCCATGATAAACTCCGCGGCCTTGTCAAAGAACCGGGTTGGCCGAATGCGTTCGGTCATCGGGAATCGAACGGAGGATGTCTCGACCGTGAACAAGCAACTGGGTGTCATCGGAGCGGTCTGGGGCGTGCTGGGCCTGTGCGCGCTGCTGCTCTGGGCGATCTACCGGCTCTCCTTCTATGCCCTGGAGGCCTGGGCCGCGCCTTGGGCGTGGTGGCACTGGGTCTTCTTCGTCGGCTGGATGGTGTTCATGGTCTACGGCGAGGGCTACAAGGGCTTCCAGAAGGGGTTCTCGCCGCGGGTGGTCGCCCGCGGCGGCCACCTGGCGCGCCACCCCGTCTGGTGGCACGTGCTGCTGGCCCCGGCCTACTGCATGGGCTTCATCCACGCCACCCGCAAGCGGCGCATCGTCACCTTCTCCGTGACCGCCGGCGTGGTGGCCCTGGTCCTGCTGGTCAGCCTGCTGCCGCAGCCCTGGCACGGCATCGTGGATCTCGGCGTGGTGGCCGGGCTGTCCTACGGCGTGATCGCGATCCTCGCCTTCGCGGTGCGGGCGCTGGCGGGGCGCCCGGTCGACTTTCCCACCGACGTGCCCGGCAGCGAGGCGCGGGCGAGCTGAGCGGAGGCTTCATGGGTGACCGGCAGGAAAAGCAGCGCGACCGGCTGAGCCGGGTGGTGACCCGCAGCGGTGACCGAGGCGAGACCGGCCTGGCCGATGGTCGGCGCCTGCCCAAGGACGCCCCGACGATCGAATTGCTGGGCGAGCTCGACGAGCTCAATGCTCGCCTGGGGATGCTGGCAGTGACCCTGGGCGAGGAGCCGGAAGCCGGCGACGGACTTGCCTTCGTGCGCGAACAGCAGCAGGCCGTGTTCGACCTCGGCGGGCTGGTGGCCATGGGTGAACAGGCGCAAGCGTCCCAGTTGCCGGACATCGACCGTCTCGAGGCCTGGATCGAGGCGGCCAACCGGGATCTCCCGCCGCTGCGGGAATTCATCCTGCCCGGGGGCACGCCTTCCATGGCGCAGGCGCACCTGGCGCGGACCGCCACGCGGCGTGCCGAACGGGTGGCCTGGGCCTGGCGCGACGAGTGCCTGGAGCTGGGCGGCGAGACCGCCACGACTGACCTGTCCGGGGCATTGTCCGCCTACCTCAACCGGTTGTCGGACGCCTGGTTCGTGTTCGCCCGTCGTCTCGACCCCGAGGGGCGGCACACCGTCTACTGGCGGGGCGCGTCCCCGGATGCCGAGGATGGCGGCGGGGAGGCCTGATCCGCTTTCGCCAGGGAGGTTTCCTCCAGCCTCTTCACCAGCCGGCGGCGCTCGGTGTCGAACCGTTCCAGGGCCGGCACCGCCCGAGTGAGCGAATCGGACAACGCGACGCCTTCGCCCTCGATGGCCGTTTCCACTTCCGCGAGGGTGATGGCCGTTCCCGGTCGACCCGGCAGGAACCGGGTCCGCTCGCCTTGCTCGTTCAGGCGCAGCAGTTCGGCGGAAACCAGCTTTTCCAGCAAGGGATCGATCCAGACCCGCGACAGCTCCCGGTGCCTCTGCACCACCTGGGCCAGGGCGTCGCGATCCGGGGGGCGCCGGCCCGACTCGAACGCCCGTTCGACCTGGTCGAGCAGCAGGATGGCGGCGGCCATCCGGGCGGCCGGATGGGCCGGTCGCTGTCGGCCGAGCGTGAGACGATCGCTGTTCTGCCAGGCGTAACTGATCCCCGCGCCGATCAGCACGATCATCCAGGCGATCTGCAGCCAGACCAGGAACAGGACCAGCGAGGCGAAGGCCGAGTAGACCGCCGTGAAATTGGTCGACTCGGCCACCAGCCCGCCGAACACCAGCCCGAGCAGGTTCCACAGGACCGCCGCGACCAGCCCGCCGGCCAGGGCCGCCCCCGCCTTGACCCGCGTGTTGGGGATGAACACGTACAGGAAGGCGAAGGCACCGGTCCAGACGGCCAGCGGAATCAGGTAACCGAGCCACTTGAGCAGGCTGCCGATCAGGGACAGCTCGGCGAACTCCCGGATGGCCGGGGCGGCCAGGAGCGTGGCGGTGAGACTGCCGGCGGCGATCACCAGCACCGGTCCGACCATCAGCACCGACAGGTAGTTGGCAAAACGCGAGGTGAGCGTGCGCATCTGGTGGACGTGCCAGATGCGGTTGAAGACCCGCTCGATCTTCTGGATCAGGGCGATCACCGTGTAGAAAAGCAGGGCGACGCCCACGGCCCCGAGCACGCCAACGCGGATGTTGTCGACGAAATCGAGGATCTGCTCGGTCAGCTCGTCGGCGGCTTCTCCCAATGGCGCCATCACCGAGAGCAGGAACGGCTCGATGACCGCCGCCGAGCCGAACGCCTTGAGCACCGAGAACGCCACGGCCAGCAGCGGCACCATGGAGAGAAGGGTGGTGTAGGAGAGGCTCATGGCGTTGAGCTGCAGGTCGCCGCGCGAGGCCGAGGAGAAGACGCTGAGGATGGATCGGACCAGGCGCTGGCCGAGCCGGGCGGGCGTCGACCGCGGTTTGGTCTTCCAGACCCAGTGTTCCACGCGTTGTATCCATTTGCGTGGCGTGAAAGAGCTCATCAAGGGCGAATTCCCTGCATCGGCGGTGGGTTTGGCGGCAACATAATGCGTCCGGCGCTGCCTGCGTTATGATGAGTCGTCCGGCGTGACGGCGCCGGCGGCGTGCCCGTTCGGCAGCCGCCCCGGCGTGTCGCCGAGTCACGAACAGCCGGTTGAAGGGAGCTTAGCATCTGATGGAAACCACGAAGTCGATGAACGATCCGCTCGACGTGCCGGTCGTGCTGGCCATAGCCGGGCATGATCCCAGTGGCGGGGCCGGTATCCAGGCCGACATCGAGGCGATCGTCAGCCAGGGCGCTCACCCGGCCACTGCCATCACCGCGCTGACGGTGCAGGACACCATCGACGTGCAGCGCTTCGTGCCCAGCGAGCCGTCGCTGGTGATCGACCAGGCCCTGACGGTGCTCCGCGACATGCCGGTCGGCGCGATCAAGATCGGCATGCTCGGCTCCGTCGAGATGGTCGAAGCGGTGGCGACCGTCCTCTCCCGTCACCCGGACATCCCGGTGGTTCTCGATCCGGTCCTGGTGGCCGGCGGGGGCGGCGCGCTGGGTGACAAGGCCGTGGCGGCGGCCATGGTCGAGCACCTGTTCCCCCGGGCGACCATCGTCACCCCGAACGCCCACGAGGCGCGGGTCCTGGCGCCGAATGCCCGCGACACGCAGGAGCGCGGCGTCACGCTGGCCTCCCTGGGCAGCGAATACGTGCTGCTCAAGGGCGGCGACGAGCCCGGGGAGAAGGTCGAGAACTGGCTGTTCGGCGTCGATCCGCCGCGGCGCTTCGTCTACGAGCGCCTGCCGGGCGCCTTCCACGGTTCGGGCTGCACGCTTTCCTCGGCCATCGCCGGACTGATCGCCCAGGGCAGCGAGCCGGTCAACGCGGTGCACGAGGGTCTGGAATATACCCATCAGACCCTGATGTACGCCGCGGCGATCGGCCGTGGGCAGTTGATCCCGCACCGCCTGTTCTGGGCCGACGAGGATCCCGGCTCGGACATGAACGACGAGCCGCCGGGATCCTCGCGGGTGCACTGAATGCCGACAAAGAGAGCTTGATGGAGAACGTTCGTCCCAGTACCGACATGATGCTGCGCCAGCTCGATCAGATCGCCCACGAGATGCAGCAGGCAGGCCTGTGGGCGGACCAGCGGCCCTCCGACGAGGCGCTGGCCAGCGAGGCGCCGTTCTGCTTCGATACCCTGCGCTTCGAGGAATGGCTGCAGTGGAAATTCCTGCCCCAGATGCGCGAGCTGCTCGAACGGTTCGGCACGCCGCCCGAGAACTGCTCCATGGCACCGCTGGCCGAGCACCAGTTCGCCGAGATGGAGGAGGATACCGAACGACTCCTCGCGGCGATCGCCGAATTCGACGCCCTGGCGTGGCACTTCTTCAACGGCCGCTGAGCGGCCGGGATACACGAACGAGCCGATGAACGATTCCAATCGCAGAGACGAACCCGATGCCAACGAGTGGTCGCTGGCCACCCGCGCGATCCGCGTCGGGCACCATCCCACGCCGGAACGCGAACACGGCGAGCCCATCTTCACCACCTCGAGCTTCACTTTCGAGTCGGCCGCGCAGGCCGCCGCGCGCTTTGCCGGCGACGAGCCGGGCAACATCTACGCGCGCTTCACGAATCCCACCACGCGCATCTTCGAGGAGCGCCTGGCAGCGATGGAAGGCGGCGAGGACTGTGTCGCCACCGCCTCCGGCATGGCCGCGATCCTCTCGACCTTCATGGCGCTGTGCCAGGCCGGGGACGAGGTGGTGGTCTCGCGCCAGGTGTTCGGCACCACCAACGTGCTGTTCGACAAGTACCTGGCCAAGTTCGGGCTCGTCGTGCGGTGGGTCGACCTGACCGACTGGTCGCAGTGGGAAGCCGCCGTCACCGATCGCACCTCGCTGCTGTTCGTCGAGACGCCGTCGAACCCGCTGACGGAGGTGGCCGACATCCGTCGCCTGGCGGACCTGGCCCATGCGCATGACGCGGCCCTGGTGGTCGACAACTGCTTCTGCACCCCGGCCCTGCAGCGGCCGATCGAACTGGGGGCGGACATCGTCATCCACTCGGCGACCAAGTTCCTCGACGGCCAGGGGCGGGCGATCGGCGGAGCCGTCGTCGGCGATGCCGAGCGTGTGGGCAAGGAGGTTCGCGGCTTTCTGCGCACCTGCGGCCCGACCATGGCGCCGTTCAACGCCTGGATCTTCGCCAAGGGGCTGGAGACGCTGAACCTGCGCATGGAGGCCCACAGCCGGCATGCCCGCGAGGTGGCCGACTGGCTGGTGGCCCACCCGAAGGTGGCGCGCGTGCATTTCCCCGGGCTGGCAGATCACCCCCAGGCGGAGACCATCGCCGCGCAGCAGTCGGGGCCCGGGGCGATCGTCTCGTTCGTCGTCGAGGGCGGGCGCAACGCCGCCTGGGAGGTGATCGACCGGACGGAGATGCTGTCGATCACCGCCAACCTGGGCGATACCAAGACCACGATCACTCACCCGGCGAGCACCACGCACGGGCGGCTTTCCCCCGAGGCCCGCGCCGAGGCCGGGATCGACGAGGGACTGGTCCGGCTTTCCGTCGGGCTCGAGTCGCCCCGGGACATCATCGCCGACCTCGCCCGGGGGCTGGGCTAGCGGTGTCGACGGTCCGCGCCTGACGCCGGCTGCCCGGCGACGAGGCGGCGAACCGGCCTTCGCCGTGACAACCCGGCCGGGGATCTCCGGTCGAGCCGACCACCCGAGTTTCCACGGCCATCGAGCAGGGTCTCCTCGTTCCGTGCTTACCTAGCCTCTATAATGGTCCCTTTGTCCCCGGGGCGGCCTTCGCGCCGGCCCGCGATCCAGTGCCACCGCAATCCTTCTCCACGAGGTTTCGATGACCGTCCGTACACGCTTCGCTCCGTCCCCGACCGGTTTCCTGCACATCGGCGGCGCCCGCACGGCCCTGTTCAGCTACCTGTACGCGCGCAAGCACGGCGGGCAGTTCGTGCTGCGCGTCGAGGACACCGACCGCGAGCGCTCCACGCCCGAGTCGATCAACGCGATCCTCGAGGGCATGACCTGGCTGGGGCTCGACTACGACGAGGGCCCGTTCTACCAGACCGAGCGCATGTCCCGGTACAAGGAGGTCATCGATCGGCTGCTGGCGGAGGACAAGGCCTACTACTGCTACGCCAGCCGGGAGGAACTCGACGCCCTGCGCGAGCAGCAGATGGCGCGGGGAGAGAAGCCGCGCTACGACCGGCGCTACCGTGACTTCAGCGGCACGCCGCCGCATGGCGTCAAGCCGGTGGTGCGCTTCAAGAATCCGCTCGACGGACTGGTGGTGGTCGAGGACGCGATCCGCGGCCGGGTGACCTTCCGCAACGACGAACTCGACGACCTGATCATCGCCCGGGCCGACGGCACGCCGACCTACAACCTCACCGTGGTGGTCGACGACATGGACATGGAGATCACCCACGTCGTGCGTGGCGACGATCACCTCAACAACACCCCGCGCCAGATCAACCTCTACCACGCGCTGGGAGCCGAGCCTCCCCAGTTCGCCCACCTGCCGATGATCCACGGGCCGGACGGGGCCAAGCTCTCCAAGCGCCACGGTGCGGTGAGCGTGATGCAGTACCGTCACGACGGTTTCCTGCCCGAGGCGCTGCTCAACTACCTCGTGCGCCTGGGCTGGTCCCACGGCGACGAGGAGATCTTCACGCGCTCCGAGATGATCTCGCTGTTCGACCTGGCCCACGTGAACCACTCGGCCTCGAGCATCAACCCGGACAAGCTCCGCTGGCTGAACCAGCACTACATGCGCGAACTGCCGCTGGCGGACGTGGCCGCCGAGCTGCGCTGGCACCTCGGCCGGCTCGGCATCGACCCGGACGAGGGCGGGCCGCAGCCACAGGACATCGTGCCGGCCTACGTCGACCGCGTGCATACCCTGGTGGAAATGGCCGAGCAGGCCCGCCCGTTCTACCTGGACGCGGTCGAGCCCGATCCGCAGGCGCTGGCAAAGCTGGATGCCTCGGCGGCGATGGTGGTCGATGCCCTGCGGGTGGCCCTGGAGGACGACAGCGTCTGGGAAAGCACCGATACGCTGGAGGCGGCCGTCAAGGGAGTGGCCAAGACGCTTGACCTGAAGCTCGGCAAGGTGGGGCCGGTGCTCCGCCTGGCCCTTCTGGGCCACACGTCCTCGCCGAGCTTTGGCGTGATCCTGCAGCTGATGGGCAAGGTGCGCAGCATCCAGCGTCTCAACGCCCTGCGGGACAGGATCGGTTCCTGACCATGTCCGGCGGGCGCATGCGGCTGCCACTGGCGATCACGGTCGCCTATGTGCTGCTGGCTTCCGGGTGGATCTGGGTCACGCAGTGGCTGCTGGGTCGCCTGGGCGGCGCTCACTGGGAGATCTCCACGACCGGGCTGATCTTCGGCGAGATCTTCGTCCTTGTCACCGGCGTGCTTCTCTACGTCCTGATCGACCGGTTGACCGCGCCGCGTCCCGGTGCCGTGAGTTTCGGGCACGGGCGTCCCTCCGTGGCCCGGTTCTGGTTGCTCGCCATGCTCCTGGCCGTGGTGGCCGTCGCCGTCATCCAGATCTTCATCGCCGTCCTGGCCGCCCGGCAGTACGCGCCCGTCCTGCTCGAGAAATCACAGCGCGAGACCAGCAATCTCGCCGCCATCCGCGCGATCGAGATCGACAACTGGATCGAGGAACGCGAACAGCGTATCCGGGGACTGCAGGAACGCCGGGAATGGATGAGTGACTGGATCGAGCGGGTCGACGAAGGTGATGTGGACGAGTTCCCGGACGAACTGTTCAATGCCGGGATGGAGCAGCAGTTCGATGCGCTCGTCCTGCTCGATCCCGACCGTGCCGAGCGTCTTCGGTCGGCCGCTCCGCGTCTCGAACTTCCCGGCACGGAGCATTTCGACCGGGCCGCGGTGACCACGGACATCCAGGTGGTCACGCGGTTCACGCGAGGACGCGGCGGGGTGGACGTGTTCTGGATCCTGCCCCTTTTCGTCGACCGTTCCGAGGTCAGTCGCGGGCCCTGGTCCCTCGTGCTCTGGGCCCGGCTCAACGCCGAGAGCCTCATCGACGATACCGAGAAGGGCTTTCGCGTTCGTTCCGAGGCGGGTCTGCGAACGCTCCTGATCGACCGACCCGACGCCAGGGGACGGGGATCCGCCTTCTGGCCGATGCTCAGGCTCGATCCGGTCGAGGACTCCGCCGTCGTCGGCGAAACCCCCTCGGCCATCGTTTCCCGTCTTCGCCGCGGGCTCGCTTCCGACGATGCGGGCGACCGGGAGGGTTCGCCCGCCGAGGCAGGGGAGCCGTCTGCCGGTCCCGCGGAGGCCTTCGGCGAAGGGGTGACCCGCATCGAGGGAACGGACCGGGTCTACGCCTCGGTGCGACTGGAGCGGCTGAACGCCCAGATACTCGTGTTGCAGGATCGTCGCGAGGTGCTGGCCCCGGTCGAGGAACTGGAGAAGTGGCTGGGTCTGACGGCGATCCTCTCCACGGCCGGGATGCTCGCCGCGCTCGTCTTCCTGTGGCGCTACCTGCAGGGCCGCTATCGTCAGGGCAACCGGGACCTGCTGCGGGAGCGCGATTTCTGGCACCAGGCCTGGCTGGACATGCCTGCCCTCGGCCTGGTCGAGCTCGATCCCGCCCGCCTGTACATCATCACGGCCAACCGGCAGGCGGCCGACTGGCTGGGCGCGTCGCGCGATCACCTGGTCGGCCGGGCCCTGTTCGAACTGTTCGAACCCACCGATCCGGCCTCGCCGCTGAGGGGGCACCCCGAGGCCGCGCTGCCCGGCTACTTCGCCCGGGGGGCGGTCGATCACATCTCGCTGGAAGGGCGCATGACCGGGGCGCCGGAGCATGGCCCCATGCTGCTGGACCTGCGGGTGCTGCGCGACACGGCCGGTGACCCCGAGCGGATGGTGGGCATGCTCCGTCCGCTGCGTTCCGGGGACGGTCACGCCCTTTGCGCCGCCCTCGATCATCTCGCCGCCCGCTGTGCCGTGCTTCCCGCCGCGTCGCGTCGAAACTGGCACCAGGAACTCGCGGACGAACCCGGCAGCCCCTTCCTGGCCGTGATCTCCCTGGCGTTCGACATCGAGAGCCTGCATCGGCACGAGGAACTGCGCGCCCGGTTGGCAGAGCGTCTTCCGGGCGAGCTTCGCCTCCACCAGGCGCTGCTGCGTCCCCTGACGGACGAGGTCGTGCGGGTGCTGGTCAGCCGCGAGGGTCGCTGGGTCCAGAGCCACCAGGACTCGGTCCGGGATGACGGGCGGGACGTGGCCCCGGGCCAGCCGGGCGTGATCAACGCCGTGGGACACAGCGTGGTGGTCTTGCCGGATCCGACCCTGGACGGCGCGGACCGCGCGGGAGCGCGGATCTACATCACCCGGGATCGAAGCGAGATCACGACCGAGGTCCTGGCCGCCATCGAACGCCTGCATCGAATCTGCACGAGCCGCTGACCGAGGGCTGCCGGGGCAGCCAGCGGCCACGTCGGGCGGCCGGGTCGCCGCTTTGACGCGGCCGCTGGGCGGTTATTGCCGGCCCGGGTCCGGGTCGCGGCAGACGGCCCGTCATTCCTCCCGCCGATCCTCCAGTTCCGGATTCTCGCGCGTCAACTGGCGGTGTAGTCCCGCCCGCGCCATCAGCAGCGCGCTGATCGGTGCCGTCAGGAACAGGAACACGAGAATGAGGATCTCGTGGACGGACAGTCCGCCTCGGGTGGAGAAATAGACCGCCGAGGCCAGCAGGATGCTGCCCACCCCGAGCGTCGATGCCTTGGTCGGCCCGTGCAGGCGCATGAAGAAGCTCGGCAGCTTGGCGAGCCCGAGCGAGCCGAGCAGCACGAAGGCGGCACCAAACAGGATCAGGAAGCTGATGATCAGATCGGCAAGCATGATGCGTCTCCCGGCTATTCGACGATGTCGCCGCGGATGAGGTACTTGCTCAGCGCCACGGTGGTGATGAAGCCGAGCACGGCGATCAGCAGCGCGGCCTCGAAGTTGATCGTGGTCTCGAACCAGATGCCCAGGGCGACGAGCAGGGCGATGGCGTTGATCGACAGGGTGTCCAGCGCCAGCACCCGGTCGACCTCGTCGGGCCCCTTGAGCAGTCGCCAGGCGGAGAGTCCCATCGCGACGGCGATGATGACCAGGGCGATGGTCAGGCTGACATAGATGATCATGCGTCGTTCCCCGTGGACGGAGCCGTGGTCGATGCCTGCGGCTGAACCTGGCCGAAGACCCGCATCAGGCGGCGCTCGTAGCGCCGCTTGATCTCGTCGATCTCGGCCTGCAGATCGCCGCTGTGCAGGGCATGCACCCAGATGCAGGTCTGGTCCGGGCTGATGCGGCAGGAGACCGTGCCGGGCGTCAGGGTGATGGTGGCGGCCAGCACGCTGATGGGCAGCCGCCCGCGGAGGTCCAGCGGCAGCTCGAAGATCTGCGAATGCAGCACCCGGTTCGGACCGAGCACCTGTCGCGCCACCACGAAGTTCGCGCGGATGATGTCGACCATCACCACGCCCACGTAGCCCAGCAACGCCACCGGGTTGCGCACGCGGGCCCCGATCTCCCAGAAGCGATGGGTGAGCAGGGGAATGACCACACCGACGATGGCTCCCATGACGATGGTGCCCGGCGCGATGCTGTTGGTCACGAGCAGCCAGGTGACCAGCAGCACCAGGCTCAATACCGGTTGCGGCAGGATGCGTTTCATCTAGTGCTGACCTCCCTCGTGATCCTCGCCGAACTTGCCCGGTGCGGTTTCCGGATCGAGGATGCCCTCCGGCATTACCGCGTCGAGATAGGCGCCCGACTGCGAGACCTGGGTCGCGGTGGATTCCAGCCAGGTCGACAGCGGCTGGGCCCCGATCACCATCAGCGCGGCCACGATCATGGGCGCGATGGTGGTGCCCATGCCCGGGAGCGGGCGGCTTGCGGTCGGGGGCTGGTCGGACGGGTGGCCCGGGGTCGCCTCGGACTGATAGAAGACCCGGCTGCCGGTGCGCGCCAGCGCGATGACCATCACCAGGCCGCTGACCAGCACCACCGCGAACACGGGGGCCAGCAGCGGGCTTTCCAGCGCCGCCGAGAGGATCATCACCTTGCCGAAGAATCCCGTCAGTGGCGGCAGACCTGCCATCGCGATGGCGTAGGCGAAGAACAGCGAGCCCACCAGGATGGCCTGCGGCATCGGCGGGGCGGGCGCGATTGCATCGCCCTGTTGCGGACGGTGGCGCATCAGCAGCCCGGCGAGCAGGAAGAAGCCGGCACTGAGCACGGTGGTGTGGATCCAGTAGAAGAGTGCGCCGCTGAGCGCAAGTTCGCGCTCCGGCCCGGCGGCCAGCCCCAGGGCGATGAGGATCGTGCCCACCGAGGCGATGATCAGGTAGGCCACCTGGCGGCGAAGGAACGTCGCTGCGACCACGCCCAGCGCGGCGGTGATCAGCGTGATCAGCCCCAGCCAAAGCAGCCACGGCGCGACCAGGGCGGTGGTGTCGATCACCCCGCCCAGGGTGTTGCCCGAGAGCATGACGCTGTCGACCCGCAGCACCGAGTACAGGCCGACCTTGGTCATGATCGCGAACAGGGCGGCGACCGGGATCGACGCGTAGCCGTAGGCGCCGGGGAGCCACAGGTACAGCGGGAAGGCCGCGCCCTTGATCAGAAAGACCGTGAACAGCAGGAAGATGGCCGTGGTCACGATCGGCACCGCGTCCGGCTCGACCTGCGGCAGCTTGAGCGTGATGTCGGCGAGGTTCAGGCTGCCCACGGTGCCGTAGAGCGCGCCGACGGCGAACAGGAACAGCGTCGAGCCGATCAGGTTGACCACCACGTAGTGCAGCCCTGCCCGGGTCCGCCTGCGGCCGCTGCCGTGGAGCATCAGACCGTAGGAGGCCAGCAGCAGGACCTCGAAGAACACGAACAGGTTGAAGAGGTCGCCGGTCAAGAAGGCGCCGTTCAGGCCGAACAGCTGCGCCTGGAACAGGGCGTGGAAATGCGGGCCGGCCATGTCCTCGTCACGACGGATCGCGTAGACCAGCGACAGCAGCGCGACGATCGAGGTCAGCAGCAGCATCAGGCCCGACAGGCGGTCGAACACCAGGACGATGCCGAAGGGCGCGGCCCAGCTGCCCAGCTCGATCACCTGCGCCGTGTCGCCGGTGCCGGTGACCAGCAGGCCCGCGCTGACGACCAGCAGCACCGCGACACCGGCCAGGTTCAGAAGCCGGGTCGGGCCGGGGTGTTTTCGCCCGGTGATCGTCAGGATGGCGGCCAGTGCGACCGGAAGGAAGACCAGCAGGGAAATCAGGTTCGCGCTCATGCCCGGGGTTCCTCCGGCTTGCCTGATGTCCGCCGGGCAGGCGGGATGTGCAGGCCGTCGACGTGATCATTGCCCATGGCCGCGCGGGCCTTCAGGGCCAGGACGATCACGAAGGCCGTCATGGCGAACGCGATCACGATCGCGGTCAGCACCAGGGCCTGGGGCAGGGCGTCGGTGTATTGCTCGGAGGCGCCCACGACTGCCGGGGCGGCGGTGTGCAGCCGCCCCATGACGAACAGGAACAGGTTCACCCCGTAGGACATCAGCGTCAGGCCCAGGACCACCGGGAAGGTCTGGGCGCGCAGCACCAGGTAGACCCCGGCGCCGGTGAGCACGCCGATCAGCAGGGAAATGGCCAGGTTGGTCATGCGTCTCTCCCCCCGCGGGTGGAGTCGGAGGCGGGGCTCGCCTCGATGGATTCGTAGTCGGGATGGGCGACCGCGTGCTTCGTCAGCCGGCCCAGGTTGAGCAGGATCAGCACGGTGGATCCCAGCACCACCAGGAACACGCCAAGATCGAAGGCGATCGCCGAGGCCAGGTGGATCTCGCCGATCACCGGCAGCTTGAAGTGCGCCACCGCCGAGGTGAGGAAGGGCACGCCGAAGAACATGGCGACGACGCCCGTGCCCAGCGCGATCAGCAGGCCCGCGCCGATGATGCCGTGGTTGGGCAGGTGCAGCTTGGCCTCGGCGTTCTCGATGCCGTTGGCCATGTACTGGGCCACGATCGCGCTGGCCACGATCAGCCCGGCGATGAAGCCGCCGCCCGGTTCGTTGTGCCCGCGGAGGAAGACGAAGAAACCGAACAGCAGCGTCAGCGGCAGGATCAGCTGGGTGAAGGTGCGCAGCAGCAGCGGATGCGGGTCGTCGCTCCAGATCCGCCCGAACGGATCGCGTCGGGACGAGGGCAGCGACAGGTTGTGCAGCATCGCGTAGATGCCGAGACCGGCCAGGGCGAGCACGGTGATCTCGCCGAAGGTGTCGTAGCCGCGGAAGTCCACCAGGATGACGTTGACCACGTTGGTGCCGCCCCCGCCGGGCACCGCCTGCTCGAGGAAGTAGCCGGAGATCGACTCGAACGGCCGGCTGATGATCGCCCAGGTCAGGGCGGTGACGCCGCCGCCGACCGCCACGGCGATGCCCCCGTCGCGCCAGCGGCGTTGCGGGGTGGACAGCCGGCGGGTCTGCTGCGGCAGGTAGAACAGGGCGAGCAGCAGCAGGATCATGGTCACCACCTCGACCGAGAGCTGCGTCATCGCGAGATCCGGCGCGGAGAAGCGGGCGAACAGCATCGCCACGCCCAGGCCGACCACGCTCATGCTGATCAGCGCGAACAGGCGCTGGCGGTGGCCGATCACGGTGACCAGCGTCATCAGGATGATCAGCGCGATGCCCAGCCAGGTGACCCAGTCGCCCGGGTCGCCGTCGACGGTCCGGTCCAGCGCCGCACGCACCTCGGGCAGCCCGGCGGTGTGGAAGTAGCCGACCAGTCCGGCGATCAGCGTGAAGACCAGCGTCATGATGACGATGCGCCCGAGGCGGCCGTTGTCCACCATCGAGGTCAGCCCCGCGCCGCTGCGCATCAGCAGCTCGATCAGGCGGTTGTAGGGAACGCGGGCGTCGAGGTGGGCCATCGAGCGGGCATGCCAGCGGAAGATGGGGCGACGCAGGAGGTAGAGCCCCACGCCGCCGGCCAGCGCGACCGCGCTCATCAGCAGCGGCAGGTTGAAGCCGTGCCACAGCGACAGGCTGTAGTCGGGCGGTTCGGCCTGCAGCACGCCGGTCACCGCCACGTGCAGCAGCGGGCCGACCACCAGCGCCGGCATGATGCCCACGGCGAGGCAGAGGATCACCAGCAGGTCGACCGGGCGCTTCATCATGCCGGGCGGTTCGTGCGGCTCCTTGGGCAGGTCCCCGTCGGGCTTGCCGAAGAAGGTGTCGTGCACGAAGCGCAGGGAATAGGCCACGGACAGCAGGCCGCCGAGCGAAACCAGGATCGGCAGCAGCCAGACCGGGCCGATGTCGCCGGCCACGCGCACCGACTCGGTGAAGAACATCTCCTTGGAGAGGAAGCCGTTGAACAGCGGCACGCCGGCCATCGCCATCGCGGCGATCATGCCCAGCATGGCGGTGTGCGGCATGTACTTGATCAGGCCGCCCAGGCGGCGCATGTCGCGGGTGCCGGTCTCGTGGTCGACGATGCCGGCGACCATGAACAGGCTCGCCTTGAAGGTGGCGTGGTTGATGATGTGGAAGATGCCTGCCACGGCGGCCAGCGGCGTGCCGAAGCCGAACAGCAGGGTGATCAGGCCGAGGTGGCTGATGGTCGAATAGGCCAGCAGCCCCTTGAGATCGTGCCGGAACAGGGCGGTGTAGGCGCCGAGCAGGAAGGTGATCAGCCCCGCGGTGGAGACGATGATCACCCACAGCTCGGTGCCGGCCAGCGCCGGGAAGAAGCGCGCCAGCAGGAAGATGCCGGCCTTCACCATGGTGGCCGAGTGCAGGTAGGCCGACACCGGCGTCGGCGCGGCCATGGCGTTGGGCAGCCAGAAGTGGAACGGGAACTGGGCGGACTTGGTGAACACGCCCAGCAGGATCAGGATCAGCGCCGGGGCGTAGAGGTCGTGGTTCTTGATCAGCTCGCCATTGGCCAGCACGTCGGTCAGCTCGTAGGAGCCGACGATGTGACCGAGGATCAGCACGCCGCCGAGCAGTGCCAGCCCGCCGGCGCCGGTGATCGCCAGGGCCAGGCGGGCGCCGTAGCGGGCCTCTTTCCGGTGCTGCCAGTAGCTGATCAGCAGGAAGGAGGCCAGCGAGGTCAGCTCCCAGAAGATGACCAGGTTGATCATGTTCTCGGAGAGCACCACGCCCAGCATCGCGCCCATGAACATCAGCATGTAGGCGAAGAACCGCCCCATGCAGTCCTTCGGCGAGAGGTAGTAGCGCGCGTAGATGACGATGAGCAGGCCGATGACCAGGATCAGCCCGGCGAACAGCATCGACAGGCCGTCAAGGCGGAAACCGAAGGTCAGCCCGGCCGATTCGATCCAGGCGTGCGAGGTCGCCACCGGCATCGCTGCGCCCTGGACGAGACAGATCCAGACGAAGATCGCCAGCGAGAGGGTAGTGACGCCGCCGGCCACCCAGGCGGCGGCGTAGCGGCTGAATCGTGCGCTCCAGGCGGCCACCGGGGCGGCCAGAAAAGGCAGCAGTACGACAACGGCCAATAGCTCGATGGCTTTCACGGATACCGTCCTTCGATCGGATATGGGTCATTCCGGGCAGGCCGAGGGCGCATGTCCGGAAAATGGCGCAATCAGGGCGAAATCCTAGCACAGGAACCCGGCCCGCCGCGCGTCCGAGGCGCTTTCTGCCGGGTTTTCCAGCGCAATGGACGGTACCCGTACATGTTAACCCTGCCTGCCCGCGCGACCGCCTTCACGGGCGTCATTGCCTGCTCTCGACAGACGAGCTTGCCGGCAGAGGTTCCGAGTGTCTCGCTGCATGCCGGCCGGGCTGCCCGGCAGGTCGGTTGGCGTATTTGCAGGCGTAGCGGTGTCAAAATGGTAGACTGACCGACTTTAACCGTAACCCGTGGCCGCCCGGCCGCGGCGGCGCCATGTTTCCCGCCCCGCGTCCCGTGCCACGGCCAGCAATGGCAGACTGTTTTGTCAGAAAACGTGACACCCACACACACCCGTATTCCCGCAGAGAGCCACGGCATCTCGCTGGCCGACCTGAGCGAGAATGCCCGGTTCGTCCTGGAGAAGCTGCACGAGGCCGGCTACGAGGCCTATGCGGTCGGTGGTTGCGTGCGCGACCTGCTGCGTGGTCGAAGCCCCAAGGATTTCGACATCGTCACCGACGCCCGCCCGGAAGAGGTCAAGCGGCTGTTCAAGCGGGCGCGGATCATCGGCCGGCGCTTCAAGATCGTCCACGTGGTCTTCCGCGACGAGGTAATCGAGGTCACCACCTTCCGCGGCGGTGACGCGAGCGATGTCCAACGCGCCGATGGCGGCATGATCACCCGCGACAACGTCTTCGGCACCATCGACGAGGACGTCTGGCGCCGCGACTTCGCCTGCAACGCGCTCTATCTCGACTACGCCTCCGGCGAGCTGGTCGACTACGTGGAAGGCTTCTCCGACATTCGCGGCGGGCGGCTGCGCGTCATCGGCGAGCCGGAATCCCGCTACCGCGAGGACCCGGTGCGCATGCTGCGAGCCGCGCGTTTCGCCGCCAAGCTCGGCTTCCACCTGACCGAGGACAGCGAGCGGGCCATCGCCCACTGCCGGGACACCCTGGCCGCCATTTCCCCGGCGCGGCTGTTCGACGAGACGGTCAAGCTGATGCAGGGCGGCGCGGGGCGGCAGACGTTCCTCGAGCTGCGCCGCCTGGGGCTGCTCGAGTATCTCTTCGACGGTCTCGCGACCTGGATCGACCCCCTCGACCCGGCCAGCGACTGGCCCCTGATCGAGCAGGTGCTCAAGGCGACCGACGACCGGGTCTCCCGCGATCTCCCGGTCAACCCCGCCTTCCTCTTCGCCGGCCTGTTCTGGCGCATGCTGGGCCGGCACCGCCTGCGCTGGCTGCAGCAGCGTGTGCCGGCCGAGGACGCCATGCTCCTGGCCGCCGACGAGGTGCTGGGCATCGCCGCCCGCAGGCTGATGATCCCGCGCCGCCTGGCCGAGATCATCCGCGCCATCTGGATGCTCCAGGCCGATCTCGAGCGGCTTGTGCCGCCCGACGATGCCGAGGGTGGCAAGTCCGGGGAGGCCTTGAGCGAAGAGCAGCAGGCCCTGATGCAGGCGCCGTGGTTCCGAGCCGCGGTGGACTTCCTCTGCCTGCGCTCGACCACCTCGGAAGTGGATGCCTCCGCCTGCAAGGCGTGGCGTCGCTTCGCACCGGAACGCAGCGAAAGGCACGAGCCCGCCGTCGAGGCCCTCAAGCCGTCGGACTTCGGCAAGAAGCGCCGCCGTCGACCGCGCCGGCGCAAGCCAGCCTCCGCCCGCGGGCCGGCAAAAGACTAGCCGCCCCGGGGAGAGGCACTCGAGCCATGATTCGGGAAACCGCGACCATCGGCCTGGGCAGCAACCTGGGCAATCCCATCGACCAGATCGAGCGGGCGATCGAGGCCATCGACAGCCTGCCGCTGTGCCGAGTGGTGGCGGTATCGGGCCTGTACGCCAACCCGCCTATCGGGCCACAGGATCAGCCGGACTACGTCAACGCCGTGGCCGAGATCGAGACCTCGCTGGGCCCGGAGGCGCTCCTGCGGGCGCTCAAGGGCCTCGAACGGGCCGCGGGCCGTTCGTTCACCCGCCATTGGGGCGAGCGCATGCTCGACCTGGACATCCTCATGTTCGGGAACCGGGAGATGCATACCGCCACGCTGACCGTTCCGCATCCCGAGGTGGCCAACCGGCACTTCGTCCTCGCCCCCTGGCTCGAGATCCGTCCCGGGGCGACCCTGCCGGACGGTCGCCGCCTCGCCGACCTGCTCGACGCCGTGGCCGACCATCCCCTGCGTTACATTCGCCCGGCGCGCCGGGTCCGCGAGGCCGGCGAGGATTCCGCCGGAGAGTCGCCGGGCCGGGGACGGACCGGGCGCGACGACCAGCCGCCCAGAGCCTCGAGGAGGTCATCATGAATCTCGCCCGGATACGGGCCGCCAAGGCCGAGCGCGAACCGATCGCCGTTCTCACCGCCTACGAGGCCGGTCTTGCCCGGGCAGCCGACGCCGCCGGGGTGGACGCGTTCCTTGTGGGCGATTCGCTGGGCATGGTGGTCCAGGGCCGGCGCGACACGCTGGCGGTGACCGTCGAGGAGGTCGCCTATCACGCGGCGATGGTGCGTCGTGGCGCACCCGGGACGCTGGTGATCGCCGACATGCCCTTCCTGGCGGACGCCACGCCCGGGCGGGCCCTGGAAAGCGCCGCCGTCCTGATGCAGGAGGGCGGGGCGGACATGGTCAAGCTCGAGGGCGGAGCGGAGAAGGCGCCGGTCGTCGAGGCGCTTGTCACGGCGGGCGTGCCCGTCTGCGGCCATGTCGGCCTGCTGCCCCAGCGGGTGAGAAAGCTCGGCGGCTACCGCGTGCAGGGGCGCGACGAGGAGAACGCCCGGCGGATCCTCGACGACGCCCGCGCCCTGGAGCGCGCCGGGGTGGACCTGCTGGTGGTCGAATGCGTGCCGCGCGACCTGGGCGCGGCGATCGCCCGCGCGGTGGAGGTGCCGGTCATCGGCATCGGCGCGGGGGCCGACACCGACGGCCAGGTGCTGGTCATGCACGACATGCTCGGGCTCGGAACGCGCCCGCCGCGCTTCGTGCGCGATTTCATGCAGGGCGCCGGCTCGATCGAGGCGGCGTTCTCCGCCTACGTCGAGGCGGTCAAGACACGACGGTTTCCCACCGAGGACGAGAGTTTCTGAATGGAGATATTGCGCGACATACGGGCGCTGCGCGCCTGGCGCAAGGCCAGGGAAGGCGAGGGGAAGACGGTGGGCTTCGTGCCCACGATGGGCAACCTGCACGCCGGCCACATGGCGTTGATCGACAATGCCCGCAGGCGGGCGGATGCGGTGATCGCCAGCGTGTTCGTCAATCCCCTGCAGTTCGACGACCCCGCGGACCTGGCCCGGTACCCCCGCACCGAGGACGACGACATCGCCGCGCTGGAAAAGGCCGGCGTGGACGCGGCCTTCCTGCCGAGCGAGGCGGTGCTCTACCCGCACGGCCAGGGGGATATCGCCCGGGTCGACCCCGGTGCGCTGGGTACCCGGCTGGAAGGAGCCGTCCGCCCCGGGCATTTCACGGGCGTGGCCACGGTGGTGACCAAGCTGTTCAACCTGGTGCGGCCCGACGTGGCCGTGTTCGGCGAGAAGGACGCCCAGCAGGTGGCCGTGATCCGTCGGGTGGTCGACGACCTCGACATCGACGTGGAGCTGGCCATCGAGCCCACGCATCGCGAACCGGACGGGCTGGCCATCAGCTCGCGCAACCGCTTTCTCTCGACCGAGCAGCGTCGGCAGGCTCCGGCCGTGCACCGCGCCCTCAAGCGTGCAGCCGAGTCGCTGGCCGGCGGGCACACCGTCGCGGCGACCCTGGCCGGGGCGCGCCACTGGCTGACCCAGCAGGGCTTCGAGGTCGACTACCTGGTCTACTGCGACGACGCCCGTTTCGAGGAGCAGACCCGGCTGGTCACCGACGGACGCCTGCTGGTGGCCGCCCGCCTGGGGCGGGTGCGGCTGATCGACAACCTCGCCGTCCACACCCCCCAGGCCGAGGAAGGCGGTGCCTGAATCCCCGGCGACGATTCCCCCGATTTACGGGATTCCGTCGCTTTCGGCACAATGAGCCGCTAGATTCATAACCACTTATAACCAATACCTAAAGAAGCGTACTACCCCATGAACCCGAACTACCTGGATTTCGAACAGCCGATCGCCGAGCTCGAGGCCAAGATCCGCGAGCTGCAGCTGATGGACGACGACAAGGGGCTCGACATCGACGACGAGATCAGCCGCCTGCGCGAGAAGTCCCGGAACCTGACCCGCTCGATCTTCTCCCACCTCGGCGCCTGGCAGGTCAACCAGCTGGCTCGCCACCCGCAGCGTCCGTACCTGTCCGACTACATCAGGCACGTCTTCACCGACTTCCAGGAGCTGCACGGCGATCGCGCCTTCGGCGACGACCCGGCCATCATCGGGGGCATGGCCCGCCTCGACGGTCAGCCGGTCATGATCATCGGTCACCAGAAGGGACGTGACACCAAGGAAAAGATCCGCCGCAACTTCGGCATGCCGCGGCCGGAGGGGTATCGCAAGGCCAAGCGCCTGATGGAAATGGCGGAGAAGTTCGGCCTGCCGATCCTCACCTTCATCGATACCCCGGGGGCCTACCCGGGCATCGACGCGGAGGCCCGCGGCCAGAGCGAGGCGATCGCGCGGAACCTGTACGTCATGGCCGAGCTGGAGACCCCGATCGTGGTGACCGTCGTCGGCGAGGGCGGCTCCGGCGGGGCGCTGGCCATCGGCGTGGGCGACCACGTGATGATGCTCCAGTACAGCACCTACTCGGTGATCTCCCCGGAGGGCTGCGCCTCGATCCTCTACAAGAGCGCCGAGAAGGCCCCCGAAGCCGCCGAGGCGCTGGGCGTCACCGCCGAGCGCCTCAAGGAGCTTGGCCTGGTCGACGAGATCATCCCCGAGCCCTGCGGCGGGGCGCACCGCGACATCGAGGAGATGGCGGCCAACCTCAAGGCCAGCCTCAAGAAGGCCGTCAACGCGCAGATGGACCGGCCGACCGAGGCGCTGCTCTCGCGACGCTACGACCGCCTGATGTCCTACGGCCACTTCGTCGAGAAATAGCCTCGTGGACCCGGCTGTGCCGGCACCGCCTTCAGGGCCGTCTGCCGACAGCCATGTCCTGCTGGCAAGTTCCGGCGGCCGGGACTCGCTCGGCGCGCTGGTCTGCCTGAAACGCTGGCTCGACGAGGGCCGCTTCGCCCGTCTGTCCGTGGTCCATGTCGATCACGGTCTGCATCCCGATTCCCTCGACTGGGCGCGGCAGGCGGTCGAGCAGGCCGAGGCCCTCGGCGTGCCCGCCCGCACCCTGCGCGTCAGCGTCGCCCGCAAGCGCGACGGCAAGGGGCGCGGTTCACTCGAGGCCGGGGCCCGCGAGGCCCGCTACCGGGCCCTGGATGCCGCGCTGCGCGAAGTCGCCACGGCCGACCCCGGGCATCCCCCCGTGCTGGTCACCGCCCACCACGCCGAGGACCAGGCCGAGACGGTTCTGCTGTCCCTGATGCGCGGTTCGGGCAGCCGCGGCCTTTCCGCCATGTCCTTCTGGCGTCGGCGCCGGGATGGGTTCCACTGGCGGCCGTTCCTCGACTGGCCGCGCGAGCGCCTGGGGCGTCTGGCCGTCGAGAGCGGCCTTGCCTGGGTCGACGATCCCTCCAACGACGACCCCGGTTTCGCCCGGAACTTCCTGCGTCACCGGATCCTGCCCGAGCTGCGCCGCTACTGGCCCGACGCCGTGGCCCGCATCGACGCCAGCGCCGGCCGGCTGGCCGAGGAGCAGCGGTTGCTGGGGGAGCTGGCCGGGGAGGATGCCGGGCAGCCGATCGATCGGCCGGAGCTCGACTGGCAGCCGCTCGCCCGGCTTTCGTCCCGGCGGCAGCTCAACGTGCTGCGCCAGTGGCTGGCGGCGCTGGGTGTGTTGCCGCCGCCTGCCGGCCGGCTGGCCGAGTGGCTGGCGCAGGTCAGAACGGCGGCCGGGGATCGACAGCCGTGCCTTGACTGGCCCGGCGGGCAGCTGCGCCGCTGGGGGCAGCGTCTCCACTGGCTGGAATCACCGCCTTCGCGTACCGACGAGCGCGACTGGCCGCCTGGCGAGGACTGCCTCGAGCTGGCCGGGGGGCGGCGGCTGTGCCGCGCTCCGGCCGGTGAGGGCCGGCCCGCGATCCTGGGAGTTGGTGAATCGACGGCCTGTCCGTGGCGCGCCCGGGCCGTGAGCGGCCGTGACCGGATCCGCGAGGCGCCGGGGCGGCCCTCGCGACGACTCAAGAACCGTTTCCAGGAAGCGCGCGTTCCGCCCTGGGAGCGGACGGCGGCCGTCGGCATCGAGATCGACGGGCAGCTGGCGGCCGTGCACGTCGCCGGTGGATGGTGGGTGGACGCCGCCTTCCGCCCGGGGCCGGGCCGGACGGGATGGTGGCTGGACATGCGGTGAACCGGCGGGGCGTCGCGTTCAGCCGGCCTGCACCTCGATCCGCCGGCGGCGGTGGCCGTCGCTCTTTTCCAGGGTCACCTCGAGCACGCCGTTGCGATAGCGGGCGCGGGCCGACTCGGGCTTGACCGGAACCGGCAGCGGGATCAGGCGGCTGAAATGCCCATAGGCGCATTCGGCCACGTGGTACTCGCCCTCGCGGTGCTGCCGCTCGACGCGCTTCTCGCCGCCGATCCGCAGCTGATCGTCTATCACCTCGACCTCGAAATCGTCCCGTTCGAGGCCCGGGGCCTCCAGGCGGACCTCCACGCGCTCGCCCTCGTCGAAGACCTCCACCGGGAGCAGGCCCCAGCCGACGTTGCGACGGGCGAGATCCTGGCCCGCGTCGCCTGCCGCGTTCTGCCCCGGGGTGAAACGCGTGATGGCGTGAGCGGCGGCATCGGTCAGGCGCGACCAGCCCTCGCTGATCGACGCCCACGTGCGCTGGAACCCCTCTCTGACTCGTTCGAGTGTCGCCATGACGATCCCTCCTCTCCACCTGTTTCGATATCTGAAACATGGGCCGGAGGCGGGCGGTATTCAAGGGGTCGCGGCAAGAAACCCACCGCCTTTCCCGCGCGGTCAGCCGTTTTCGTACAGCCAGGTCAGCAGGGCGTCCTGCACCCGGGTGCCGCCGCCGTGCTGCACGCCGGACTCGTTGTGCAGGATCACCACGACGTAGCGCCGTCCGGACTTCGAGAGGAGATAGCCCGCGCCGGCCCGCACGTCGCGCAGGGTGCCGGTCTTGATGTGGGCGTGGCCGCGCATGTCGGCCAGGCGCTTGCGCATGGTGCCGTCGATGCCGGCCATGGGCAGGGTGGACATCACCTCGGCCATGTAGGGGCTCGTCCAAACGGATTGCAGTATATCGCCGATCTGTCGCGGCGTCAGGCGCGCGCTGCGCGACAGGCCGGAGCCGTTTTCGACCACGGCGCCGTCCCAGTCCAGCCCGCGGTCGGCGGCCCAGCGCTCGATCACCCGTCGGGCCTTGTGCTCCGTGGCCGGGGTGCCCTCGATCTCGGCGGCCATCGTCAGGAGGATCTGGCGGGCCATGACGTTGTTCGACCACTTGTTCATCAGCCACAGGTGGTTGGTCAGCGAACGGGACTCGTGGCTGACCAGTTTCTTGGCCCCGGCCTGGAGCAGCCCGTGGCGCCAGCCGCCGGTGACGGTGCCGCCGGCGGACTCGAACAGTGACTTGAAGGCGTGGAAGAACGCGTCGTGCGGATCGCCGGCAACGCGGTAGTACAGATGCGGCGAGCACTGGCGCGAGACGGTGCCGCGCACCTGGATCTCGGCAGTGGCCTCCACCGGGTTGCGGATGTCGATCACCGGGCGGTTGGTCTGGCTGCGGCAGGGCTGGTCGACCAGGTCGAGGCTGTTGCTCAGCGCCAGCTGCGGGTTGGGCGGCCAGGTGCTGATCGCCGAGTCGGGGTCGCCCTGCGGGGAGATGGCGATCCGCACGGCCCGGTTGTCCAGCAGCAGGGCGTTGGGCAGGGCGTTGTAGACGCGGTCGGGTCGGTCGTCGAACTCGCCCGGGTCGGCGGCGATCGGCGCGAAGTAGGAGTCGTCGAGGATCACGTCGCCGCGGATCTCGCGCACGCCCAGCTCGCGCAGTCGCCGGACCACGTCCCAGAGGTCCTCGCTGCGGAACCACGGGTCGCCGTAGCCCTTGATGTAGAGGTCGCCCTCGATCACCCCGTTGACGGGCATGCGGTCGGCGTGGATTTCCGTCTTCCACTTGAACGAGGGCCCGAGGATGTCCAGGGCGGCCACCGTGGTGACCAGCTTCATCACCGAGGCGGGGTTGAGCAGCCGGTCGGCCTGGTGGGCGATCAGCGGCGTGTCCGAATCGACCGGCTTGACCCATACCCCGAGATGGCCGGGGTCCAGCTTCTGCCGGTCGAGTTCCGCCTTGACACTCGAAGGCAGAGGCGTGTCGGCCCTTGCCGCGTGACCGGCTGCCAGGAAGGCGAGCAGGGCGAGGGACAGCACGAGGCGGAGCAGCGGGGCAGGGGTATGGGTGTTCATGGCGTATGTCAGGGTAGTTCGGTATGCGTATACGGGTATCGGGACGCGGCCGGCGTGTGGCTGCCGATGCCGGTCGACCGGATCATCATGCCACAGCCCGAAACGGCCGGTACACGGAATTTCCGGTCCTCGCGGAGCGGCCGTTTCCCGCTGTCTCCGGCTTTGAGGTGAACGCCTGCATTGAGTAAACTACCCGGCTTCCCATACCCAACGCGAAACCGCATTTTCATGGCCGAAATCAACCCGATCCTGAATCGTATCGACAACCTCATCGAGCGCTCCGAGTCGCTCCGGGGGTATCTTTGACTACGATCAGAAGAAGGAACGCCTCGAGGAGGTAGACCGCGAGCTCGAGGTCCCCGACGTCTGGAACGACCCGGACCGTGCCCAGGCCCTCAACAAGGAGCGCGCCTCGCTGGTGCGCATCGTCGATACGCTCTCCGAGATGCGCGACGGCCTGACCGACGCGCGTGAACTCCTCGAGATGGCCGGCGAGGAGGACGACGAGGACACGATTGCCTCGGTCGAGTCCGACGTGTCGACCTTCGAGAAGCAGATCGAGGACCTCGAGTTCCGCCGCATGTTCTCCGGCGAGATGGACGAGTCCAACGCCTTCATGGACATCCAGGCCGGCGCCGGCGGCACCGAGGCCCAGGACTGGGCCTCCATCCTGCTGCGCATGTACCTGCGCTGGGGCGAGAAGCACGGCTTCAAGACCGAGATCACCGAGATCTCCGACGGCGAGGTCGCCGGCATCAAGTCGGCCACCATCCGTTTCGAGGGCGAGTTCGCCTTCGGCTGGCTGCGCACCGAGACCGGCGTGCACCGCCTGGTGCGAAAGTCGCCGTTCGACTCGGACAACCGCCGGCACACGTCGTTCGCCTCGGTGTTCGTCTCCCCGGAGATCGACGACAACATCGAGATCGAGATCAACCCGGCCGACATCCGCACCGACGTCTACCGCGCCTCCGGGGCCGGCGGTCAGCACGTCAACCGGACCGAGTCTGCGGTGCGCTTCACGCACATCCCCACCGGCGTGGTGGTGGCCTGCCAGTCCGAGCGCTCGCAGATCCAGAACCGCGACCGGGCGATGAAGCAGCTCAAGGCCAAGCTCTACGAGCTGGAGATGCAGAAGCGCCGCGCCGAGGCGCAGGCCGTCGAGGACACCAAGGCCGACGTCGGCTGGGGCAGCCAGATCCGCTCCTACGTCCTCGATCAGAGCCGCATCAAGGACCTGCGCACCGGGCACGAGACCGGCAACACCCAGGCCGTGCTCGACGGCGACCTCGACCCGTTCATCGAGGCCAGCCTCAAGAGCGGCCTGTAAGCCAACCGCAGGAGCGGCTGTGGCCGCGAAAGGCAAAGACGAACCGGAACCACATTGCCGTAGGAGCGGCTTTAGCCGCGAAACGCAAAACGAAGCCCTAAGCCATCGCGCCTGAAGGCGCTCCTACGACAATCCGCACCTGGGAGCGGGCCCCGCCCGCGAAGGCCGCGACTGCGGCCATCCCCGTTCAAGCCGGGTACAAGGCCGAAACGGGAACTCGCGCCAGGAGGCGCGATTCGCTTGCAAGGCAAGCTCCCACAGCGAGACAACCCGTAGGAGCGGCTTTAGCCGCGATGCCGTAACCTGCCAAGAGCAACATCGCGCGGCAAGGCGCTCCTAAAACAAACTAGCGTGTGGGAGCGGGCCCCGCCCGCGAAGGCCGCGCAAGCGGCCATCCCCGCCCAGGCCGGGTACAAGGCCGAAACGGGAACTCGCGCCAGGAGGCGCGATTCGCTTGCAAGGCAAGCTCCCACAGCGAGACAACCCGTAGGAGCGGCTTTAGCCGCGATGCCGTAACCTGCCAAGAGCAACATCGCGCGGCAAGGCGCTCCTACAACAAACTAGCGTGTGCGAGCGGGCCCCGCCCGCGAAGGCCGCGACAGCGGCCGTCCCCGGTCAAGCCGGGTACAAGGCCGAAACGGGGACTCGCGCCAGGAGGCGCGATTCGCTTGCAAGGGAAGCTCCCACAGCGGAAACAACCCGTAGGAGCGGCTTTAGCCGCGATGCCGTAACCTGCCAACAGCAACATCGCGCGGCAAGGCGCTCCTACGACAAACGGAAAAGACACGCCGGCAACCCGGCCCACCCAACCACGAAGACCCGAAACCATGGCCGAGCAAAAGCCCGAAATCGACGAGAACCAACTGATTGCCGAGCGCCGCGAGAAGCTCAAGAAGCTCCGCGAGACCGGCAACCCGTTCCCCAACGACTTCGAACGGGAGCACATGGCAGGGGAACTGCAGGCCGAGTACGGCGAGCACGACAAGCCGTGGTTCGAGGAGAACACCGTCCGCGTCGCGGTCGCCGGTCGCGTCATGGCCAAGCGGGTGATGGGCAAGGCGAGCTTCCTATCCATCCTCGACCAGTCCGGCCGCATCCAGTTCTACGTCGCCCGCGACGACATCGGCGTTGATGCCTACAAGGACTTCAAGACCTGGGACATCGGCGACATCGTCGGCGGCGAGGGCGTGCTCTTCAAGACCAACAAGGGCGAGCTCTCCGTGCGCGTCGACAGCCTGCGCATGCTCACCAAGAGCCTGCGCCCGCTGCCGGACAAGTTCCACGGCCTGTCCGACACCGAGGCCCGCTATCGCCAGCGCTACCTCGATCTGGTCATGAACGAGTCGGCGCGCGAGACCTTCCGTCTGCGTACCCGCGTGATCCGCTTCATCCGCGACTACCTCGACGGCCACGGCTTTCTGGAAGTCGAGACCCCGATGATGCAGGCCATCCCCGGCGGCGCGGCGGCCAAGCCGTTCGTCACCCACCACAACGCGCTCGACATGCCGCTGTACCTTCGCATCGCGCCGGAACTGTTCCTCAAGCGCCTGGTGGTCGGCGGTTTCGAGCGTGTCTACGAGATCAACCGCAACTTCCGCAACGAGGGTCTGTCCACGCGGCACAACCCCGAGTTCACCATGGTCGAGTTCTACCAGGCCTACGCCGATTACAACGACCTGATGAACCTCACCGAGGACCTGCTGCGCCGCTGCACTGAGGAGGTCCACGGCGGCACCTCGATCGAGTACCAAGGCGACACCTTCGAGTTCGGCAAGCCCTTCGAGCGCCTGACCGTCCGCGAGGCCATTCTGCGCCACAACCCGGACCTGACGGCTGCCGACATCGACGACGAAGACAAGGCCCGTGCCGTCGCGGAGAAGCTGGGCATCCCGCTCAAGGACTCTTACGGCCTGGGCAAGGTACAGATCGAGATCTTCGAGAAGACCGCCGAGCACAAGCTGCACGACCCCACCTTCATCACCGAGTACCCGGCCGAGGTCTCACCGCTGGCCCGACGCCGCGACGACGACCCGTTCGTCACCGAGCGCTTCGAGTTCTTCGTCGGCGGCCGCGAGATCGCCAACGGCTTCTCGGAGCTCAACGATGCCGAGGACCAGGCCGAGCGCTTCGCCCAGCAGGTCAACGAGAAGGAGGCTGGCGACGAGGAGGCCATGCACTTCGACGCTGACTACATCCGCGCGCTGGAGCACGGTATGCCGCCGACGGCGGGGGAGGGGATCGGCATCGATCGGTTGATCATGCTGCTGACCGACTCGGCGTCGATTCGGGATGTGCTACTGTTTCCGCATATGCGGCCGGAGTGAGTTTGCGATATAGCTTCCTTTGCAAGGCCCGCTTATTGCGGGCCTTGTTGATTCAGGGGGTGTTTCCACTAAACTGATTCGTTCGAAGATTGGGAACAATCACGAAATTATTGCCGCCAGCGGGTCATCGGACCATGATCAGAAAACTGAAAATAAATCGTTTCAAGTCCCTGCGAGACGTAGAGTGCGAGCTGGGGAAAATAAATCTGTTTATAGGTGGCAACGGATCGGGGAAATCTAACGTCCTCGAAAGCATTGGCGTGTTGTCATCTGCAATGTCTAGAGGCGTTGCGGATCCAGAGCTTGCGAGAAAAGGAGTTCGCCTGACTCCCCCTGCGCTTATGAAGTCGGCATTTAAATATTATAATTTGCCAAAGACGTTTCGGATAGAGACCGAGCTAAGTAATTCTATTACCTATGATCTCGAGTTGAGCGCGAGCGAAGCAAATACCGCTTTGTCCATATTTTCAGAAAGAGCGACTAAGTCAGGTGTGGATATATTTGGCCGGAGTATGCGTGGGTCACGGGTATCTGGTGTTCCTGTGAAAGGAAGGCTCGAGCCCTATCGGGGGATATGGGATCAAACTAAAAATGCTTTTGATGTCAGTGAAGATATCCGTGAGGCGCTAGATGACCTGTCAAAATATGCAATATATTCGCCGCAGACGGAGTTTTTGCGCGGGATTGAGAGTAGTCATGCCGCAGATCCTCCGGTAGGGTTGCATGGTGAGGGATTGGCCTTGGCAGTTAAATCGCTACTCGCGCACTGGGGTTCCGTTAGAAGCAATAAAAATGCATCCGATGAAAATGAGTTGATCCGATCGGCTCTTAATCTTGTTGGGCTCCCCGGTTGGGCTTCCGGGGTGAAGGTCGGTAAGATTGACCCGTCTCTGAAGTCAAAGGAAATGACTGAGTCGGAAGGGCAGGTTCTATATTTTATCGATCGTTACATGCATGCGAAAAGAAACACACTCTCTGCCTATGATAGTAGCGAGGGCACGTTGTTTCTTCTGTTTATTTCGGTACTGCTGGCGCACCCTGATTCTCCAAAAATATTCGCTTTAGACAACGTGGATAATGCTCTAAATCCAAGTATAACTAGGAGTCTAATTGAGCGAATGATTAGTGTGCTCAAAATGAAGGAAGAGCGTTCGTTAAACTCGGGTCCTGATCAGATTTTTCTTACGAGCCATAACCCCACGTCACTGGATGCGTTTGATTTGTTCGATGATGAGCAGAGGGTTTTCGTCGTTTCTAGAGACGACAAGGGGCAGACCCAATTGGATCGATTGAAGCCCGCGCCGGGGTGGACTAGGGAAGACTGGGAGCGAATTAAGGAAGGTCGCAAGTTAAGTCAACTTTGGATTGATGGTGAAATTGATGGGGCGCTTGGTGAACATGGCTTGCGGTATGAGCTATGAATCAATGTGTGCGTGTAGGTTTGGTTGTTGAAGGACCAACGGATTATTACGCGGTGAAGAGTTTCGTTGGTAATGAATTGTCGAACCGAGGGTTTGATGTCGAATTTGTTGCCCTTCAGCCGCCAATGGACAACACTTCGTCGAAAGCCGGATGGGGTAAAGTAAAGAGCTGGTTGGAGAGATTTAACGCTGACGAGCGGATCAGGTACTACATTGGGGGTCTGTTCGCTGGGCCGTTGAGTGCAAAAAAGTGTGACCTTTTTTTAATCCAGATGGATTCGGATATTTTAGATGATCCGGCCTTTCAATCTGCGGTACAAAGTTGTGGTTATCGGTTGGGGGCGTGTCAGACTCCTTCTGAGCGGGCCTCAGAGATAGAGGACGTTCTTAAGGTTTGGGCCGGATATCCGGAGTTAACTCAGGCCGAGCGCGATTTGCATGCTTTTATTCCAGCTGTCGAGTCCACTGAATCGTGGTGCGTAGCAGCTTTTCAGCCAAACGCCACCGAAATCGAGTCTATTTTTGGAGAGCGGCTTTGTAACGAATTCATGCGGGTTTTACATCTTTCCGAGGGGCGTGGCGTTCCAAATATTTCGGAATGCAATAAAGACCCTATTCGCCGGAAAAGGTTTTGTGAGAAGCATGCTGTCGGTTCGAGCAGAATTATTCGCGCATCCAATGTTTTTCGTACTTACGTTGACGAATTTGCTAGGCGGCTGAATGTTCGAGGGTGATTGGTTCTTCTTATCTGAGAAAGAATTGATGTGACTTCGAGGTGCATAAAATTAAAAAATTGGCCCAAATAGAGGTAATAAATTGACAGCCGGTTTGGATTGGGTGCTTTTTCGTGCATGTCATCCGTTGACCAACCTCAATTGATTCCGGCTTGGTCGCGTCGAACTTCGGGTCGGCGTCCATGCCGCCCCGACCGTGCGGCACCCCGGGCCGCTCGGCAAGGCGAAGGGGACTCCCCCGCCCGATGATTCCCCACTATGTATATTTCAGCCCTCACTCCCTCCGTTCTTGGTAGCTGATGTCGGATATTGATTGGAAGAACACCCACGCCGCGATCTGGCGATCCGGTTCGCAACGACTGCGTCCTGTGCACCGGGTCGATCCCGTCGTCCCCGAGAGACTGCTGGGGGTCGATCGCCAGAAGCAGGCGCTGATGCACAACACCCGGCGTTTTCTACACGGGCGGGGCGCGAACAATGCGCTGCTGTGGGGCTCGCGCGGCACGGGCAAGTCGTCCTTGATCAAGGCGATGCTCAATGCCTACGGCGATCAGGGTCTGCGGATGATCGAGGTGGACGCCGACGACCTGGGCGATCTGCCGGAAATCATCGACTCGCTGCTCGATCTGCCGCAGCGGTTCGTCATCTTCTGCGACGACCTCTCCTTCGAGCAGGGCGATTCGCGCTACAAGGGATTGAAGCGGGTGCTCGAGGGCTCGCTGGAGTTGCCGCCGGAGAACGTGGTGGTCTATGCCAGCTCCAACCGACGGCACCTGCTACCCGAGCAGGCCAGCGACAACGACGGGGCGCGGGTGGTGGGCACCGAGCTTCATCACAGGGATGCCGTCGAGGAGAAGATCTCGCTCTCCGACCGCTTCGGCCTGTGGCTGTCGTTCTATCCGATCTCTCAACCTGAATACCTCGAGATCGTCGATTTCTACTTCCGCGACTGGACCGGCGACCGCGACGTGCTGCACGCGGAGGCCATCAAGTTCGCCCAGACCCGCGGCGTGCGCAGCGGCCGGGTGGCGCGACAGTTCTTCAACGCGTTCGGCTGAACTACCAGCTGCCGCCAGCGTCAGGTGGGCGGTCGCAGTGTGTCGATGTCGGTCTCGAGCAGGCGTTCGGTGGCGCGGATGAGCGTGCGCGCCACGCGGTAGGTGCTTTCCAGGGATACCCACTCGTTGGGGGCGTGCGCGACGTCGAGGCGGCCCGGTCCGTAGAGTACCGTCGGTATCCCGGCAAGGCGCACCCAGCCGGCCATGTCGCAGCTGTAGGGCGCGGCGGTGACCGCGGGGGTCTTGTGGAATTCCTCCTCGGCCGCTTCGGTCATCGCGGTGACCAGCGGGTGGTCGGCGGCGGTGGCCGCCGAGCCGAAGGCGGCGGCCAGCCGCGTGATGCGGGGCGGGTTGGCCGACAGCCACGGGTCCTTGCGGGCCGCCTTGGCGATGGCGTTGCGGAAGCGTTTCTCCGCCTGGTCGACGCTTTCGTCCAGCGCGACCCCGATGCGGACCTGCGCTTCCAGCGAATCCATGACCGTCGATGACCAGCGCCCGCCCTGGATGACGCCGACGTTGGTCGCGTAGGGCAGCTCGTGTGCCTTCATCAGGGGATTCGTCTCGCGCGCGTTCACGGCCCGCTCGTCGGCACGCATGGCGTTCAGGAGGGTGATGAAGTGGTCGAGCGCGCTTTCGCCCTGCAGCCGCTTGCTTGCATGCGCGGCCCGGCCGGGCACCTCGACCTTCAGCGACATCGCCCCGGCATGCGCGATCACGAGCTCCGGGAACTCGTCGATGATGGTGGGTTCGGGAATGATGGCCGCGTCGGCCTGCCAGCCGCCGCGGATGGCGGCGAGGGTGCCCAGCCCGCTGTCCTCTTCGGCCGGCACGGCGGCGAACACCACGCGTCCGGGGAAGTTGCGCTCCCCGGAGGCGAATGCCGCGAAGGCGGTCATGGCGGCGATCAGGCCGGACTTCATGTCGGCGGCGCCGCAGCCGAAGACCCGGTCGTCGCGGGTGACGCCCGAGAAGGGCTCGTCGTTCCAGGGGCCGTAGTCGCCGGGCGGCACCACGTCGACATGCCCGGTCAGGAGCACCGACGGGCCCGGCCGGTCGCCGCGCACCACGCCCACGACTACCGGCGCCCAGGCGCGTTCCACCTCGTGGCCCGGGTAGCGGGGATCGCGCTGCAGCGAGGCGATGCCGTCGTTCCAGTAGTCGATCTCGGCGTCCAGTTCCTGCAGCCAGTCGGCGATCTGCGCGATGGCGGCATCTTCCTGGCCGGTGATCGACGGGATCCGGATCAGTGACACCAGCCGGTCGCGGATCTGGTCGGCATCGGCCAGCGACGTGCGTCGAACCATGACGGAGGCCCTCCTGCCTTGTTGGCCGCGGTTCGAGCATAGTGCACCGACCCGCGGCCCTGCCACGGTGTGCCGTCGACAGGCGCAGGGGTCTCGACTAGATTCGGTGGGTAGGCGCGATCACGCGCCGGCCGAATGGAGGGTTGCATGATGCCGCCGAGCGAACCCGTGCACGGGAAGGCCCCACCGCAGCCGGTGCTTGCCGGACGCAGGCTGCGGCTGCGCCCGACCGGCGATGCCGAGATCGATTTCGTCGTCGCTCTCGAGCGCCACTCGGAAAACGTGGACTACATCGAGCAATGGAGTCACGGCGCTCACCGATCCTGCATTCGATCGGCGGACTGCACGCACTGGGTCATCGAGGAGCTGCATACCGGCGACCCGGTCGGCTTCGTGGTGCTGGAAGGGCACTGCGATCCCAACGACTGCCTGCTGCTGCGTCGTCTCGTCATTGCTCGCAAGGGCCGCGGCTTCGGCAAGGAGGCGGTGGCGCTGCTGGCCGGCTACTGCTTCGAGGTGCTGGCATTTCACCGCCTGTGGCTGACGGTACTGAAGGGCAACGAGCCGGCCCGGCGCCTCTACCGTCGGCTCGGCTTCGTGACCGAGGGGGTCAGCCGCGACAGCGTCAAGGAAGGCGACCACTACCTTTCCATGTACGTGATGTCCATGCTGGCGCCGGAGTATCCGGACTCGCAGGCCTCTCGCGAGGCCCATTGGCGCGATAACGCCGGTCATCCGGCCCCGCAGGACACCGGGAGGAAGCAGCCATGAGCCGAGACCCTACCCAACCGCTGCACGTCGGCGTGCTCTTCGGTGATCCGCGCCTGCCGTATCCCTATCGTCCGGAAGGCCGCCTCACCGAGGAGGATTTCGAGGACATCCGCCGCCTGCGCGAGGCACTGGCGCCCCTGGACGGCTTCCGGTTCAGCTACTTCGACGATCACCTGCGCCTCTACGAGGATCTGCGCGCGGCCGCGCCCGACCTGGTGCTGAACCTGTGTGACACCGGCTATCGCAACGTGGTGCACCACGACACGCTCGTCGCGGCACTGCTCGAGATCCTCGACATCCCGTTCACGGGGGCGGGCTCGTTCTCCATGGGACTGAGCACCGACAAGTCGATGGTGCGTGCGCTGGCGATGGGGATCGGGATCCCGGTGCCCAATGAAACCTTCGTCGACCTCACCGCCGACCCGCCGGTGCTGCCCGAGCTCTACCCCTCGCTGATCAAGCCGAACGCGGCCGACGGCAGTGTCGGGATCACGCGCGACTGCGTGGTGCACAACGACGCCGAGGCCCTGGCCTACCTCGAGCGGCTGCGGGCCGAGCTCGACCGCCCGCAGGCCCTGATCCAGGATTTCCTGACCGGCACCGAGTACACGGTGGGCCTGATCGGCAACCCGGGCGACTTCACCGTCCTGCCGCCGCTCGAGATCGACTACAGCCATCTGGACCCCGGGCTGCCGCCGATCCTGTCCTACGGCTCCAAGGCCGATCCGGAATCCCCCTACTGGCAGGAGCTGGAATTCCGGCGCGCGGACATCGACGACGTCACTCACGCTCAACTGGTGGACCACACCGTGCGGCTGTTCCAGCGCCTTGGCTGCCGCGACTACGCGCGGTTCGACTTCCGCGCCGGCATCGATGGCGTGCCGCGTCTGCTCGACGCCAACTACAACCCCACCTGGAGCTGGGACGGCAAGATGGCGCTCATGGCGAGCTACGCCGGATACGACTACAGCACGCTCTGGCGCATGATCCTGGAGGCCACGGCGCGCCGTTGCGGCCTGGCGGGTTGAGCGGCGTCGGCTGCGGTCGCGTTGCGCGGCAGTTTTTCAACAGCTTCGGCTGAGGGTCTCCGAGAGCGCCCGGGGAGGGCGCTCGGCAGGCGTTACTCGTACATGCCGGCCCCGACGATCAGGGTCTCGCCACCCACTTCGACGCTTCTGACATAGGTGATCTTCACGGCATCCGCCTGCGGCTGGGTGGGTCGCGGCCAGTGGTAGGTCACCCAGCCATGGCCCTGTTCCTTGGCAAGCTCGATGTACTCACGCACCAGGTGCTTGCCGGTACTGTCCCGGGCGTCCCAGAGGCTGCGGCCCTCGATGCCCGGAAAGGCGGGATTGACCAGTTCCACGCCGTTTTCGGCGGTGACGAATATGTAGGTGTCATGGAAGAAGAAGCGGCTGGTGGGGTCGCGCAGGATGGAAAAAGCGTCCTTGCCCTCCCGTTGCAGCAGGTCGGCTGCCGCTTCCACCTCCTCGACGAGGAAGGCCTTCTCCATGCCGCCCTGGTACACCCCGCTGCCGACCAGGTAGTCGGCCCCGGACGGCGCTTGTGCGCGAACGATGTAGGTCGATTTCCAGGTCGGCTCCAGTTCATGGGGCCGGTTCCACTGGTAGTGCACCCAACCCTTGCCGTCGCCTTCTCGGGCGGCGTCGACGAACATCCGCCCGATCGGCTTGCCGCCGACGTCCTTAAGGTCGATCAGGTTCTGTTTTTCGTGTTCGGGGTCCGGCGGGTAGACCTTCCGGTTGCCGTCCAGGTCCCAGACGAAGAGGTAGCGCTCACCGCGGTACCAGCGGCTCCCCGGCTCGCGGAAGTCCGCAAAGACGGACTCGCCTTCCCGACTGATCGCTTCGGCCGCCTGCTTGACGAGCGTGACCGTCTCGCACGTGGTTTCCCTTTCGTAGGGAGGCAGGGAGAGATCCTGGGCAGGCAGCAGGGGGGATGCTACAAGCCAGGGCAGCAAGAGGACGTACCTGGACCAGCTGTTCACGATGGACCTCCCGTCTAACGTCCGGATCGGACTTGAACAAGGATAGTCCGCTGTGGCGTGGGTGTTTCCTGTCCGCTGGCAGGAAATTTATCCCGCAGTGATGGGCCTCCGTGTCCATACGGGGTCGGACCGGGACAAGGGGCTGATCTCTCGCAACCAGGTTCCGGGAGAGCCGGACAATACGGCTTTAGAGCTTTGTTTTCGGGCCTGAAGTGGGTGACGTAAGCGGCGGGCGATTCGGGCGGGCACGTGGTGTTGGCCGCGCTTTTACACCTCTTGCATGCGCCGAGGTGCCGAGTCGCTCGTGAATCCCTTCCACGAACGCCTCTTGTAGGGTGGGAATGCGGCTGGCGTGGCGGCACGACCGGGGGCGTGGGCCTCCAGTTCTTGATGCAGCGGCCCGTCGGACAGGCAGTCAGAGGTTCTTCTCGAATTCCTCGAGCTGTTCGCGCGCCTCGTCCTTGGCGATGCCGTAACGCTCCTGGATCTTGCCGATCAGATAGTCACGGTGACCTTCGGCCTCGGCGAGGTCGTCATCCGTCAGTTTTCCCCATTGCTTCTTGATGTCGCCCTTTAACTGCTTCCAGTTGCCCTTGATCTGCTCTGGGTCCATCGGGTTTTCCTCCGACTGGTGGGGAAGAGGGGCATTACGCCCGCGGCGTCAGCCGTGGAGCGAGATTAGTCGCGACTTGCCGAGCTTTCAAAAATCTTCGGATGCCATACGTGAGCGCAAACCCCGCAAAACCTCCTACGCTCAATACCGATGACACTCGCTGAATTGATTTCAGGCCGTTCCGTGCCGGGCGATGAGCCCGCCGTGGTGACGTTCGGCCGTGATTCGATCGAGACGATGACCCGCGACGAGCTTTTCGAGCGCGTCGGGCGGTTGACCACGGGGCTGGAGAAGGCTGGCCTCGGGCGGGGCGACCGGGTGGTGCTCATGGCCCCCAACAGCGCCGACTGGATCGTCTCGGCGCTCGGCGTCATGAATGCCGGGGGCGTGGTGGTTCCCCTGGATGTCCAGATGCCCGGTGAGGATCTGGCGCATGCCCTGGGTGACTGTGACCCGGCCTTCATTTTCACCACCGCCGCGTTACGGGAGCGCATTGACGCGCTGGACCCGGATCTGCCGGCCCAGGTTCGCCTGTTCGGGGACGACGGGGAGGACGCCGAGGCCTGGGGTGCACTGCTGGCTTCGGAATCGGCCGAACCCGTCGAGGCAACCGACGATCTCGCCGCCATTTTCTATACCTCCGGCACGACGGGGCCGCCCAAGGGCGTGCCGCTGACCCACCGCAACCTGGCCAGCAACGTCGAGGCGCTGGACGAACAGGACCTGGCGGACCACCGGGACCGGGTCCTGGTGCCGTTGCCGTTCCACCATGTCTATCCCTTCACCGTCGGCATCCTCATCCCGTTGAGCCTGGGGGCGACGATCGTCATCCCCTTCTCCCTGGTGGGCCCGCAGATCGTGCGGGCACTGCGCGAGGGCGAGGCGACGGTCATGCTCGGTGTGCCGGGTCTCTACGAGGCGATGTACCGCGTCCTGGAGGAGCGCATCGCCGGTCGGAGTCGGCTCGCCGCGGCACTGTTCCATGGACTGCTGGGGCTGTCCATGGCGGCACGCCGCCGGCTGGGCTGGCGACTGGGACGCCGCCTGTTCGCCCCGGTGCGCAACCGACTCTCCCCGGATCTGCGCCTGATGGTGGCGGGCGGAGCGGCCCTCGACCCGGATCTCGGGCGCAGGCTGCAGGGCCTGGGCTGGGAGGTGGCGACCGGCTACGGACTGAGCGAGACCTCGCCGATACTCACCTTCAACCCGCCGGAGCGGATACGGCTGGAGAGCGCCGGCGTCGCGCTGCCCGGGGTGGAACTGCGCATCGACGCCGAGAATGGGGCGGGCGAGATCCTGGCCCGGGGACCGAACGTCTTCGGCGGGTACTGGAACCTGCCCGAAAAGTCCGCCGAGGACCTGGACGACGACGGCTGGTTTCATACCGGTGACATCGGCGAGCTGGACGAGGACGGGCATCTTTACCTCCAGGGGCGCAAGTCCGCCATGATCGTGCTCACGGGCGGCGAGAACGTGGACCCCGAGCGCGTGGAGAAGACCCTGGCGGCATCGGAAAGCATTCGCGAGGCGGGGGTCCTCGAGTACGGGGATCGCCTGGCGGCGGTCGTCGTGCCGGAGGCCGGGTTGCTGCGCGAGGCCGGCGACGAGAACTTTCGACAGCGTGTCGAGCGGGCGGTCGAGCAGGCGGCGCGCGAACTGCCCAGTCACCATCGGCCAGGCACGGTTCGAATCGCCGTGGACCCGCTGCCGCGCACCCGGCTGGGCAAGCTGCGCCGCCACAAGCTCGAGGAACTGTTCGAGCGCCTGGGGGAAAGCGGTGGCGTTCCCGACGCGCCGCCGGAACCCATCTCGCGCGAATCCATGTCCCCCGAGGACCAGCAGTTGCTGTCGGACCCGGCCGCCGAGGGGACCTGGAACTACCTGGCGAAACGCTATCGTGATCGGCGACTTACCCCGGACAGCAGCCTGAACCAGGATCTCGACATCGACTCGCTCGGCTGGGTGGACCTGAGTCTCGCCCTGCGCGAGCACGTGGGGATCGAACTCGACGAGTCGGCCATCGCCCGCGTGAGCAGCGTGCGAGACCTGCTGCAGGAGGCGGCGTCCTCCGCCGAGGCGGGGGAGGAAACCGAGGATCTCGCCGAGGCACTCGAAACGCCGGAGCGGTTGCTGAAACCCGAACTCGAACAGGCACTGGCGCCGCCGGGCCGCGTGCGGAGGGTGAGCGGTCGCCTGTTGCTGGGCCTTGCAAGACTGGCGACCCGCCTCCTGCTGAGGGTCGAGATTCGCGGCCGCATCCCCGAGAACGGCCCCTGCATGATCGCCCCACGGCACTTGAGCGCCCTCGACCCACTCGTGCTCACCCGGGTCCTGAGCACACGCCAGCTCGAATCCCTGTACTGGGCCGGATGGACCGGGTTGATGTTTTCCGGTCGTCTCAGCCGCTGGTTCAGCCGTATCGCGCGTGTCCTGCCCATCGACCCGGGCGCAGCACCACGCAGCAGCCTGGCGCTGGCGGCCACCGTCCTCGAGCGCGGCCACACGCTGGTCTGGTTCCCGGAGGGCCGGCGTTCTCCCGACGGCAGCCTGCAACGGTTTCGGCCGGGCATCGGTCTCGTCCTCCGGGCACAGCCGGTGCCGGTGATACCCGTCTGGATCGAAGGGACAAGGGAGGCCATGCCGCCGGGGCGGGTCCTGCCGCGCCCCGGCCGGGTGCGCGTGATCGTCGGCGATCCCGTATCGCCGGAGCGCTATGGCCGCGACGAGCGTGAAATCGTCGAGACCATCCACGCTGAGGTCGCCGCACTCGGAGACGGGGACATGTCGGCGGCGGATGATTCCGACCAGTAGCGAGCGCTTCCAATCGGCATTGTCTGGGCAAGCTCGGGATGGACATCCCGCGACACGTTCGACGCCGGGAACGGTTCGTCCGAACGATGGGCCCCGCTGGAGGAGAGACGAGCCGAGGCGAGGGAGATACCCGGGCTGCCCGACGATCTCCGGGTCCGGAAGGCCGATGTGACCTACGCTGGAATGGAACCCATCCAGCGGCGGTCGAGTTCCCTGACCACCACGCGAAAGTCGGTTGGCTGCCATGGCGGAATATCTCCAGCGCGTATTACGGTTGTCTGTCGGTATTGCTTTGGCCGGCGGTGCCCTCCTGGTATCGAGCGGATGCGCCACTACCATCGTGCCCCCCGCCTCGGTGGATCGGCCGCAATCCGTTTTCGTGCTCGACCACGGCCGTCATTCCAGCCTGGTGTTGCCGCACCCGGACGGTTTCGTCCGTTACGCCTACGGTGACTGGGGCTGGTACGCCGAGGTGGATACGGGATGGATGGAGGCGATTCGGGCCGTGCTCTTGCCGTCCCGTGCCGGCCTGGGTCGGAGCCTGACCGACGGGACGGCAACGCAGGAAGGGGTGCGAGAGGGCCTGCGTGTCGGCATCCAGGAGATCCACGAGGTCGAGGTCGAGACCGACCGGGTGACCGCGTTGCGCTCCTCGCTCGAAGCCCTCCACCGGGAGAATTATTCCAGCGTCAAGTACAACGCCGTCTACGATCTCGCCTTCGTCGAACATCCGGAGGCGTATGCGTTCTGGAACAACTCCAACCACAAGCTGGCCGAGTGGTTGCGGCAGCTGGGGTGCACCATCGAGGGCACCGCCTTCTGGGCCAGTTGGAAGGTGCAGCGACGGCCTTCCGCCACGGAACACGAAAGCAAAAAAGAGATCGGGGGTGATTGAGATCGCTTCGCCGGTGCGGGCAAGGACGGCCGAGACTTTCAGCGAACGAATGTGGACAGGCCCAAGTGTCTTCTGTCGGAAGTCGTGTCGGGCCAGGATGGCCAGGCCCGGCGCGAGTCGACGGATTTCGGGGAGGATGACTGAATTCGATAACGGGTCAGGGAGATGTCGGTCGCAGGGTGTCTGTCCTGGCGTTGTCGTGGTTGGATTTGTCGAATACATTAGCAGGCTAATGTTGTGTAATCCTGGTAACTGGCCGTGGCGGGTGCCGGGAGACCGGGGATCGGCAGGGGACGGAATTCGGCACTTTTGCGCGGTTCCGTTGTCGAAAATCCATGGATGGCAGCCCGGATCCACGCATCGGGCTGCCTGCGATTAACCGATGAATTCCTGAACCGAGGGAATGGTCATGAGTGATCACCAGTCAGACGAAACCCTGCGCCGTCGGCGCCGCCTGCTCATTACATTGGGGGCAAGCCTTGCCGGTGCCTACGTGGCGCCGACGTTGGTCAACGTTGCCCGGGCACACCCGGGGCCGCACCGCCACGGGAGCCGCGGAAGCTACTCCCGGCCGAGCTACAGCCGGCCGAGCGGCAAGCACCACCATCATCACCACGACACTGAATACCGCTATTACCGCGACGACCGTCGGCGCGGCCGTCACCACCATGATGCGCCGGAACTGCACCTGAGAATCCCCCTGAGTCCCAGCCGCTGGTGACCCTGCCGCGGACGAGGGACGTCCGTGTCCCCGGGATTTCCCGGCCCGTGCGCGTAACAGGCGCCCGGGAGGTGCTGGACGTCCTCGAGGCCGTTCTGCCGGGCTGGCCGTCCACGCCCGGGGATGCCGGATCGGACGTCCCGTTGACCCGGTTGGACGAGCGGGCCGGCTCGTTTCGCCAGCACTCCGCCACCCTCTCCGAGGACCTGGTCCACGACACGCCCGTGTCGGCCGCCTGCAGCGTGGTCGTCGACCTGATCGAGGGTTTCCTCGCGGAGCATCCCGACCTGCTCGGCATCCACTGCGGCTCGGCGGTCATCGACGGTCGACTGCTGCTGTTTCCGGAAACCCACCGGGCAGGCAAGAGTACCCTGACGGCGGCGCTCGCGGCCGTCGGGCAGCGGGTGGCCGGGGACGACGTGCTTGCACTGACACCGCGAGGGGAGGGCATGGCCCTCGGCATTGCCCCCCGCCTGCGCCTGCCGCTGCCCGCGTCACTGGACCCGGCGCTTCGTGACTACATCGAGGCCCGCGGCGGTCCGGATGACGGGCGTTACCGCTACCTGGACCTGCCCGACGGCCAGCTCGCCGCCCACGGTGAATGCTTCCCGCTGGGCGCGGTGGTGCTGCTCGAACGCGACGTGGAGCTGGCCGAACCGGAACTGATTCCGCTGGCGCCGGGGGAGGGGCTGGCGCACCTGCTGCGCCAGCACTTCGCCCATGACCTGCCCAGCGAGACGCTGATGGCGCGCTTCCTGCCGGTAATGCGCTCGCTGCCCTGTCGGCTGTTGCGCTACGGCGAACCTCTCGCCGCGGCGCGGCTGCTCGTCGAAGCCACGGGAGACTCGCGGGCCGAAGAGCCGCTCGCGTCGGCGTTCGCAAGGCCGCCGGGTTCGATCCGCTCGCCGGAACCGGACGGACCGACGGTATCTCTCGAGGACCACTGGCAGGCCACCCCGGCCGTGCGTGAGTACGAACTCGACGAGGACCGCTTCCTGATCCACGTGCCCAGCGGCGCCATTCACCGGCTCAATCCCAGCGGGCAACTGGTATGGGCGCTTCTCCGCGCCGAGACCATCAGCGGCCGGGAGATCGCCGACCTCCTGTCGGAATTGCACCCGGACGCGCCGGCCAGGCAGGTCGAGGCGGACGTGCGGGCGCTGCTCGCCGACCTGGTGGAGGCGGATCTCGTAATCCCGGAGTGATCGCCCTCGAATCGCAAGGGCGCTTGCCGACGAGAGAATGTGTCGTCTCCCGTGTTCTCGGCCCCGCGTCTGGGTCGAAAGTCCCCCCAACGAGCCACCGAGGCTGTGCGCCGGGGTCCTTGTCGTCCTGTTCATCGTCCTGTCGCTCGACGGCGTGGCTCCTCCATTACTTTCAAAGACGCATTGGTCCCTGGATCGACGGGAGCGCCGCTCGGGCGAACATCCGCCGGCTTCTGCGACGGGCGCGTTAGCGGCCTACCATAGTTCCGAGTCTATGGCAGCTACCGATAAAACCAATTTATAACTACATGGGTGATTGGTATTCTGCCGGCCTGTTCAAAGGAGGCCTGGGATGGGCGGACCGATGCGGGTGTTCAACGAGATAGGTTTCGGCAACCTCAAGGGTGACGTCTTCGGCGGCGTCACGGCGGCGATCGTGGCCCTGCCCATGGCGCTGGCCTTCGGCGTGGCATCCGGCGCTGGGGCCGAGGCGGGGCTTTACGGCGCGGTGCTGGTGGGGCTGTTCGCCGCCCTGTTCGGCGGCACGCCGACGCTCATCTCCGAGCCCACCGGGCCGATGACGGTGGTGTTCACGGCGGTGATCGTGGCCCTGATGATCCCCGATCCGGAAACGGGGATGGTGGCGGAAAACGCCATGGCGATGGCCTTCACCACGGTCATGCTCGCCGGCCTCTTCCAGATAGTGTTCGGGATACTCAAGCTGGGGCGCTACGTCACGCTGATGCCCTACACGGTGATCTCGGGCTTCATGTCGGGGATCGGCCTGATCCTGATCATCATCCAGCTGCCGGGTCTCCTGGGCCATGGCTCGCCCGGGGGCGGGGTGCTGGGTTCGCTGGAAGCGTTGCCCGGGCTGTTTGCCGACGTGAACGCGGGTGAACTGCTTCTCGGCGTGGTGGCGCTGGGTATCCTGTTCTTCATGCCCAGGGCGTGGCGGCGTTTCATGCCGCCCCAGCTGCTGGCCCTGGTGGTGGGCACGCTGCTGGCGGTGTGGTTCATCGGCAGCGGCGACTACCGCGCGATCGGCGAGATTCCCTCGGGGCTGCCCTCGCTGGTGGTGCCGACATTCAGCGCCGATGACTGGATGACCATGGTGATCAACGCCCTGGTGCTCGCCATGCTGGGCTCCATCGACGCGCTGCTGACCTCGGTGATCGCCGACAGCCTCACCCGCAAGGAGCACGACTCCGACAAGGAGCTGGTCGGGCAGGGCCTGGGCAACCTCGCCTCGGGGATGTTCGGCGGCATGCCGGGCGCGGGGGCGACCATGGGTACCGTGGTCAACGTCCAGACCGGGGCGCGCACGGCTCTCTCGGGGCTGGTGCGGGCAGCGGTGCTCGGCGTGGTGGTCTTCGGCGCCAGCGGGCTGGTCGAGAGCATTCCGAAGGCGATCCTCGCCGGCATCGCGATCAAGGTAGGTATCGACATCATCGACTGGGGCTTCTTGCGACGCGCCCATCGGCTGTCGATCCGCGGCGCTTTGATCATGTACGGCGTGATCGCCATGACCGTCTTCGTCGACCTGATCACCGCGGTGGGCCTTGGCCTGTTCGTCGCGAATATCCTCACCATCCGCCGCCTGGCCGACCTGCAGTCGGAGCACGTCCGGGTGCTCGGCCGGGCCGAGCACCCGGACGAGAGCGACTACGAGGGCCTCGAGGCCGACGAGAAACGGCTCCTCGATGACGCCGGCAGCCGAGTGGCGCTGCTTGACCTCAGCGGCCCGCTGATCTTCGGCGCCGCGCAGACCCTGACCCGGCAGCAGAATCGGCTCGATCGGGCCGAGGCCCTGGTGATCGACCTGACCGGCGTGCCCCACCTGGGCGTGAGCGCGTCGCTGGTACTCGAGCGTATCATCCACGACGCGGTCGGACGGGGCTCCCGCGTGGTGATCGCCGGCGTCCGGGACCAGCCGCGCGGACGCCTCGAGCAACTGGGCGTGGCCCGCGAAGTGCGCCCCGACGACTGGGTCGCGACCCGCGCCGAGGCCGTGCGCCTGGCCTGCACCGGGCTTGATGCCGCGCCGGGAGGCGAGGGCGACATCGGCCGACCGGCGCAAGCCTGACGGCGGGGGTCCCTGGCGCCGGTTTCGGGGTTCTCCCCGGGGAGCCCTGCACGATGGCGTATTATCTCGCCCCGTTTGGAGACTTGCCCCGCTTGCAGCCGCGCGCCGGGTCGCGGAATCTTCATTTTTGGGAAGGGACCGCATGATCACCAACCTGTTCGATAGCCTGCCCCAAGGCCTTCAGGAGGAGCGTTTCGACACGCTCGTGGAGAGTGGGAACGTGATGATCGAGCGCATCGTCTCGCGCGGGCACATCTCGCCGGCAAGCGGCTGGTACGACCAGTCGCGCGACGAGTGGGTGGTGGTGCTCAAGGGGAAAGGTGTGGTCGCGTTCGAGAATGGCGAAGAGGTCACCCTGGGTCCGGGAGACCATCTGTCCATCCCCGCCCACACTCGCCACCGCGTGGCCTGGACTGACCCGAACGAGGACACGGTCTGGCTGGCAGTGCATTACGACCGAGCCGGGAGCCGGCCCGCCGAGGAGATTGACCCGTGAACCCGGAATCGATCGAGATCCGTGCGGCTCGACCCGCTGACCTGCCTGCAATTCACGCGCTCCTGACGGCCGCGTTCGGCGCCGAGGAGGCGCCCCGCATCGTCCAGCTGGTCAACGAGGCGCTCGATGACCCGAGTGCCCGCCCGCTGCTGTCACTGGTGGCCGTGGACGGGAAACGGGTGCTCGGTCACGTCCTGTTCACCCACGCCGAGGTCGAGACGGAGGCCGAGTCGCTCGCGGCCAGCCTGCTCGCGCCGATGGCGGTGCATCCCGACGTGCAGGGGCAGGGCATCGGCGGGCGTTTGATCGCCGCGGGCCTCGAGGCACTCGGGGCAATGGACGTCGGGCTGGTGTTCGTCCTCGGCCACCCCGGTTACTACCCGCGTTTCGGCTTCGAGCCGGCCGGAGCGCGCGGATTGGCCGCACCGTATCCGATTGCCCACGAGCAGGCAGCGGCCTGGATGGTTAAGGCTCTGCAGCCGGGGCTCCTCGATCGGGGCGGAGGGCGAGTGCGCTGCGCCCGTGCTCTGGATTACAAGGAGCTCTGGGTCGAGTGATCGATGTCTATCGCTGACGACGAAACGCCCGTCGCCGTCCCGAAAGCAGAACGCCCGCCGGAATGGCGGGCGTTGTCGTTCGCTTCTGTCGATCGGTCCCGTGTTACGAGGTCGGCATCATCGAGGAGTGGTGATGCACGATCAGCCAGCGGCCGTCGCGGTTCTCCCAGACGAAGGTGTAGCGGGCCGGGACGTCGCGGGTCTCGTCGCCGTCGGTGACGCGGAAGGTGTAGGTGCCCGCGTCGGTCAGCTTGTTGCAGCCGAGTTTCACGTTGCGGGTGTTGATGGTGCCGACCGGCTTCTTCTCCAGGAAGTGCTCGAAGTAGTCCTGGATCTCCTCGTGATTGGTCCGCGGCACGTTGGAGACCGTGGGCAGCAGCACGCCGTCTTCCGCGTACAGGGCCGTCACGCGCCGGGCATCGCCTGTCTTCAGCGCGTCGTTCCACTGGTCGAACAGGTCCGCGGCGAGTTGGCGCGTCGCCGGGGCGCAGACCGTGCAGCTCTCGTCGGCCGGCACGTCGATCGCATCGACCGCGCTGCCGGTGCCCGTGACCGGGTGGTGCGGGTCGCGGTGCGAGGCGCCCAGGCTCAGGCGGGCGCGGGGGGCCGTGTCGGCGGTGATGAACTGGGTGCCGCTGATGCGCGGACGGCTGGTTGTGGTCACTGCATGAACTCCGCGTTTGGCCGTCGCCCGGCCTGATTTTGCAGGGATTGTAAGGGACTGCGCCGGCCCTGTCATGCGTTGATCCATGTGCAACCGGGGCGCGGAGGCGGTGCGGCGCAAAGCACGAGCCGGTGGTGGCGACCCCGGCCTTCCCGCGCCGCGGACGACGCTCGGCCGCCGGGGCCGGCCGGCGCCGGATCGGATGCGTGGATTTAGTGCTGCATGTGGCCTTCGCTGCCGGATTCGAACAAAGGGGCATAGTTTCGGGGCAGGGAGGAGCGGATGTCTTCCATCTCCCCGGGAGAGACGGCGTCCTCGAGCACGCTGATCACCGCGCGGGCATGGAAGACGCCGGTGTGCAGGCCGGTGCCTTCGCGGGCGCAGACGCGCTCGTAGAATTCGTCGGCATCGAAGGATTCCTGGCCGGCGGCCCCGTCGAGGTAGTTCGCGATCTCCGAGGGCAACTGCGAGCCGAGGTTCTTCGCCGCCCCCGGCTGGAGGCGCTCGCCGAGCGTCTCGAGGGTCGCGTGGATGGCCTTGATCGCCTCGCCGCTGGAACTCAGCCGGGCCCGATGCTGTACCTGGTGGACGAACTGGTCGTACTGCATGGCGGTTCACCTCGCTGGATATCGGATTGACCGGGGCATATCGACGCGGTGATGCCCGGGAATCATGAGTTTAGACATCGCGGCGGCCATGTTCAGGGCAAAAGCACGGCGCGGTCAGCGGCTCTCCAGCCAGGCGAGCGCAGCCAGCATCAGCCCGATGAGCAGGAGCTGGCCCCAGGCCTTGGGCTTGCCGTCGCGCGGCTGGTTCCAGAAGCGACCGAGTTCGCCCCGCGGCTTGGCGATCTCGAGGACCGCTCGGAGGTAGTGATCGAACTGTGCCGGGTCTAAGACGGTGCACAGCGCTGGCTTGATGAATGACGAATGGGTCACCGGCTGGTCGGCGGCGGGGCCGTGCGGCGCGGGTTCTCGATGTTCCATGAATGATTTTCCTGTCGGTTGCGGCAGATGGTAAAACCTTCTCACATCGTGGCGTGAACGGGGCGCAGACGGCGGCAGGGCGGGATTTGGAGTCCACCGAGCGACCCGCCGGCCGGAATCTGGGGGATAACCTGTCGCCGGGGTTTGTCCTAAGGTGGGTGCTCGGGGTCGGATGCCGCCATGGCCCGTAGCCCCGAGCATGACCGTGCGCCGACCAAACGGCGGCGCCATGTCGAAAACCGAGAGGTGAACCAGCAATGGCAGAGCAGATGGACACGGAACGCGGCTTCTACCGCAACGGCAAGATCACTGTCGAGCAGGCGACCGACGGCATGTACCTCGTGCAGCGGATGGCGACCCGTCCGCGCAAGGGGTCTTCCAACGGAAGGATGGCCTTCCCGGGGGATCCCGAGACCGTGTACGAGACTGCCGTGTTCGACGACGCGGTCGATCACGCGCGTTCACTGGCCAAGGCCGGCTGAAGCAACCCGACGGCCCGCTCCGGCGGGCGACCGAAATACCGGCCCGGTGCGCCAGCAGGCATGCCGGGCCTTTTCATTCCCGGGTGATATGCCCCCCGCTAAGCTCGGTCGCAGGGTTGAGGCTGGCGCAGGGATCCCCGCGTGGTTCGAGGCAGGCTGTCGACGACGCCTCATGCCAATCAGGGCTTGCTGAGTTGAGCGACCGGGGGGCTGTCCTGACATGATGTCTGCCGTTGCCGGTGACCAGACGAAGTGAAGCCGCCCCTCGGGGCGGCTTCTTCCGTCGTGAGTCGATTGTCGGCGGATGCGATCAGTCGTCGTCTTCCAGGACTTCCTGCATTCGCTTGCGCGTCTGGATCTGGCGTTCGTTCATCTTCTGCTGGAGCTCATTCAGGTTACGTGTCGATTTCTCGATCGCGTCGTAGTCGGGCCTCGGTGCCTGGTTGAGGCGGTAGAGGCGTTGCTGTTCTTCCTGCATCTGCTCCATCAGCTTCCAGTTTTTCTCCTGGTGCTCCCGCTGAACGTCCTGCAGGCGCTGGCGTTGCCGGTCGGTGAGGGTGTTCCAGTCCGGTCCGTAACCGGCGCCTGGCCCATAGCCTTGCATCATGCCGGGGCCGTAACCACCGTTTGGCCCGTAGCCCTGCATCATGCCGGGCCCGTAGCCACCACCGGGTCCGTAGCCCTGCATCATGCCGGGCCCGTAGCCACCACCGGGTCCGTAGCCCTGCATCATGCCCGGGCCGTAGCCACCACCGGGTCCGTAGCCCTGCATCATGCCCGGGCCGTAGCCACCACCGGGTCCGTAGCCCTGCATCATGCCCTGGCCGTGGCCGCCACCGGGTCCGTACCCTTGCATCATGCCCGGTCCGTAACCACCACCGGGTCCGTAACCTTGCCTCATGCCGGGGCCATAGCCACCGCCGGGGCCGCCGTTCTGCATCATTGGGGGGCCGCTCTTGCGCGTCTGTTTCTCGGTGTCGTCATCGGCGGCGAGTGTCGCCGGGGCGGCGCCTGCCAGTGCGACGGCGAGCGTGCAGGCAGCGAGGTCTCGAAAGAGTCTTTTCTGTGTCATGGTGCGCTTCCTCCATGGTGTTGGAAGCCGGATGATCGGGTTCCATCTGTCGAATGCGGCAGATGCCTCTGGGGGATTTCCGTTCGCATGCGAGCGATACCATGCGGACGGAAACCGTTTATCCCAGAGTGGGGTAATAGCACAGAAAGACAACAACTTCCCTGCGCCCCGACAGGTGGCGAGGGGCGGCACGGTTCCAGTCGGAACCCAGGGCGAACAGCGAGGGATACGTGATGAAATTGATCCTCAGTCGGATCGTGGCCGTGGGATGGCGCGGTGTTCGATCGAGGCGGCGCGCGCGTTGCTTGGCCGCCCTTCTGGTCGCGTTGCTGGTGACGGGGTGTGGCGGCGGTTCCCTGGAACCGCTGGCGCCGGACGACGTGATCCTGGCGTTCGGCGATAGCCTGACCGAAGGTGTCGGCGCCTCGGCGGACGAGAGCTACCCGGCACGGCTGGCGGTGCTCTCCGGGCACCGGGTGGTGAATGCCGGCGTTTCCGGCGAGACGAGCGCCGAGGGGCTGGCAAGGCTGCCGGAGGTGCTCGAAGACGAGGAACCGGCCCTGATGATCCTGCTGCTCGGCGGCAACGATATCCTGCGCAACGGCAGCCCGGTGGAGGCCAAGCGCAATCTCTCGGGGATGATCGAGATGGCGCTCGATCGCGAGGTGGAGGTGGTGCTCGTCGGGGTGCCGGAAAAGTCGCTGTTCTCGAAATCGGCCCCCTTGTACGAGGAACTGGCCGAGGAGCACGGCGTGGTCCTGATCGACGACATGGTCGCGAGCCTGCTGAAGAAGCCGGGCTACAAGTCGGACGCGGTGCACCTGAATGCCGCGGGCTACCGTGAGATGGCCGAGCGCATCCACCGTTTCCTGGTCGAGGAGGGCGCGCTCTGAGTTGACGCCCGCGATTGCAAGATGGTGGCCGAGTGTTATCTTATAACGTATAAGAAAACCGGATGACCATCATGATCGAGCATTTCAAGGTCACTACCCTCGTGGAGAACACCGCTTCCGGACATGGGTTGCTGGGTGAACACGGGCTCGCCTTTCTCGTCGAGGCGGACGGGAAGCGTGTCCTGTTCGATACCGGACAGGGGCAGGTGCTGATACCGAACGCAGAGCGCCTGGGCCTGTCCCTGCTGGGACTGGACGCGATCGTGCTAAGTCACGGCCACTACGATCACACCGGCGGGCTGCCCGCCGTGCTCGAACGCAACCCGGGAACGCCCCTCTACCTGCACCCGGCGGCGCTCGAGCCGAAGTTCAATCGCGACGGGAAGGACATCGGTTCCGGGTTGCCGCCGGCCGAGGCGCTGTCCGCACGGGCGGGCGAGGTGATCTACACCGACGAGGCGACCGAGATCCTTCCCGGGCTTTCCGTCACCGGCCGGATTCCGCGGCGCAACGACTACGAGGACACCGGCGGGCCGTTCTACCGCGACAGCGCCTGCCGGGAGGAGGACACGATTCCCGACGACCAGGCGCTGTTCGCCCGCACGTCCCGGGGTGTGGCGGTGGTTCTCGGCTGCGGGCACGCCGGGGTGGTCAACACCCTGGAGCACGTGGCCGAGCTGACCGGCGAGCGACGAGTCCATGCACTCGTCGGCGGGATGCACCTGCTGCGAGCCGGGCCGGATCGCCTGGAGCGCACCGCCCGGGCGCTGGAACGGTTCGGGGTGCAGGTTCTCGGGCCGAACCATTGCACGGGCATCGACGCGGTCTGCCGGTTTCGGCAGCGTTTTCCCGGGGGCTCCATCCAGATGCGGGTCGGGGATGTCATGGAAATCGGGGAGGCTCGGGCATGAAGATCGCCGTCACCAGTCAGAACCGCCGCACGGTCACCTCGCATGCCGGCCGTTGCCGGCGCTTCTGGATCTACGAGGTCCGGGACGGGGCGGTTGTCGGCCGCGAATTGCTGGAACTGCCGCGCGAGCAGTCCTTCCACGAATCCCGGGCCGCTGACGCCCATCCGCTGGACGGTATCGAGGCGCTGATCAGCCAGGGCATGGGCGAAGGGCTGGTCCGTCGCCTGGCCGGGATGGGAGCGAGGGGATACCTGACCGACGAGTCCGACCCCGAGCGGGCCGTCCGCCTGCTCCTCGACGGCGCGCTCGAGCCCGGCCCCGGGCACGCCACCTGAAGCCGGCCGGGGCCGGGTTTTCCTTGTGATGTTTCGGCCCGGACCCTTAGGATTGTCGTATTTCCGGCGCTCGCCGCGCCCCAGACGCCAGGGAGCATTGCATGATTGACCGCACGGTCACCGGACACGAGATCATCCTGTCCCCCCACGACACCATCCAGTCGCGAACCGACACCCGCGGCGTGATCACCTTCGCCAATCCCACCATGATCCGGATTTCCGGCTACAGCAAGGACGAGCTGATCGGTTCGCCCCACAGCATCCTGCGCCATCCGGACATGCCGCGCGCGGTCTTCTACGCCATGTGGCAGATCATCCAGGGCGGCGACGAGTTCTTCGGTTTCGTCGACAACCGCGCCAAGAACGGCGACAACTACTGGGTCTTCACGCGGGTCGCTCCGCGCAAGGACGCCTCCGGCAACATCACCGGCTACAGCTCGGTGCGCATGATGCCCAAGCGCGAGGCGGTCAAGGAATGGTCGAAGGTCTACGCCGATATCCTCGCCGTCGAACGCGCCCAGCCGCGCGACAGGCAGGTGGCTGCAGGCTTCGAGGCCATCCAGAAATACCTGAAGAAGCGCGGCGCGAAGAACCTCACCGACCTGGTGATGCAGTACGTCTGACGCTCCGGCGTGGCCCATGCCCCGGCCACCTGGCGGCGGGCATTCGTGCTTGCCTTGCCGGTGGCCTAAGCTCCCGGCATGGAACGCGACAGCTTCGCCAGCGACATCAGCCGCATGATCTGGGATTCCCGCTATCGCCAGCCCGGAGAAGGGCGGATCGAGGATTCCTGGGACCGGGTGGCGCGCGCGCTGGCCGCCGTCGAGCCCCGGCCGGGGGACTGGGAAGATAGGTTCCGCGCGGCGCTCGACGGGTTCGCTTTCCTGCCCGGCGGGCGCGTGCTTGCCGGTGCCGGCACCGACCGGATCGTGACGCTGTTCAACTGCTTCGTCATGGGCACGATCGAGGATTCGATGGACGGGATCTTCGACGCGCTCAAGGAAGGGGCGCTGACCATGCAGCAGGGAGGCGGTGTCGGCTACGACTTCTCCACCTTGAGGCCGTCGGGCACCCCGGCCCGCCACACCGGCACGATCGCCTCGGGGCCGGTCTCGTTCATGCGCATCTGGGACGCGATGTGCGCGACCATCCTTTCCACGGGCGCCCGCCGGGGCGCGATGATGGCCACCCTGCGGATCGATCACCCCGATGTCGAGGCCTTCGTCGACGCCAAGCGCGAGGCCGGCGAGCTGACCCGGTTCAACCTCTCCGTGCTGGTCGGCGACGACTTCATGCAGGCGGTGGCGAACGACGCCGAGTGGCCGCTGCTGTTTCCCGCCGAGGCCCTGGAGGAGGGCGAGGGCGAGATCCTGGAGCGCGACTGGCCTGGCTTCGACGCCCCGGTGCGCTGCCGGGTGGTGCGGCGGGTGTCGGCCCGGGGACTCTGGGACCGGATCATGCGCGCCACCTATGACCACGCCGAGCCGGGGGTGCTGTTCGTCGACCGGATCAACCGGGCGAACAACCTTGTCTACCGCGAGCGCATTTCCGCGACCAATCCTTGCGGGGAGATTCCGCTGCCGCCCTACGGGGCCTGCGATCTCGGCTCGATCAACCTCACGCGCTTCGTGCGCGAGCCGTTTTCGCCCGGCGCCCGGCTGGACCTCGACGCCATCGCATCGACGGCGAGCGTCGCCGTGCGCATGCTCGACGACGTGATCGACGTCTCCCGCTTCCCGCTGGAAGCCCAGGCCGAGCAGGCCCGCGGCACCCGGCGGGTGGGCCTGGGGATGACCGGACTGGCCGACGCGCTGATCATGCTGGGGCTGCGCTACGACAGCGAAGCGGCCCGCGAGCTGGCCGCCACCGCCATGCGCACCATCACCCACGCGGCCTACCGCGCCTCGGTGGAGCTGGCCCGCGAGAAGGGGGCGTTCCCCTTTATCGACCGCGAGGCCCACCTCGACGGCGAATTCATCCGCGAACTGCCGGCAGACATCCGCGACGGCATCGCCCGCCACGGCATACGCAACAGCCACCTGACGGCAATCGCCCCGACCGGAACGATCAGCCTGCTGGCGGACAACGTCTCCTCCGGGCTGGAGCCGGTCTTTCGCTTCACCTTCACCCGCCAGGTGATCGAACGCGATGGGCGGCGAGCCTCCCACCCGGTCGTCGACCATGCCTGGCGGCGCTGGCGGGAGATGCATCCCGACGAGCCGCTGCCGGACGCGTTCGTGCAGGCCGGCGAGCTCGAGCCCGAGGCGCACCTGGCCATGCAGGCGGCGCTGCAGCCGTTGGTCGACAGCGCCATCTCCAAGACCATCAACGTGCCCGAGGACATGCCGTTCGAGCGCTTCGAGGCGATCTACCTGCGCGCCCACGCGCTCGGGCTCAAGGGCTGCACCACCTATCGCCCCAACCCGGTGACCGGCGCGGTGCTGGAGGAAGCGGAGACCGCAACCCCCTGCTGCGACATCGAGCGAGAAGGGGACTGAATCCCGGTCCGGACAGGAGACAGCCGGCCCGTGACCTGATAGCTTTCCCGCTGGCGTCCGGCGAGCCCCCTCTCGGGCGCCTAGGCAACGGAGCACATTCACCTGGCAGGAGGCTTGCCATGACCATCCACCTCGAACTCATCCCCCTGATCTCGATTGGCGCGGGCATCGCCATCCTGATCTTTCCCAAGCTGCTCAACTACATCGTGGCGATCTACCTGATCGCGCTGGGCGTGCTCGGCCTGCTCGGCCAGGGCTTCTGAGCCCGAGGCTGGCCGAAGCGGCGGTGGCTTAGCCGCCCGGCGGCCAGTGCAGCGCCAGCGCCCCGCCGGGTAGCCGTTCCACGCCGGCCTGGAAGCGCGCGGCCTCGCGGTCCATGGTCGCCTCCAGCCACTCGACGTCTTCCGGCGACGGGCGGTTGAGGCGAAACCGGCCGATTCGGAAGGGCAGCATGCGCAGCGCGGCTAGCCTTCCTTCCTCCAGCGTCGCCAGGTAGATCAGGGCCAGGTCACCCCGGTAGCGCTCGTGGCCCCGGATGCCCTCGTAGTCGTTGAGCAGGTCGCCGCAGCCGTAGAGGATCAACCGGTCGCGGTGGACCTCCATCGCCTTGGGGTGGTGGGACGAGTGACCGTGGACGAGATCCACGGCGCCGCGGTCGATCAGGCCGTGGGCGAAGGCACGATGCTCGTCCGGGATGTCGTATCCCCAGTTCCCGCCCCAGTGGATGGAGAGCATGACCCGGTCGCCCGGCCGGCGCGCCGCCTCGATGCGCCCGGCAAGGCGCTCGATGGTGTCGCTGGAGAAGTCCGGCAGGCTATGCACGCCGGGCCGTCCGGTTCCGGCCGCCCATTCATCGGGGACCCCGCTGCTGCGATGGCCGGCGGCGAACACCAGCAACCGGCCGCCATCCGGCAGTGGCAGCTCGGCCGGGGCCATGGCCTCGTTCCCGTCGTGTCCCGCGCCGGCGGTGGGTATGCCCGCCCGGGCCAGCGCGTCCAGCGTTTCCACCAGGCCCTCGCGCCCCCAGTCGAGCACGTGATTGTTCGCCAGCACGCAGCAGTCCGGCGAGATGGCCCGGATGCAGCCGAGGTTGCCCGGGTGCATGCGGTAGTTGATGCCCTTGTCCGGCCACGGCGTGGCGGAGGTGGTCACCGCGGTTTCCAGGTTGATGATGCGCAGGTCGGGGCGGGCGTCGTCCACGGCGGGCAGGGCCTCCCCCCAGATGTAGGTCGGGGCGACGCGGCGTGGAATCGGGCCGCTGGCGCTCTCGGCGAGGCGCAGGTAACCGCGTGCGTCGAGCATGTAGTCCTCGTAGAGCACGGGGTCGGAGGGGATCGGCTGGATCTGGTCGATGCCGCGGCCGGTCATCACGTCGCCGGTCAGCATCAGGGTGACCCTTGCCGCGCCCTGCGGGGTGGTGTTCTCTGCGCTCATGCTGCCTGGACCTCGCGGTCATGATCGTGCCGCCGTTTCCTCTACCTTAGCGCCCGACGGCCGTTCCGTCCCGGCGAGGCCGCTCGCAGCGACCGCCGGTCAATCGTTTCCTGAACGCGGCCCGGCTTCGTACTAACTTGAACCGGGAGAGCGACGGGTGCCGGTGCCCGCGCATGCGCGGCAGGCGCCCGAAACGGCCGTGTTTCCTGCGGCAGTCGAAGAGGAGACCCCAGATGAGCAAGATCGTCGATGAAATCATGGCGGCCAACGCCGACTACGTGTCTGCGTTCGGCGACAAGGGCGACCTGCCCATGCCGCCCGGGCGGCATTTCGCCATCCTGACCTGCATGGACGCCCGCCTCGACCCGGCGAAATACGCCGGATTGGCCGAGGGGGACGCCCACGTGATCCGCAACGCCGGCGGGCGCGCCTCGGACGATGCCATCCGTTCGCTGGTGATCTCCTACAAGCTGCTGGGCACGCGGGAGTGGTTCGTGATTCACCACACCGACTGCGGCATGGAGACCTTCGACGACGAGACCATGGCCGACCTGCTCTCGCGCAGCCTGGAGACAGCCACGGTCGACGAGTCCGGGTGGCACGACAGCGACGCCGGCGGCGGTACGACCGAGGGACGCTACGTCAAGTGGCTGACCATCCCCAACAACCCGAAAAGCGTGGTCGAGGACGTCGAGCGGATCCGGGCCAGCCCCATGGTGCCGCCGGACATCCCGATCCACGGCTACATCTACGACTGCAAGACCGGCGAACTGGTCGAGGTGCCCGAGGCGACTGCGGCGGGGAGGGCGTCCTGATTCCCGTCGACATGTCCCAAGACTCCGCAGGCAGTGCCGCCGACACCCCGCTCCTGTTCGCCCTGGAGGGGACGACCGCCTTCGGGGAGCGCGTGGCGGCCGAGCTGGGCGTGACGCTGGCCGAGCACGAGGAGCGCGAGTTCGAGGATGGCGAGCACAAGGCCCGCCCGCTGCAGAGCGTCCGCGGCCGGGACGTCCATGTCCTGCATTCGCTGCACTCGGATCCCGCTCACAGCGTCAACGACCGCCTGTGCCGCCTGCTGTTCTTCCTCGCCTGCGTGAAGGATGCCGGGGCAGCGAGCGTGACCGCGGTCGTGCCCTATCTGGGCTATGCCCGCAAGGACAGGCGGACACAACCGCGTGACCCGGTCACCCTGCGCTATCTCGCCCAGCTGTTCGAGGCGGTGGGTGTCGACCGCATGCTGGCGCTCGAGCCGCACAACCCGTCCGCTTTCGACAATGCCTTCCGGGTGCCCGTCGAACGGCTCGGGATGCACGCCCTGTTCGTCCCGGAGCTGGCCCCGCGGATCCCGTCCGACCGGCCGGTGGTGGTCTGCTCGCCGGATGTCGGTGGCGTCAAGCGCGCCATGCAGTTCCGCGAGGAACTCGCCCTTGCGCTGGAGCGGGAGGTGGAGGATGCCTTCTTCGAGAAGATACGCGCCGCGGGCGAGCTGACGCTGGGGCGACTGGTTGGAAACGTGGAGGATGCCACGGTGGTCGTGGTCGACGACCTGATCGCCACGGGAAGCACGCTGACGCACGCCGCGCACAGTTGTCGCGAGGCCGGGGCCCGCCGGGTGCTGGCGGTGGCCGCGCACGGGGCGTTCGCGCCGGGAGCGGAGCGTAACCTCGGCAGGGGGGTCTTCGACCGGGTGCTGATCACCGACAGCATCTGGCCGCTGAAGATCGACCGCGGGATCCTGGGTGGCCGGCTAGAGATCGTGTCCGCCGCCCCCCTGGTCGCCGGGGCGATCACTCGATTGCACGGCGGCTGAAATCTAGCCGGTCACTCGCACTGCCGCGCCTGCTCCTCGGCGATCTCGAGGTAGTCGCGGGCCTTCCGCCGCCAGGGCTCCCATTCGCTGGTGGGGAGCTCGAAGATGTGCCAGAGCGCCAGCTTGGCCCGTAGGCAGGCCTGCCGGCTCTTGTGGAAGGCGATCAGGCGGCTGTCCGGCCAGTCGTCGCAGCGCTCGCCGTAGACACGGTAGAGCGTCTCGCCGACCTCGGGGGCGCCCAGCCGGTCGCATTCCATAGCGAGAAAGGCGAGGTCGTCGGCGGCGTCCAGCGTGCGCAGGCGCCGGTCGAACTCGAGACAGTCGAAGACTACCGGCGGGCGCTCCAGGCAGACGTGCTCGGGGCGCAGGTCGCCGTGGCCCTCGACCACGTGTCCGCCCGAGGCGCGCGCATCGAACTGGTCGGGGGCGCGCGAGAGCAGCCCGAGCAGGGCGGCGCGGATACGGTCGAGTTGCCCGTCGTCCGGCTCGTGCAGCGGCTCGCTCAGGGCCTCGAGGTTGGTCGTGATGTCCCGGCGCAGGCGGGCACGGTAGCGCTCCGGTGATAGCGCGACCGGCTCGCGGCGCGCGTAGAACGCGGCGAGATGTTCCGCCACCGCCTCGATGTCCCCCGGCTGGAGACGCCCCTCGCGGATGACGCGGTCGAGCATTCGCTTGGCCGGCAGGCGACGCATCTTAACCACCCAGTCCACGATGCGGCCGCCGTCGCCCAGCGTCAGCCGTCCGCGATCGTCCAGGTTCAGGGGCAGGGCGCCTAGGTAGGTATCCGGCGCGAGCCGGCGGTTCAGTCGCACTTCGGCGGCGCAGTCCCGTCCCCGGGCCTCCAGCGTACTGAAATCGAGAAACGGGTAGCGCACCGGCTTCTTCAGCTTGTAGGCGTGTCGCCCGGTGAGGAATATCCAGGACATGTGGGTCTCGATCACCTCGACCCGGGTGGGCTCCTCGTCCGGGTAGGCCTCCGGCCGACGGAGGAAGGCCACCTTGTCCTCTAACGGGCAGTCGGGTGTCGATGGGCTCATGGATTCCCCCGCTGTCTGTGTCAGCTCGCGTTTTCCGAGCCTAGTACACCCGCGGGGCGATGGGGGCGGCAAGACGATCGGACAGCATCTACCATCGTGTATCGGGCCCACGTCGCGTGGACCGTGATCGCCGCATCGTTTCCCGGGAGGGATGACATGACCAAGCACGTCTTCGTCATCGGCCTGGACGACTTTCATCTCCGGCAGCTCGAGGGGGTCCGCCATGCCGGGGAGTATTCCTTCCATGGCCTGCTGCCCTACGACATGGTGGTCCATCCCGAGAGCTATCCGATCGACGAGATGATCGAGCGGGGAATGCACGAGATCGAGGCGTCCGGCGTGCGGCCCGATGCCGTCATCGGCCACTGGGACTTCCCGACCACGGCGCTTCGCGTGGTCTTCCGGGACGCGCTGGGGCTGCCCGGCCCCAGTCTGGAGAGCATACTGATCGCCGAGCACAAGTACTGGTCACGCCTGCGCCAGGCCCGCGCGATCCCGGAGAACGTCCCCGAGTTCCAGTCCCTGGACCCCTTCGACCCGGACGCCGCCGACCGCGTGGAGCTCGACTTTCCGTTCTGGATCAAGCCGAACATCGGCTTTTCCTCGCAGATGGTCTACCGCGTCGACGGGCCGGAAGAGCTGGAGCGCGCCCTGGCCGGCCTGCGCGCCGGGATCGGGTTGTTCGGCGAGCCCTTCGAACGCTTCACCTGCCGGGCGAGCCTGCCGTCCGACATTCCCACCGACATCGATGCCTGGCACTGCACGCTGGAAAAGCCGGTCGACGGCTGGCAATGCACCGTGGAGGGTTTCGTCCGGCACGGTGAGACCACGGTCTACGGCGTGGTCGACTCCATCCGCGAAGGAGGCGTCGGCTCGTCGTTCGCCCGCTACGAGTTTCCCTCGCAGCTGCCCGAGTCCGTGCGGGAGCGGATGGTGGAGATCACCCGGCGCGCGGTCCCGTCCATGGACCTGGACGACACGCCGTTCAACATCGAGTACTTCTGGGACCAGGAGGCCGACCGCATCTGGCTGCTGGAGGTCAACACGCGCATCTCCAAGTCGCATTCGCCGCTGTTCATGGACGTGGCCGGCGCCTCGCACCACGAGGTGGCCATCGACCTGGCGCTCGGCCGCCGGCCATCGTTTCCGCGGTGGGAAGGCCCGCACCGGGTGGCGATCAAGTTCATGCTGCGACATTTCCAGGATGCCGTCGTCACCCGGGCGCCGACCGACGACGAGATCCGCGAGCTCGAGCAGGCGTTTCCGGGCTGCCGCATCCAGGTCGAGGTCGAGGAGGGCATGCGCCTGTCCCGGATGCGCGGCCAGGAGGTCTACAGCTACGAGGTGGCCGTGATCTTCCTCGGCGGGTCCAGCCATGACGACGTGATGGCCCGGTACCGGCAGCTGCTCGAACGCCTGCCGCTGGCGTTCCGAGACCTGCCCGATCAACCCGACCAGCAAGGAGAGGCAACGTGAGGATCATCGACCCGCTGCCACGGCCCGTGCGCGAGATCGAACACCTCTGGATCCCCTTGAGCGACGGCACGCGGCTGGCCGCCCGGATCTGGATGCCCGAGGACGCCGAAACCGAACCCGTGCCCGCCATCCTCGAGTACATCCCCTACCGGCGGCGCGACAACACCCGCGTGCGTGACGACGTGATGCATCCCTATTTCGCGGCTCACGGCTATGCCTGCGTGCGCGTCGACCTGCGCGGCAGCGGCGATTCGGAAGGCGTGCTCGAGGACGAGTACCTGCAGCAGGAGCTCGACGACGGGGTGGAGGTGATCCGCTGGATCGCCGAGCAGCGCTGGTGCACCGGCCGCGTGGGCATGATCGGCATCTCCTGGGGCGGCTTCAACGGGCTGCAGATCGCCGCCATGCGCCCGCCCGAGCTCGCGGCGGTCGTGACGGTGGCCTCCACCGACGATCGCTACGCCGACGACGTGCACCACATGGGCGGCTGCCTGCTGGGCGACAATCTCTCCTGGGCCTCGACCATGTTCGCCTTCAACTCGCTGCCGCCCGACCCGGAGATCGTCGGCGAGAGCTGGCGCGAGATGTGGTTCGAGCGGCTGCGCGGTTCCGGCCTGTGGCTGCAGAAATGGCTCGAACACCAGCGCCGGGACGAGTACTGGCAGCACGGGTCGGTCTGCGAGGACTGGGACGCGATCCGCTGCCCCGTCATGGCCGTCTCCGGCTGGACGGACGGCTACACCAACTCGGTGTTCCGCCTGCTGAAGAACCTGCGGGTGCCGCGCCTGGGCCTGGTCGGGCCCTGGAGCCACAAGTATCCCCACCAGGGCGTGCCCGGCCCGGCGATCGGCTTTCTCCAGGAGTGCCTGCGCTGGTGGGACAAGTGGCTCAAGGACATCGAGACCGACATCATGGACGAGCCCATGCTGCGCGCGTGGATGCAGTACTCCGCTCCGCCGACCACCTTCTACGAACGGCGCGAAGGGCGCTGGGTGGGCGAGCGACAGTGGCCATCCCCGGAGATCCGTTCGCGGGAACTGGCCCTAGTCTGGCCCGGCACGCTGGAGCCGCCCGAGGGGCGCCTTCCCGAGGAAATCCTGACCATCCAGTCCCCGCTGTCGGTCGGGATATTCGCCGGCAAGTGGTGCTCCTATGCCGCCACGCCCGATCTGCCGCACGACCAGCGCGAGGAGGACGGCGGCGCGCTGGTATTCGATACGCGGCGACTGTCCGAACCGCTGGAGATCCTCGGCGCACCGAACCTGGAGCTTGCGGTCAGTGCCGACAGGCCGGTGGCCATGGTGGCCGTTCGCCTGTCCGACGTGGCACCCGACGACAAGGCGACCCGGGTAACCTACGGCCTGTTGAATCTCACCCACCGGCACGGCTCCGAGCAGCCCGAGCCGCTGGAACCGGGCGAGCGCTACCGCGTCACCGTGAGGCTCAACCACATTGCACACGTCTTCCCGGCCGGCCACCGGCTGCGCCTGTCGATCTCCACCTCCTACTGGCCGCTGGCCTGGCCGGCCCCCGAACCGGCGCGGCTGACCCTGTTCACCGGGACGAGCCGCCTGTCGTTACCCGAGCGCCCCAGGCGCGATGACGAAGACGCGCTGATCGACTTCCCGCCGCCCGAAGGGGCGCGGCCGACACCGACGGAGACGGTCGAGCCCGGCCGGCACAAGTGGCGGGTGATCCGCGACCTGGAGACCGACCAGACCACGCTGGAGGTGATCAACGACGACGGCACCACCTACATCGCCCCGGCGCACCTGGAGATGCAGCGCAAGGCGCTCGAGTGGTACAGCTACCGCGGCTACGACTATCTCTCGCCGAAGGGCGAGACGCTGTGGGAGCGGGGCTATCGCCGCGCTGACTGGTCGGTGCGGACCGTGACGCGGACGAAACTCACCGCGACGAAGACGCACTTCGTGATCCACGCCGAACTGGATGCCTGGGAAGGCGACAAGCGGGTTCATTCGGACAACTGGGACGTGGAGATCCCGCGCGACCTGGTCTGATCCCGGCCCTCCCGAGCAGCCCGGCGGAAGCCGGGAGACGGGACACAGGGTGCCCCGGGCTGCCCGGCCGGAGGCAGGGAATATCAGCCGTGCAGTTTCTTCGTGATCCCGGCGACGTGCCGGCCCTGGTAGCGGGCGATGGCGAGTTCCTTCTCGCTGGGCTGGCGTTTGTTGTCCGCCCCGGCCAGGGCGCCGGCGCCGTAGGGGCCCCCGCCGCGCGGCTCGGAAATGTCGAACAGCTCGGGAGTGCCGTAAGGCGCGCCGACGATGACCATGCCCAGATGGGCCAGGGTGTTCCAGGTGGAGGTGATGGTGGTCTCGTTGCCCGCGCCGGTGCCCGTCGAGGTGAACACGCTGCCCACCTTGCCGATCAGCTTGCCCTCGACCCAGAGGCTGCCGGTCTGGTCGAGGAAATTGCGCATCTGGCCGGCCATGTTGCCGAAGCGGGTCGGCGTGCCGATGATCACCGCGTCATAGTCTCCCAGTTCCTTGGGGTCGGCGATGGGCGCGGGCTGGTCGAGCTTCGCGCCGGCCTTCTTTGCGGTCTCCTCGTCCATGAGCTCGGGCACGCGCTTGATCGTCACCTGCGTGCCCTCGACTTCGCGGGCGCCCTCGGCGATGCTCTGCGCCATGGTCTCGATGTGGCCGTACATGGAATAGTAGAGAACGAGAATCTTGCTCACGACGAACCTCCGGTGTTTGCCAAAGCGGGGACGGATCTTCGGTGTCTGAGGGTAGACCAGGGGCGCCGGTCCTGCCGCCCGGCCGTGGCCCGGTCAGCGCCCGGGGGCGGCGGGATCGCCTTTGGCGCGGCTTTCGTCACGGGACGTGGCGGACGGTTTCCGGGCGGCCGAGCGCCTCTCGTGCAGCGATGCGCCGGGTTGCCCCAGCTCGGCCTCCTGTTCCCAGCGGATGGTGTCGCGCTGCTCGATCAGCCAGTAGACGACCCCCAGCACCAGCACGCCGACCGAGAGTGCGAGGATCATCAACGGCGTGGCGGTCTCGGTGTCGAGGATGATGAACTTTCTCGCCAGGGCAAGCAGGGCGATCAGCACCACGATCTTGGTCTGGATGATGTGTTCGCGTCTTTCAATGACCTTGATGATGGAATGCTGGAATTCCATCGCGATCAGCAGGGTGAGGATCGCGCCGAACAGTTTCTGGAACACGCCGTGGTCGAGCACGTTCTGGTGCTGCAGCAGCAGAGTCTCCACCACGAGCCGCAGCAGCTCCCACAACGCGAGAAGGATCACCACGGCGATGATCACGCCGAGCATGCTGGCAATGATCTGCTCGAACCGCTCCGAAACGCTCATCACGCCCCAGTAGCGGCGCAGATCGGTCTGCCTGCGCTTGCGACGCAGATGGATGCGACTCATGCCTGCCCCTCCATCGCCATGTCGTCATCCCCGGTCGGAATGACTGGGGCCTGCGCTGACCGTTTCAAGGTCCGGGACCGATAGTCGCGCTGACCGCCCGGATCGTGGACTAACCTCCGGGGCAGGGCGCGCATCCACGCGGGGGAAGGAATGACGATCCGGATCGGCACCTCGGGCTGGAACTATGCTCACTGGAAGGACGCCTTCTATCCCGCTGGCCTGTCCGGGGGAGAGTGGCTGGGCTATTACGCCGAGCGGTTCTCCAGCGTCGAGATCAACGGCACGTTCTACCGTCTGCCGGAGGACGGCACGCTGGATGCCTGGAGGGATGCCGTGCCGGCGTCGTTCCGCTTTGCGGTCAAGGCCAGCCGCTACATCACCCACATGAAGAAGCTCAAGGACCCCGAGGACAGCGTCTCCCGGTTCTTCGAGCGCATCGACCGGCTGGGCGAGCGGCTCGGTCCCGTGCTCTTCCAGCTCCCGCCGCGCTGGGGTGTGAACATCGAGCGGCTCGAACGCTTCCTGCAGGCGTTGCCGGCCGGGCATCGCTACGCCTTCGAATTCCGTGACGAGAGCTGGTGGACCGACGAGGTGGCCGAACTGCTAGGGGAGCACGAGGCGGCCTGGTGCGTCTTCGATCTCGATGGCCGGACCTCCCCGCTCTGGACCACGGCCGATTTCGTCTACCTGCGCCTGCACGGGTCGGATGGTCCCTATCAGGGTAGCTACCAAGGCGATGCCCTGCGGGAGTGGGCGCGGATGATCCAGAGCTGGAAGGGCGAGGGCCGCAGCGTGTACTGCTACTTCGACAACGACACCGAGGCGCAGGCCCCGGGAGATGCCCGGCGACTGATCGAGTGCCTGGCTGGTCAATGAGGGTGCTCACGGCGGCTGCGGCTGGCCTCCCGCCCGTCAGGCCCGGCGCGCCCGGTTTGAACCCCCGCCATGGCGGGCCTAAGCTCGAACATGAGCGGTCGAAAGCGAGGCCTTCGGCATGCACTTGATCCCGATGGTCCGAGACCGGGGAGGTCCCATGAACAGAAATGCCTCGCGTCGTCGCAATGTCTTCGTCATCGGCCTGGACGACGAGCATCGCCGGGATCTGGTGAAGATCCCGGACCGGGACCGGTTTCGCTTTCACCCTCTGCTGGAGCGGGAGGAGGTCAGGGTCGAGTGCGACGTCGACGTCATGATCGAGAAGGCGGAGGCGACCCTGCGGGCATTCGACGGTCCGATCGACGCGATCATCGGTTACTGGGATTTTCCGGTGACGGCGGTCGCCTCGATCCTCTGCGACACCTTCGAACTGCCGTCGCCCACGCTGGATTCCGTGCTTCGCTGCGCGCACAAGTACTGGAGTCGCCTGGAGCAGCATCGCAACGTGCCCGAGCACACCCCGCCATTCTGCGCGGTGGACCCCTTCTCCGACGATCCGTTCGCCGACGTCGATCTCGATTTTCCCTTCTGGCTCAAGCCCGTCTGCGGCTATTCCTCGACGCTCGGTTTTCGCATCAACAACGAAGATGACTTCGATCGGGCGATCGGGATCGCGAGCCGGGAGATCCGCCGCTTCGGCGAGCCGTTCAATCGCGTGCTCGAACGCGTCGATACCTCGGAGCTCGGCGGGGTGGGGGGGAATCACATGCTGGCCGAGGCCATGCTCGAAGGGGTGGAGCTGGCTCCGGAAGGGTCGGTGCGCAACGGCAATTTCGCGGTGCACGGCGTGATCGACATGGTCCGTGCGCCGAACCACAAGAGCTTCAAGGACTACCGTTATCCCTCCATCCATCCGCGCCGGGTGCAGGAGCGGACGGCCGAGGCCGTCGAGCGCTTTGTCCATGCCATCGGCTACGACAATGGCTGCTTCAACGTCGAGTTCTTCTGGAACCGGGACAGCGACGAGCTTCACCTGATCGAGTTCAACCCGCGGATATCCCAGTCTCACAGCGCCATGATGGCGATGGTCGACGGTATGTCGAACTACGAGGTGGCCATTCACGTGGCCCTGGGCGACAAGCCGGCATTCGAGCATGGCGGGGGTCCGTACGACATGGCCGCCAAGTTCCTCTACCGCCGCTTCGATACCAGCGACGCGGTCTGCGTATCGTCGCCGGGCAAGGCGGATCTCGAACGGCTGCTGAAAGCTCAGCCCGACACGCGGGTATCCATCAACGTCGAAAAGGGCATGCGGCTCGACGAGACGGTCGACCAGGATGCCTACAGCGTCGTGCTGGCCGAGCTGGTCATCGGTGGCGACGACGTATCCGACCTGAATGACAAGTTCGAGGAGGCCAAGCGGCTGCTGCCGTTCCGTTTCGAGGCGGTTTCGCCCGATCGATCACATCCGGATGACGAGGGAGAACAGGGGAAATGACCGAGACCGAACTGCATCATGTCGACCCCGATCAGTTGCCTTGCCCGGTCCGGCAGGTCGAGAACATCTGGATCCCCCTGCCGGACGGTGGCCGCCTGGCGGCCCGGCTGTGGCTGCCCGAGGATGCCGACGACGCGCCGGTCCCGGCCCTGATCGAGTACATCCCCTATCGCAAGCGCGACATCACCCGTGACCGCGACGAGATCAACCATCCCTATCTCGCCGGTCACGGTTACGCCTGCCTGCGGGTGGACCTGCGGGGCAGCGGGGATTCGGACGGGGTGCTGCGGGACCAGTATCTCGACCAGGAGCAGGACGACGGCGTGGCGGCGATCGCCTGGGCGGCGGAGCAGACCTGGTGCGACGGCAACGTCGGCATGTTCGGCATCTCCTGGGGCGGCTTTAACGCCCTGCAGATCGCAGCGCGCCGGCCGCCGGCCCTGAAGGCCATCATGGCCGCCTGCGCCACCGACGATCTCTACGCCGACAACATGCACTACATGGGCGGCTGCCTGCTGGCGGACAACCTCTCCGAGTCGACCACCATGTTCGGACACACCAGCCTGCCGCCGGACCCGGCGATCGTGGGTGACCGCTGGCGGGATATGTGGCTGGAGCGCCTGGCCGAGAGCGGGGTCTGGCTGGACATATGGCTGCGACACCAGCGCCGGGATGACTTCTGGAAGAGGGCCTCCGTCTGCGAGGACTACGCGGCGATCCGCTGCCCGGTCATGGCGGTCAGCGGCTGGACCGACGGCTACACCAATGCCGTTTTCCGCCTGCTCGAGCACCTCGACGTGCCCCGACAGGGTCTGGTCGGGCCCTGGGGGCACAAGTACCCGCACATGGGCGAACCGGGGCCGGCCATCGGTTTCCTCCAGGAAATGGTCCGGTGGTTCGACCACTGGCTCAAGGGACGGGAAAACGGGGTCGACCGGGACCCGATGCTCAGGGCCTGGATGCAGGACAGCGTGCCGCCGTCCACCCGTTACGATTACCGTCCGGGGCGCTGGGTGGTGGAAGAGGAATGGCCGTCTGCCAATGTCCGCGATCTTCCGCTGCGCCTGGCCCGGTATCGCCTGCTGATGCCCGGGGAGAACCTGGAAGACATCGACGCCACGATCGACCGGATGCAGTCGCCGCTGACCCTCGGGCTGTTCGCCGGAAAGTGGTGTTCCTACGCCGCCGCGCCCGATCTCCCCCATGATCAGCGGGAAGAGGATGGCGGGGCGCTCGTGTACACCTCCGACCCCCTGTCCGAACCGGTAAACATCCTCGGCGCCCCCCGCGTCGAGCTGACGCTGTCGGCGGACCGGCCGGTCGCCCAGGTCTGCGTGCGCCTGGAGGACGTCCTGCCGGACGGGAGGGCCACGCGAGTGGCCTACGGGCTGCTGAACCTCACCCATCGGGACAGTGACGAGGCGCCGGAGCCGCTGGAGCCGGGGAAGACCTACACCGTGCAGGTGCTCATGAACCACGTGGCGCAGTCCTTCCCCGCCGGTCACCGTATCCGTCTGGCGATCAGCTCCTCCTACTGGCCGCTGGCATGGCCGCCGCCGGAGCCGGTCGAACTGGCCGTCGAGCCGACCGGGTGCACACTGATCCTGCCCGAGCGGGAAGATGCCCCCGACGACGAGCGCCTGTGCGACTTCGGCATGCCGGAGGGGGCGCCGCCACTGCGCACGACCATGATCGAGCCGGAACACCACAACTGGCTGGTCCACCGGGACCTGGCGGTGGACAGCTCGGAGCTAGAGGTCATCAAGGATGACGGCCGCTGGCGGATCGAGGATCTGGATCTGACCGTCAGCGCGGTGACCCGGGAGTGGTACCGGAGCCGGGGTGATGCATTCGAATCGGTTTCCGGAGAGACGGCCACGCGAAAGGAATTGTGTCGCGGCGACTGGCGCGTCACGGTCCGGACATCCACGCACCTGACCTCCACGCCCACCGATTTCCTGCTGCGGGCCGAACTGGACGCCTGGGAGGGCGATGCCCGCGTTTTTTCCCGGAACTGGAACCGGCGGATTCCACGGAATCTGCTCTGACGATGCCGCGTCATCAATAAGACGGGTCTATGGAGACTATAAAAACGGTATCACGCGGGAGAAGGCCCACTGCTAATTAAGGTAGTGAAAGGTATCCAATTCGGGGAGCAGGGATCATGAGTCTTGTAACGGATCTGATGGAACTCCCGGGCGTTCTGGCGGCAGGGGATTTCGCTTACCGGGGCGACCAGTACTACGCCCACAAGGGCGATCTCTCCGGCAATGAAACCCGCCTGGTCACCGCGTTGGCAAGGTCGAACATGGCCGCCGTGCGGATGGAGGGGGACATGCTCGCGCTGTTCTCCAAGGTGTGTCAGCCCGGTTTGAAGCGTTGCGGCTTCGAGCGTGCCAAGGGCTGGGTGGTCCATGGGGAAGATCGCAGCTTCTGCGTGATGTCCCATGTCTACTGCATTTACGACAACGACCGCGCCTCGCTGACACAGATTCTCGGGTTGATGCGAGAACGGCTTGCCGACGCGTCCGACGACCTCATTCTGATGTGAGACCTGCGGCGTGCAGGCCTGCCGAAACCTGGAGGAAAGACCATGGCTGATCTCAAGAACCTCAGTTCAATGCCCGGCGCGATCGCGGCCTTCCGATTTGGCGACGATGGCCGGTTGGTGGACTCCGTGATCTCGAAGGAAAACGCCATCGATCAGGATACGCTCGACCTCCTCGGTCACCTCTGCATCGCCAACATGGCCATCGCCGCCATGCAGGCACGTGGCTGGGAAGGCATGAGCGAACTGACCGGTTTCTACCCCGTCAACGGCTTCACGTTCGTGGGACTCGACTGGTCCGCCGTGGCGCGTGACAGGGAGGCGGTAGTGCTGGAGAACGAGCAGGCCGACTACGACGCCGCCTTCAAGGCCCTGGGCGAGTGAGGAGGATGCCATGCTAAAGGAATTGCTGAATCTCGACGGTGTCGAGACGGTAGCCCACTTCCGCGAGGAGACCGGTGAGCCGTGGCAGGTTCACGGCGCCCTCGAGGGAGATGAGGCCAGACGGATGACCCGGCTGGCCCTGGACTTCAAGCGGCTGACCCACGCTCACGCGGACCAGCTGGCCCTGTTCATCAACGACCCCGGCTGGACGCCGGCCAACGGCTGGATCGTCCATGGCGCGGAACGTTCGGTCTGCGGCGTGAGCAGCATGTTGGCCGTGGTCAAGAACGACGAGGCCAACCTCACCGACGTCATGAGTGCGCTGGCGAAGGAATCGTTCTTCACCTGATCCCTTGGCGCGTACGAGCCATGGTGACGGGCGAGTGGCCCGACCGAATCGAAAAGACCCCGCCGGATCCAGCCGATCCGGCGGGGTCTTTTCGTTCGTGATCCCGTCAGGTTCAGGCGTTCTGCCGGATCCCGGCGATCAGCCAGCTGGCATTCTCGTCGTCGAGGTTGCGGCGGACCAGCCAGGTCTCGTCGAGCGGGGTCGGTTCGGCATCGTTCCCCTCGCGGATACGGCCGGTGTAGCGTACCGACGCGACGATATCGCGCCCGTCCTCGCCCAGCTCTTCCAGTGACACGTCCAGGTCCAGTACCTCGGTGACATTCTCTGCATCGCCGATGGCGGCGCGTTCGCGCACCAGTTCGCGGAAGAGATCCGGGGTGACGAACTCCTGCACCTCGTCCATCCGGTTCGCGTCCCAGGCCAGCTGCAGGTTGGTAAAGTGGGTCCGCGCCGCGCCCAGGAATCTCTCTTCGTCGAACCAGGAGGGCGGCTGGTAGCGTGCCTGGCCCGAGAAGTCGCCGAATTCGTCCATCACGGAGCCCGGGCGGGGCGCGTCATGCCCGGAACCGCCCTGGGGGAACAGCGACTCGCGCTGCTGCCCCGTGGGCATCGACGAGCCGCCCTGGCCGGGGATGCCGGACAGGGCCGGTCGGCGCGACCCACCACGCAGGTGGCGGATCAGCAGGAAGGCGCCCACGCCCAGCAGGACGAGCACCAGCAGGTCCATCGGCTGGACGCCCTCGAAGGCGCCGCCCATGAACATCCAGGCGAGCAGGCCGCCTGCCGCCAGGCCGGCCAGCATGCCGCCAAGTCCCGCCCCGGGGCTGCGGGCCGCCTTCTGCTCGGTGCCCTGGCGTTGCTGGGTACTGGTGGTCTGCGAGCTTTTCTGACCCTGGTAGCCGAAGCTCTTGCCGCCGCCGAAGCGCTTGGCCTCGGCGGTGTTGACGGCGGTCACGGCGAGCAGGGCGGTCACGCACAGCGCGATCAGGGTGCGGGCGAGATTCGGGCGGATCGTCATGAAAGCTCCAACGGTCGTGAAACACGGGACCGGTCTGCGAACGCCTCTCGAGCCGAGACGCCCGTACCGGGCCGGACGGCAATCCTAGCATGCCCGCCATGACACGAGCGTGACCTGTTCTTTTCCGTGCAGGGGCACCGGCATTGCCGACCGACGGGCTCAGGTGGCGGGAACCAGTACCACCGGGGCCTCCGTGAGCGTGACGAGCTCGCCGAGCTCGCAGCCCAGGGCCGCGGGACCCGACCGTCCGATCACCAGTGCGCCTCCCGGTCGCCGGCGCAGGGTGCGAGCGAGCGTGGCGGGTGAAGCGAAGTCCAGGTGTTCGACCGTGACGGCGGATGGCGATGGCTCCAGTGCCCCGATCACCTCGGGTTCCCGGGAGACTTCGAATCCCGCTGCGAACAGCAAGTGGAGCGGACGGTCGGCCACGGCGGCCAGGGCGGCGGCCGTCCGTGCCACGGCCGGCCCGTCGTCCGGATCGGTGATCAGTGCCTGCACCGGCCCTCGGGCCGGCCAGGGCGTACCCTCCCAGAGCACGATGGTGCTGTCGGTTCCGGAGAGCAGCTGCATGGCCGAGGATCCCAGGCGCCTCCCGTGGCTTCCCGACCAGCCCGCCTTGCCGAGGAGGAGGACCTCCGCGCGGAATTCCAGACCTGCCAGCGCCTCCTGGATCGAGCCGCTCGAGACCTGCAAGCGCCAGGTCAGTGACAGCTCGGTGGCTGCATCCTGCAGTTTGCGTTCGATGCGGCGCCTTTGCAGGGCCAGCCGGCTGCGCAGGATCTCGCTGTCGAAGGGGCGGCTGGTGCCGGAGAGGACGCTGATCTCGCGGGCGAAGGAATAGGCCGCCGAATGCAGAAGGTCCCGTTCCTCGATGAACAGGCCCACCAGCTCGAGGTTGTGGTGATGGGCCAGCTGCACGGCCGCGGAAAGGGCGGCCTCGCTGGCCGGAGAGGTGTCCAGCAATACCACGATCGCGCCGGTTTCAGACATGGTGGTCGTTCGGACCGGGACGCTCTTCCCGGTGGCGCGTGACGGCGTGGAAGGCCTCGAGCCGATCGACAACGGCCCGGTTGACGCTGCCTTCGGGGAAGCGGCCGTCGGCGCCCTGTACACCGACATCCCGTCCGGTGAGCAGTGTCAGTGCATCGTCCACGTGGTCGATCGCGTAGACGTGGAAGCGCCCGGCGGCCACCGCGCCGCGCACCTCCTTGTCGAGCATCAGGTGCGGCAGGTTGCTGCGCGGCACCAGTACACCCTGGGTGCCGTCGAGGCCCCGGTCGCGGCAGATGCGGAAGAAACCCTCGATCTTCTCGTTGACCCCGCCGATGGCCTGCACCTCGCCCAGCTGGTTCACCGAGCCGGTGACCGCCAGCGACTGGCGGATGGGCACGCGGGCGACGGCGGAGACCAGTGCACAGAGCTCGGCGACCGAGGCGCTGTCTCCCTCGACGGTGCCGTAGAGTTGCTCGAAGGCGAGGCTGGCCGACAGTGACAGCTCACCGTCCGGGGCATAGCGGCTGCCGAGATAGCGCGAGAGGATCATGACCGCCTTGCTGTGAATGTTGCCGCCGAGCTTGGATTCGCGCTCGATGTCGACCACCTGCCCACGCCCCGGGCGGGCCGTCGCGGTGATGCGTGTCGGCAGACCGAAGGCGAAATCGCCGAGTTGAGTGACGGCCAGTCCGTTCACCGCGCCCATGGTCTCGCTGTCGGTGGGAACGCGGATCGTGTCCCGGAGGATCGCTTCCACCGCGCGTTCCCGCAGGCGTTCGGCCCGCTTTTCCTGGCGGCGGATGGCCTCCTCGACATGCGTGCCCGAGATCGTCTCGGCGTGCGCCTTTTCCGCCAGGTGGCATGCCTCGGCGAGCAGATCGGCCACCGGGCGCGTGCCGGCGTCGAGCTTTTCCTGGTCCCCGGCCCGGCGACTGACGTGCTCGATGATGCGCGCGACGCCTTCGCGATCGAGCGGAAGCAGACCGTCCCGGCGGGCAATCGCCGCCAGCGTGCGTGCGTAGTCCATCTCGTGTTCGGGGGTCCGGTCGAGGTTGTCCTCGAAGTCCGCCTGCACCTTGAACAGCTTGGCGAAGTCGGGATCGTATTCCGACAGCAGGTAGTAGAGCAGACGGTCGCCGATCAGCACGATTTTCACGTCCAGCGGCATCGGGTCGGGTTCGAGGGTGATGGTGGTGAACACGGCGTACATCTGCTCGAGCGACTCGATGCGTACCTGATGTCCATAGATGGCGCGCTTGAGCGTCTCCCAGGCGAACGGCTGCATCAGCACCTGGCGCGCATGGATGATCAGGTAGCCGCCGTTGGCCCGGTGCAGGGCACCGGAGCGGATCAGTCGGAAATCGGTAAGCAGCGCCCCTTCGCGGAAGTAGTGCTCGATGCGTCCGATCAGGCGGGCGTGGGTGGGGAAGTCCTCGTAGATCACCGGGGCGCCCTCGAGGTCGGCGTTGTCCACGATGAGGTTCAACTGGTACTGGTTGAGGATCTCCTCTGGGACGGTGCTGCCATTGTCGTCGAGATCGTTGACGTGCGAGATGATGTCGTCGCGGATTGCCTTCAGGAAGGCGATCACCTCGGGCAGATGGCTCCAGGTCTCCTCGAGTGCCTGCAGCTGCTGGCCGACGGCCACGCGCAGCATCTCCTCGTTGAGTTCCTGGAGCTTCTCCCGCGCTTCCTTCTGCCACTTCGGGATCTGCTGCAGGGTCTGCTTGAGCTTCTCCTCGAGTTCGTTGATCGCCTCCTGCCAGGCCTTCTGTTCCTCCTCCGGCAACTTGTGGAATTCCTCCGGGTCGAGGATCTTGCCGTCCCGGTAGGGGCCGAGGGTGAAGCCGCTCGGGGTGCTTACCATCGCGACGTTCTTCTCCTCGGCCTCCTTGCTGACCTCGGAAATCGCTTCCTGCTGGCGCTGCTTGAAGATCTCGCGCAGTTCCTGGACGCGGTTGTGGTACTCGTCGCTCTCGAACACCGCCGGGATGGCGGTGCGGAACTCGTTGACCAGGTTCTCCAGGTCTTCCTGCAGGGCTCGCCCCGCGGTGGGAGGCAGGCGGAGCAGGCGTGGCTTGTCGGGATTCTCAAAGTTGTAGACGTATGCCCAGCTCGAGGGGGGATCGTCGCGCCGCGCGCGCCGGTCGAGGAACTCGCGGACCACGGCGTACTTGCCGGTGCCGACGGAGCCGAGGGCGAAAAGGTTGAATCCTCCGTCCTCGATCTCGGTGCCGAACTCGAGTGCATCGAGGGCGCGCTCCTGCCCAGGCACCGCCGCCGGGGAGTCGAGCTCGGCGGTGGTCTCGAAGGTCAGTCGTGCGGTATCGCAGGCCTGGAACAGCGCCTTCTCGTCAAGCGGGGTCGGCTCCGACATGGGTTCCTCTCATGCTGCCTGTATGTCGTTTCGTGCTCACCGGAGACTAGCACGCCGTTTGTCTGTCCATCCGAGATGACGGACGCCTTGCGGCTACGCCGGAACGCATCTCGTATGGCATGCTTTGCCACGGACCGGCCGTGATTCGCCTCGAAAACGGTCGACAGCGAACGATCATCAGGAAGACACAGGGACACGACGATGGACGCACTCAAGGAATTCCTCGGCAGCATCAGCGGGTTCGTCTGGGGACCGGTAATGCTGGCGCTGCTGCTGGGAACCGGGATCTACCTGACCGCCGGCCTGCGCGGGATGCCGATCCGCCGGATCGGCTACGGCTTTCGCCAGATGTTCCGCGGGCGGCACGCTGCCAAGGAGGAGCGCGGGGACATCACGCCCTTCCAGGCGCTGGCCACCGCGCTGTCGGCGACCATCGGCACGGGCAACATCGCCGGCGTGGCCACCGCCATTGCCCTGGGCGGCCCCGGCGCGATCTTCTGGATGTGGCTGACCGCCCTGGTCGGGATGGCGACCAAGTACTCGGAGGCGGTTCTGGCGGTGCGCTACCGCGAGGTCGACGAGCGCGGCCGCTACGTCGGCGGGCCGATGTACTACATCAAGAACGGCATGGGCGCGAAGTGGAAGTGGTTGGGCGCGGCCTTCGCGTTGTTCGCCATGATCGCGGCCTTCGGCATCGGCAATACCGTGCAGGCGAACTCGGTGGCCGACGTGCTCGAATCCAATCTCTCCATTCCGGACTGGGCGACGGGGCTGGCACTTTCGGTGATCGTGTTCGTGGTCATCATCGGCGGCATCCGCCGTATCGCGCATCTCGCCGAGTACCTGGTGCCCTCGATGGCCATCCTGTACGTGGGTGTGGCGCTGGTGATCATCCTGATGAACATCGGCGATGTGCCGGCGGCACTGGCTCAGATCGTGTCCGACGCCTTCACGGGCACCGCGGCGACCGGCGGCTTTGCCGGGGCGGCGGTCTGGGCCGCGATCCGCTTCGGCGTGGCCCGCGGCATCTTCTCCAACGAGGCGGGGCTGGGCTCGGCACCCATCGCCCACGCCGCGGCCCGCACCAACGACCCGGTCCGGCAGGGGACGATCGCCATGCTCGGCACGTTCATCGACACCATCATCATCTGCACCATGACCGCGCTGGTCATCGTGCTCTCGGGCGTCTGGACGACGGGCGAGAGCGGGGCGGCACTGACTTCGTCGGCCTTCGCGGCCAGCCTCGGTGGCGGCAACTGGGTGGTCACCGCCGGGCTGGTGCTGTTCGCCTTCACCACCATGATCGCCTGGAGCTACTACGGTGAACGCGCTGCCGAATACCTGTTCGGCGTCCGGGTGATCAAGCCTTACCGCTACGTCTGGGTGGTGGCGCTGTTCATCGGAGCGATCGCCAACCTCGAGATAATCTGGCTGATCGCCGACATTCTCAACGCCCTGATGGCCATCCCGAACCTGATCGCGCTGATCGCACTGTCCGGCACGGTCTTCGCCGTCACCCGGGAGTACTTCGCACGCGAAAACGGGTCTGCCATCCGCGGCGAGCGCTGATTCAACCAATGGAGGCAAAGGCCATGTCGGCTTCCACAAACCGTGTTCGTACCGCCCGCGCGTCCGGCGTCGCCCTGCTGACCGCCACCCTGCTGGCAGGCGGGTGCGCCGTGACGGGACCGGGAGGTGAGCAGCGCACGGTCATCATTCATCCGGGTGGCGACACCTCGCTCGACCCGGTGACCGTGCCGGCCGGCCACCTGCCGCCGCCCGGTGAATGCCGCATCTGGTACCCCGACCGCGAGCCGGGCGACCAACCGCCGCCGGGCGATTGCCGTGATCTGCAGCGCGAGGTTCCTGCCGGTGCGGTGCTGGTGCGCGGCTGATTCGCCGGCCGACCCCGGAGGCTGACTCGGCGGCCGAGCAGCGAACCCGCATGGTCGGTGACTCGGGCAAGGCCCAAGCGAGCGTGGCGTGGCCATGTCTGCCTATGCGGTGGACGGTGTCAGTCAGCGGGTTTCTTCTTCAGGAAAACGGCCTCGCCGAGAAGGATGGTCAGCATGCCCGCCATGGCGAGGCCGACGACCAGCGGGTCGCCCTGGACCTTGACCCAGAGAAAGCCTCCCAGGGCGAGCAGGTCGAGACCGATTGCCCCGGCGAGGATGCCGCGGTTTGCCCCGATATCGCGGTGCAGGTGTCGGAGCACGCCCCAGTGGATGGCGATGTCCATCACCAGGTAGAAGATGATGCCGAGCGAGGCGATCCGCGACAGGTCGAAGAACACCGTCAGGATCAGCCCGAGTACCACCGTGTAGACAAGCGTGTGCTTCTGTATGTCGCCGGGCATGCCGAAATGGCTGTGCGGCACCAGCTTCATCTCGGTGAGCATGGCCAGCATGCGCGAGACGGCGAAGATGCTGGCGACGAGACCGCCGGCCGTGGCGATGATCGCGAGGACGACCGTGAACCACAGGCCCCACTCGCCGGCCACCGGGCGTGCGGCGGCCGCGAGCGAGTAGTCGCGGCTCTCGATGATCTCCGGCAGCGAGAGGTTGATCGCGACGGCGGTTCCGACCAAAGCGTATATGCCGACGCACAAGAGAATCGCAATGATGATTGCCCGGCCAACGTTGCGGTGGGGGTCGGTGATCTCCGAGCCGCTGTTGGTGATCGTCGTGAAGCCCTTGAAGGCGAGAATGCCCAGTGCGGTGGCGGCTAGAAAGCCGCTGGCGCTCGCCTCCGGACCCCCGCCGCTGCCATCGGGCGGGGTCAGCCCGTCGGCGGCGAGGATCCCGACCACTCCGAATACCACGATCCCGCCGAGCTTGACCAGGCCAAGCCACGAGGCGAACTCCTCGATCAGCCGGTTGCCGGAGAGATTGATCAGGAAGGCGAACAGCAGCAGCCCCACGCCGAGTGTCGGGACCAGCGTGTCGCTGTCGGTGAGGTCGAACAGCTGCAGGCTGTACGAGCCGAACGTCCGCGCAAGGAAGCTTTGCGCGATCACCATGGAGAAATACATCAGCAGCGCGTGGAACGCGGTGGACAGCCCCTTGCCGTACGCCTTCTCCAGATACATGGCAATCCCGCCCGCCGAGGGATAGGCGTTCGACATTTTCACGTAGCTGTAGGCACTGAACCCGACGATCACCGCCGCGGCGATGAAGGCGAGGGGGAAGAGCGGGCCGGCCAGTTCCGCCATCTGGCCGGTCAGGGCGAAGATTCCCGCTCCAATCATCACGCCGGTGCCGAGCGCGACCGCCCCCACCAGGGTCAGGCTGTTCTCGCGGTATTCCGGCGTGCGATCGTCGTGAAGGGCCATGGGCACCTCCGGTTTGGGTCGGCTACCACTACACTAGACATCCGCATGTCGCCTGTCGTCGTTCGCTGTCGCCCGTCACGGCGCCCCCTGCGGTTCCGGGCCGAGGAGCGGATCCCGGCTCATCCACTGGGTCGGGCGCCCGTCGCCCCCCGGTTTTTGGCAAACTGGATGTCGGATTCATAGATGGGGGCGGGCATGGCCTGGATTGGCAAGGCAGTCGGTGGCGGGATCGGCTTCTGGATCTTCGGCTGGATCGGGGCGGGCATCGGGCTGCTGCTTGGACACCTGCTGGACCGCTTCGTCGGTCGTGTCAAGCGAGTCGGCGGGCAGTTGCTGGAGGTGCAGAAGAGCTTCTTCGACACCACCTTCACCACGCTGGGATTCGTCAGCAAGGCCGACGGGCGGGTCAGCGAGGCGGAGATCCGGGCCACCGAGGCGGTGATGGCGCAGATGCGCCTGACCAAGGCCCGGCGGCGCGAGGCCATCCGGGCCTTCAATCGCGGCAAGGCGGCCGGTTTCGACCCCGACGCGACCATCCGCCGCTTCGTGCAGGTCTGCGGGAGCCAGCCGACCCTGCTGCGGGTCTTCCTCGAGATCCAGATCCAGGTTGCCTTCGCCGACGGGCGGGTCGATGCCGCGGAGCGAGCGGCGCTTTTGCGCATCGCCCGCGCCCTGGGTGTCTCCGAGACCGACTTTGCCCGGCTGGAAGCCCTCCTGGCCGGTCACTACCAGCAGGGCCCCGGGGCGCCCACCACGGCCGAGGCCCTGACGAACGCGTATCGAGCCCTCGGCGTGGAAAAGAGCGCCACCGATGCCGAGGTCAAGCGGGCCTATCGCAAGCTGATGAGCGAGCATCACCCGGACAAGCTGATCGCCAAGGGGCTGCCCGATTCGATGGTCGAGCTCGCCAAGGAGCGCAGCCAGGAAATCCAGAATGCCTACGAGACCGTGCGCCGCTCGCGCGAGACGCGCCGCTGAACCAGGGAGACGACGTGCAGACCTTCCTTAAGGTAATCCACCTGCTCGCCGCGGTGCTGTGGATCGGCGGGGTGTTCTACGCCTACGCGATCCTGCGTCCGTCGGTGGGCTTTCTCTCCGGCCCCGTGCGGGTGACGCTCTGGGACCGCGTGTTCACCCGCTTCTTCCGCTGGGTATGGGTGCTGATCGCGGTGTTGCTGGTCAGCGGCTACGGGCTGCTGTTCTCGACCTTCGGCGGGTTCGACTCGCCGGGCTACCTGCACGGGATGCAGCTGTTCGGCTGGCTGACCGTCATCGTCTTTGCCGTGCTGGCCTTCGGGCCTTACCGAACGTTGCACGCTGCGGTGGCCGCGGAGGACTGGTCGCGAGCCGGCGAGTCGATCCCGCGCATCCGCCGGCTGGTGCACGTGATCCTGTGGCTGGGGCTGGTGAGCATCGCGATCGGGGGCGGCGGGGCGTATCTCTGACGCCGACTCGGCAAGACGGATTTGAAAAACCGCCGGTCTGGGGGCTATGGTCGTGTTCGTTCCTACCGCATTCGATTCCAACCGGAAATCAGGGAGTTCGCGCATGAGTACGTATCGTCCCGAGAAGGCCGACGAGTTGATCCAGACGGCGCAGGCGATGGTCGCGCCCGGCAAGGGGATCCTCGCCATCGACGAGAGCAACGGTACCTGCAACAAGCGCTTCGAGGCAGTGGGTATCGAGCCCTCCGAGAAGATGCGTCGTCAGTACCGGGAATTGTTGCTCACCATCCCCGACCTCGAGGAATACGTCAGCGGCGCGATCCTCTACGACGAGACCATCCGCCAGTCCACCAGCGACGGCAAGTCGTTCATCGACGTGATGCGCGAGCGCGGCCAGGTGGTCGGCATCAAGGTCGATACGGGCGCCAAGCCGCTGGCCGGGTCGGAGGGCGAGAAGGTCACCGAGGGCCTCGATGGCCTGCGCGAGCGGCTGGCCGAGTACTACGAGATGGGCGCGCGCTTCGCCAAGTGGCGGGCGGTGATCGCCATCGACACCGCCCGCGGGCTGCCCACCCGTGCCTGCATCGAGGCCAACGCCCACGCGCTGGCCCGTTACGCCGCGCTCTGCCAGGAGGCGGGGCTGGTGCCGATCATCGAGCCCGAAGTGCTGATCGACGGGGATCACGACATCGACACCTGTGAACGGGTTACCGAGGAGGAGCTCAACGAGGTCTTTCGTCAGCTCCATCACCAGCACGTCATGCTCGAGGGCGTGATCCTCAAGACCAGCATGGTGATCTCGGGGAAGAACGCCGCCAGCCGCGCCGGCGTCGAGGAGGTGGCCGATCGCACGGTCGAGACGCTGCGCCGCACCGTGCCGGCGGCACTTGGCGGCGTGGTCTTCCTTTCCGGCGGGCAGGGCGTCGAGGAATCCACGGCGCATCTCAACGCCATGCACACCCGCCACGGCGACCGCCTGCCGTGGCCGCTGACCTTCTCCTACGCCCGCGCCATCCAGGGCCCCGCGCTCGGCTACTGGAAGGGGGATCCGGCCAATGCCGAGGAGGCCCAGAAGCGCGCCTTCACGCGGGCGAAGTTCAACGGGCTGGCCAGTCTGGGCAAGTACAGCGAGGACATGGAAAGCGCCTGATCCCGCCGCTCGTCTTCATGATCGACGCATCCCGCCGGTCCGGCGGGATTTTTTTGTTTCCGGCTCCGGCCGCGGTCAGGGGTGGGCATCCACCGGGCGCTCGCGGACCACCACCAGCCCGGCGGCGATGATGATCAGCCCGCCGAGCACCGTGAAGGCGTCCGGCCACTCGGCGAACATCAGCCAGCCGAGCAGGGTGGCGCCGAAGATCTCGAGGTACTGCAGCGGGGCAAGCAGGCTGGCGTCGCTGCGGGCGAAGGCCAGGGTGATCAGCACGTGGGAGAAGGCGGCGATTCCACCGGCGGCGGCCAGCCACAACCATTGCATGCCGGCCGGCGTCTGCCAGGTCGCGATCGCCCAGTCATCGGCCTGCCCGACCAGCACGAACAGGCCCATAACCAACCCCGCGGCGATGCCGACCCACAGTTGCAGGGCCAGCGCGTCGCGCGTTTTCGGCATGCGCAGCCGGGCGCGCGTGAGCGTCAGGTAGGCGGCAAAGCAGGTGGCGGCGGCGATGGGCAGGAGCGAGGCGGTGCCGTAGGCACTCCAGTTGGGCCGCAGGATCACCAGCGCCCCGATGAGTCCGCCGATGACGCCGGTCCAGCGACGGGCGGTGATGCGCTCGCCGAGAAAGACCGCCGAGAAGACCACGAGGATCAGTGGCTCGATGAAGAACAGCGCGATGTTGTTGGCCAGCGGCAGATGGGCCAGTCCCCAGAACAGGAAGAGGATCGCGCCGGCGATCAGCACCCCAAGCCAGAGGTGGTCCGCCGTGGGGCGACCAAGGTGACGGTAGACCCCGAGCAGGGGCAGAAGAAAGAGCGTCTGGAAAACGAAGCGGAACCAGGCGATCTCGCCCACCGAGATGCTTGTCGACAGCCACTTGGCGAGCGCGTCGGCCATCGGGATGCTCAGCACGGCGACGGCCATCAGGATAAGGCCCTGGCGGCGATGGCGTTCGATCTCTGTCATGTCACCCCCCGACTCAATAGGTAGCGAGGCAAGCTAACATGTCGTCGCGGACAGGGCTCGACCTTTTCTACTACAGTCCGGTAGTGCCCGATGCCGGGCGGCTCGCTTCCGAACCCGAATGGAGGAGGTCGAACAAGATGAGCGATCTAGCAAGCGACCGCTGCGAGGCCTGCCGGGCCGACGCGCCCAGGTTGGACGACGACGAGATCGCCGCCCTGCAGAAGGAACTGGAGGATGGCTGGCAGGTGATCACGCGCGACGGGGTGCGTCAGCTCGAACGCGTGTTCCGGTTCGGAGACTTCGCCGAGGCGTTGCGGTTCACCAACGCCGTCGGGGAGATCGCCGAGGCGGAGGGGCATCACCCGGCGCTGCTGACCGAGTACGGCCGGGTGACGGTGACCTGGTGGAGCCACAAGATCCGCGGGCTTCACCGCAACGATTTCATCATGGCCGCCCGCACCGACAAGCTCGCCGCCGAGCACTGAGCCAACCGTGGCCCGACGGCTCTTTCACGCCGATCCGCATGGCAACTTCGAGCCGCTGCTGTCCGCCGTCGAGTGCGAACGACCCGATGCGGTATTCCTTGTGGGGGCAGCGGGCTCGATCGCCCGCTGGGCGAGGTGCTGGCGACGGATTCCCGAAGGCAGTCAGCGCCGCCGGTTCCGACCATGACAGTCGGCCGGGCATGAACGAGGAAGGCGTTCGTCTCAAGCGGTATTCGGACAGGGGCAGGGCGATCGCCCCGGACGATGGCCCGGGGGGTGATGGAGCGACCGGTCCGGTCGGTGCCCGGGTCAGTCGAGCTGGAAGGTGATCTTCGCGTTGATGCGATACTTCACGATCCGGTTGTTCTCGACCTTGGCCTCGAACTCCTTGACGTAGATCGACTTGATCCCGTGGACGCTCTGGCTGGCCCGGGCGATGGCCTGGTCGGCGGCGTCCTCCCAGGATTTATCGGACTCCGCGAGAACCTCGATCACCTTAAGCATGTGGTCGCTCATGGATCACCTCCTGTTGCTTGGTTTTGATCATGTCCATCAGTAGCTTAGACAACATGCCGTGAGTTTGTAGCGAATTTCCGGCGGGTGGATCGCATGGTTGCTCGTCTATCATGCATTCGAGTGACAGGAGGTGATTCGATGGGTTTCCGGCGCTCGGGGAGGATGACGTGATCGACTGGCTTCTGGCTCCATGGCAGTCCTTCCTGCAGGCATCCCCCATCGTCCAGGCACTGGTCGCCACGTTGTTCACCTGGGGCATGACGGCCGCCGGGGCGTCGCCCGTTTTCTTCACCGACCGCGAGAACCGGCGGCTGCTGGATGTCCTGCTGGGTTTCACCGGCGGGGTGATGATCGCGGCGAGCTTCTGGTCTCTGCTGGCCCCCTCGATCGAGATGGCGGGCGATCTCGCCGTGCCGGCCTGGTTCCCTGCGGCGGTGGGGTTCGCCCTGGGGGCGGCCTTCCTGCGCGGGGCGGACCGTCTCCTGCCGCACCTGCACCTCAATGCCCCCATGCACGAGGCCGAGGGCGTGCCGACCACCTGGCGGCGCACCACGCTGCTGGTGCTGGCCATCACCCTGCACAACATCCCCGAGGGGCTCGCCGTGGGGGTCGCCTTCGGTGCACTGGCCTACGGTTTCGATGACGCCAGCCTGGGGGCGGCCATCGCGCTGGCGCTCGGCATCGGCATCCAGAACTTTCCGGAGGGAATGGCGGTGTCCATGCCACTGCGCCGCGAGGGAATGAGCCGAAGGAGGAGTTTCTGGTACGGCCAGCTGTCCGGGGCGGTCGAGCCGGTTGCCGGGGTGCTCGGTGCGGCGGCGGTGCTGTTCTGGGAGCCGGTGCTGCCCTACGCGCTGGCGTTTGCCGCCGGGGCGATGATCTTCGTGGTGGTCGAGGAGGTCATCCCCGAGGCCCAGCGCAGCGGTCACGCCGATGACGCGACGCTGGGCCTGGTCGCCGGGTTCATCCTGATGATGGTGCTCGACGTTGCCCTGGGGTAGTAGGGAAACTCTGCACGAATGCCATACCACTCTGGCCTGACGAGCCATTTGTGAACAACACGAGTCGTCGCCGGCATGCTCGGTGGCCACGTCAAGATGACGCAACGTGGAGCAATGTCGGCTCGACAGGCCCCGTAGGGCGCACCTTGAGCCGGGCATCTGCTGCGTTGTCGTCCTTGGAAAGAGAATCACTCTTCCGCGGCGGACGAGCGCCTTGCATCTACCCGGCTCAAGGCGCGCAGAGCGGCATGCCATTCGTGCAGAGTTTCCCTAGAACCAGCGGCGGCGCCTGAGCCAGACGCTCAGCCCGATTCCAATGCCGATGATCAGCAGCATGACCCACCAGAATCCCATCGGGGTATCCACCCAGGGCATGCCGCCCACGTTGATGCCGAACAGCCCCGTAATGAAGCCCAGCGGGAGGAAGATCGCCGCGACGATCGAGAGGATGTACATGCGGGTGTTGAGCTGATCCGACAGCCGCGTGAGCAACTGCTCGTGGATCATCGCGCCGCGTTCCCGGGCCATGTCCAGGTCCTCGACCAGGCGGGTCAGCGCGTCGGCCTGTTCGCGAATGCGACCGCTGTCGATGCCCGCCAGCAGCGGCCGGTTGATGTTCGACAGGCGGGCAAGCGCGTCCCGTTGCGGGGCCAGGTAGCGTCGGATGACGATGATCGTCCGGCGGACCTGGCCGATGCGGCCGCGCAACTCGCGGTCGGCTCCTTCGAGGAGTGCGGCCTCCAACTCGTCGATTTCCTCCTCGATCCATTCGATCAGCTCGTCGGTGCGTTCGGCCAGCCCGTCCACCAGTTCCATCAGCAGGTCGGTCAGCGAGGTGGGGCCCGTGCCTTCCTCGAGGCGATGGACGAGTTCCTCGACGCTGCGCAACGGGTAGCGCGAGGTGCTGATCAGTCGCTCGCCGTCGAACCATAGCCTGAGCGAGATCATGTCCTCGGGCCGCATGCCGGCGTTCAGGTTGACCCCGCGCAGGATGAGCAGGACGCCGTTCTCGTGTTCGACCACGCGCGGGCGGGTGTCCTCGGCCAGGAGGCTGTGGGTGACCAGTTCGTCCAGTCCGGACTTCCGTTCCAGCCAGGCCCGGTCGCCGGCATCGTCCCAGTTGAAGCGGATCCAGGTGCCGACCGGCGCCTGTTGCGGCCCGGCCCGCCCGCCGCTGCCGTCGAGCCGAATGATCTGGTGGTTGCTCATCGCTGTTCCCGCCCCCGTTGTCCTGTGACCAGTCTGGTTCAGGGAGACGGTGAATTCAGCTTTCGAGCTGCACCGACCCCGCGGCACGACGGGCACGCTCGCGCGCCGCCTCGACGGTTTCCCCGCGTGCCAATGCCACCCCCAGCCGGCGCTTGCCGGCAACCGTGGGCTTGCCGAACAGTCGCAACTCGGTATCGGGCTCCGCCAAGGCCGCGGCCGCGCCGGTGAGCACGGGGTGGGCGGTGTCGCCCTCGCGCACGATGGCGCAGGAGGCAGACGGCCCGCGCTGGCCGACGCCGTGAATCGGCAGTCCCAGCATCGCCCGCAGGTGCAGCGCGAACTCCGACAGGTCCTGCGAGACCAGGGTCACCAGGCCCGTGTCGTGCGGGCGGGGAGAGACCTCGCTGAACCAGACCTCGTCGCCCCTGATGAACAGCTCCACGCCGAAGATGCCGTAACCGCCCAGCTCCTCGACGATCGCCCGCGCGATCTCCCCGGCGCGCGCCAGGGCCGTCTCGCTCATCGGGTGGGGCTGCCAGCTCTCGCGGTAGTCGCCGTCCACCTGGCTGTGGCCGATGGGCGGGCAGAGCGTGATGCCGTCGCGGTGACGAATGGTCAGCAAGGTGATCTCGTAGTCGAAGTCGATGAACGACTCGACGATCACCCGCCCGCGCCCGGCTCGTCCGCCGGATTGGGCGAACTCCCAGGCGCGCAGGGCGGCGGCGGGTTCGCGCACCAGCGACTGGCCCTTGCCCGAGGAGCTCATCACCGGCTTGACCACGCAGGGCACGCCGATGGTGTCGACGGCGTCCAGGAACTGGTCCTCGGTCTCGGCGAACGCGAAGCGGCTGGTGGGCAGGGCCAGCGTCTCGGCGGCCAGCCGGCGGATGCCCTCGCGGTCCATGGTCAGCCGGGCGGCACGGGCGTTGGGGGTCACGACGAAGCCCTGGGCCTCCAGCTCGATCAGCGTCGGGGTGGCGATCGCCTCGATCTCGGGGACGATCAGCGCGGGCGTCTCCTGGGTGATCACGCTCTTCAAGGCCGCGCCGTCGAGCATGTCGATCACGTGCGAGCGGTGCGCGACCTGCATGGCCGGGGCGTTGGCGTAGCGATCGACGGCGATCACCTCCAGCCCCAGTCGCTGGGCCTCGATGGCGACCTCCTTGCCCAGCTCGCCGGCGCCCAGCAGCATCAGCCGGACGGCCTCGGGGGAGCCGGGCGCGCCGATCGCCGCCGCGCGTTTCTCGATGTTGCCGTGATCAGCCATGACCGAAATGCTCCGTTACGTAGTCGATGTCCTTGTCGCCGCGCCCGGAGAGGTTGGCCAGGATGGTGGTCCCGGGGTTCTCGCGGCCGAACTTCATGGCCCAGGCGATCGCGTGGGCGGATTCCAGCGCGGGGATGATGCCCTCGCGGCGCGAGAGCGTGTAGAAGGCCTCCAGCGTCTCGTCGTCGCTGATCGCATGGTAGTTCACCCGCCCGGACGTCTTGAGGTAGGAGTGCTCCGGGCCGACGCCGGGGTAGTCGAGCCCCGAGGCGATCGAGTGCACCGGGGCGGGGTTGCCTTCCTCGTCACTCAAGAGCAGGCACTTGAAGCCGTGGATCATCCCCGGCTTGCCGAAGGTCATGGTGGCCGAGTGCTGGCCGATCTCCTCGCCCTTGCCCAGCGGCTCGACGCCGTGAAGCTGCACGTCCTCGTCGTCGATGAAGCCGGCGAAGATCCCCAGGGCGTTCGAGCCGCCGCCGACGCAGGCGGTGACGTGATCCGGCAGCTCGCCGGTCATCTCGAGGTACTGTTCGCGCGCCTCGATCCCCATCACCGACTGGAAGTTGCGCACCATCCGGGGGAAAGGGTGTGGCCCGACCACCGAGCCGATGGCGAAGATCGACTCGTCGGCCTGCGAGAGATAGCTCTGGAAGGCCGAGTCGACGGCTTCCTTGAGGCTGCGTCCGCCGAAGTCGACCGGCACCACGTTCGCGCCCAGGAGCTTCATGCGGGTGACGTTGGGCGCTTCCTTGGCGATGTCGATCTCGCCCATGTGGATCTCGCATTCCATGCCGAAGTAGGCCGCGGCGGTGGCCAGGGCCACGCCGTGCTGACCGGCGCCGGTCTCGGCGATCAGTTTCTTCTTGCCCATGTGCTTGGCCAGCAGCGCCTCGCCCATGCAGTGGTTGAGCTTGTGTGCGCCGGAATGGTTGAGGTCCTCGCGCTTGAAGTAGATGTGCGCGCCGACGTCGGCACTGAGATTGTGCGCGTAGTAGACCGGGGTGGGGCGGCCCTGGTAGTGCTTGCGGATGTAGCGCAGTTCGTTGAGGAAGTCCGCGGAGCGCATCAGTCGGTCGTAGGCGTGTTCGATCTCGGCGAAGTGGGGCTCGAGTTCGGGTGGCAGGAAAGCTCCGCCGAATTCACCGAAGTAACCTTTGTTGTTGGGAAAGTTCTTGAGGTATGACATCGAGTTTTCTGCCTTCCCTGTGTCCGGTTCGAGATTGGTGATCGCGGGCCGTGCGGTGCGAGACGGCCGGCTGCATGATCCAACGACCGGACCGGCTTGCCAAGCCCTGCATGGTCTAGACTGCTCGGGATGCCTCCCCCGGCGCGGCGTCGGGGGGGCGAGCCGTGTTCACAGGGAGCCCGATGACACTCAATCCGTCCCTATCCATCGCCTACCTGCGCCATGCGCTGGTGGCCGTCGCGCTGCTCCTCGGATTTCTCGCCCTGGCCTGGAGCTTCGTCGATTCCTACCGGGACCACCAGCGATCGCTGGCCGAGGAGTCGCTGGGCCACCTGGAGATGGAGTACGAGCTCATCCGGACGTACCAGGGAAACCTGGCCCGCCAGGTGGTCGAAGACAACATTGAAACTCCCGAGGTGCTCGGGCTCATGGCTCGCGCCACCGAGACCTCGGATCCCGGCGAGCTCGCCGGGATACGTGACGAGCTCCACCGGACGCTTCTGCCGGTCTACGAACGGATGAAGCGCAGTGGTTTCTCCCAGCTCCACTTCCACCTGCCGGGGGCCGTGAGCTTCCTCCGCTTTCACCGCCCCGGTGTCCACGGCGACAGCCTGTGGGAGGTGCGCGAGGGGCTCCGCCTCGCCCAGTCGACGCGCACCGCCGTTTCGGGGTTCGAGGAGGGACGGGTCGTCAACGGCTTTCGTCATGTCTTCCCGCTGGAACACGAGGGCCGCTTCGTCGGGACGGTGGAAGCGTCGTTCTCCTTCATGACCTATCTCCTCCACCACGTCGGGCTGGACCACGGCCTGTACCGACTCCTGATCAACGATGACCTGGTGGATGCGAGGGTCTGGCCAGCGGAAAGGCGACGCAACTACGGCGCGGCGCCATACCACCCCGGTTTTGTCCGCGATCTTAGCGTGGATCCCTTCGGGCACCCGGAACTGCTGCCCGGAGGAGACTGGTCGAGGGATCTTGTCGATCGACTCGACGCCTCCGTGGCCGAAACGGTACGCGAGAGGATGCCCGACTGGCAGCCGTTCTTCGTGATCACGCACAGGCCCGCTCCGGTGATCATCTCCTTCATGCCGATCCGGACCATTGCCGACCAGCCCGGCGGTTACATCCTTCGCTACCACGAGGTGCCGGAAATCGCGAGCGCCCGCGTGTACCTGTGGTGGAAGCTGGGCGTGGCAACGGCGCTGCTGGTGCTGGTGTCCTCCGCGCTGGTGTTCCTGTATCGACGTGAACGGCGAGGGATGAAACTACGCCAGTACCTGCTCGATCACCTGCGCGAGGAGCACGACAACCTCGAGCGGGCGCAGAAGATCGCCCACATCGGCAACTGGGTCTCGGACGTGCGCAGCGGTCGCATCAGCTGGTCGGACGAGATCTACGCGATCTTCGGCCGCTCGCCTTCGGGCTACACGCCCACCCACGAGCATTTCATGGAAGCGGTCCACCCGGAGGATCGCGAGCGGGTGGAGAAGGCGGTGAGTCACTCCTTCCGCACGGGGGAGCCCTACGAGATCGAACACCGCATCGTCCGTCCCGACGGAGAGGTCCGGCACGTGCTCGAGCGCGGCATCATGGAAATGGACGGCCCCGGCCGACCCCGGCGCATGATCGGCACCGTGCAGGACGTCACCGAGCTCCGGAAGCTCGAGGAGACCCGCAAGGAGGCCGCCGCGATCATCGAGTCCACCCACGAGGCGATCTTCGTTACCGACGCGGCGGGGCGGATCGTGCGGACCAATGCCTCCTTCCAGCGTGAAAGCGGGCTGGACGTCGACGAGTTGCAGGGAGCGGCGGCGGGGAGCCTGTTCGAACCGTCGGGCGCGCGCGGGAACACCGACTTCGCCACCGCGTGGCGCACGGCGCTCGACCAGGGGGCCTGGGAAGGAGAACTGACGCTGGTCGGACGCGGAGGGCGTCGCGTGCCGGTGCTGCTCTCGCTGACCTCCCTGACCATGGAATGGGGCGAGCGGCGGGTCGTGGGGCTGTTCTCGGACATTTCGGGCATTCACGCCCGCGAGCAGCTGATGTGGCACAAGGCGCACCATGACCCGCTCACCGGGGCGGCCAATCGCGTGCTGTTCCTGGAGCGTCTGACCCGGGCGATCGCCGAGGCAGAGCGCCACGACGAGCTGGTCGCCGTGCTGTTCGTCGATCTCGACGGCTTCAAGCCGGTCAACGACGACTACGGCCACGAGGCGGGCGACCACGTGTTGCGCACCGTCGTCAATCGCCTTGACGAGGCCACCCGCGAGACCGACACCGTCGCGCGGCTGGGCGGGGACGAGATGGCGGTGCTGCTGATCCGGCCCAAGACGGTCGAGGACGTCGAGGGAGTGGTGGAAAAGCTACGCGAGGCGATTGCCCGCCCGATCGACTGGAACGGCCGTTCCATTCGCATGTCGGCCAGCATCGGCATGGCCCTCCATCCCCGCGACGGCTCGGATGCCGAAGAGTTGCTGAGAGTTGCCGACGAGGCGATGTACCGGGAGAAACGCGGGCACCGCTCGGCGGCCGGGACGTAAACGGGCTCGTCCTGAGGTCGGCCCGGGACGGATTCTGTCATCGTCGGCCGCGGCATCTATTCTTCTTCTTTGACCGATGCAGAGGGGGAGGGCGGAAATGGTACGTTCCGACTTCACGTCGCAGCGTGAATCGATGATCGACTACCAGCTGCGCGGGCGGGGCATCACCACGCCGCGCCTGATCGACGCCCTGCGGCAGGTCCGTCGCGAGCGGTTCGTGCCCCCGGAGCTGCGCGAGTTCGCCTACGAGGACACGGACCTGCCCATCGCCGCCGGACAGACCATCACCCGGCCGTGGGTCGTCGCCATGATGATCGACGCGCTGGACCTGTCCGGGCGCGAGCGTGTCCTCGACGTGGGCACCGGCTCGGGCTACGCGACGGCCGTGCTGGCCCGGCTGGCCGGACGGGTCTACGGCGTGGAGCGGATCGCCGAACTGGCCGGCCTGGCCGCCAGGACGCTCAAGGAAGAGGGGGTCGACAACGTCGAGATCCGCGTGGGTGACGGCAGTCGAGGCTGGCCCGACGCCGCGCCGTTCGACGCCATCATGGTGGCCGCCGCGGCGCCCGATGTCCCCGAACCCCTCAAGCGCCAGCTCGCCATCGGCGGTCGCCTGGTGATGGCCGTGGGCGAGGACCCGGACAGCCAGGAGCTTGTCTGTATCACCCGGATCGGCGAGAACCGCTACGACAGCCGCGACCTGGCCGACGTCCAGTTCGTGCCTTCGCTGGGGGAGGCGGCCCGGCAGATTTCCGAACCGCGCCGCCGGCGTGTCACGGACGGGGATCGTCGGCTGGCCGACGGGATCGCGGCAAGTGCCGAACGCTTCGACTCGGTCGACGAGCTGCCCCTGGACGGTTTGCTGTCGCGGATCGGGGATCGCCGAATCGTCCTGCTCGGCGAGGCCTCCCACGGCACCTCGGAGTTCTACCGCGCACGCCAGCGCATCACGCAGGCGCTCATCGAGGAAAAGGGATTCGACTTCGTCGCCATCGAAGGGGACTGGCCGGACGCCGCCCGGGTCGATCACTACGTCCGGCACGCCGAGTACCCGCCCTCCGAGTGGACGGCCTTCGCCCGCTTTCCCACCTGGATGTGGCGCAACGAGGAGGTCCGCGCCTTCGTCGACTGGCTGCGCGAGCACAATGCCGGGCTCGATCCCGAACGCCGGGTGGCCTTTCACGGGCTCGACCTCTACAGCCTCTACAACTCCATCCGTGCCGTGCTCGACTACCTCGACGACGTGGATCCGGCCGTCGCCGAGGTGGCGCGGGAGCGCTACGGCTGCCTGGGGCCGTTCCAGGGCGATCCGGCCACCTATGCCCGCGCCGCGCTCCACCCCGACTACGAAACCTGCGAGGAGCCCGTGCTGGCCATGCTCCGGGACATGCAGGCGCGCCATCGCGATTTCGCGGAGCATGACGGCGAACGCGTCCTAGACGCCATGCAGAACGCCCGGCTGATCGCCAATGCCGAGGAATATTACCGAACCATGTTCTACGGCTCGCGCAGCGCGTGGAACATGCGCGACACACACATGTTCGAGACGCTGGAACACCTGCTCCGGCATCACGGGGAGGGCAGTCGTGGCGTGGTCTGGGCACACAACTCGCACGTCGGCGATTCCGAGGCGACGGACATGTCCCGCCGTGGCGAATTCAACCTCGGCCGGCTGTGCCGCGCGCGTTTCGGCGACCGGGTCTATTCGGTCGGCTTCGGCACCCATACCGGCACCGTGGCCGCAGCCTCGAACTGGGACGAGCCGGTGCAGATCAAGGATATACGGCCATCACTGCATGGGAGCTACGAGCTGCTGTGTCATGAAAGCGGATTGACCGCCTTCCTACTGCCCCTGGGCGAGCCGGCTGACGGGGAGCTGCGCCGGGGGCTTCTCGACGAGCGGCTCGAACGGGCCATCGGGGTGATCTACCGTCCCGAGACCGAGCGCCAGAGCCATTATTTCCATGCCAGCCTGCCGCGGCAGTTCGACGAGTACATCTGGTTCGACCGGACCCGGGCCGTGCACCCGCTCGAGAGCGCTTCCCTGGCCGGGGTGCCCGACACCTATCCGTTCGGGCTGTGATCGTCGTCGAATGCGAAACGACGAAAAAGGAGATTGAAATGAAGCAGATAGACGTGGGACTGGAATGGTTCCTGAACCCGGATCACCTGCCGTTTATCGCCGGCATCGAGAAGGGTTGGTTCCGCGAGGCGGGACTGGATGTGCGGCTGGCCGAGCCGGCGGATCACTACGACGGTCTGGCGGCCGTGGCGGAAGGGCAGCTGGCTTTCGCCTGCAACGAACCGTTGCACATGATCGACGAACCACGACCGGGTCTCAGGGCGCTGGGCTGCTTCTTCGAGACCGATGGCGGGGTCATGCTCACGCTCGCCGGCGTGCAGGCCCTGCGGGAGGGGAGAACCATCCGCGTGGCCTCCCCCGTCGCCGGCGAGGTCACCGACGACCTGGCGCGCGAGATCGTGGGGCGCTGGTGCCAGGAGCACAACATGGCGTTCGACTCCTCGCAGATGAAGATCGAGGCGGCCGGCTTCGAGCACCTGAAGAACCTGCAGGCGGGCTTTCATGGCGCCTGGCTGTGCTTCGCCAACTTCGAGGGGGTCGAGGCCCGCTACCTGGGTGTGGAGGCGACCTTTATCGCCAGCACCGACGTCGGGCTGCCCAACTTCTCCGCCCTGGAACTGTTCACCGGGGAGTCTTTCCAGCGCGAGTACCCGGAAGTGGTGAGCGAGTTCACGCGCATCCTCTCGGAGGGCGCGGAGCTGTGCCGGGAGGAGCCGGATGCGGCGGCGCGGATCTGGTATCGGCACACCGGAGACGAGCGCAGCGAGTTGATGGACGCGATCATCCGCGACACCTGTCGGCGCCTGGTGGTGCCGGTCGTCGCCGACCCCGAGCGCTGGCGAGAGATGTGGCGGCAGTTCGATCGCATGGGCCTGTCCCGGGTCGATCGTGCCGGTTTCGAGGCGCTCTACGAGCCCTACTGACCGTCCCGCAGCCGGACGGGCGGATCAGAAGGTCGACAGGCCAGTCGCCTCCATCAGGCGGTAGCGCCAGTATCGCAACGTGGAGTCGTCGGCGAACTCCTCGAAGGGCAGGCTGTGCAGGTCTTGTCGGCCGTTTCCCCAGCGCGTCTCGAAGAAGCGCGTGGCATCCAGCATGGCGGGATGGTCATCGGCCGCCCGCCATTCGACACTGGTCTCGAGATTGAAGTTGTCGAGATTGCGCCGGGTGAAGTTGGCCGAGCCGAGCAGCAGGTGGGCCTGCCCGTCCGTTTCGCGATGGAGCATGAGCTTGCTGTGGCACTGCTCGCCCTGCGTGTGGCACCAGCGTACCGGAACGCCGGCCCGGTGCAGTTCCATGCCGACCGGCCGGTTGGGGATACCGTCCTTTTTCCGACCGAAGGCATCGCGGTTTGCATCCAGCAGCACACGAAGCTTCACGCCCCGTTCTTGCGCCGCGAGCAGCGCCTCGATCACCCCCCGATGCGAGAGATAGAACATCGCCATGTCCACCCGGTCGCCACGTCGGGCCGAGCGGATCCGCTCGAGTGCCGCCTCGCGGATGGCGGCCTCGGTCAGGATGCGCAACTCGCCCTCGCTGTCGCGCCTTCCCGGCCCGGCAGGGTCGTCCATCGATCGCGGCGGGGCGGGTGGCCGGATACCGGACAGTCGAGCCACGGCGTCTTCCGTTTCCAGCAGGTCCAGGACGGCCGGCCCGGAAAAGCGCAGTGCCACGTTGCCATGCCGGCTGCTGGCGTCGTGCGGGTTGGCCGACGTCACCAGTCCCACCCAGCGTCCGTCGCTGTCGGCAAGCACCGTCTTGCGGTGATTGGCCTTGAGGTTGAGCAACCGCATCAGGCTGGGCAGCGAGACCTTGCCGTGACCGAGGGGGTTGGGAAGCCATCCGTTGCCGGGTTCGGGTTCCATCCACCGGCAGCAGAGCCGCCACAGGCCCGACCAGAGGGGGTTGGGGTCACGCAGCCGGTCGAGATCGGTCTGGACGACCGTGATGCCCGCGGCCTCGAGGGCGCGCAGGTGAGCCGCCGCCCGGCTGCCGTAGACGGAATTGACCGGATCGGTGAGCAGCAGGATCTCAAGCTCCGGCCGGGCGGCCTTGCGCTCCAGCAGCGCCGCGGTCAGTTCGGCGGAGATGCGACGGTGGTCGTTGCCTGTCTCCCCGGCGAATGCGTTGAACAGGAACATGTCGAGTGCAAGCAGGTGGTCGACGCCCCGCACCAGCCGGAGGATTTCGTCGAAGATCGCCTGCCTGCTGACGCGTTCGCCGTCGGCCGAGGTGTAGGTCAGGTCGGCGAGAAAACGCACCTCGCTCGCCGGAGACCAGGGAGTGGCGGTGTCCAGCCCGGCAGGCAAGGGCTTGAACACGTGCCAGGTGCCCATGGCGATCCAGGCGAGCAGAAACAGGAACAGTAGGGTCCAGAGAACGGGCATGGGACGCAGGCGCATCGGCTATCCCCAGGAGGGGTGGGCACGACATCGGATGCTACAGCGGTCGGTGCCGTGGCTCCAGTGGAAGTTCGGTTGTCAGGCAGTCGAGTCGTGCGGAGTTCAATAGACCCATCCTATTGTTTTTAATTTGAAAACCAATTTGAAGCTATGGCATCCGTCGCCTAACTTCGGTTGTCGGGTGGCGACGCTCGACCCCGCGGTCGAGAACGCACGCCAGCCATTGAAGGGGCTTCCCGATCGACGACAAGACAGCAACCACCAGGAGAAGACGATGGGCGAGAACAACGCAGGCAAGTGTCCGGTCATGCACGGCAGCCGCACCAGGATGGGTGGTGGCGGCGGTGGCGCCAGGGACTGGTGGCCGAACCAGCTCAACCTCGGCATCCTGCACCAGCACACCCCGGTATCCAGCCCGCTGGGCGAGGACTTCGACTACGCCGAGGAGTTCAAGAAACTCGATCTCGAGGCGGTCAAGAAGGACCTGGTCGACCTGATGACCGACTCCAAGGAGTGGTGGCCGGCCGACTACGGCCACTACGGTCCGTTCCTGATCCGCATGGCCTGGCACTCGGCCGGCACCTATCGCACCGCCGACGGGCGCGGCGGGGCCTCGACGGGCAACCAGCGCTTCGCGCCGGTCAACAGCTGGCCGGACAACGCCAACCTCGACAAGGCCCGGCGGCTTCTCTGGCCTATCAAGCAGAAGTACGGCAACAAGCTCTCATGGGCGGACCTCTACATCCTCGCCGGCAACATGGCGCTCGAATCGATGGGACTGAAGACCTTCGGCTTCGGCGGCGGCCGCGAGGACATCTGGGCTCCCGAGGAAGACATCTACTGGGGTGCCGAGGAGGAATGGCTCGCCACCAGCGACAAGCCGCACAGCCGCTATTCCGGCGACCGCGAGCTGGAAAGCCCGCTCGCCGCCGTGCAGATGGGCCTGATCTACGTCAACCCGGAGGGACCGGACGGCGAGCCTGACCCGCTGGCCTCCGCGCGTGACATCCGCGAGACCTTCAAGCGCATGGCGATGAACGACTACGAGACCGTCGCTCTGACCGCCGGTGGCCATACCTTCGGCAAGGTTCACGGCGCGGGCGATGCCGCGCTTGTCGGTCCGGAGCCGGAGGCCGCACCGATCGAGGAGATGGGGCTGGGCTGGAAGAGCAGCTATGGGTCGGGCAAGGGCCGCGACACCATCACCAGCGGGCTGGAGGGTTCCTGGACGCCGACCCCGACCCGCTGGGACATGACTTACTTCGACGTGCTGTTCGGCTACGATTGGGAGTTGACCAGGAGCCCGGCCGGCGCCTGGCAGTGGACGCCGAAGAACCTCGCCGAGAAGGACCATGCCCCGGATGCCGAGGACCCGAACAAGCGGGTCGGCATCATGATGAGCACCGCCGACATGGCGATGCGCGAGGATCCCGACTACCGCAAGATCTCCGAGCACTTCCACAAGAACCCGGAGGAGTTCGCCGACGCCTTCGCCCGGGCCTGGTTCAAGCTCACCCACCGCGACATGGGGCCGAAGGACTGCTACCTCGGTTCGGACGTCCCGGACGAGGACCTGATCTGGCAGGACCCGGTGCCGCCGGTCGATCACGTCCTCATCGACGAGCAGGACGCCGAGGACCTCAAGGCGGCCATCCTGGATTCCGGCCTGGGCGTGCGCGAGCTGGTCTACACCGCCTGGTCGTCGGCGGCCACCTTCCGCGGATCCGACAAGCGCGGCGGGGCCAACGGCGCGCGCATTCGCCTCGCGCCGCAGAAGGACTGGGCGGTCAACGAGCCCGGGCAGCTCGCCCGCGTGCTCGAGACCCTCGAGGGCATCCGGAAGTCGTTCAACGAGGCCCAGTACGGCGGCAAGCGCGTCTCGATGGCCGACCTGATCGTCCTCGGTGGCGCCGCGGCGATCGAGCTGGCCGCCTGGGACGCCGGCTACCCGGTCGAGGTGCCATTCGCCCCGGGGCGTACCGATGCGACCGACGAGCAGACGGACGTGGAGTCGTTCGAGCCGCTCGAGCCGGAGGCCGACGGCTTCCGCAACTACCGTCGGGCGAAGTTCACCGTCACCGACGAGGAGATGCTGGTCGACCGTGCGCAGCTCCTGGGCCTTTCCGCTCCGGAGATGACGGTGCTGGTTGGCGGCATGCGCGTGCTCGGCGCCAACCACGGTGACAGCCGTCACGGCGTGTTCACCGACGAGCCGGGCACGCTGACCAACGACTTCTTCGTCAACCTGACCGACATGGACACGGTCTGGAGGCCCACCGAGGCCGACGAGGACGTCTACGAGGGTCGTGACCGGGATACCGGCGAACTCAAGTGGACCGGCACCCGGGTCGACCTGGTCTTCGGCTCGAACTCGCAGCTGCGGGCGATCGCCGAGGCCTACGCCCAGGAGGACGCCGGCCAGAAGTTCGTCCGTGACTTCGTCACCGCCTGGAACAAGGTGATGAATGCCGGCAGGTGCGACCTCGACTGACTCCGTCGGGAAACGGGGAGTCACCGGCGCGGTGACTCTCCCTGTTTCGCGGGCCGCCGCATTTCATGCCGGCGGCCTTTTTCATGCCGGTCGCAAGGGAGTGCGGGGCATGGCATTCGTGCAGAGTTTCCCTAGCCGGACGAATGTCTGCTGCCGGCGTCCGGGTCCTGTCGAGACGACCCGGGATCGACGGTCGGCGTGGGGGCGTCGGTCATCCGCATGACGGCGTCGTCGTCATGGACGTTGTCACTTTCCCCGGGTTCCTCGCGGTCATCGCGGTAGTGATGCAGCTGCTTGCGCAATCGGCGGGTGTACTTGGCCGCCTTGTAGGCCTGGTCGACGATGCGCCGTACGTTGCTCAGCTCGTCGAGCCGCGCGACCATCTGCCGGACCGGAATCCTGTCTTCCGCCCCGGCCCGCAGCAGGAGCGCCTTGAGCGCCTGATAGTCGTCGGCGAAATCCTTGATGGCGCGCTTGAGTCGCTTCATCGAGAATTTCTCGTCGTCGGGATCGGCGAGCGAGAGGAAGTGCGAGGTTTCCCGGCGAAACTCGGTCAGGGCCTCGCTGATCGACGGATCCGTGGGTGTCGTCAGGGATGCTTCCAGCCTGGCGACTTCCTCGGCATGCTCGGCGATGTCGCCGAAGTAGCGACTGATGCGCATGGCGAGCGGAAAACCCTCGGCGATCGAGGGTGGGATCTCCCCGTACTGCGCGCGGTTGCTGAATTCCGCGGTGGCGAGCATGAGGCGCTCGACGATCTGCCGGTCCCGCCGCAGGCGGTCCAGGGCTGCCGAGCCCTCCACGCTGACGACGTCACGGGCGCTCCGCCGTGCGATATCGCCGATACGCTGGAGCTCCATGTTGAGGGCTTCCAGGGCGAGGTCCGGCGTGGAGGCGATGTGCCGGTCGAGATGCCGCGGGCGCCCTTCGTCTTCCTCGGCTGTCCGGAACCGGGTTTCGAGGAATCGAACCAGCCGCGGCGTGGCCGGCCAGAAGATCGCCGTGCCCAGCAGCTTGGTCAGCGTGTGGAAGATCGCCAGCGACGTGGCCGGACCGGGTTCAAGGCGCAGGAGGGAGGCCGCGTGAGCGACCAGCCACAGCAGCGCGGGCAGGGCCGCGAAGGCGACCACGCCGACGACCACGTTGAACAGCACGTGGGCGACAGCCGCCCGCTTCGCCGAGGAGGTCGCGCCGATCACGGCGAACAGGGCGGTGGAGGTGGTGCCGACGTTCGCGCCGATGACCATCGCCGCCGCGCTCGTCAGGGGGATCACTCCGGTGCCGGCCGCGGTGAGCGTGATCGCCAGCGAGGCACTCGAGGAGTTCATCACCACAGTCATGACCACGCCGATGGCGACGAACATCAGCAGGCTCCAGACCCCGTTGCCGGTATGTTCGGCCAGGTCGAAGCCCTCGCCGAAGTCGCCGAAGCTTGCCTTGAGCACGTCCAGGCCCAGGAAGAAGATGCCGAAGCCGGTCAGCGCGTCTCCCAGGTAGGCGCGCCGTTTCCCCTGGCCGGTCACGCGCAGCAGCATGCCGATGGCGATTGCGGGCAGGGCCAGCGCCTGCAGGTCGACCTTGAAGCCGACGATCGCCACCAGCCAGGAGGTGGCGGTGGTGCCGATGTTGCTGCCGATGATCACGCCGACGGCCTGGAAGAGGGTCAGCAGCCCCGCGTTGACGAAGCCGACCGTCGCGAAGATCACCGCCGAGGATGACTGCACCACCGCGGTGATGCCGATGCCGGAGAGAATGCCGCGGGGGGTGGTGGCGGTGCCCCGGGCCAGGATCTCGCGCAGGGCGTCCCCGGCGGCCACCTTGAGGCCGTCGGTCATCAGGCGCATTCCCAGCAGGAACAGGCCGATGCCGCCGAGGAAGGTGAGGGTCAGGTGCAGGTTCATGTTGTTGATGATAGCCATCCCGGGGCGCGGTGTCGGTCACTCGTTTGTGCCGGCCGACCGCCGACGCCGGGTGCTAGACTACGCCTCCCCGATTTCATTCGTGTCATCGCCGGCCGCCCGTGAATCGTGGGTGCCTACCGATGGCGTCTTTCGAGAGAGTACCCATGCGACGTCGTTTCGTTCTGATGCCCCTGCTGTTCGCCGGTGTCGGTCTGTCCACGCTCCTGGCGGGTTGCCAGGCCGATGTCGAGGCGGAAATCCAGGTCAGCGATATCCTCGATCGCGAGACCCGCGGGCTGTTCGCCACCAGCCGGGTGGACACCGCCGATTGCGACCGCGATTCGCGCAGTGCCGATCGGGAAGGCAGCGCCGGCTGGAGCACCTGGGTGCTCTCGGGCGTGTTTCCGGACACGCGCTACCGTTCCTGCCGCGAGACCGACTCGGGCCCGGAGACCACGTTTCGCAACATGTTCGTGTTCGACGCCATGCCCGGCAAGGCGCTGAGCGGGCTTTCGCACGTCAATATCAAGCTGCATGAACAGACGTTGTCCATCGGCCTGCCACCGTACGTGCAGGAAAACATCGAGCGGGTACGGCAGCAAGTGGGCAACCGGTCCGAACCGAGCATCCGTACCTCCCTGGTGCTGACCAACGACAGTGACGCGCCCCTCGATTACCGGGTTGCCGAAGCGATCGAGGGTGACGAGATCCGTTTCGGTCCGCCGGTGCGTCTCGAGGCCGGAAGGCGGACCCGCGTCGAGCTGTCGGAGGCGTTCGCTGCCCGCGTGCTCGAGCAGGGCAGGGCGACGGTGCTGCGCTTCGAGGACGCCGCCCGGTAGAACCGAGCAGCCCCGCCTGGCGCCGGGACGGCGTGCCATCAGGTCGGCACGGTCCGGCAACCCTGATGCCGGGGGGCGGCAGGGATGGCGGAATCGAGGCCACAGGAAAAGGCCCTTGCCATGGCGGCAAGGGCCTTTCGCGTTTCGAGCCTTCGGGCCCGGTCAGGCGGGGGTGACCCGGTCACCCGCTACCGATCACGGTCAGAAGTGCATGGTCAGGCTCACGCTGCCACGGTGCTCGTCGTAGTCGTCGTTGTCCAGCGTGCCTTCGTAGTTGACCGACAGGGTCATCGGCTGGCCCCAGCCCTGGAAGCCGGCATCCAGGCCCACACCGGCACGGACGTAGTCCTCGTCGCGACCGTCGATGGGCGTGGAGAACGGGATGGTGCCGCCGGTGAAGTTGGTGCCGACCATGGCGCCGTCATCCTCCATTTCCCTGACCCAGTGCAGCCGGGCGTTCGGCTGGATGAATCCCCCGTTGTCGAGGACCATCGGCATGGCGACCTGGCCGCCGAGCCAGAGGGTGCGCGACTCGAAGTCCATGTCCTCGACCGACATCGAGAGCACGCCGGCGCCGGTTTCCTCGTAACCGTCGACCTCGAGATCGAGGTACTGGAAGCGGGCGCTCGGGCCGGCGATGAAGCGGCCAAGCTCGAAGTTGTAGCCGCCGTCGATCGTGATGCTCGTCTGCTTGCCGTCGGTGCTGCTCTCGGCCAGCTCGTCGTAGGAGCCGAAGGCGATGCGCCGGTCGTTCTCGTAGTCCAGCCAGGAATAGCCGGCCACCGCGTCGACGAACGGACCGGTCGCGCCACCGAACGAGCCGTAGAGCATCGCGGTGTAGCCGTCGACGTCCAGCTCGCCGCGATTGTCATTGACGTCACTCTCGTTGGCGCCGTAGCCGACGGCGCCGCCGACTCGTGCCTTGTCCGCCACGCGGTAGTCGCCACCGGCGGTGAGGGCGTAACCGTCGTAGTCGGCGCCGGCGCCGTTGACGGTGTCGTCCATGTCACCGGTGGAGACCGAGCCGGAGAAGAACAGCGAGAAGCGCTCGGTGATCTCCATGCTGTTGGTGCCGCCGGTGCCCGCCATCAGGCCGGCCAGCCCCTGGGCGGACGAGTCGGAGGAGGCGAGCTGGATCGCGCTGATGTCCTCCACCGAGGTGGTGCTGGCGTTCATGTTTCCGCCGGTGGCGCCGGCCGGCATGACCAGTCGACCGTTGTCGAGGTGCTTGAGCACCATCTCGACCTGGTCGCGGCCCATCAGGAAGGCCTGCGTACCGAAATTGCGCAGGTAGCTGGTGCCGGCTCGTTCCAGCGCCGTCTGCTTCTCGGCGACGGTGTTCATCCCGTTGATCTCGGCGATGACGTTCGCGAATTCCGGGTCGGCGTTCATGAACACGATCTCGCTGCTGTCCAGCGACGAGGCCACCGCGAACTGGTAGTCCGAGCCGGCGGCTTCCACGATCGGCTTGAACAGCGGGATGAAGCGCATGGTGAACTGGCCATCGAGGATG
>JAWLHL010000002.1:0-102943 GCA_041690375.1 Guyparkeria sp. | reverse complement strand
ATTGGCCAGCAGTCGGCCGATCGTTGTCTTGCCGGCCCCCATGGGGCCGATGAGGATGATGTTGCGCATGGAAGGGGATTATACCGGCCCCGCCAACGAAAAAACCCCGCCGGGTGGCGGGGTTCTTGTGATGGCAATCGCAGTCGGGCTAGTTGATCAGCACGCCCTCGTTGTACTTCGACATGTCTTCCTTGTCGACGATCTGCGGCGTGACGAAGATCAGGAGCTCGAACCGCGAGTCGTCGCTCAACCTGTTCTTGAACAGGTTGCCGATCCCGGGCAGGTCACCGAAGAAGGGCACCTTCTCCATCTGCTCGACGTTCTCGAATTCGTAGATCCCGCCGAGGACCACGGTCTGGCCGTTCTGCACCTGGACCTTGGTCTGTACCTCGCGGGTATTGATCGGCGGTTCGCCGTTGATCGCGCGGGTGTAGTCCGGCTCTTCCTTCATCACGAGGATGTCCATGATCACGTTGTCGTTCGGCGTGATCTGCGGCGTGACCTCGGTCTTGAGCAGGGCTTCCTTGAACTCCGTGTTGGCGATCGCCGCACCGCCGGTGGAGCTGACCGACTGGTAGGGAATCTCGACACCCTGCGAGATGGTCGCCTTGTGCCCGTTGGTGGTGATCACCTTCGGGTTGGAGACGATCTTGCCGGTGCCTTCGCTCTGCATCGCCTGCAGTTCGAGGTTGAGCAGCACGTTCGTACCGAGGATGGCCAGGCCCAGCGAGCCGGTGGGGTCGCCACTGATCGGAGTGTTGACCATGAAGTCATTGGTTTCCGACGCGAAGAACGTGTTGTTGAGCGAATCCGGGTTCCGGTCGTCGATCGGGTAGGCCGGGGCGTCGCCCATGTCCTTGGCGTTGCCGCCGAAGCCGACGCGTTGTCCGCCGCGATCGAAGCCGCCCTGGAGCCCCCAGCGCACGCCGAGCTCACGGGAGAAGTTGTCCGTCGCGATGACGATGCGCGTTTCGATCAGCACCTGCTTGACCGGCTTGTCGATCTGGTCGATCAGTCCGCGGACTCGGTCCAGCGCCTCGGCAGTGTCGGTCACGATCAGGTTGTTCGTCCGCGAGTCGATCGTGATCGAGCCGCGGCGGCTGAGGAAGTTGCCGTCGCTCTTCTTGTCACCGGCATCCTTGCCCAGCCCGGAGCTCTGCCGCACCAGGTTGGCGATGTCCTCCGCCTTGGCGTAATTGACCTGGACGATGTCCGTGATCAGCGGCGCGAGTTGTTGCGCCTGCTCGCGGGCGGCCAGTTCCGACTTGTCGCGGGCGGCGATCTCGTCGGTGGGCGCCACGTAAATGACGTTGCCGTTCTTGCGCGAGGAAAGGCCCTTGGTGGTCATGATCAGGTCGAGGGCCTGGTCCCAGGGCACGTTCTCCAGCCGCAGGCTGATCGAACCCTCGACCGAGTCGCTCACCACGATGTTGTTGCCGGTGAAGTCCGCGATCAGCTGCAGCAACGGCCGGACCTCGATGTCCTGGAACTTGAGTGACAGGCGTTCGCCCTCGTACTCCTTCTTGCCCAGCGAGCGCTCGTCCTTCGACTCGGGGATCGGCTGGACCTCGAGCACCAGCCGGTCGCCGGTCTGGTAGGCCAGGTGCTCGCCGGCCTTGTTGGTCTTGACGGTGACGCGGCTGCCGTTGCCCGCCCGTCGCACGTCGATCGTCTCGACGGGCGTGGCGAAGTCGTTGACATTGTACCGTCCCTGCTCGAGGCGAGTGTCCGGCAGGTCGAGGACGATCTGGCTGCCCTGGCGGCGGATGTCCATCGCCGCATCGGTGCCGCCCACGTCGAGCAGCAGGCGGCCGGCCCCGCTGGAAGCCCGGCGGAAGTCGATCTCCGTGCCGGCATCCATGCTGGTGGCATCCGAGTCGCCCTTGTCCGTCACGGCCGTGCCGCTTTCGGTCTTGGTCGCCTGCCGCGGTTCGTCGAAGGTGACCGTCACGCGGGCGCCGTCCTGGCTGATCGCGTAGGGCACGGAACCGTCCAGGTTGAACACCGCGCGGGTCTTGCCACCGGACTCGGCGAGCATGACCGACTTGACTGCGCCCAGGCCGATCTTTTCGCTGCGGCTGCCGGTCTTGTTCTCGACGTCCGGCAGGTCGACCGCGACCCGTGCCGGATTGTCGATCTTGAAGCTGCCCGGATCGGTGCCGAGGGGCTCCGAGAGCGTGAAGTGGACCCGAACCTCACCATCGGCGGTGCGATCGTAGCTGATCTGGTTGAGGTCGCCGGCGAAGGCCAGACTGGGTGCCATGGTGATGGCAAGGAGGCCGAGCCCTCGACGCATTCCCGTGCTCAGGCGTGTAGGTTTCTTGAAGTTGTCCATATCGCTGCTTCCCATCATTTAGCTCCGGCCGCTCTTCGACTTGAGGACCGTTGTCTGTTTCTTCCAGCCACCCTGTCCGTCGGGCACGATTTCCTGGAGCGTGATGCTGTTCTCGTTGATCTCCATCACCTCGCCGTAGTTGCGACCCATGTGATCGCCGAGCGATACCTCGTGGATGACACCGTTACCGTCGCGCACCAGGGCGTAGGTGGTCTCCTGCCGGTTGATGATGCCTCGCATCGCGAGCCCATCCAGCGGGAACTGCTCGAGGGGCTCCCTGGGACGATCCAGATCCGGCTTGACTCCGTCATCGCGGTCGTCCGAATCATCCTTCGGAGGCATGAACGGCGTGCGTTCGTCCTCCGGCACGCTGTAGGCGTACTTCGGCGTCGGCTTCATCTCGGGGATCGGTTCGATCTTGCCGCCCTCGCGAGCTTCCAGCTTGGCGACCTCCTGCTTGAGGTCGCTCATGTCCTGGGCGCATCCGCTGACCAGGCCGGCGGTCAGGAGACCGGTCCCGATCAGGCTCAGGCGGAGAGGCCGAATACGCGTGTTTCGTGAGTTCATTGGCCGCCTCCTTGCTCGTCGCGTTCGAGGTAACGGTAGGTCTTGGCCTCGATGTTCATTGAAAGCGTACGCGGGCCGTCTTCCGTGACCTTGTCGTTCGGCTTCATGGCCGGGTTGTGCAGGGTGACGATCCGCGGCAGGTTGGCGGCGTCACTGATGAAGTCGGTGATTTCCTCGTAGGTGCCTCGCAGCGTGAGGTAGTAGGTCATCTCGGCGTAGAAGTCGTGCAATGTCTCCTCGCCGGGACGGATCTGCTCGTTCGTCAGGCCGTTGGAGAGCGAGGTCTCGGCGACATTGTCGATGAGGTTTTCCGCCTCGCGCTTGTTCGGCAGTTGGCGGAGCAGTTCGCCGAAGCGCGTTTCCATCTCCTTGATCTGGGCCTGGTAGGCCTCGAGGTTGGCCGCCAGCTTCTGCTTGCGGTCCACGGTCTGCAGCAGTGTCGCTTCCTCGTTCTTGGCCCGTTCCAGCATGTCCTTCTGCGGCAGGGTGTCGAAGTAGATCACCGCGCCGACGATCAGGACGAAGACGAAGGCGAAGATCACCAGCCGCGTTCCGAGGGAGGTCAGGCCGATGGTCTGGGAATCCAGGTTTCTCAGTTCGTTCAGATCCATGGCTTAGTTCTCCTTGTCCGCTTCGTCTTCACCGGGCGGCGTGATCTTGGCCTCGATGGAGAAGACATACCGGCCGGCGTCGAAACCGGCATCGTCCTTGGATGACTGCGCCAGGATCCCCGAGCCCACCAGGTTGGCGTCACCGACGTAGTCGGCATCGTTGAGGCGACGCAGGTAGGTGGCGACCCTCGCCTGGGAGTCAGCCATGCCCTGAATGCTGATCTCCCGGTCGTTCTTCACGGTGACGTCGGACAACTGGATGCCGTCGGGCAGGGTGGTGACCAGGTGTTCCATCAGGTGGACGATGGTGGGTCGGTTCGACTGCAGCGTCTCGATCACTTCCATGCGGGCCGTCAGTTCGGCCTTGCGCTCCTTGAGCTCGTTGATCGATTCGATCTTGCGGTCCAGCTCCTTGATGACGCCTTCGAGGTAGGCGTTGCGCTGGTTCTGGTGCTCGATCTGCGCCTGCATGTAGCTGTGGATGCCGAACGAGACGACAACGGCGATCACGGCCGCCAGCAGCAGGTGGATGACGAAATCGCGTTGCCGCTTCTGGCGCCGTTCCTCGCGCCAGGGGAGGAGGTTGATCCGTCTCATCAGTCGAAGCTCCTTAACGCAAGCCCGCAGGCAATCAGCATTGCGGTGCCATGCCGAGCGACCTGCTCGGTAGACACGCCAGGTCCCTTGGCGAGTGCGGCGAACGGGTTCGCCAGCCGGGTCGTGACCCCGGTCTCGTTGTTGATGCGCTCGGCGGCGCCTGGGGTGTTGGCCGCCCCGCCACCCAGCAGGATGAGGTTGACGGTGTTGCCGCTCGATTCGGAGTAGTAGTACTGGATGAAGCGCTCGACGTTCATGGCCAGTGCGTCCAGGTAGGGCTGGAGCACCTTGCGCTCGTAGTCCTCGGGGAGGCTGTCGTCACGCTTGCGCTGGTCGGCCTCCTCGAGGCTCAGCCCGTACTGGGCGGCAATGTCGGCGGTCAGTTGCTGGCCGCCACCCTCGTGTTCGCGGGTGTAGACGATGTCGTCGTCGACGAAGATGTTCAGCGTCGTGGTGGTGTCGCCGAGATCGAAGACGGCCACCGGCTGGGAACGTTCTTCCGGCGTGAGTGTCGGAGCAAGTATCTCGGTGTAGGCATTCTGCAGAGCGAACGATTCGATGTCGATCACGTCCACGGTCATTCCCGCGGCCTCCGCGACGGCGATACGGCTGTCGACGTTGTCCGTGCGCGTCGCGGCCATGAGGACGTCCACCCCGGCCTCCTGGCCGGATCGACGCTTCTTCTGCTTGCCGAGGATGTCCGACTCGAGCTTTTCGAAGTCGAAGTTCACCTCGTCGATCGGGAACGGGATGTACTGGGCGGCCTCGGCGCGCACCTGTTCCTCGAGTTCGAATTCATTGCCGGGGTTGTCGATATGCAACACCCGGCTGACGGCGGAGGACGTCGGCACCGCCATGCAGAGGTGTTTTCCCTTGAGACGCGCGCGCTGGGTGGCGCGGCTGAGGGCGGCGGCCACGGCGTCGGTGTCGGTGATCGACTTGCCCTGTACGGCCCCCGGGGGTAGTGGTTCGATGGAAAATGCGGCCGTCCTGTAGCCGCCGCGGTGTTTTTCCAGTTGGATGATCTTCACGGCGGTCGAGCTGATGTCGACTCCGACCCGTGTTGGCTTTGCGCTGAATAATGGCACGGTCATTCCCTTCCTTTTGAGCGTGCGTTAAGGTTTCGCACACACGCACCTTGGCTCCCGAACACGCATCCTATGGCATAACTGCCGCGCTTGTCGACAAGTTGCCCGAGGCGCATACGCAACTTAATGGTCGCTGACCTTCTTCTACGATTTCGAATGAAGCTTATCAAGACATTGTCATATCTTCTTGGTTTGGGGCTGATTCTGTGCCTGGCAGGCGCGGGCGTCCTGTATCATATTTACAACACGCAGCTACCCAGCATCGACGAACTGGGCGAGGTCCGCTACCAGTTGCCGATGCGCATCCATGATCGCGAGGGCGGCCTGATCGCGGAATTCGGCGACCAGCGGCGCATGCCCGTGGACTACGACGAGATCCCCGCAGTGGTCGTCGATGCCTTCATCTCCGCGGAGGATGACCGGTTCTTCGAGCACGTGGGGGTCGATGTACTGGGGCTCGCCCGCGCCGGGATGGAGTTGATCCGGACGGGGCACAAGACCCAGGGGGGGTCCACCATCACCATGCAGGTGGCGCGGAACTTCTATCTCGGACGCGAGAAGACCTACACCCGCAAGCTCTACGAAATCCTGCTGGCGATCAAGATCGACCGCACCTTCAGCAAGGAGAAGGTCCTCGCCCTGTATCTGAACAAGATCTTCATGGGTAATCGGGCCTACGGGGTCAAGGCTGCCGCGAAGGTCTACTTCGACAAGGATCTTCCGGAACTCACAGTGGCCGAGGCGGCAATGCTCGCCGCCCTGCCGAAGGCTCCGTCGACCACCAATCCGGTGAACAATCCCGAGCGTGCGCTGGCACGGCGGGCCTATGTCCTCGGCCGGATGCTCAAACTCGGCAAGATTGACCAGGCCGCGTTCGAACAGGCGATGGACGAGGAACTTCCCGGCAGGCTCTACACCTCGGGCAAGGTGGAGACTCGCGCCCCCTATGTCGCGGAGATGGTGCGCGAGGGACTGGCCAAGGAATATGGCAAGGATGCCTACAGCATCGGGTTGTCCGTCCACACGACCATCGACCCGGAGGCGCAGCGTTCTGCCGACAATTCCCTGCGTCGGGCACTGATCGACTACGACCGCCGTCACGGTTATCGCGGTCCGGAAGCCGACTGGAGCGAATGGCTCGATCGCCCCGACGAACTGCGCGAACGGCTGGAGGATACCGATGGGGTCGGTGGGCTCCTCCCGGCTGTCGTGCTTTCCGTGGAGGCCGGCGAAGCGGTCCTGCTGGCCAAGGGCGTGGGCGACGAGGTTCGACTCGATCTCGCCGCCATGGACTGGGCCTGCCCCTACCGCTCGGTCGACAGCTGCGGGCCCAAGCCGAAGGCCGTGACCGACGTGCTTTCGGTGGGGGATCTGGTGCGCCTGCAGCCTGAGGCCAGCGAGGAGAATGATGCGTATCGCCTGGCCCAGATTCCCGACGTCACCGGCGCCTTCGTTGCGCTGGACCCGGATACCGGGGCGGTCCGGGCCATGTCCGGCGGTTTCGATTTCTTCCACGGTGGCCAGTTCAACAACGTCGTACAGGCGGAACGACAGCCCGGCTCGGGATTCAAGCCCTACCTGTACTCGGCTGCCCTGGATCATGGCTTCACCTGGGCGAGCATGATCAACGACTCGCCGGTGGTCATCCAGGACGGCGTGCGCGAGGGCATCGACTGGCGACCGAGCAACTACGGGCGCAATTTCGGCGGGATGCGCAGCATGCGCGACGCCCTGACTCACTCGGTGAACCTGGTTTCCGTGCGGCTCGCCCAGGCGGTGGGCCCGGCGGGCGTGCTCGATCACGCCGGGCGGTTCGGCCTGCCCGTCGAGGACTGGAAGCCCACGCTGTCGATGGCGCTGGGCGCCTACAGCCTTACACCCCTGCACCAGGCGGCGGGATTCTCCGTATTCGCCAACGGCGGCTACCGGGTTACCCCGTACGTGGTATCCGAGGTGGAAAACCCCGACGATGGCGTGATCCACTCCCAGCCGGCCGTCGCCCGCTGCGATGACTGTCCCGCGGACCTGGCGGATTCCAGCATGGCGCCCCGGGTGATCAGCGAGCAGAATGCCTTCCTGATGCGTTCGGGGCTCAGGGATGTGGTCCGTCACGGCACGGGCACGCGTGCTTGGCGAGCGCTCGAGCGCGAGGATATCGGCGGCAAGACCGGCACGACCAACGATCAGCGTGACGCCTGGTTCAGCGGCTTCGGTCCCGGCTGGGTGGCGACCGCCTGGGTCGGGTTTTCCGACAACGATGAACTGGGTCGGCGCGAGACCGGCGGCAGGGCGGCGCTGCCCATGTGGGTCGACTTCATGCGCGACGTGCTTCCCCCGCCGGCGGGGGAGGACGAGCCACCGGAGGGGATCGTCACGGCATGGATCGACCCGAAGAGCGGGCGGCGGGTCCCGGAAGGTCATCCGGGAGCGGTCCGTGAGTACTTCGACGCGACCAATCCGCTCGCCGAGCTCCCCGAGAAGGACGCAACGGCCGCGAGCGGCACGTCGCGCGAGGTGATCGAGAATCTGTTCTGAGCCATTCCCGCATCCCCGTGGCTGCGGGGTGGTCCACGGCGACAGGAGATGAGTTACATGGGGCCTGCATCGCTGGAAGTGCTGCGCGTGGCTGCTCGGCTGGTGGCAGAGCAACCGGGACAGGATCCGCGTCGGGCCCTGGACAAGGCCGCACGCCAGGCGGGTCAGGGTCTCGATCGGCGCTTTCTCGCCGCGGACCTCGAGCGTCTGGAGTCAGAGACGCGCCGGTATCAGGCGACGTTCCGGCCGGGTCAGCGTGACCTGTTGCGCTCCCTGCGGGAGGCGGCGCTGGAGGCCATGTCATTCTTCGAGCGCTTTCGGCCGCGTCTGGTGGGCGAGGTGCTGTCGGGAACGGCGGATGAACATGCCCCCATCGTCCTGCAGCTGTTCGCGGGCACTCCCGAGGAGGTGATCGACCTGCTCGTGACCCGGGATATCCCCTTCGAGGAATCCGAGGCGACGTATCAGTACGGGGACGGGCGCGTCGAGCGCTGTTCCGTTTTCGAGATGGGCGCGCAAGGACGCCACTTCCGCCTGGAGGTGTTCGCGGAGGACGATATCCGCGAGGCGCCGCTGGCGCCGGCGGGGAGCGGAAAGCTACGGCGGGCATCCGCCCGCGCGGTGCGCGAACTGCTGGAGGAGGGAGGGTAGCGAGGAGCGGCTCGAGTTGCCGGTGCCGTGGTCTTGCCGGCCCGGGAGCCGCAGCCGGGGTGATCAGCGGGCGCTGAGGCGGTGGACCGCGTCGACCAGCACCTTCACCTTGTCCGGGTTCACGTGCTGGTGGATGCCGTGGCCGAGGTTGAAGACGTGGCCCGGATGCGGCCCGAATTCCTCGAGGATGCGGGCCACCTCGCGCTCGATGACCTCGTCCGGGGCGTAGAGCACGCTCGGGTCGAGGTTGCCCTGCAGGGCGACTCGGTCGCCCACCCGCTCGCGGATCGCGTCCAGGGTGACCGTCCAGTCCAGGCCGATGCCGTCGGCGCCGGTGTCGGCGATCCAGGATGCCCACTGGCCGCCGCCCTTGGTGAACAGGGTGATCGGCACGTAGCTGCCGTCCGGCCGTTCGCGCTTGACGCCGTCGACGATGCGCTGCATGTACTGCAGGGAAAACTCGCGGTAGTCGTGCGGCGCGAGCACCCCGCCCCAGGTGTCGAACACCATCAGCGCCTGGGCGCCGGCATCGATCTGTGCGTTGAGGTAGTCGGTCACCGAGTCGGCCAGCTTCTCCAGGAGCTGGTGCGCGGCCTTCGGGTCGCTGTAGACCAGCCCCTTGACCCTGGCGAAGTCCTTGGTGCCGCTACCCTCGACCATGTAGGTCGCCAGCGTCCACGGGCTGCCGGTAAAGCCGATCAGCGGCACGCGGCCATCGAGCGCCTTGCGGATGGTGGACACCGCGTTCATCACGTAGCCGAGATCCGTGGCCATGTCCGGCTTCGGAATGCGGGCGATGTCGGCGGCAGAGCGCACCGGGCGCTCGAACATCGGGCCCTCGCCGGCGACGAACTTCAGCCCCAGGCCCATGGCGTCGGGGATGGTGAGGATGTCGGAGAACAGGATCGCCGCGTCGAGGTCATAGCGCTCGAGCGGCTGCAGGGTGACCTCGCAGGCCAGATCGGCCGACCGGCACAGGTCCATGAAGCTGCCCGCGCGCTTGCGGGTCTCCCGGTATTCCGGCAGGTAGCGGCCCGCCTGGCGCATGATCCAGATCGGGGTGCGGTCGACCGGTTGGCGTGTCAGGGCGCGGAGCAGCCGGTCGTTCTTCAGCGGAGAGGTCATCGGGTCACACGTCCAGGTAGTCGAGGATGCCGAAGGCCGCGTTGCGACCCTCGTAGACGGCGGTGACCACCAGGTCCGCGCCGCGGACCATGTCGCCGCCGGCGAAGATCTTCGGGTTGCTCGTCTGGAAGGCCGGCGCGTTGCTGTCCTTGTGGACCATCACGCGGCCGCTGGCGTCGAGCTCGATCTTCTGGTCGTCGAACCACTTGGCCGGGGAGGGACGGAAGCCGAAGGCGATCAGCACCGCATCGGCCTCGAGCACCTGCTCGGAGCCCTCGATGGCCACCGGGCGACGGCGTCCGCGCTCGTCCGGCTCGCCCAGGCGGGTCTCGACGAACTTCACGCCGGTCACCTGGCCGCCTTCGCCGAGGATCTCGACCGGCTGCAGGTTGAACTTGAAGTGCGCGCCTTCCTCGCGGGCGTTCTTCACCTCGCGGCGCGAGCCCGGCATGTTGTCCTCGTCACGGCGGTACACGGTGGTCACCCTGGCCGCGCCCTGGCGCAGGGAAGTGCGGGTGCAGTCCATGGCGGTGTCGCCGCCACCGAGAACCACCACGCGCTTGCCGGAGACATCGATGAAGGGGTAGTCGCCACCCATGTCGAGCTGATGGTTGGTGTTGCCGATCAAAAACGGCAGCGACTCGTGCACGCCCTCGAGGTCCTCGCCGGGGAAGCCGCCCTGCATGGCGTTGTAGGCGCCCATGCCCATGAATACCGCGTCGAATTCCTCGAGGAGGTCGTCGATGGACACGTCGCGGCCGACTTCCGTGTTCAGCCGGAACTCGATGCCCATGCCCTCGAAGATCTCGCGACGCGTCTGCATCACGTGCTTCTCTAGCTTGAAGGACGGGATGCCGAAGGTGATCAGCCCGCCGATCTGCGGGTGGCGGTCGAAGACCACGGGAGTGACGCCGTGGCGGGCGAGGATGTCCGCGCAGCCGAGACCTGCCGGGCCCGCGCCGATCACCGCGACGCGCTTGCCGGTGGGGACGACGTCGGACATGTCCGGGCGCCAGCCCATCTTGAAGGCCTCGTCGGCGATGTACTTCTCGATCGAGCCGATGGTGACCGCGCCGAAGCCGTCATTGAGGGTGCAGGCGCCCTCGCAGAGGCGATCCTGCGGGCAGACGCGCCCGCAGACCTCGGGCAGCGAGTTGGTCTTGTGGGCCATCTCCGCGGCCTCGAGCAGATTGCCCTCGGCGATCAGCTTGAGCCAGTTGGGGATGTAGTTGTGGACCGGGCACTTCCATTCGCAGTACGGATTGCCGCACTCGAGACAGCGGTCGGCCTGCTCGGCGGCCGTGTCGGGAGTGAATTGCCCGTAGATCTCGTTGAACTCTTTGACGCGCTCCTCGGCGGGAGTGACCTCCGGGTCGCGTCGCGGGACGTTCAGGAACTGGAAAATCTCGCCCATGGCTCGTTCTCGAATTGATGGTTCGGATCAATGCGGTGCCCGGGCCGTCCGCCCGTGAGGCAAGACCGCGCCCGGGGGCCTTCCCGTGGCTCAGGCCGAGAGCTTGTCGCGGACGGCCTTGCTGACCGCCGCCATGTCGGCGCGCCCGGCCAGGCGCTCGCGGGCGACCTTCATGACGGCGCCCATCTGGCTCATCTCGGTTGCCTGTTCGGACCGGATGATCTCGGCAACCGCCGCCTCGATTTCCTCGGGGGAAAGCTGCTTGGGTAGGTAGGTCTCGATGATCTCGAGCTCGGCCTCTTCGACGGCCTTGAGATCATCCCGCCCGGCCGACTCGTACTGGGCCATCGACTCGCGTCGCTGCTTGGCCTGCTTGGTCAGTATGCCCAGCACTTCGTCGTCCGACGGTTCGCGACGTTCGTCGACTTCCAGCTGCTTGATGGCGGCAAGCAGCATGCGGATCGTGGCCAGGCGAGACTTCTCGCCGGCCTTCATGGCTGCCTTCATGTCGGCAGTCAGTCGCGACTTGATCGTGCTCATGCGTTAAGGCGCCGGCTGACGATCAGTAGAGACGGACGCGACGCGCCTGCTCCTTGGCAAGGCGCTTCTGGTTGCGCTTGACCGCAGCCGCTTGCTTGCGCTTGCGGGCCGCCGTCGGCTTTTCGTAATACTCGCGCTCGCGCATCTCGCTGATGATGCCGGCTTTCTCGCAGGAGCGCTTGAAACGACGAACTGCAACCTCGAAAGGCTCATTTTCCCGAACACGTACAGAAGGCATGAATGCGTTCCACCTCGTTGACTGAATTGGAAATGTTTTTCGATTGGACCCGCGGGGCCCAAAATAAAAGGTGTTGTAGTATAAAGCGTTGCCCGCGGGGTGCAAGAGGCAAATGCCCCGCGACCATCGAGCCGACCGAGAGGTGATTTGCGTGCGAGTACTGGCCGTCGAGAGTTCCTGCGACGAGACCGCCCTGGCCGTCTACGACGGCGAGCGCGGCGCGCTGCTGGCCCACCGGGTCCATTCCCAGACGGAAGTGCATGCCGACTACGGTGGCGTGGTGCCGGAACTGGCCGCGCGGGACCACATGCGCCGCCTGCCGCTGCTCGCCCGGCAGGTCATGGCGGACGCGGGTCTCGATTACGGCCGGATCGACGGGGTTGCCTACACGGCGGGACCCGGCCTGGCCGGGGCGCTGATGACCGGGGCGGCGTTCGCCAAGGGACTGGCGGCGTCCCGGGGGGTGCCCGCGGTGGCCGTCAACCATCTCGAGGGACACATTCTCGCTCCCCTGCTCGGCGACGACCCGCCGACCTTCCCGTTTCTGGCGCTGCTGGTTTCCGGCGGGCACAGCCAGTTGATCGAGGTGCGGTCGATTGGCCGCTACCGTCTGCTCGGCGAGAGCATCGACGACGCGATCGGCGAGGCGTTCGACAAGTCGGCCAAGCTCATGGGGCTCGGCTACCCGGGCGGGGCGGCGCTGTCGAGGCTGGCCGAGAGCGGGGACCCGGAGGCCGTCCCGTTCACCCGGCCCATGGTCAACCGACCGGGGCTCGATCTGAGTTTCAGCGGCCTGAAGACGGCGGTGGCGAACGAGGTGGCGGCGGGCCGGCCGCATGCCGACGTCGCGGCGTCCTTCGAGCGCACCGTCATCGAGACGCTGGTGATCAAGATCGGCCGCGCCCTGGAACAGACTGGCCTGGAGCGTCTCGTGGTGGCAGGCGGGGTGGCAGCCAACCGGCCCCTGCGCGAGCGGCTCGGGACGATGATGGCCGGGCGGGGCGGGGTGGTGCATTTCCCGTCCATCGAGCTGTGCACCGACAACGCCGCGATGATCGCCCTGGCCGGCTACCTGCGGCTCCGGGCGGGCGAGGCGGATGGCGAGGCCGGCTTTTCGGTGCGCCCCCGCTGGCCGCTCGAGTCATTGCACCCGCCGGGCGCCGCTGCCTGAATGGCGGGCGAGGGCGCGCGCCGGGTCGTGGCGATCATTCGACCGGCTCGGATTCCTTGCTCTTCTCGCCGATGCGGGGTTCCTCGCCGCGCATCAGTCGGCGGATGTTGGCGTGATGCCGGATGACGAGGATCAGCGCCATCAGCGACACGGCCATCGCGATGATCGGGGGCGATAGGAAGGTTGCCAGCGTGGCGGCCACCACCGAGGCGAACAGCGCCGCAAGCGAGGAGTAGCGCGTCGCGAAGGCCGTGCTGATCCAGCCGACGATGGCGACCACGCCGATAACGGGCGCCATGCCCAGGATGGCCCCGGCGGCCGTGGCGACGCCCTTTCCTCCCTTGAAGCCGAAGAAGACCGGGTAGAGGTGCCCCAGGAAGGCGAAAAGCCCGGCGGCGGCCATGCCGGCCATGCGCTGGGCATCCGACGCCACGGCGGCCACCACCAGCACCGGCAGCAGCCCCTTGAGGAGGTCGCCGGCCAACGTGACAATGGCCGCCTTCCTGCCGCCGAGGCGCAGGACGTTGGTGGCGCCGGGGTTGCCGGAGCCGGCGGCGCGCGGGTCCGGCAGGCCGAGCAGCCGGGCGGTGATCACGGCGGTGGAGACGGAGCCGACCAGGTAAGAGGCCACGGCGACAATGATCAGAAAGGGCCAGTCGAGGGCAGTCAAAGTGTTGATACCGGTGTTTGAGTGGGGACGCCATTATCCCGGGGGCTCCCCTCGTCGGCAAACGCCGTCGATACCGCCGGCTCGGCCGGGCCCGAGGGCATGACGGTCGATCGACGCGAGCGCCGCCGGGTGGCGCCGGACATCGGCCTGGTCGGCGGCTGGTCGTTTCCGGCGGACATGTTTCGCCCGCTGGTCGGGCGGCTGGCTTCGGTCGAGGCGACTTGCCACGACTGGCGGAAGTTCGCCGAGGCCTGGCTGGGCGAGTCGCCGACGGGGGAGCCGGCGGGTGGTACCTGGCTGGGCTGGTCGCTCGGGGGCGGCCTGCTCCTCGAGGCCGTTGCCCGGGGGCGTCTCCGGCCGGAACGCCTGGTGCTGGTGAGCGCCACGCCCCGTTTTCTTGCCGCCGACGGGTGGCCGGGTGTGCCGCGCGGCGAGTGGCGCGCCCTGAGGCGGTCGGCGCTGGCCGGCGCGCGCCCGGCGGCCTGTGGCTTTCGCCGGCACTTCCGCCTGCCGGATTGCCGGGACCTGCCGCCGGGTCCGTCCGCCGATCCCGAGGGCCTGGACTGGCTGGCCACGATCGATCGCCGCGACCTGCTGCAAACCCTCTCCATCCCGGTGGAAATCTGGCTGGCGGCGGGCGATCCCCTGATCCCGTGGGAGTGGCGCGAGCAACTGGCGCTTCCTCCCTCGGTCAGCTTTCGGCGCCTGCCGGGGGTCGGGCATGGAGCGATCTTCGACGCCTGGGGCGATCTTGCCCGGACGCTGGATCCCGAAGCCCCCTGAACCCCGTCGCGCTCGCGGGGTCGGAAAACGAAACACCCACCTTCCATTCTTTCCGGAGTCTTGTTCACCGATGTCATCCCGAGCCGTATTCGACCTTGACCGGGTGAGAAGCCGTTTCAACCGGGCGGCCGACGCCTACGACCGACATGCCGCGGTGCAGCAGGAGGTCGGGCGCCGCCTCGACGAGCGCTTCGGCTGGCTGAAGCTCGATCCGGAGCGGATCCTCGACCTGGGGGCCGGCACCGGGCAAATGGTGCGAGCGATGCGTTCGCGTTACCCGAAGGCCAGTGTGGTTGGCCTGGATCTCGCGGAAAACATGCTCCGGCGCCTGCCGCGGGAGCGGTGGTGGTCGCGCCGCCGACTGGCCGTCGCCGCGGACATGCACGCCCTGCCGTTCGCGGGCGGGTCGATGGATGTCGTGGTTTCCAATTTCGCGCTGCAGTGGAGCGACCGGCCGGCGGCCCTGTTCGCGGAGGTCGCCAGGGTGCTGGCCGCCAGCGGCGTGTTCTCCTTCACCACGCTCGGGCCGGACAGTCTCCAGGAGATCCGTCGCGCCTGGGCGCAGGTGGATGCGGCACCTCACGTCCACACGTTCCTGGACATGCACGACCTGGGCGACGCCCTGGTCGGCGCGATGCTGGCCGATCCGGTCATGGACCGGGAGACGGTGACGGTGACCTATCCCTCGGTCGACGCCCTGCTGGCCGACCTGCGAGGTGTCGGGGTGGGCAATGCGCAGCGCGGGCGGACTGCCGGCATGACCGGCGCGACGGCGTGGCGACGATTTCGCCAAGCCCTGGCGGGACAGGCCGTCGATGGGCAGATCCCGCTCACCTACGAGATCGTCTATGGTCTGGCATGGGGGACGGGGGTGTCCCCGCTCGCGGGGAGTTCGGAGCACGGGCTCCATGACGTGATGGCCGGGCAGGGCCCTACTGCGGGCCAGGTTCGGGGTGTCTGATTGCTGCGGATTATATAAGGATTGAAAATCGCCTATATAAATTGTTTATTGACCGGTTTGATTGTGAGGCTAACCGATTGAAACTCCGTGGAATTGGCGGCTGGAGTCGGCGTTAGTGAAGTAAATTCATAGGTTTTTGTCCGGGGTGGATTGGATTATCATTGCTCGTCGAAGAAAAAGGGTCTGGCCGATCTGGCCGGGATGAACCTAAAAGTCTGGAGGGGTCACGATGTCCACCACAACCGCATCGGTTGCAACCGAGCAGTACAACTACGGCATCGTCAAGAAGTTCGCCATCATGGCCATGATTTGGGGCGTGTTGGGGATGCTTGCCGGTGTCTACATTGCCAGTGAGCTGGCATGGCCGTTTTTGAACTTCAACATCGCCGAGATCACCTTCGGTCGTCTGCGCCCCGTGCACACGACGCTGGTGATCTTCGGCTTTGGTGGCAGTGCGTTGTTCGCGACGTCCTACTACGTCGTGCAGCGCACCTGTCAGGCGCGCCTGTGGGGTGGCAAGCTGCTCCCCGAGCTGACCTTCTGGGGTTGGCAGATCGCGATCATCTCCGGCATCCTTTTCTACATGGCTGGGTACACCCAGAGCCGCGAGTACGCCGAGTTCATCTGGCCGGTCGATATCTTGATCGCAATCGTTTGGGTAGCGTACTTCACCGTCTTCGCGATGACCCTGGTCAAGCGCAGCCAGCCGCACATCTACGTGGCCAACTGGTTCTTCATGGCCTTCATCCTCGCCACCGCCCTGCTGCACATCTTCAATAACCTGCAGGTGCCGATCGCCTGGAACAGCCTTGAGTCCTACTCGCTGTTTGGCGGGGTGCAGGATGCGATGACCCAGTGGTGGTACGGCCACAACGCGGTCGGCTTCTTCCTGACCTCGGCCTTCCTCGGCATGATGTACTACTTCGTGCCCAAGCAGGCCGGTCGTCCGATCTACTCCTACCGCCTGTCGATCGTGCACTTCTGGGCGCTGTCGTTCCTCTACATGTGGGTCGGCGCGCACCACCTGCACTGGACGGCGCTGCCGGACTGGGTTTCCACCCTGGCCGCGACCTTCTCCATCCTGCTGCTCCTGCCCTCCTGGGGTGGCATGATCAACGGCATCATGACCCTCTCGGGTGCCTGGGAGAAGCTGCGCACGGATCCGATCATGCTTTTCTTGATCACCGCGCTGGCCTTCTACGGCATGTCGACCTTCGAAGGTCCGATGATGTCGCTCAAGTCGGTCAACGCCCTGTCGCACTACACCGACTGGACCGTTGGCCACGTGCACTCCGGCGCGCTTGGCTGGGTGGCGATGATCACCATCGGGTCGTTCTATCACCTGATCCCGCGTCTCTGGGGTACCACGCTGTACTCGACGAAGCTGGTGTTCGTCCACTTCTGGCTGGCCACCGTCGGCGTGGTGCTCTACATCGTCTCCATGTGGGTCGCCGGTATCGGCCAGGGCCTGATGCTGCGTGCCTTCGACCAGTACGGCAACCTCGCCTACACCTTCATCGAGACCGTCTCGTTCATGCACATTCCGTACGTCGTGCGTGCAATCGGTGGGATGTTCTTCCTGTCGGGCATGCTGCTGATGTCGTACAACCTGTACATGACGATTTCGGGTGCCCGTCAGCCGGCATCCGCCGAAGGTCGTGACGCCGTGGCTGCCGCCGCACGCTAAAGGATTGAGGTTTAGGTGAATGAAACACGAAAGCATTGAAATCAACTCCGGTCTGCTGATCGTCCTCACGCTGGCGGCGATCAGCATCGGCGGCCTGATCGAGATCGTCCCTCTGTTCCACATCGAGGAGACGGTCGAGGAAGTGGACGGTGTTCGTCCCTACACCCCGCTCGAGCTGCGGGGACGGGACATCTACGTCCGCGAGGGCTGCTACACCTGTCACTCGCAGATGATCCGTCCGTTCCGTGACGAGCAACTGCGCTACGGTCACTACTCGCTGGCGGCCGAGTCCCAGTACGACCATCCGTTCCAGTGGGGCTCCAAGCGCACCGGTCCGGACCTGGCTCGTGTCGGTGGCAAGTACTCCAACGAATGGCAGACGCAGCACCTGGTCGATCCGCAGTCCCTGGTGCCGGAGTCCATCATGCCGGGCTACCCGTGGCTGCTCGAGGATGAGCTGGACTACAGCCAGATCGAGGATCGCATGGTCGCGCTCAAGCGCGTCGGCGTGCCGTATTCTCTCTCGCAGGAAGAGTACGACGCGAACGTCGAGGAGTTCGGCGCCGAGATGGCCGACCAGCTGCACATCCCCAACGCGACCGAGACCCTCGAGGCGCAGGCCGGGGCCGAGGACTGGGATGGCAAGCCCGAGCAGATCACCGAGATGGACGCGCTGGTGGCGTACCTGCAGATGCTGGGCACGATGGTCGACTTCTCGAAGTACGAAGACGGCCACTTCAACCAGTTCCGTTAATACTTGAAACCGCCACTTTCGAGGTGATCTCTTGATCGGCGATATCTTTGCGTGGTTGGGCAACATGGAGAACAGCAAGCCGCTGGCGCTGATCCTGTTCTTCAGTGCCTTCGTCGGAATCGTTCTGTACGTCTACACCGGCAAGCGTCGCAAGCAGCGGCTGGAGTCGTACAAGGACATTCCCTTCATGGAAGACGATGAGCTCGACCCCACGCAACACAAGAAACAACAGGTGAAGAAAGATGAGTCAACCGGAAAATAAGAAGGGGCAGGTCGAGACCACCGGGCACGTCTGGGACGGCGATCTGCGCGAGTACAACAACCCCTTGCCCCGCTGGTGGCTGTGGGCCTTCTACGTCACCATCGTGTTTTCGGTGATCTACTGGATCCTCTATCCGGCGTGGCCCTACGGCGACAGCTACACCAAGGGTATCGGCACGGTCGAGTACACCGTCGAAAACGAAGAGGGCGAGACCGAAACCGTTTCCGAGCACTGGAACACCCGTGCGCTGTTCACCCGGGACATGCAGAGCAGCCCGTCGGCAATTGCCCAGGAGGAGTGGGTTTCCCGTGTCGAGGACATGAGCTTCGAGGAGATCGAGAAGGATCCCGACACACTGCAGTTCGCTCTCTCTGTCGGGCACGGCACCTTCGGTGACTACTGCGCGGCGTGCCATGGCGCCGGCGGGCAGGGCAAGGTGGGGCTGTTCCCCAACCTGGCCGACAACGACTGGCTGTACGGCAGCTCCTACGACACGATCGTCGACAAGATCAACAACGGCATCAAGGGCAACATGCCGGCGCAGAATGTCGCCGAAGACAAGATCGACGATCTCGCCAAGTACGTGTTGAGCCTGTCGGGCGAAGCCGATGTCAGCGACGAGGCTGCCAGCCGTGGCAAGGAGTCGTTCGCCAGCTGCGCCGGTTGTCACGGAGCCGAGGGCAAGGGCAACGAGGGCATGGGTGCCCCGAACCTGACCGACGCCATCTGGGACGTGGCGAACGTGCCGGGTTGCGGTGATGACACCGAGTGCAAGATCGACGAGATCAAGCACGTCGTGAACAATGGCATTCAGCGTGAAATGCCGGCGTTCGGCGATCGCCTGAGCGAGACCCAGATGCGCATGCTCGCGATCTACGTCCGGCAGCTCGGCGGCAACTGATACGCCGATTGCACAGCCCAGCGGACGTGAAGGAACACCGGCATCATGCCGGTGTTTCTGTATGCATCTCGCGCAGGGATGACCGCGAAGTGCTTAACCATACAAACAATGGGGTATAGAATGCCTCTTGTTATGCATAAGGGAGGGTGAATATGTCCGCCGACAACGATCCGAGCTACAACGCCGAGCAGCTCTATGCCGCGCGGGAACCGATTCACCCGAAGGCTATTCACGGGCGCTTCCGGCGTTTCAAGGACATCGTTCTCCTGGTGGCCTACGGCGTATTCTTCCTGTTGCCCTGGATTCGCTGGGAACGCGGTACGGGCCCCGAACAGGCCGTGATGTTCGACATCCCGGGGCGCAGGTACTACCTGTTCGATCTCGTCATCCATCCGCAGGACATGTTCCTGCTTGCCGGCTTTTTGATCCTGGCGGCGTGGCTGCTGTTCTTCGTCACCGGACTCGTGGGGCGGGCCTTCTGTGGCTACTTCTGCTTCCAGACGCTCTGGACGGATGTGTTCATGAAGGTCGAGGCCCTGGTGCAGGGTGACCGAAACAAGCGCATGCGGCTGGAAAAGCAGCCGTGGAACGGAGAGAAGATCGCCAAGAAGGGCATCACGGTCGCCATCTGGACTGCGATCGCCTTCTGGACCGGTTTCACGTTCACGGCCTACTGGGCGGATGCGCCGCAGTTGTTCGTCGACTTCTTCACCCTGGACGCGGCCAACGCGGCGTACATCACCACGGGCATTCTGACGGTGACCACCCTGCTTGCCGCGGGGTTCGCGCGCGAGCAGGTGTGCATCTACATGTGCCCCTACGCGCGGTTCCAGAGCGTGATGTTCGACAAGGAGACGCTGCTGGTCTCCTACGATGCCAAGCGGGGCGAGGGTGAAGCCGGTCGTCAGCCGCTCAAGCAGGGCCTGATGACCCTGGAGGAGCGCCACGCCCAGGGCGTGGGGGACTGCATCGACTGCAAGCTCTGCGTGCAGGTCTGCCCGACCGGCATCGACATCCGCGACGGTTTGCAGCTCGAGTGCATCTCCTGCGGGCTGTGCATCGACGCCTGCGACCAGATCATGACCAAGCGCGGCTGGCCTACCGGGCTGATCCGCTACGCTTCCGAGCAGGAACTGGAAACCGGCGAGAAACCGAATCTCTTCAAGTTCCGCACCATCGGCTACGGTCTGGCCACGCTGGCGGCGACCGCGCTCCTGCTTTACGGTATATTCGCGCGGGCACCTGCCGACGTGTCGGTACAACAGGTGCGTCAGCCGTTGTTCACGGTGATGTCCGACGGACAGATCCAGAACAACTACAACGTCAAGATCAACAACAAGTTGCAGGAGGACCTGGTGTTCGATCTGCAGCTTCAGGGCCTTGAGAATGCCGAAGTCAGCATCGTGGGTGACTTCGAGAGACTCGAGATTCCCGCCGACGGGTCAAGGAAGTATCTGGTCCACGTGCGCAGCCCGCGCCAGGCCGGAGTTGAACGCAAGGACATCGAGTTCGTGCTCGACGAGCAGAATGACAAGCTCGAACCGTTGGTTCACAGTGCAACGTTCGTCTTTCAATGAGCCGCTGCGGCGGCATGAAGCGTCGCCGCGTTCAACCCTGGTGGATTCCTGAATCATGCCTGTACTGATGCCTGCCGGGATCGGGGTCATCCTGATCCCGGTCATCTTCTTCCTGCTGCGCCGGCGTTTTCCGACGGCCGGTCGCCAGATCGCGTTCATTCTCGGCGTGCTGGCGCTGGCGGCCTATGCGCCGTTCGCGATCCTGCGCTGGCCGGGTATCGACGTCGTGGCGATGGTCGCCGCGGTCCTGATCATGACCGCCTTCATCCTCGGCCTGATCTCTCCGCCGCGCAACGCCGCTGCGGAAAAGATGACCTTTCATGCCGGGCCGGCGACGATCATCGCCTTCTTCGCCGTGATCATCCTGCTCAACTCGATCTTCCTGACGCTTGCGACCAACGGGCTGTCGGCCAGCGCCGCCAAGCAGCTATTGCCGGAGCCGCAGGGCGGCCCGGTGGCCACCTCGTTCTTCCCCGGCACGGTCGCTCACGACTTCCAGGAGAAGTACGACGAATTCGAGGCCTACGACAAGGCGCTCGAGGAACAGTCCCGCCGCGGCTGGCAGATCGGTCGCGGCTGGGTGGGCGAGCCGGTGGTGGGTGAGGAAACGCCTTTCCGCGTCCAGGTGCGTGACGCCCGGGGCGAGCCGATCCGCGGCGGGGACGTGAGCGCGAGCTTCATGCGCCCGGCCAGTGCGCGGCTCGACTTCGATGCGACCCTGACCGAGATCGAGCCCGGCATCTACCAGGCGATGGTCGAGCCGGGCGAGCCCGGCCGGTGGGAGGTGGTGGTCCAGATCGAACATGAAGGCACTACCCACGAACTGCGGGGCTGGACCGACGTCGCCGTCCGGTGAATACCCGCGCTGATCGTGTCATGACCGATTCAAGCACCGAGGCGGCCCCGAACCAGGAGGGGGCCTCCTGCTTCCACTGTGGCCTGCCGGTTCCCCCGGGTGCGGACTACCGTACGCGCGTGCTCGGGGAGGAGCGCGACATGTGCTGTCCCGGTTGCCAGGCGGTCGCCCAGGCGATCGTCGAGGCGGACATGGAAGACTACTACCGGCATCGCACCGAGGTCTCGCCGCGTCCGGACGACGATCTCAACCGCGTGCTCGAGGAGCTGGCGATCTACGATCGCCCCGAGATGCAGAAGTCCTTCGTCGCCAACCGCGAAGGCGACCGCCGCGAGGCCTCGCTCATTCTCGAGGGCATCGTCTGTGCGGCCTGCATCTGGCTCTCGGAGAAGCACGTGCGGCAACTGCCCGGCGTGGAGTCGTTCACGGTCAATTTCTCCACCCATCGGGCCCAGGTGGTCTGGGACAACCGCCAGGTCCAGCTGAGCGACATACTCAAGGCGATCGCTGCCATCGGCTACCGGGCCTACCCCTATGACCCGAACCGGCAGGACCGGGTCTACCGGCGCGAGCGCCACGACATGATGCGCCGCCTGGCGGTCGCCGGGCTGGTCTACCTGCAGGTGATGATGATCTCGATGTCGCTGTACTTCGGCGACTTCCTCGATCTTTCCGACGACCTGCGGTACTTCTTCTGGTGGGTGAGCCTGGTGCTGTCCACCCCCATCGTGCTCTATTCCGGCCAGGCCTTCTTCCGCCCGGCCTGGCGCGATCTCAAGCAGCGCCGCGTCAGCATGGACCTGCCGGTCTCCATCAGCATCCTGCTGGCCTACAGCGGCAGCGTCTACGCCGTGCTCACCCGCAGCGGCGAGGTCTACTTCGATTCGGTGACCATGTTCGTCTTCCTGCTGCTTGCCGGGCGGTTCCTGGAGCAGGGCGCCCGGCACAAGGCCGGGGAACTGTCCGAATCGCTCAACAAGCTCGTCCCGCAGGTGGCCAACCGCTTCGAGCCCGACGGGTCGGTGGTTGTCATTCCCGCCTTCGACCTGGTCCCGGGCGATCGCATCCTCGTCCGCCCGGGCGGTCCCGTGCCCGCCGACGGGGTGGTGCTCGAGGGCACCAGCGGCGTTAACGCGGCCATGCTCACCGGCGAGAGCATCCCCGAGACCAAGAGCGTGGGTGACGAGGTCTCTGCGGGCACGGTCAACACCGAGAGCCCGCTGGTCGTGCGCGTCGAGAAGGTCGGCCAGGACACCATGGTCTCCTCCATCGTCCGGCTGATCGACCGGGCCCAGTCGCAGAAACCGCGTGTCGCCGAGGTAGCCGACCGCTTCGCCCGCAAGTTCGTCGTCGGCCTGCTCGTCACCACGGCGCTGGTCACGGTCGCCTGGCTGCTGGTCGACCCGTCCCGGGCGTTCTGGATCGCCGTGGCGATTCTGGCGATCACCTGTCCCTGTTCGCTGTCGCTGGCGACCCCGGCGGCCATCGCGGTTTCCGTGGGTCGGCTGACCCGTGCCGGCCTGCTGGTCACCCGCGGCCAGGCGTTGGAGACCATGGCCAAGGTCACGCACGTGGTCTTCGACAAGACCGGCACGCTGACCAGCGGCGAGCTGGTCGTGCGCCGGATGGACCCGCTCGGCGAGCTCGACGAGGGACAGGTCGGAGCGGCCGTGGCGAGTCTCGAGCAGTACGCGGACCATCCCGTGGGTCGAGCGCTGCGCGCCTGGGGCGAGGGGCGAGGCAAGGCCGTCCCGGCGGTTGACGTGGACAGTCGCAGCGGCCTCGGCGTCACCGGACGCATCGACGGGGAGACCTTCGCGGTGGGCAATGCCCGGCTGATGGAGACGCTCGGCGTCGAGATCCCCGGCCACGAGGCGGTGGTCGACGAACTGGTCGTCTGGGTCGCGCGTGGCCGGGAGGTCGTGGCGCGCGCCGTGCTGGGCGACGAGCTGCGCGAGGATGCGGCCGAGGCCGTGAGTCGGCTCAAGGCCGCCGGGGTCGAGGTCTGGCTGCTGTCCGGTGACCAGCCGGCGCGTGCCGAGATGATCGGGGAAAGGCTGGGCGTCGACCGGGCCGTGGGTGGGATGCTGCCCGAGGACAAGATGGAGCGGGTAGCGCGGCTGCAGGCCGACGGGGCGCGGGTGCTCATGGTCGGGGACGGGGTGAACGACGCCCCGGTCCTCGCCCGCGCGGACGTGTCGATGGCCATGGGCGGCGGGACGGCCGTGGCCAAGCACAGCGCCGACATGGTATTGCTCAACGACCGGGTCTCCGAGACCGCGTTCGCGATCACCTACGCCCGGCGGACCATGGGCGTGATCCACCAGAACCTGACCTGGTCGGTCTGGTACAACGGCATCGCGATCCCGGTGGCGGCCCTGGGGTTCGTGCAGCCCTGGCTGGCGGCGATCGGCATGTCGGTCAGTTCGATCGCCGTGATCGGCAACGCGTTGCGGCTGCGACGGGGCTGAGCACCGCCCGGCCTGGTGTGCGCGGGGGAGTGAGGTCGGGGGGTGACGGGTCGAGCGGCTGTCGACCGGCCCGGCTCCCGTTCCGCGAGATGGAAGGATGTGAGGCCTGGAGCCTGCTCAGCCGCCCATGCTGTGGATGTACTGGTTGAGCTGTGCCACGTCCGTGCTGGTGCGGCGGTAGAGGTGGTCCAGGCTCACGATCGCGTATTCGAGCAGCAGGACGGTCAGCACCGGGTGCTCGAGGCGCAGGCGGTTGTACTTCTCGCGCGGCAGGCGCAGCAGGCGGACCGTGCTGCGCGCCCGCATGCGCACGTTGCGCGGCTGGCGGTCGAAGAAGCTCATCTCGCCGAGCATCTCGCCGGCCAGGATCTGGCCGACCGACACCTCGTTGGTGGTCGGCCCCACGATCAGCTCGGCCGTGCCCTCGAGGAGAAAGTAGAGCGACTCGCCCACCTCGCCGATGTCGGCGATGATGCGGCCTCGCTCGATGATCTCGTAGTCGCAGAAGTCGAGAAAGGCGCCGACCTCGGCCTGGGTGAGGATCTGCGTGTCGACATGTCGGGCGAGGAAGTCGACCAGGGCATCGCGGTCGTTGTCGGTCATCATCGCGTTCGGGCTCCCTTGGAAGTCATGATGTCGGGGGTGGGCCATTCCGGTCGGCCGGCGGTCCGTCAGTTGTTCATTGTCGCGACCTCCCGCGGGTTTGTCGATGGCGTCGTGCCGTCGCGGGAGCAAATCCGCATTCATCTTTTGCATGCAGCGGCCGCGCTTGTCGCGATCGCACGCGGTGCCGACAATGGCCGCCCGGGTTGTCGAGGCAGGTGATGCCGACCGACATGCTAGAATTCCGGGCAATCGCCGGTCGCCTCCCGGGTGGAGGCGGCCGCTCGTGTTTCCAGGCGCCGAGCGATCGTCGCGCCAGAGTTTGAGTTGACGTTTTCAGGAGCCGAATCATGTTCGCCAAATCCATGACCATCGCGGGTTACGACCCGGAACTCAGTGAAGCGATCGCCGCCGAGGTGCGCCGCCAGGAGGATCACGTCGAGCTGATCGCCTCCGAGAACTACGCCAGCCCGCGCGTCATGGAGGCCCAGGGCTCCGTGCTGACCAACAAGTACGCCGAAGGCTACCCGGGCAAGCGCTACTACGGCGGCTGCGAGTACGTCGACATCGCCGAGCAGCTGGCCATCGACCGGGCGAAAGAGCTCTTCGGCGCCGACTACGCCAACGTCCAGCCGCACTCGGGCTCGCAGGCGAACGCCGCGGTGTTCCAGGCACTGGTCGAGCCGGGCGATACGGTCCTCGGCATGAGCCTGGATGCCGGCGGTCACCTCACCCACGGCGCCAAGCCCAACTTCTCCGGGCGCATCTACCACTCCGTGCAGTACGGTATCGATGCCGAGGGCTACGTCGACTACGACGAGGTCGAACGCCTGGCCAGGGAGCACAAGCCGAAGATGATCATCGCCGGCTTCTCCGCCTACTCGCGCGTGCTGGACTGGGCGCGTTTCCGGGAGATCGCCGATGCGGTGGGCGCCTACCTGATGGTGGACATGGCCCACGTCTCGGGCCTGGTCGCCGCCGGCCTCTACCCGAACCCGGTGCCGCACGCCCACGTGGTCACCTCGACCACCCACAAGACGCTGCGCGGCCCGCGCGGCGGCATCATCGTCGCCAAGGCCAACCCGGACCTCGAGAAGAAGTTCAACTCGCGCATCTTCCCGGGTACCCAGGGCGGCCCCCTGATGCATGCGATCGCCGGCAAGGCGGTGGCCTTCAAGGAGGCGCTCGAGCCGGACTTCAAGGCCTACCAGCAGCAGGTGATCGACAACGCGCGCACCATGGCCCAGGTGTTCGTCGACCGCGGCATCGACGTGGTCTCCGGCGGCACCGACAACCACCTGTTCCTGGTCAGCTTCGTCAAGCGCGGCCTGACCGGCAAGGCGGTCGACGAGGCGCTGGGGCGCGCGCACATCACGGTCAACAAGAACGCCGTGCCCAACGACCCGCAGTCGCCGTTCGTCACCTCGGGCATCCGGGTGGGTACCGCGGCGATCACCACCCGCGGCTTCGGCGTCGACGAGTCCCGCGATCTCGCCGGCTGGATGTGCGACATCATCGACGACCTCGAGAACGACTCGGTCATCGAGGCCGTGCGCGAGAAGGTCACCGCGCTCTGCCGCCGCCTGCCGGTCTACGAGGCCAACCAGGCCTGACCGGGGCGTTCTGCCGTGCGCTGCGCGATCTGTGGACATGACGACACCCGCGTGGTCGACTCGCGGGCGGTGGAAGGCGGCGAGGCCATCCGGCGTCGTCGCGAATGCCCGGCCTGCGGCCAGCGTTTCACCACGTACGAAAGGGCCGACCGGCAGATGCCGCGCGTGGTCAAGTCCAGCGGCGCGCGGCAGAACTTCGACGAGCGCAAGCTGCGCGACGGCATGATGCGGGCGCTGGAAAAGCGTCCCGTCCCCACCCGGCGGATCGAGGAGGCCATCGAGCAGATCGAGCGCCAGCTCCGGAGCCGCGGCGAGCGGGAGATACCTGCCCGCGAGATCGGCGAGCTGGTCATGGCGCAACTGCGCCGGCTCGATCACGTCGCCTACATCCGCTTCGCCTCGGTGTACCTGAGCTTCGACAGCGTCGAGGCCTTCCGCGACGCGATCGAGTCGCTGGCCAACGACGTGATCAGCGATCCCGACCACCAGCTTCCCCTGATCGGCGATGCCAACTGATCCGGTGACGGCCGACGATCGGCACTGGATGGCCCGTGCCCTGGCGCTGGCCGAGCGGGGTCTCTACACGACCTCGCCCAACCCCCGGGTCGGCTGCGTGATCGTCCGCGACGGCGAGATCGTCGGCGAGGGTTTCCATGCCCGGGCCGGCGGCCCGCACGCCGAGGTGGTCGCCCTGCGGGAGGCCGGCGAGCGGGCACGCGGCGCGACCGCCTACGTCACTCTCGAGCCCTGCAGTCACGTCGGTCGCACGCCGGCCTGCGCCCCGCAGCTGGTCGAGGCAGGCCTGGCTCGCGTGGTTACGGCGATGACCGATCCAGACCCCCGGGTCGGCGGGCGGGGTCACGACGTCCTGCGGGAGGCCGGCATCGAGGTGGTCGAGAACGCCGCGCCCGAGGCGGCGCGGGAAGTCAACCGCGGCTTCCTCTCCCGCCAGGAGCGCGGCCGGCCCTGGGTGACCGTCAAGGTGGCCCAGTCGCTCGACGGGCGCAGCGCCCTGGCCAGCGGCGAAAGCCAGTGGATCACGGGGGAGGAGGCGCGTCGGGACGTCCAGTTCCTGCGCGCGCGCCAGTGCGCGGTGCTCACCGGGATCGACACGGTGCTCACCGACAGCGCCCGCCTGAACGTGCGCCTGACGGCCCAGGAGCTCGAGTTCGACGCCCCGGTGCGCCAGCCCGTGCGCGTGGTGCTGGACTCCGGGCTGCGCCTGCCGCCCTTCGCCGCGCTGTTCGACGTCGACGCCCCGGTTTGGATCTACACGCGCGATCCCCATGGCGGCGTGCACCACGACACGCTGGGCAAGCGGGGCGCGACGCTGATCGAGGCCCCCTGGGCGGCCGGGACGGGGCTCGACCTGTCGTTCATCCTCGAAGACCTGGCCGCCCGCGAGATCAACGAGGTGCTGGTCGAGGCCGGGGCCAAGCTGGCCGGCGCCTTCGTCGCCGCCGGGTTGGCCGACGAACTGGTGTTCTACCAGGCCCCGATGCTGCTGGGTCACCAGGCGCGGCCGTCGCTGGCGCTGCCCGAACCGCAAGGGCTGGGGCAGGCGGCTCGCTGGCGGCTCGTGTCGGAGTCCCGTATCGGTGACGATCTCAGGCTCGTGCTGCGACCGTCGTCCCGTTGATGCCCGAAACCGTTCGTGTCCCGTCTTCGGGGGGGCACGCCCATCACCTGCAAGAGGTCCCGTCATGTTCACCGGAATCATCCAGACCGTCGGCACGCTGCGCGCCCGGACTCCCATGGGCGGGGACGGCCGGCTGACCATCGACGCCCCCGGTCTCGATCTCGAGCACACGGCGCTGGGCGACAGCATCGCCGTCAACGGCGTGTGCCTGACGGTGACCGAGCTTGCGGGTTCGACCTTTTCCGTGGACTGTTCCAACGAGACCCTGCGCCTGACCACGCTCGGCCAGCTCGATGTCGGCTCGCGCGTCAACCTGGAGCCGGCGCTGACCCTGGCCACGCCGCTGGGCGGGCACCTGGTCAGCGGGCATGTCGACGGACTGGCGATCGTCGATTCCCGGCGGACCGACGCCCGGGCCACCGAGTTCTGGCTGCGCGTTCCGCCCGAGCTGGCCCGCTACGTCGCGAAGAAGGGCTCGCTGGCCATCGACGGGGTGAGCCTCACCGTCAACGAGGTCAGCGGCGTGCGCTGCCGCCTGACGATCATCCCGCACACGCTCGAGATGACCATCATGGGCGAATACCAGCCCGGTCGGCAGGTCAATCTCGAGGTCGACCTGATGGCCCGCTATCTCGAGCGCCTGCTGCAGGCGGGCGATGTCGACAAGGGCGGCGTCGGGGCCGGCGGGGCGAAGAGCCCCTACCAGGACCTGTCCTGAGGTCCCGCCGGCCCGATTGTCCGGCGGAGCCCCCGACGGTGATACAATCACGGATTGCCCGCGATGGCGGTTCACGTGGCGTTGAGAGAGAGTATGAGCTTCAGTCCGATCGATGAAATCCTCGACGACCTGCGCGCCGGGCGCATGGTCATCATCGTCGACGACGAGGATCGCGAGAACGAGGGCGATCTCGTCATGCTCGCCGAGCAGGTGCGTGCCGAGGACATCAACTTCATGGCCCGTTACGGGCGCGGCCTGATCTGCCTGACCCTGAGCCAGCAGCGCTGCGAGCAGCTCGAACTGCCCCTGATGGTCAGCCGCACGCGCGAGGCCTTCCAGACGGCGTTCACCGTGTCCATCGAGGCCGCGCGCGGCGTGACCACGGGCATCTCGGCGGCGGATCGGGCCACCACCATCCGTACGGCCGTCGCCCCCGAGGCCAGGCCCAGCGATCTCGTCCAGCCCGGTCACGTGTTCCCGCTGATGGCCCGCCCGGGCGGCGTGCTGGCGCGCGCCGGGCACACCGAGGCGGGCGTGGACCTGGCCCGGCTGGCCGAGGCGCGCGAGCCGGCGGCGGTGATCGTCGAGATCCTCAACGAGGACGGCACCATGGCGCGCCGCCCGGACCTCGAGCGCTTCGCCGAGGAGCACGGCATCAAGATCGGCTCGATCGAGGACCTGATCCGCTACCGAATGCGCCACGAGCGCTCGATCGAACGCGAGTTCTCCACCGAGATCGACACCCGTCACGGCCGCTTCATCCTGCACGCCTACCGGGACCACACCAGCGGCCAGCTGCAGTTCGCCGCGGTGCGCGGGACTCCCGACGCGGAAACCCCGACGCCGGTGCGGGTCCACGTGCATCACGCCGTCTGCGACCTGTTCGAGCCGCAGGGCCGGGACTGCGGCTGGCCGTTCTCCGACGTGCTCTCGAGGCTGGCGGGCATGGAGACCGGCGTGGCGGTGGTGCTGCGCTCGACCCCGGACGAGGGCGAGCTGCTGCGCCAGCTCAAGCGCTGGGAAAGCGACGAGGCCGACCAGCCGGTCGAAGGCGAGGTCGAGGACCTGCGCAACTACGGCGTCGGCGCACAGATTCTCAAGGACCTGGGTGTGCGCAAGATGCGCGTGATGAGTGCGCCCAAGCGATTCCACGCCCTGGCCGGGTTCGGCCTGGAAGTGGTCGACTACATTCACGACGAGGCGGAATGACCGCCGCATTTGGGAAAGACGAGCATGAATGAGCTTCAGGTGATCGAGGGCGGACTGACCGCCAGGGCGGGACGCTACGCGATTGTCGCGACGCGCTGGAACGCGCAGGTGGTCGACCGGCTGCGCGACGGGGCGATCGACACGCTGCGCCGCCACGGCGTCGATCCGAAGCAGATTTCCGTGGTCATGGCGCCGGGCGCCTTCGAGCTGCCGCTGGTCGCCCAGCGCGTCGCGGCGAGCGAGAAGTTCGACGCCATCATCTGCCTCGGCGCGGTCATCCGCGGCGCCACCCCGCACTTCGACTACGTGGCGGGCGAGGCGGCCAAGGGCATCGCCGGCGTGGCCACCGACTTCGACATGCCGGTGATCTTCGGCGTGCTGACCACCGACACCGTCGACCAGGCCATGGAGCGTGCCGGCAGCAAGGCCGGCAACAAGGGCGCGGAAGCCGCCGCCACCGCCATCGAGATGGTCAACCTCCTCGACCAGATCGACCAGATTGACTGAACCGATGATCAAGCGTTTTCCCCAGGACGAGCCGAACCGCGACGACCCGCAGGGGGAGTCCGGTCCGAATGCGTCCGGCAGTCAGCCGGGCCGGGGCAGGTCGCCGGTCCGCAAGCAGCGCCGCTGGGCCCGGGAGCGGGTCGCGCAGGGCCTCTACCAGCAACTGATGAACCACATGCCGGTGGACCAGCTCGAGGCGCAGTTCATGGAGGACGCCTTCATGCTGCGCATCGACCTCGACTTCTTCCGCCGTCTGTTGCGCGGCGTGGAGCAGCACGCCGCCGAACTGGACGCGGCGATCGAGCCGCATCTCGACCGTCCGCTCGAGGAGCTCGATCCCATCGAGCACGCCATCCTGCGACTGGGCACCTTCGAGCTGCTGCATGTGCCGGACGTCCCGAGGGCCATCGCCATCAACGAGGCGGTGGAGCTGGCCAAGCGTTTCGGCGCCACCGATGGCCACCGCTACATCAACGGCGTGCTCGACCGGATCGCCGACCGGGCACGCCCCCACGAGCCCCCGCGCGGTCGCTGAGTCGGTCGCCCGGGCATGGACGAATTCGCTCTCATCGCCCGCCACTTCGACTGGCCGGCCCGCCGGCCGGAAGTCGCCCTGGCCGTCGGTGACGACGCTGCGCTGATCGACCTGCCCGCGGGCAGCCGGCTCACGGTGGCCACGGACATGCTCGTCGCCGGCCGCCACTTTCCCCTCGACACGGCCCCTGAAGCCGTCGCCCACAAGGCCCTGGCCGTCAACCTCTCCGATCTGGCCGCCATGGGTGCCGAGCCGCTGGGCTTCACCCTGGCCCTGGGTCTGCCGGAAGGCATCACCGACGACTGGCTGTCCCGCTTCGCCGCGGGCCTGCGGGCGGGATCCGAACGCTGGGGCTGCGATCTCGTCGGCGGGGACACCGTGGGCTCGACCACGCTCACGGTGTCCGTGACCGTCTTCGGTCGGCTCCCCGCCGGGCAGTCCATCACCCGCGAAGGCGCGCGCGCGGGAGACCGCCTGGCGGTCACGGGCGCGATCGGTGACGCGGCCCTGGGCCTCGTCGTGGCCATGCAGCCCGACGCGGTGCCGGCGAGCGTGGACGCCGCCGGACGCGAGGCCCTGCGACGTCGGCTGGATTTCCCCGAACCGCGGCTGGTGGCCGGGCAGGCGCTGCTGGGAACCGCCAGAGCCGGGCTGGACTGCTCCGACGGCCTGCTGCAGGACATCGGCCACCTCCTGGAGTCCGGCGGGCTGGCGGCGGAGATCGATCTTTCCGCCCTGCCACTGTCGCCCGCGGCGCGGGACTGGCTCGGCGAGCGTCCCGACGAAATCGATCGCCTGATCACCGGTGGTGACGACTACGAGCTGATCGTGGCCCTGCCGGAGGGCGCGGAGGTCGACCCGGAACTCGGTCTGACCGTGATCGGCCGGCTGGTCGCCGGGCCGGCCGGGCAGATCCGCGAGCGCCGGGGCCGGGAACTGCCCGCGCGTCGCGGGTACAGCCATTTCCCCGACGAGGACTGAAAGGACATGGGCGAGGCGCAATCGAAGCGGAATGTCACGGCAGGCGAACTGGGACGAAGCCCCACGATGTGGCTGGCGTTCGGTTTCGGCACCGGGCTGTCGCCGAAGGCCCCGGGCACCGTCGGGACCATCCCGGGCGTGCTGCTCGGCTGGGCGCTGATCGCCGGGTTGCTGCCCTGGCTCGGACCGGTGCTCACCGTCGCGATCGTTCTCGCGCTCACCGCCGTTTTGTTCGTCCTCGGCATCGGCCTCTGCCAGCGCGCCAGCGACCGGCTGGGCGTGCACGACCACGGCGGGATCGTCTTCGACGAGATCGTCGGCGTGCTGCTCGTCTTCGCGCTGCTGCCGACGCAGTGGTGGGAAATCCTGGTCGTCTTCGCCTGGTTCCGCTTCTTCGACGTGATCAAGCCCTGGCCGATCGGCTGGCTCGACCGCCGCGTCGGGGGCGGGTTCGGCATCATGGTCGACGATCTGCTCGCCGGCGCCTACGCCCTGCCGGCCACCTGGGTCACGTTGCTGCTGGTCGGTGGCTGATCGCTCAACGCTCGTTGAGGCGGGGCATGAGCTCGACGAGGTTGCAGGGGCGCTTGCGGTAGTCGAGCTGGGACTCGATCAGGTTGTCCCAGGCGTCCCGGCAGGCGCCGGTGGAGCCGGGCAGGACGAAGAGGTAGGTGCGGTTGGCCACGCCCGCGGTGGCGCGTGACTGCAGGGTGGAGCTGCCGATGTTCTGGAACGAGATGGCGCGAAACATCTCGCCGAAGCCGTCGATGGTCTTGTCGAAGAGCACCGAGACCGCCTCGGGGGTGCCGTCGCGGCCGGTCAGCCCGGTGCCGCCGGTGGTGATCACCACGTCGCAGTCGGGCGCGGCGATCCACTGCGAGACGGCCGCGCGGATCCGGTAGATGTCGTCGGGCTGGATCTGGCGGTCGAAGAGGTGATGGCCGGAGCCCTCGAGCCGCTCGACCAGCAGGTCGCCGGAGCGGTCCTCGGCGAGCGTGCGGCTGTCCGAGACGGTCAGCACGGCGATGTTCAGGGGCTTGAAGGGGCGTTCTTCTTGGCTCATCGCGCGTCTCCTTGGTCTGACGGATACGGGTCGGGCGGAGCGCCCTCGAGGCATTTCTTGCAGGCGAGCCGGTGACCGAGCATGCGCCGGCGTCCCGCCTCGCTCTCCACCCAGGGGCGCTCGACCCAGGGCGGGTCGTGACGGGTGTGTTGGTGGTGGCCGCAGGCCAGGCGTGCGAACCAGTGGCCCTCATCGTCACGATGGAACGAGACGATCGCGCGCCGGGGCGGCTCGCCCGAAACACTCATGAGTGCCTCATCAGGGAACGGGCACGCCCCACAGATCGTGCTCGTCCGCGTCGATGATCTCCACCTCGACGAAGTCGCCCGGCCGCACGTCGGTGACCTCGGGCAGGTAGACGACGCCGTCGATCTCGGGGGCGTCGGCGGCACTGCGGGCCACCGCGCCGGACTCGTCGACCGCGTCGACCAGCACCGGCATGCGCTGGCCGACCTTCCTGGCCAGCTTGGCCGCGCTGATGGCCGCCTGTTTTTCCATGAAGCGGGCGAGGCGCTCCTGCTTGACGTCCTCGGGGACCGGGTCGGGCAGCTCGTTGGCCGTCGCGCCCTCGACCGGCGAGTAGGCGAAGGCGCCCACGCGGTCGAGCTGGGCCTCGTCGAGGAAATCCAGCAGTTCCTGGAATTCGTCTTCCGTCTCGCCGGGGAAACCGACGATGAAGGTCGAGCGGATGGTGATTTCCGGGCAGATCTCGCGCCATCGGCGGATGCGCTTCAGCACGTTCTCGCTGGAGGCGGGGCGCTTCATCAGCTTGAGGATGCGATGGTTCGCGTGCTGGAAGGGGATGTCGAGATACGGCAGCACCAGCCCCTCGGCCATCAGCTCGACGGCGTCGTCGACGTGCGGATAGGGGTAGACGTAGTGCAGCCGGATCCAGGCGTCCAGCGAGCCCAGCGCCGCCGCCAGTTCACGGAAGCGCGTCTTGAGCGGCCGCCCGCCCCAGAAGTCGAGCCTGTAGCGGGTGTCCACGCCGTAGGCGCTGGTGTCCTGGGAGACGACCAGCAGCTCGCGCACGCCGGCGTTGACCAGGTTCTCCGCCTCGGTCATCACCTCGCCGACCGGCCGGCTGACGAGATCCCCGCGCAGGCCGGGGATGATGCAGAAGCTGCAGCGATGGTTGCAGCCCTCGGAAATCTTGAGGTAGGCGTAGTGGCGCGGGGTGAGCTTGACGCCGACGGCCTCGTCCAGGGCGGGGAGGGTCTCGTCCATGGCCTTGCGGCCCTCGCGCTGCTCGCCGCTGCCCGGCTCGGGCATCACGTCGACGAACGGGTCGAAGCGCGGCGGCAGGTGCTCATGCACCGCCTCCATCACCTCCGCGTAGGCCTGCGGGCCGGTGATCGCCAGCACGTTGGGGTACTTCTCGCGGATCAGTTCGCCGTCGTCTCGACCGCCGAGGCAGCCGGTGACGATCACGCGGCCGTTCTCGTCGAGCGCCTCGCCGATCGCGCCCAGGGATTCCTCCACCGCCGAGTCGATGAACCCGCAGGTGTTGACGATCACCAGTTCGGCGCCGTCGTAGCTGTCGGAGAGCGCGTAGCCCTCGGCGCGCAGCTGCGTGAGAATCCGTTCGGAGTCGACCAGGGCCTTGGGACAGCCCAGGCTGACAAAGCCGATGCGCGGGGGAGTGGCGGTCATGCCGATGCGTCGCCCTCTCCGGCGGTCGCGGGGGCGTTGTCGCCGGTGAATTCTTCCAGGTGGCCGTCCGGGTACTGCACGTAGACGCGCAGGTTGTTTCGGTCGATGAACTGCATCACCGCGTCGAACATCTGCCGGTTGGCCGTCTTGAGCTCCGGCTCGATGACCAGCATCTTCTGCCCGTCGAGCAGGATGGGGTGCAGCCGCTGCGAGTAGACCAGGCGGTGCTGGGCGAAGGTCGCATCCCAGCTGGAGATGCGATCGATCCAGTCACTCGGACGAAATCGGGCGCCGGCCTTGGTCACTGACTCGACGATGTAGCGTTTCGGCTGATTGTCCATGAAGTCGTGGGTTGCTCGGCGTGCACCGGAATTTGGGTGGGTGGTATTAGAATCAATCGGCCATTTTACTTCAGTTGGCCGGCAAACGCATCCGCCGGCCCGGCAATCGGAGCCGAAGCGACATGACCGAGCGTGAAAACCCCGTTTGCTTGCCGCTGCTGCTGGTCGATACCGGCGGGACGTTCAACAAGCGCTACGCCCCGATCGACGGGACGCTGGAGGTGAGCGCCGGCTCGGCGGCGGCCGAGGCGATACTCGCCTCCACGGCCGGCAACTGGGCGGTGCACATCCTCCAGCCGGTCTGCAAGGACAGCCTGGAGATGACCGACGCCGACCGCGAGGCCGTGGTCGACGCCATCGACTCGGCAAATGACGAGTGGCAGGGGGCGCCGGTGGTGGTGATCCACGGTACCGACACCATGCACCGGACCGCCGAGCTGATCGCCGCCCGCCTGCCGGACCGCCGCGTGGTGCTGACCGGCGCGATGCGCCCGTTCGAGATCGACGCCGTCGAGCCGGCCTTCAACCTCGGGCTGGCGCTGGGTTGTGCCCAGGCGAGCGCCGAGCCGGGGGTATTCCTCGCGATGAGCGGACTGGTGCGACCTGTGGGGCGGCTGGTCAAGGACCGCGAGGCGGGGGCGTTCCGTCCCGTCGGTTGAAGGGGCGCGCCGCCTGATCGTCGAGCGTGTGCCTGGTGATCGAGCTGCCGGACGCGGCAGGCGTCGATCGCCTGCCATGCCGCTCGGCCCGCCCGGGTGAAGTCAAGGGCCTGATTTGGTAGAGTCCGCGTCCCTTCTGGCGGGGCCGAGCCTCCTGCCGCATCAATGCCGGAAGGGGTCCCGCCGCTCGGCCGGAGCCACTCGCACAGGGAATCCTGCACGACGCCAGGGGTGGTGTCGTGCAACGTTTCCACAGTGAAACGCGAGGGGCGATGCGCGCCAACACGGTGACGTGACACTCGCCGTTCCAGACCGCTCCGCCGACAGGGTAGATACGTCAGACAATTCAGAGACAGACGATGAACTGGTACCGCATCAAGCAGGAATGGTTTTCCAATATCCGGGGAGACACGCTCTCCGGGCTGGTGGTGGCCCTGGCGCTGATCCCGGAGGCGATCGCCTTCTCGATCATCGCCGGCGTCGACCCCAAGGTGGGCCTGTACGCCTCGTTCGCCATCGCCGTGGTGATCGCCTTCACCGGCGGCCGACCGGGCATGATCTCGGCGGCCACCGCGGCCACGGCGCTGCTGATGATCACCCTGGTCAAGGATCACGGGCTTGAGTACCTGCTCGCCGCCTCGATACTCGCCGGGGTGCTGCAGATCGCGGCGGGCTACATCCGCCTGGACCGGCTGATGCGGTTCATCTCCAATTCGGTGATGACCGGCTTCGTCAATGCGCTGGCCATCCTGATCTTCATGGCGCAATTGCCCGAGCTGACCAACGTCACCTGGCACGTCTACGCCATGACGGCAGCGGGCCTGGTGATCATCTACGGCCTGCCCAAGCTGACCACCGCGATCCCCTCGCCGCTGGTCACCATCGTGGTGCTCACCGTCATCGCCTGGTTCATGAACCTCGACGTGCGCACCGTAGGCGACATGGGCGAGATGCCGGACACCCTGCCGGTGTTCCTGTTCCCGGACATCCCGCTCAACCTCGAGACGCTGATGATCATCCTGCCGTATTCCGCGGCGATCGCGGTGGTCGGCCTGCTCGAGTCGCTGATGACGCAGAACCTGCTCGATACGCTGACCGACACCAAGACCAGCAAGGCCCGCGAGTGCAAGGGGCAGGGCATCGCCAACATCGTCTCCGGCTCGATGGGCGGCATGGCCGGCTGCGCGATGGTTGGCCAGTCGGTGATCAACATCAAGTCCGGCGGGCGTGGGCGGCTGTCGACCTTCGTCGCCGGCCTGTTCCTGCTGATCCTGGTGGTGTTCCTCTCGCCGGTACTCACCATGATCCCGATGGCAGCATTGGTCGCCGTGATGATCATGGTCTCGATCGGCACCTTCAGTTGGGGCTCGATCCGCGATCTCAGGAAGCACCCGATGAGCACCAACGTGGTCATGCTGATGACCGTCGTGGTCACGGTCTTCACCCACAACCTCGCCTACGGCGTGCTCACCGGCGTGCTGCTGGCGGCGATGTTCTTCGCCAACAAGGTCGGCCAGTTCATGCACGTTTCCTCGCGCCTGTCCGAGGACGAGAACGACCCGCGCCACCGCACCTACGAGGTGATCGGCCAGGTGTTCTTCGCCTCGACCGAGAAGTTCCTCGAGTCGTTTGATTTCCGGGACGACGTGGATAAGGTGACCATCGACCTCTCGAAGGCGCACTTCTGGGACATCACCGCGGTGCGCGCCCTGGACAAGGTGGTGGTCGACTTCCGCCGGGAAGGCATCGAGGTGGAGGTGATCGGCATGAACCAGGCCACCGCCACCATCGTCGACAGGCACGGCGTGCACGACGACCCGGACGCCGCCGAGAAGCTGATGGGGCACTGACATGGAAACCGAGAACATGAGCGACAACAAGGACCAGGTACTCGCGTGCATCGACGGCTCGCGTTCCTCCGAGGCGGTCACCGACTACGCGGTCTGGGTCGCGCAGGCGCTGAGTGCGCCGCTGACCTTCCTGCACGCGATCAGCAACCCGCACGCCCCGGCCAAGACCGATCTCTCCGGCAACATGACCCTCGGCGGGCGCGAGAAGCTGCTCGAGGAGATGGTCGAGCTGGAGGAAAAGCGTGGGCGGCTCGAGCGCGAGCGCGGCCGGGCACTGCTCAGTGATGTGCTCTCGCGGGCGCGGGATCGAGGCTTCGACGAGCCGGCCGAGTTGCTGAGGAACGGCGACATCACCGAGGTGATCCTCGAGCTCGAGGACGCCATGCAGATGCTGGTGCTCGGCAAGCAGGGCAAGGAAGGCGACGCGGTCGCACGGCACGTGGGCAGCCATCTCGCCGGCATCCTGTCGATGATCCACAAGCCGACCCTGGTCACGCCGCTGGAGTTCAAGCGCCCGGAGAGCTTCCTGATCGCCTACGACGGCAGCCCGACGGCCTACAAGCTCGTCGAGATGGCGGCGAAGACCCCGCTGCTGCAGGGCCTGCCGGTGCACATCCTGATGGTGGGCGAGGAAAAGCAGGCCAACTGGGACAAGATCCAGACGGCCAACACCCGGCTGCAGAAGGCCGGCTTCGACACCCAGGTGGCCATCCGCCAGGGCAAGGTCGACGAGGCGGTGTCGATGTACATCGAGGAAAAGAACATCGACCTTCTGGCGATGGGCGCCTACGGCCACAGCCCGATCCGTTACCTGGTGCTGGGAAGCACCACCACCAAGATGATCATGAAGGCCAGCGTGCCGCTCCTCGTGGTGCGCTGAACCGATCGGGGTTCTCCCCTCCCCAAAGCTGCAAGCCCAACCTGCAAAAGGGCCACGTGGTGTCACGTGGCCCTTTTCGTGCGGGTGGATCATGGGTTCCCTTGAAGGGGCCGGGCCGACTGCCCGACAGGTGGGGGCGATCTTCGCGCCTCCCCCCGTCCCCGGGGATTCGAGTGTTGGCCGCTGGGCGATGGTGCCGGTGGTCGTCTCGTTTGTTGCGACCACGAAAAAGCCCCGCCGGAGGCGGGGCCTGGATCATTGGCGTGCCCCCTCAGGGGAGCGGCCGGATCAGCACTTGTCGGTGATGCCCGGGTTGCCTTCGACACCCTTGAGGACCGGCTCGTTCGGCTTGACCGGCTTGATGTGCTTCTGGTCGCGCAGCCAGGTCTCGACCTGGTCCCAGATCATCTCGCCGGTGTCGCCCGGGATGTTGCCCGGCTCGGCGACCGAGGCCCAGCCAGCGACCTTGTAGGTCTTCTTCGGGTCGATCGGCTTGCCGTCGAGTTCCATGTCCAGGATCCGCTTGCCCTTCTCGGCCTTCGGCGCACAGGCGTACTTCATGCCACCGACGCGCACCATGTCGCCACCCTGCTGGTAGTAGGGGTCGGTGTTGAAGATGTTGTCGCAGACGTCCTCGAGGATGGTCTTGATCTCCTCGCCGGTGAACTCGTTGACCGTGACGTTCGGGTAGGTCAGGGCCACGTGGGTCATCATGTCGTCGTAGGTGATCGGCTCGCCCGGGATCAGGGACGTCCCCCAGCGAACGCCCGGCGAGAACGAGATCTGGGCGTCGTTGACGTCGATCAGCGCGTCGCAGAGCAGCTGGTCCCAGGTGCCGGTGAAGTTGCCGCGGCGGTAGAGCAGGGCATCGTTGGTCGCCAGCACCTCGCTGGTGCGCTCGCCCACGTTGAAGGTCTTGCCCTCGAACTCGATTTCCTGGTTGTAAATCTTGTCGATGAACTCCTGCATCTCCTTGTCCGGCTCGATGAAGTCGGAGAAGACCGGCAGCAGGTGGTACTTGTAGTCCTGCACCTTGCCGTTGCGCACGTCGAAGTCCAGCACGCCCAGGTACTTGGCGTTGGAGCCGGCGTTACAGACCAGGGTCTGGCCGCTGCGGTTCTTGACCACGGTCGGGGTCGGAACGGCGTCGTGGGTGTGACCGCCCATGATGGCATCGATGCCGGTGACCTTGCCGGCCATCTTGATGTCCACGTCCATGCCGTTGTGCGACAGGACCACAACCACCTCTGCACCTTCGCCGCGCGCGGAATCGACCGCTTCCTGCATCTCGTCGTCACGGATGCCGAAGGTCCAGCCCTCGGTCATCCAGCGCGGGTTGGCGATCGGGGTGTACGGGAAGGCCTGGCCGACGACCGCGACCTTGACGCCGTTCTGCTCACGGATGACGTAGGGCTTGAAGACGCGCTCCATGAAGTCGGAGTCGCGGATGTTCTGGGCGACGAAGTTGCAGTCGGTCGCGCCTTCCAGATCGGCGATGCCCTCGAGCATGCGGTCGGCGGTGTAGGTCGCCTCCCAGTGCGAGGTGAAGAAGTCCGGCTTGGCGATCTTCATCGCGTCGATCTGGCTCTGGGCATCGGTCCACAGGGCCAGGGCGTTGCCCTGCCAGTTGTCGCCGCCGTCCAGCAGGAAGGCGCCCGGGCGCTGCTCGCGCATGTGCTTGATCAGGGTGAGCAGGTGGGCGAAGCCGCCGACCTTGCCGTACTTCTTGGCCGCCTCGGCGAAGTCGAGGCAGGTGAAGGCATGCGCGGCCGGGGTGTTCGGCTCGAGGCCGAAGTGCTTGAGGAACTTGTCGCCGACCAGGTGCGGGGCGTTGCCCTCCATGGAGCCGACGCCGAGGTTGATCGACGGCTCGCGGAAGTAGACCGGCTTGAGCTGGGCGTGCATGTCGGTCATGTGCAGGAACGACACGTTGCCGAACTTGGGCACCTCGTACATGTTGCTCGAGGCGTTGTTCGCCTTCACCGAGCTGGCGACCCGCTGGGTGCCGGTGCCGGCTTGTGCGGTCTCGAGGTTGATGCCGGCGGCCGAGGCCACGGCGAGCATCTGCAGAAATTCGCGACGAGAAAGACTCATTGGAAACTCCCCTTTCAGTCTTCGGTTTTGGTCCGTCCCTGCCCGATCCTGCCGGGCGGGGCCGTGCAATCTTCAGCTGGTTACCGGGTCTTTTACCTGTCGCTTAAAAGGGCGGAACCCTTGATTCCGACCCGGTAACTAAACCCGAGCATTTAATCATACTGAGCGGTCGGTCGATAGAAAAAATACTTATACCGGACCAGTCGCCATGCGGTCTGGACGATGGTTCGCCTACGTGACTGATCCGGGGCGCGTTCTTGTCCTGGCGGTCGGGAAAGTGGCCGGGAAGGCCTCGGTCGTCGCGCCATCGATCGTGTCGTCAAGGCAGGACTGCCTCGCGGATCGCTTTTGATCCGGGCACAAAAAAAGCAGGCCGAAGCCTGCTTTTTATCGTTGCGGGATACGGGTCGCTTACTTGCGGATGCCCGGGCCGTTGAGCTCGAGGTCGTTGTCCACGTAGGACATGAAGAACTCGAGGTCACGCAGGTAGCCGGAGTACTGCGCCGGCGGTACGGTGCCGGTGTCCCGGATACAGCCGTACATCCGCTTGTGAATGGTGAACATGCCGCCCTTGCTGTAACGGAACAGCGGGAAGTGGGTGGTGTTGCCCACGTTCATGTGCAGGTGCTCGGCGCGGACGTACTTGCCGCCGTGGTACTGGTGGCAGTCGGCGCAGGAGTTGTCCAGCCGGCCGGTGCGACGGAACCACGCTTCCTTGCCGCGGTTGAAGGCTTTCTTGGCGCCTTCGCTGTCGATCTCGACCTTGTTGGTCATGCCGGCCGACTCGCTTGCCAGGTAGGCCAGGACGTTGGCGAGTTTCTTGTAGTTGTTCTTCGGATCCCAGACCTTTTCCGGATCCTCGTCGGCGTTCTTCTGGCAGTTGATGATGTCCAGGCCGAGGCTGTGGACTTCACCGTCCTTCTCGTTGAAGTAGGGGTACTTGGCGCGCAGGCCCTTGGCCTCGCCCAGGCAGGAGGAGAGCGGCTTGCCGTTGGGCAGGCGGTACTCTTCCCACAGCTCCTTGCCGGCAGCGACGTACTCGTCGGTCTCCGGGAAGATCGTCATTTCTTCCCACTGGGCGCGCGCATCTTCATCGATGGCGTAGACGCCCATGTTGTAGTCCTCGAAGGGCACGTCCGGGTACCGCTCCGCGTAGAAGTCCACCATCATCTCGCGGAATTCTTCCGGATCCGACGGGTTGGCCGGGTCGGCCGCAAGGGCTCCGCCGGTGGCCAGTACGCTGGCGGCGATCATGCTAGAGATCAGGCGTTTCATTGTGAGTATCTCCTCGTGATTCGGGTCTTTGGTTGTCTGGTCCTGGAGCCCTTACAGGGTGTAGAGGAAATCGACGATGTTCTCGATTTCCTCGTCGCTCAGGATCTTGTTGGCCCCGAACGGCGGCATGATGGTCTGGTCGCCGAACTTCTCGCGAGCGTCGTGGACGACGGCCTTCAGATCTTCACGTTCCGGGTAGCGTGCCTTCATGGCGATCAGGGCCGGGCCGATGTTGCCGGCGAGGTTGCCGCCCTCCATCTGGTGGCAGGCCAGGCAGTTGCCCGCGCCGCGGCCGAAGGCGATTTCCTTGCCCGCCTTGGCGGATTCGGAGAGGCCTTCGTCGCCTTGCGCCATGGCGGCACCGGAGAAACTCATGCCGGCCGCGAGCAGTGCGGCGGCGCCTGCCGTGGTGAACACGGATGTGAACTTCTTCATTGTTATCCTCCTCTGCGGTCGCGTCTGTGCGCCGAGATGCCTTGGTGAGTTGTCTCATTCATCGAATCGACGCCCACCACTTTAGTGACCTGAACAGTCGAGACAATAAAAAATAATTTATGGCGACATGACGGAGTGATTATTAGAGTTTGTTGAAATTCGAGGCGTCCCTCGATCCCGTCATGGCGGCCGTTGCGCCCCACTTTTTATGAAAGTCGCGTCGTTTTCGACCAAGTCGTTAATCCGGCGGGAAAACTTGTGGCAAGTGATTTGCGGATGGCATTAGTTGGGTGATTTGCTCGGTTATCTCGAGCAGGCGGGTGTCGAACGCGGAGGGGGATCGGTGGTATCGACCTCGAGTGGAATGCGGGTGTCGGCTGGCCTGGGGCGCGGGCGGGCAAGAGCCAGTGCGGTCTGGCGAATGCAGGGTGACGCGGTCGACCGGGCTGGAGTTCAGTCCTCGCGCTGCTCGCCGGCGCGGCGCTCGATGTCCTCGAGGGTCGACTCGATTCGCAAGCGGGCCCGCGGGCGGTCGGCCGTGTAGGTGTAGGCGGTCTCCAGTTCCTGGTAGGCCGCCGCCAGGTTGCCCTGGAGCAGGAAATGCCGACCCAGCTGTTCATGGTGTTCGAGCATCCGCCCCGTGGCGCTGGCGGCCTCGGCCAGGGCGAGGGCGGCGCCCGGATCTCGCGGGCTGTTCTCCATTGCCGCCCGGGCCGCCTGGTAGGCCGACTCCGTCTCGCCGCGGTCGAGCATCCAGCGGACTCGCACTCGCAGCAGGGTGGTGTCGCCCGGATAGAGCTCGATCAGGTCCGAGAGGATGCGGTCGGCGCGTTCCGTTTTCCCGCTGTCGTTCAGTGCCCGGGCCAGGGGCAGGGCATACCAGAGGTTGCCGGTGTCTTCCCGGTAAAGCGGCTCGAGCAGGCGGATCGCTTTTTCCGGGTCGCCGGCGCGGCGGGCGACGATGGCCTGCCGATATTCTCGGTCGCTTTTCTCGGCGAGGGTGACGCCGGTGTTGCCGACCAGGGCGGCGAGCCGGGCTCGCGCCAGCCGGAACGAATGGCTGTCGGCATGCCTGGCGGTCGCCGGGAGGTTGCCCAGCCGGTCCTTGATGGAGCTGATCCGTTCGGCGTTCATGGGGTGGGTGCGCAGGAATTCGAACTGTCGGCCCGGCTCGGCGCCCGCCCGGCGTTGAAGTTTCTCGAAGAAGCTCACCATGCCCTGCGGGTCGATCTCCGCGCGAGTCAGCATGTCCAGCGCGATGCGGTCGGCCTCGCGCTCGTGCATGCGGGTGTAGTTGATGGAGCTCTGGGCGGCGCCGGCGATGCCGGCCGTGGCCACGGCGGCACCGAGCTGGGGGTCTACCGCGCCGAGCAGAATGCCCGCGATGAAGCCGGCGACGGCCGTCATGCTGTTGCCCGTCTGGGCCGCGACCCGCTGGGCGATGTGGCGTTGGCTCGCGTGGGCGATCTCGTGGGCGATCACCCCGGCCAGTTCGCTCTCGCTCTCGGCGGTGAGCATCAGGCCGGAAAAGACGGCGATGTGTCCGCCGGGAACGGTGAAGGCGTTGATGGTGGGGTTGTCGACCACCATCAGGTTGGGGGCGAACGGGGAGCCGGGGCTGGAGGAGACCAGCCGGATGCCGAGGTCGTTGAGGTAAGCGTCGATCAGCGCATCCTCGACCACGCCCCCGCGCTCTCTCAGCCGGGAGAAGACCTCCGCCCCGATCTGGCGTTCCTGGGCGGGGGACAGCACGGTATCCACCGGGTTGCCCAGGTCCGGCAGGCTGTTGCCGGTGGCGTGAGCGGGCACGGTGGCCAGGGCGAGGGCCAGAAGCAGGAAAGTGGCTCGGAGCATGATGTCGCGGTACGGAGCTGAATGTTCGGTTTGACCGTTCGGCTGGTGTCAGGTTTCCGGGCTGGGGGTATTGCCGATCGTCCCAACATGGACGTGGCGGGAGACCCACCGCTAAACTGCGGCGTTTCTTGCCTACCGGATCAAGTTGGGGTGGATTATGGCAGCTTACGGAACCATCAGTGCGGATGAACTCAACGACAGGCTCGGCGAGGTGGAGCTGTTCGATGTCCGCGGTCCGGCGGAGACCGACCGTGGGGTGATCGAGGGGGCCCGGCTCGTCCCGCTGCACATGGTGCCAATGAATGTCGACCGCTTCCGCAGTGACAAGGACGTGGTCATCTACTGTCACAGCGGTGCCCGGTCCGCCCAGGCCTGCATGTTCCTTCTCCGGCAGGGGGTGACCAATGTCTACAACCTGGAAGGGGGCATCATGTACTGGGCCGGTTCCGGCCTGCCGCTGGTCCCTCCGGGCGAGTGAACGCGGCCTTGCGGCCGGGTGAGGAATGATTCATGAGTGAGATGCAGGACATAGAGGTCGATGCACGCGGACTTTCCTGTCCCATGCCGTTGCTCAAGGCGCGCAAGGCCGTGGCCACCGCCGAGCCGGGGCAGCGAGTGATCGTCTACGCCACGGACCGGGGGGCGGAGAGCGACTTTCGCGCCTACAGTGAACGGGCCGGGCACAGGCTGGCCGCGGTCGAATGGCAGGGAGACGTGTTGCGGATCGAGCTGGTTCGCGGCGAGTGACGAGGAGAGGCCGCTTGCCTGCGCGCGGAGCGGCGGCGTCCGGCGCCGGACGCGGTGCGGCGACACGATAAGGGTGCGCAAGTTCCTGTTGTGACGTATCTTTGGAATTGTCGACAACAACAATCAAGTAAACACGTCGACAACCAAGAACTTCACAACAGGAGTGATTGCACCATGGGGAAGAGCCAAGCGATTCGTCTGACGGGAGCCGGGCTGCTATGCCTGGGTCTCGTGTTCTCCGGCCTTGCTCGGGCCGAATTCCAGCCGTTCATCGAGGGAACGCCGATCGAGGCCCCGATCGAGGAGGCGGTGTCCTCGGTCGGCGAGCAGCTGGCCGCCGGCGGGTTCGAGGTCGTGGGGGATTACGCGCCCACGGATGGAGTGCACGTGTTCGCGGTCACCAGCGACGCCTTGCTGGCAACGGCGGCGAAGAGCGACCGGGGCGGTTACGGCGCGGTGCTTAGCGTCGCCCTGGAACAGGATGGGGAAGCGGTGCGCGTGTCCTACCAGGACCCGCGCTACGTGGCCCACGGCTACCGGCTCGAGGATGACAACGAGCCGGTGTTCCAGGCTATCGCCGGGGCACTGGGGGCCACCGGCTATTTCGGGGCCGAGCCGATGTCGGAAGCCAACCTCAGGACCTACCAGTACGGATTCGGCCTGGAGACCTTCGGGGACGCGGTGGATCTCGGCGAGCTGGGCTCCTTCGCCCGGGCGCAGGACCAGATCGCCCGGCGCGCCGCCGGCGGGGACCTGGGCACCGATCTGGTCTACAAGGTGCGCATCCCGGGCAAGGAGCAGGTGCTGTTCGGGGTGGCCCTGAAGTCGGACGACGCCAACGCCAACGGGGCGGCGCTGATCGAGGCGGTGGACCTGGAGGCGCCGCGCGGCTATGCCTTCCTGCCCTATCCGATCCTGCTCGACGGCAGCGCCGCCGAGACGCTGAACCTGCGCTTCCGCATGGCGCTGTTCTTCCCGGATCTGCCGATGATGGGTGGCGATGCCTCCTTCTTCAAGCTGCGTTCGGCCCCCGACGCGATCAATGCCCTGCTGCTCGACGTGGTCGACGGCAAGGTCGACAGCGACGAGGAGTCCACCGGCGGGTTCGGCACCTTCTGACCGGCCGGCCTGGGCAGGCATTCCGGCCGCGTTCGCCGGCCGGGATGCGCATTCGCCATCGATGATGGTGAAATCAGCCAGATAACGCGTTATATTATCCCGTCTACGATTGAGACCGCCGAGCCCCATCGGGCCCACTTGCGGTTGATGGCAGCCTGTCTGGCCGGTGACGATCTCGCCGGGTCGGCGGGCTGCCGTCGTCATGGGCTGCGTTGATCGCGTTGCACTCTTTTGCGTCAAGCAAACTCAATGGTTCCACAGGACGACCATCCGGGGCGTTGCCCGGGTGCGGGGACGGTTTCCCCGGAGTCGCGTGGCTGCCTTGCGGAATTTCTCCCTGCCGGGCTAGTCACAGGATTTATATGAGATAAACGCGTTATATCGAGGTGAATGCTCTCGTGGAATTGTCCGGCGGTGAAATCCTGGTTGAGTGCCTCAAGGCCGAGGGAGTCGATACGGTCTTCGGCTATCCCGGTGGGGCGGTCCTTCACATCTACGATGCCCTGTACCAGCAGGAGCAGGTCAATCACGTGCTGGTGCGCCACGAGCAGGGCGCCGTGCACATGGCAGACGGCTATGCCCGGGCCACGGGTCGGCCGGGCGTGGTGCTGGTCACCTCCGGCCCGGGGGCGACCAACGCCGTGACCGGGATTGCCACCGCGCACATGGACTCCATCCCGCTGGTGGTGTTCACCGGTCAGGTGCACAGCGCGCTGATCGGCAACGACGCCTTCCAGGAAGTCGACAACGTCGGCATCACCCGTCCCTGCGTGAAGCACAACTTCATGGTCAAGGACGTGCGCGACATGGCCGAGACCATCAAGAAGGCCTTCTTTGTTGCGACCACCGGCCGCCCGGGCCCGGTCGTGGTCGACATCCCCAAGGATGTCACCGATCCGAAGGTCAAGATCCCGTTCGATTACCCGGAAACGGTCGCGATGCGTTCCTACCAGCCCACCGAGAAGGGGCATTCCGGGCAGATCCGCAAGGCGGTCGACCTGATCGTCAACGCCGAGCGGCCGATGATCTACACCGGCGGCGGCGTGATCCTGGGGCGGGCGGCCGACGAGCTGACGCATTTCACGCGCAGGCTCGGCTACCCGATCACCCAGACGCTGATGGGGCTGGGCGCCTACCCGGCGAACGACAAGCAGCATCTCGGCATGCTCGGCATGCACGGCACCTACGAGGCGAACATGGGCATGCACCACTGCGATGTCCTGATCGCCATCGGTGCGCGCTTCGACGACCGGGTCACGGGCGACCTGTCCAAGTTCTGCCCGCACGCCAAGATCGTCCACGTCGACATCGACCCGTCCTCGATCTCGAAGAACGTGGTCGTCGACGTGCCCATCGTCGGCGCGGTCAAGTCGGTGCTCACCGAGATGATCGAGCTGGTCAACCAGGCCGGCGGCGCGAAGAAGACCAGGGAGCTCGAGGCCTGGTGGGACCAGATCGAGCAGTGGCGCGGCATGAAATGCCTCGACTACAAGTGGTCCGACGAGATCATCAAGCCGCAGTACGTGGTGCAGAAGCTCTGGGAAGTCACCGGCGGCGACGCCTTCGTCACCTCCGACGTCGGCCAGCACCAGATGTGGGCGGCCCAGTACTACGGCTTCAACAAGCCGCACCGCTGGATCAACTCGGGCGGGCTGGGCACGATGGGCTTCGGCCTGCCGGCCGCCCTGGGCGCGAAGTGGGCGTTCCCCGACGAGGAGGTCGCCTGCATCACCGGCGAGGGCAGCATCCAGATGTGCTCCCAGGAGCTCTCCACGGCGCTGCAGTACCACCTGCCGGTCAAGATCGTCAGCCTGAACAACGGCTATCTCGGCATGGTCCGCCAGTGGCAGGAGTTCTTCTACTCGGGCCGCTACGCGATGAGCTACATGGAGTCCCTGCCGGACTTCGTCAAGCTGGCCGAGGCCTACGGGCACGTCGGCATGCGCATCGAGAAGCCGGGCGACGTGGAGGGCGCGCTCCGCGAGGCGTTCGCCATGAAGGACCGGCTGGTCTTCATGGACTTCCAGACCGATCCGGAAGAGAACGTCTACCCGATGGTCCCCGCCGGCGCGGGCCTCAACGAAATGATCCTGGTCTGAGGGCGTCCCCACATGCGACATATCATCTCGATCCTGATGGAAAACGAGGCCGGGGCGCTCTCAAGAGTGGCCGGCCTGTTCTCGGCGCGCGGCTACAACATCGAATCGCTCTGCGTGGCGCCGACCCACGACGAATCCCTCTCGCGCCTGACGCTGGTGACCAGCGGAGACGAGCAGGTGATCGAACAGATCGTCAAGCAGCTCAACAAGCTGATCGACGTGGTCAAGGTCCAGGACATGGCCGACACCGCGCACATCGAGCGCGAGCTGATGCTGATCAAGCTGCAGGCGCACGACGCGGTCCGCCAGGAGATCTTCCGGCTGGCCGAGATCTTCCGCGGCCAGGTGATCGACGTGACCGAGTCGAGCTACACCGTGCAGCTGGTCGGTCCGGGCAGCAAGCTCGACGCCTTCATCGACGCGCTGGGCTCCATCCCGGTGGTCGAGATCGTGCGCTCCGGCGCGCTGGGCGTCTCGCGCGGGCCGCGCGGCATGCTGATCCCCGAGGCCTGAGCCTCACCGGTTTCCCTTTTCCTTATCCAAATGCCATTCGACTGGAGACACATCTCATGCAGGTTTACTACGACAAGGACTGTGACCTTTCCCTCATCCAGGGCAAGAAGGTCGCCATCATCGGCTACGGCTCGCAGGGTCACGCCCACGCGCTGAACCTGAAGGAATCGGGCGTCGAGGTCGCGATCGGCCTGCGCGCCGGCTCCGGCTCGCAGAAGAAGGCCGAGGGCGAAGGCCTGACGGTCAAGGCCATCGAGGAGGCCTCCGCCTGGGCCGACGTCGTCATGGTGCTGGCACCGGACGAGAACCACGCCGAGATCTACGCCAACCAGATCGAGCCGAACCTGCGCGAGGGCGCGACGCTGGCGTTCGCCCACGGCTTCTCCGTCCTCTACAACCAGGTCTCTCCGCGCAAGGACCTTGACGTGATCATGATCGCGCCGAAGGCCCCGGGTCACACCGTGCGCTCCGAGTTCGCCCGTGGCGGCGGCATCCCGGACCTGATCGCCATCCACCAGGACGCTAGCGGCCGCGCCAAGGACATCGCGCTGTCCTACGCCTCCGGCATCGGCGGTGGTCGCACCGGCATCATCGAGACCACCTTCAAGGACGAGACCGAGACCGACCTGTTCGGCGAGCAGGCCGTGCTCTGCGGCGGCACCGTGGAACTGGTCCGCGCCGGCTTCGAGACCCTGACCGAGGCGGGCTACCCGGCCGAGATGGCCTACTTCGAGTGCCTGCACGAACTCAAGCTGATCGTCGACCTCATGTACGAGGGCGGCATCGCCAACATGAACTACTCGATCTCCAACAACGCCGAGTACGGCGAGTACGTCACCGGCCCGAAGGTGATCAACGAGGAGTCCCGCCGGGCGATGCGCGAGGCGCTGGCCAACATCCAGAACGGCGAGTACGCCAAGCGCTTCATCAACGAGGGGGCGATGAACTACCCTTCAATGACGGCACGGCGCCGCCAGGACGCGGAGCACCCGATCGAGCAGGTCGGCGAGCGCCTGCGCGGCATGATGCCGTGGATCAGCGCGAACAAGATCGTCGACAAGTCCCGCAACTGATCGCGGGACGGTCGCACGAGGCAATCCCGGGAGGGGCAGAAGATGGATCACGAGACGCAGACCGAGCAGCAGCCGGCCGACCGGCAGGACGAGCATCGGCGGCGCAAGGCGATCTACCTGCTGCCCAACCTGTTCACGACCGGCGCCCTGTTCGCCGGTTTTTTCGCGATCGTGATGGCCGTCCAGGGCGAATTCGTCCCGGCGGCCATCGCCGTTTTCGTCGCCATGCTGCTCGATGGAGTGGATGGCCGGGTCGCGCGGATGACCGGTACCGAATCGGAGTTCGGCGTTCAGTACGACTCGCTCTCGGACGTGGTGTCTTTCGGCATCGCCCCGGCGCTGATCGTCTACCTGTGGAGCTTGCACGGGATCGGCGATCGCTGGGGGATGCTGGGCGCGTTCGTCTTCGCCGCGGCGGCCGCCATTCGGCTGGCGCGGTTCAACGTCCAGGTCGAGACGGTGGACAAGGGCTATTTCGTCGGCCTGGCCTCGCCGGCCGCGGCGGCCGTCCTGATGGGCATGGTGTGGTTCTTCGAGTCCCACGGCATCGCCTTCGACGAGCAGAAGGGCTGGGTATGGGTGATTACCGTCACCACCGGTCTGCTGATGGTGTCGAGCTTCCCGTACTTCAGCGGCAAGCGCCTGTCGCCGCAGCTGCGCGTGTCGTTCCTGAGCGTGCCGTTGCTGATCGTGCTCTTCGTGGTGGTAGTCAAGGACGTCGCCCTGACGGTCTGGGTGCTGGCTGCCGGATATGCCCTGTCAGCGCCCGCCTGGACGCTCAGTCACGGCCTGCGGCGCCGGTTGGCCCGGTCCCGGAAAGGGGGATCTTGAATTGCGACCGGCCTGACGTTAACTTGACGTCATGACTCGCGTTCACGATACAGCCCGCCCGGCCCGCCTCGCCACTCCCGTGGCGTCCGGGTTGTACCGTGTCCGCCCGCTGCTGCGACTGCCGCCTGCCGGCGGCTGACATGACGCCTGGCGAGGCACATCACGCGACCATCCCATGTACGTTCAAACGCCCCGGCGGCGGTTCTCCGGGGCGGCCAATCGAGGTTTTTCGCAATGAGCAGCAGTGACTCGTTGATCATCTTTGACACCACGCTCCGAGACGGCGAGCAGAGTCCCGGGGCGGCCATGACCCGCGACGAGAAGCTTCGCATCGCCCGGCAACTGGAGCGGCTGGGAGTGGACGTGATCGAGGCGGGCTTCGCCGCGGCCAGCGAGGGTGACTTCAACGCCATCCGCACCATCGCCGAACACGTCGAGCACTCGACCATCTGCTCGCTGGCGCGCGCCGGCGAGAAGGACGTGCGTCGTGCCGGCGAGGCCGTGGCCCCGGCGCCGCGGCGGCGTATCCATACCTTCATCGCCACCAGCCCGATCCACATGGAGAAGAAGCTGCGCATGACCCCCGACGAGGTGGTCGGTCACGCGGAGAACGCCATCCGGATCGCGCGCGAGTACACCGACGACGTCGAGTTCTCCGCCGAGGACGCGGTGCGCTCGGAGATGGACTTCCTGGTGCGGGTGTTCGAGGCGGCGATCCGTGCCGGCGCGACCACGCTCAACGTGCCCGATACCGTCGGCTACGCCACCCCGGACCAGTGGGGCGAGCAGATGGCGACCCTGATCGAGCGGGTCGAGGGTTCGGAGAACGTGGTCTGGTCGACGCACTGCCACAACGACCTCGGCCTGGCGGTGGCCAACTCGCTGGCCGCCGTGCGCTCGGGGTTCCGCCAGGTCGAGTGCACCATCAACGGGCTGGGCGAGCGGGCCGGCAACGCCGCGCTCGAGGAGATCGTCATGGCCACCCGCACGCGCCAGGACGTCTACGGGGTGTCGACGCGCATCGACACCACCCAGATCGTGCCGACCTCCAAGCTGGTCTCGACCATCACCGGCTACCCCGTGCAGCCCAACAAGGCGATCGTCGGCGCCAACGCCTTCGCGCACGAGTCCGGCATCCACCAGGACGGCGTGCTCAAGCACCGCGAGACCTACGAGATCATGCGCGCCGAGGACGTCGGCTGGTCGACCAACCGGCTGTCGCTCGGCAAGCTCTCCGGGCGCAACGCCTTCAAGAGCCGCCTGGCCGAGCTGGGCGTGGAGCTGGAAAGCGAGGAAGCCCTCAACGACGCCTTCCGCCGTTTCAAGGAGCTGGCCGACAAGAAGCGCGAGATCTTCGACGAGGACATTCAGGCGCTGGTTTCCGAGGTCTTTGACGAGCAGGCGGAGACCATCCGCCTGGTCGCGTTGCACGTCTGCTCGGAGACCGGCGAGACGCCCGAGGCCACCCTCACCGCCTCGATCCACGGCGAGGAGAAGACAGCAACGGCGACCGGGGCTGGTCCGGTGGATGCGGCGCTGGCCGCGATCGAGAAGATCGTCGCCTCGGGGGCGAACCTGCAGCTTTACTCGGTCAACAACATCACCAGCGGCACCGATGCGCAGGGCGAGGTCAACGTTCGCCTCGAGCGTGCCGGACGGATCGTCACCGGGCAGGGCGCCGACACGGATATCGTGATCGCCTCGGCCAAGGCGTACCTGAACGCCATCGAGCGGCTCGAGCATCCGCCGAAGCGGGCTCACCCGCAGATGGGGGACGTGTGACGCCGGCCACGGAACGAGGCTGCGCATGACGTCGCCGGCGCGGGAACAGACGGCGCTCGGCTGGCTGGGGATCGATGTCTACATCCCCAGCGGCCGAGTGCGGCGGCCTGTGCCGGCAAGTCCGGTACCCGAGGTGATGGATGCCGGGGCGGAATCCCGCGAGGCGGGAGCCGAAGCGGCGAGCGAATCCGTCGCCGAGGTGCCGGCGGCATCGCTCGAGTCCATACCGCCGGACCAGGTGGTGGTCTCCGGCGATTCGCCGCACGGGGCGCTCGCCCGGGCGATCGCCCGCTGGGGGCGGCTGGAATGCCGAGAGGAGGCCGATGGCGGGGATGCCGTCTGGCTCCGTGGGCAGCGCTGGGCGCTGGCCGATGTGGCCGTCGACGGCGATGCCAAGCGTCGTCTCTGGAAGGCGCTGGCGGCCGGGCCGAGGCGGGCAGGGCGGTCGTGAACACGGACGCCCGGTGCGCACGGCCCGGGGGCGCAGAGACGCGGCTCGACTGGGCCTCGCTGGCCTCGGAGGACCTGCCCGAGATCCTCGAGATCGAGGAGGCGGCCCATCCGTACCCCTGGAGCGAGGCGGTGTTCGAGGACTGCCTGCGGGCCGGGTATTACCTCGACGGGGCGTTCGTGCGAGGAGAGCTGGTCGGCTTTTCGGTGGTGATGACGGTGCTCGACGAATGGCACCTGCTCAACCTCTGCGTCGATCCGGCCATGCAGCGGCGCGGCGTGGGGCGGTTCCTGCTCGAGCGAGTGCTGGAGTCGGCGCGCGCCGCCGCCGCGAGCTGCCTGATCCTCGAGGTGCGCGCCGGCAACCGCGCCGCCATCGCGTTGTACGAGTCGTCCGGCTTTGCCGATATCGGCCACCGCAAGGCGTATTATCCGGCCCCGAACGGGCGAGAGGATGCCCGCGTGATGCGCTGCCCCCTCCCCTGAACAACAGCACCCGGATCTCGTCGTGACGACGGGGCCGGGTCATTTCACAGTCGAGATTTCATGAGCACGATCCCAGAAAACGATTACTCCAGCCGCCGGACCTTCGCGATCATCTCGCACCCGGACGCGGGCAAGACCACCATGACCGAGAAGCTCCTGCTGTTCGGCGGCGCGATCCAGCTTGCCGGCACGGTCAAGGGCAAGAAGTCCGGTCGCCACGCCACCTCCGACTGGATGGCGATGGAGAAGGAGCGCGGCATCTCGGTGACCAGCTCGGTGATGCAGTTCCCCTACCGCGAGCGGATCGTCAACCTGCTCGACACCCCGGGCCACGAGGACTTCTCCGAGGACACCTACCGCGTTTTGACGGCCGTGGATTCGGCGCTGATGGTCATCGACGCGGCCAAGGGCGTCGAGGCGCGCACCATCAAGCTGATGGATGTCTGCCGCCTGCGCACCACGCCGATCATGACCTTCGTCAACAAGCTCGACCGCGAGGGGCGCGACCCGCTGGAGCTGCTCGACGAGGTCGAGACGGTGCTGAACATCCGCTGCGCGCCGGTGACCTGGCCGATCGGCAGCGGCAAGCGCTTTCGCGGCATCTACCACATCGCCCAGGACACCACCTATCTCTACGGGGCCGCCGACGGCACCCGCGACCAGGCGGTCGAGGCGATCAAGGGGCTGGACAACCCCGCGCTCGACGAACGCATCGGCAGCCAGGCCGACGAGCTGCGCGAGGAGATCGAGCTGGTGGCCGGGGCGGCCGACGAGTTCGACCTCGAGGCGTATCTCGCCGGCGAGCAGACACCGGTGTACTTCGGCTCGGCGATGAACAACTTCGGTGTCCAGTCGCTGCTCGACGACTTCGTCGAATACGCCCCGCCACCTCAGCCGCGCGAGGCGACCGGGCGCACGGTCGATCCGTCGGAGACCAAGTTCACCGGCTTCGTCTTCAAGATCCAGGCGAACATGGACCCGCAGCACCGCGACCGGATCGCGTTCCTGCGCATCTGCTCGGGCGAGTTCCGCCGCGGCATGAAGTCCCACCACGTGCGCCTGGGGCGCGACGTGAAGATCCCGGACGCGCTGACCTTCATGTCCTCGGACCGGGTGCGTCTCGAGACGGCCCAGGCCGGCGACATCATCGGCATCCACAACCACGGCACGGTCCGCATCGGGGACACCTTCACCGAGGGCGAGAAACTGGCCTTCACCGGTATCCCGAACTTCGCCCCGGAGCTGTTCCGCCGCGCGCAATTGAAGGACCCGCTCAAGTCCAAGCAGCTGCTCAAGGGGCTCTCGCAGCTCTGCGAGGAAGGCGCGACCCAGCTCTACCGGCCGCTGACCAACAACGACCTGATCCTGGGCGCGGTGGGCGTGCTGCAGTTCGACGTGGTCGCCCAGCGCCTGAAGGACGAGTACAACGTCGACTGCCGCTTCGAGGCGGTCAACGTCAACACCGCCCGCTGGGTGGAATGCGACGATCCCAAGCGCTTCGAGGAGTTCAAGAACAAGAACCAGCAGAACCTGGCGCTCGACCACGCCGGCGACCTGGTCTACATCGCGCCGACCCGGGTCAACCTGCAGATGACCCAGGAGCGCTGGCCCGAGGTGCGCTTCCTCGCCACGCGCGAACACGGCGACTACAGCACGGAGTGACCGATCCGCTGGCGGTCCGTGCCCGGCGGTAGGACTCGCCGGGTCAGTGCTCGGCCGGATCGCCCTCGGGCTCGCCGCCCAGCGTGCGCTCGACCAGCCGGTCGAACTGGTCCGGGTTGATGTACTGGAACATCTCCTTGTCGTCGGGCTCGACGGTGATGGCCACACCCTTCTCGGGGTAGAGCCACAGCTGTGCTGGCGGCTCGTCCTCGTCGCGCTCGCCGCGCGGTATGCTGCGTTTTTCCTCCGGCTCGCCGAAGCGGCGGACGATCAGTTCCTCGTCGTAGTCGGCGCTCGGCGCGTAGCTGATCGACCGGATCGGCTTGTCCTGCGCCTCGATCAGCGCCTCGTCGGACATCGACAGCTTGCGCGCCCCGCTGGGCGTGGGGTCGGCGATGGTCGATGCCTCGGCCCAGCGTTCCAGCGTTTCCTGGTCCACCTCGCCCACCAGCACCACCTGCGCGGTGAGCGGTCCCACGCTCATGTGGCCGAAGTATGCCTCCAGCGTCAGCGGCTCGTCCGGTGTGGAGAATATGGCCAGGTCGGCCTTCTGGTCATAGAGGCGCTTGAAGTCGAGCAGGGTGGACTCGCCGAGGGTCATGCCGAACACCTCCACCCGCTGTTGATCGTTCACTGTCACGTCCCAGGGGAGGAAGGGGTGGTCCGGCGGACTGCGGTCGCAGCCGGCGGCGAGCGCCGCCAGCAGCAGCGCGCCGAGCAGAGGGATGATTCGGGAGGGGAACAGGATGGGCATGCGGGTATTTCCGGGGTTCATGGAAGGCGAACGTGCGGATCCGCTTCGGGACCCGGGACGATTTAATCAGCGTATTTCCGACGGGGCAAGCGCCGGCCGGGGCGGCTTGCGCCCGTGAGGAGGTTGGGAGTATGTTGCCTCTACAAATCCAATAAAAACGGAGTCAAGGGAATGCTGGCAGGAGACCACGGACTGTTTGGAGTTGATCGGTTCACGGGAGCGAGGAGCGGCGCGCCGAACGCCCGGAGACGAGCCGGCGGCCTGACGGGGCTGTTGCTGGCCGTCGGCCTGGCCTGGCCGATGCTGGGGGGCGCAGAGGACTTCCCGCTGCGCGACAAGTATGCCCAGGCCGGCGCGGAGGCGATCGAGACGGACGAGCTGGCCGCGGCGCTGGACGATTACGCGATCGTCGACGCCCGCTCCGCCTACGAGTACGAAACCCTGCGCATCAGCGGGGCCCATTCGATCCCCCTGGCCTCGGGCGACTTCACCGACGACGTGAAGGAGTTGGCGGAGGAGACCGGCAAGCCGCTGGTGTTCTACTGCAACGGCGTGACCTGCGCCGTTTCCTACAAGGCCGCGCTCAAGGCCAAGGGGGCGGGCGTGACCGACTCGCTGGTCTACGACGCCGGTATCTTCGCCTGGTCCCTGGCTCACCCGGATCGCGCAGAACTGCTCGGCGAGACCCTCGGCGACCCGGACAAGCTGATCAGCACTGCGCAGTTCGAGCGCCACCTGCTGGACGAGGACGCCTTCTTCGGCCGCATCGATCGCGGCGAGGACCCCGTCATCGTCGATATCCGCAACCGCGACCAGCGGGCGGGTATCTCCCTGTTCCAGATGAAGGACCGGCACGTTCCCCTGACCGACGACAACAGCGAACTCGATGCGCTGATCCGGACCGCGAAGGCAGAGGGGCGCCCCATGTTCTTCGTCGACGCGACCGGCAAGCAGGTCCGGTGGCTGCAGTATTACCTCGAGGAGAAGGGTGTTTCCGACTACTGGTTCCTGAAGGGCGGCGCGACGAGCGTCTACGAGAGCATGGGGCTGCAGTAGCAGCCCCCGCCGGTCGGTTCATCCGCCCGGCACATGCTGCGCCCGCCACTGCTCCACCCATCTCTCCAGCAACTGTCCGATGGTGGCCCCCTCCGCGGAGTCGCCCGATTCCAACCCCAGCGCGGCGGCCGCTTCCTGCAGGTTTTCCTTCGCGCGGCGGGCGTCGATCGCCGGGGCATGGTTGGTCTTGCTCAGCTTGCGGCCGTCCGGGTCCATCAGTACCGGCAGGTGCAGGTAGATCGGCGCCGTGGCGCCGAGGGCCTCGGCCAGTTCGACGTGCAGGGGGCTCAGCCCGGCGAGGTCCTCGCCGCGCACCACGTGGGTGATCTGCATGTCGGCGTCATCGACCACGTTCGCCAAGTGATAGGCGATCGGTCCGTCCGCCCTCCGCAACACCGGGTCACCGACTTCCGTCGCCATGTTCTGGCGAATCGATCCCAGCCGCCGGTCCGCCACGGACCTTTCGTGGTGCGTGACCCGGAATCGCAGGGCATGGCGTTCCTCCGCGGAGACCGGCTCGGCCCGGCAGAAGCCGGGGTAGACGGGGCCGATCGCGCCGATGGCCTGTCCCTGCTCTTTCGCCCAGTCGCGCAGCCGCGCACGGGTGCAGCGACAGCGATACAGGCGGCCGATCGCCTCGAGCTCGGCCAGGGCGCTCTCGTAGCGATCGGTTCGCCGGCTCTGCAGGACCACCTCGCCGTCGTGGAACAGGTGGTGGGCCCGAAGCTGGGCCAGGATCTCGTCGCTGGTCTCCGGCCGGCAGCGGGCCGGGTCGGTGTCGTCGATGCGAACCGACCACCGTCCCCCGTGGGCCCGGGCGTCGAGGAAGCTCCCCAGCGCGGCCACCAGGGAACCGGCATGCAGCGGACCGCTCGGGGTCGGTGCAAACCGGCCGTGGTAGTTCCCGTTGTTGTCCGTGCCGGACGTCATGCCATCATGTGCTCTCGTTATTGAATCGCGTTGTCGGCTCGTCTCCATCGAACTCGAGCCGTCGGCGGGAATCGTACACCTGTTGCCCGACCACTTTCCCGTGAGCCACGACCATGATCGGTACGAGATCCCGTTTCCTCTCCCGTTGCCTGAGCGTGATGACGATCGGCCTCGTCATGATCGTCCCCTCGGCCGCTTCGGCCGCCACCGCAGCGGAGCTGCCGGTGCCGGAGGGCCTCGACCGGGCCCTGCAGGCAATAGACCGCGGCGATGGACCGGGGTTTCGTGATGCCCTCGATACCCTGCCTGCCGACCCGCTCGGGGAGCAGGCGCGCATCTACCTCGAGGCAAAATGGCTGGTCGACCAGGTATCCGACCGGCCGGGCAGGGTGGTCGGGCTGCTGAGGGATCATCCCGATGCCCCCCTGATGCCGCGACTCAAGCGTCGTTACCTCGATTACCTGGCGGAGGAAGAGGACTGGGGTGAATACCGCCTCACCTTCGACCGCGCGCCGGACATCCGCGCCGGCACCCGCCACCAGTGCGCCTACTGGAGCGCGGAGCTGGCGCTGGACGAGACGCTGGAGGAGTCGGCCATCGACGAGGCCCTGGCGGCGTGGCAGCGGGGCCGCAGTCAGCCGGAGGCCTGCGACCCGGTCTTCGACTGGCTCGAGGACAACGGCCATCTCGACGAGAACGCCTACCGCACCCGGATTCGAAACGCCGTCAAGGCCGGTCAGGACGGGCTGGCGCGCTACCTCGTGCGGCGTGGACCGGCCGGACTGGCAAGTTACCGGGATCGCTGGATCGCCCTGCGCGACGACCCGGAGAGCGCGGTGTCGTCGATCATCGAGGCGGGGGGCGGCGATGCGGGCGAACTCACCCAGGGCCTCCTGTGGCTGGCGAAGCGGGATCCGGCCCGGGCAAGGGAGCTGCTGGCGCGGGCAGAGCGGGGCGAACTGCTGTCCGCCGAGCAGGCCGGATCGGTCAGTCGGCTCGCCGCCCTCAAGGCGGGGTACCTCTACGAACCGCAGGCCTACGAGTGGTTGCGCGAGGTGCCGGCCGAGGCGCGGGACGAGGAGGTCTGGACCTGGACGGTCCGCTCGGCGCTCAGGCACCTGGACTGGGCCCGGGTCAAGGAGGCGATCGACGCGATGCCCGAGGAACTGGCCGAGGACCGCGAGTGGCGTTATTGGCGCGCCGTGGCGGACTCCCATCTCGGCCAGGAGGTGGCCGCCCGTCCCGTCTGGCGGGACCTGGCTCGCACGCCCGATTATCATGGGTTCCTGGCCGCCGACCGGCTCGGGCTCGAGTACCCCTTGCCGGAACGCAACGGGGCGACACTTCCCGAGCCGGAGGACGAGGCGCTGGCTCGGCTGACGTCGCGTCCCGGGATGATGCTGGCCTTCGCGTTGCATCAACTGGACCGGCCCGAGGATGCCCGGAGGCTCTTCGAGCATGACTACCGGTCGGTACCCGAGGAACTGCTCCCGTCTCTGACCTGGCTTGCCCATCGCGTGGACTGGCATGATCGGGTGGCCGTTCTGATCGCCCGCATGGATCGACAGCACGACCCGGAATGGTACGCGGCCCGGTTTGCCCTGCCGCACCGCGAACTGGTCGAAGCGCAGGCCGACGAGCAGTCGATCGACCCGGACTGGATCTACGCGATCATGCGTCGCGAGAGCCTGTTCATGCGCGACATCGGTTCCGGGGCCGGCGCGCAGGGGCTGATGCAGCTCATGCCGGACACCGCTCGATGGGTCAACCGGAAGGCCGGGCTGCATCTGTCGCCCCTGGCCCTGGACGACCCCGAGACGAACATCGCCCTCGGATCGGCGTACCTGGGCCACATGGCCGAGCGGTTCGACGGGCGCTACCCGCTGGCGATCGCCGCGTACAACGCGGGGCCGGGCCGGATCGGTGACTGGCTTCCCGAGGTGCCCTTGCCGGGCGATGTGTGGGTCGACACCATCCTCTTCGACGAGACCCGCGCCTATGCCCGGGCCGTGCTGGCGGGAATGGTGACCTACCAGTGGCGCCGCGAGGGCAGGGCCGATCGCCTGGGGCTGCTGCTGCCGGTGATCGGCCCCTCGGACTGAAACCATCCCAACCTGCCACGGAGTCAGGCACGTGTCCTCACCCAGCTTCCTGTTTTTCGACCTGGAGACCACCGGAGCCGATCCGGCCTTCGACCGTCCGCTGCAGTTCGCCGCGATCCGCACGGACACGGATCTCAGGCCGGTCGGCGAACCGATCGTCTGGTATGCCCGTCCCAGCATCGACTGCCTGCCGCACCCGGCCGCGGTGATGACCACCGGGCTGCTCCCGGACGATCCCGTGCTTACGAAGGCCGACAGCGAGGCCAACCTGGCCAACCGGATCTACCACCTGGTCAATCAGCCGAACACCTGCGTGGTCGGCTTCAACAACCTGCGCTTCGACGCGCCCATGCTGCGGTTTTTGTTCTGGCGCAACCTGCTCGACCCCTACCGCCACGAATGGGCCGACGGCAACAGTCGCTTCGACGTGCTCGACGCGACGCGTGCCTTCCGCCTGCTGCGTCCGGAGGCGCTGAACTGGCCGGTCAACGAGCAGGGCCATCCCACGCTGCGTCTGAGCGAGCTTTCCGCGGCCAACGGCCTGACGCACGAGAATGCCCACGATGCGCTCTCCGACGTGGAGGCCACCATCGACCTGGCTCGCCGCCTGCGGCAGGCCGACCCCGACCTCTGGCAGCGGCTGCTGGCGGCCCGGGACAAGCGCCAGGTGGCCCGCCTGGTCGACAACCCGGATCTCGAACCCTTCCTGCACGTCTCGCCGCGCCTGCCGGCGCGCACGGGCTCGGCCTCGATGTTCCTGTCCCTGGGCCAGGTGGATGGCAACCGCAATCGCCGGGAATGCTGGGACCTGCGTTTCGATCCCGAGCCGTGGATGGACCTGGATGCCCAGGCCTGGGCGGAGCGGCGATTCGTCAAAAGCCCGGCGGCGGATGCCGAGCCTGACTGGTCCGACCTGCGCCTGCCGGTCAAGGGGATCCACCTCAACCGGGTCCCGGTCGTGCTTCCCGCCGCCACGCTCGATGAAGCGGGGGTGGCGCAGCGGCTGGTCATCGACCGGGCGCGCGTGCAGCAGCACGCCGTATTCATCCAGCGGCATCACCGAGCCTTGCGGGAGCGCCTGTTGGCGGCCATCGAGGCCACGGAGGGCGAGTTCCCGTCGAAGCCGGTCGAGGAGGCGCTCTACGCCGGCTTTGTGCCGCGGGCCGACCGGTCGCATCTGGAGGGCTGGTGGGACCGGGCGCGCGGGATGCGGTCGCGCGAGGAGGCCGTGGCCCACGCCCGTGACCTGCTGGCCTGGCCGTTCGAAGATCCGCGGCTGGGGGAGCTGGTGGAGGGATTCGTGGCCCGGAACCTGCCCGAGGCGCTGGATGCGCCGGCGCGCGAGCGCTGGCAGCGGCGCCTGCTCGATCGGCTGCGTCCCGGGGAGCGTTCACCGGGGCGGGAGGACGGGTCGGTGCCGGCGGGCCGGGACTTCCCCGCCATGTTCCACGAGGCGGAGCGCCTGCGTGGCTCCGAGGCCTGGACGACGGAGCAGCGTGCGCTGCTCGATCCCTATGTCGATTGGCTGACCGAGCGCGAACGGGAGCTCATGGCCGGCACCGGCGGCTAGACGCGCCTCGAGGGAGAGACGCCCGCGGGGGTCCCGCCGTCGGGCGACGGCGGACGAACGGTCACGGGCAGCGGATGCTGTCGGTGAAGGCGTCCCGCATCAGGTTGAAGCAGGTCGCCAGGAACAGGCTCTGCAACTCGACGAACTCGTCGAAGGCCTCCCGCTCGGCCTGCGTGCCGCCCTCGGCACTGGTCATCAGAGTGTCCGCGGCCATGTGCATCTTGATGTGCAGCTGGTGGACGTTCTCGAACTCCTCTTCGCGGCCCGGGGGCGCGCCGTGGGTCTCGAGAAAACGACCGAAGCGGCACTCGTGCTCGCTGAGGGTGGGGCGCGGCGTGTTGTACAACAGCGCGCCCATGATCCGGGAGTACCAGTCGAAGTGCCAGTAGGTGACCTCCTCGAAGCTGTCGATGAACGACTCGTAGTCGTAGCTGGCCTTTTCGTCCGGGGATGATGCGTTCATGGGGGCTCGATCGGTTGCGTTAGCTGGCTCCCACCAGTCTAACGATTTGGCCGGTGGGTGTCAGGTCATGGATGGACGGGACGAATCAGTTGTCCAGGCAGGCCTCGAGATAGGCCAGATCGACCAGGCCGTTTTCGGGCGCGGGGCCGCTGATGGTGCGGGCCGGCGCCGAAGGTTCGCCCAGGTCCGTGAGCACGGAGATCGCCCCGGAAAAGTCGTCCCCGGCCGTGTAGTCGTTCAGCGTAACCACGACGGGGACGTCGGCCCCGAGCGCCGAGCGCACGCCGTTGCCCGAGTCCTCCAGGGCGATCGTCTCTGAGGCGGACAGTCCCATCCGCTCCAGGGTGTAGTGATAGATGTCGGGGGCCGGTTTCTTGGCCGGCACGATGTCGCCGGCGGCGATCACCTCGAACCAGTCCAGGCTCTCTTCGCCGAGAGTGGCCGCCAGCAGCCCGTCGACGTTTTCCGGCGTGGTCGTCGTGGTGATGGCCAGGCGGACGCCTCGTTCGCGGGCCTCGGCGATCAGGCGCTCGACCCCGGGGCGCAGCGGGATCTCGCCCTTCTTGAGCAGGGCTAGGTAGTGTGCGGTCTTCGCCTTGTGCAGGCCGGCGATCCATTCGGCGAGGTCGTCCATGTCGGGCAGGACCGGGTCATGGGTCTCGATGAAGTAGCGGATGCGCTCCTTGCCGCCGGTCACGGCCAGCAGCTCACCGTAGGTGGGCACGTCCCAGTGCCAGTCGAGGCCCGCATCGCGGAACGCCAGGTTGAAGGCCACGCGGTGGCCGTCACGTTCGGTATCGGCCAGGGTGCCGTCCACATCGAACAGGATCGCTTGTAACATCGGCTTCGCCACTTTTCTGGTTACCATGGAGCCCGCCCGTGTGGGGATCGCCGGTGACGATCCCGCGCAGGCGAGTGATTCGGACATCAAGACAAAACGGACGAGAGTGTACTCAATGCGCAAACGACCGGCCAGTTCCGGTGCCCGCTGGATCGCGGGTGGCTGGCAGCTTCTCAAGACCCGCCCCGGCCTGGTGATCGGCAGCGTGCTGCTGATGTACCTGCTGATCTTCCTCGTCAGCATGGTGCCGTTGATCGGCATGGGTGCCGGCTACCTGGTCGCCCCGGTGCTCGGCGGCGGGGTGATCATGATCTTCGCGCGGATCGCCGAGATACTGGAACGCAGCGAGGAGGAGCCGCTCGCCCGCGAGCAGCCGATCGGCTTCGACCTGCTGTTCTCCCAGTTCTCCGGCGACGCTCCCTGGCGGCCGCTGGTCGGGTTGGGCGGCGTCACCATTCTCGTCAACCTGCTGATTCTCCTGCTGCTGGCCGCCTATCTCAGTGCAGCCCTGCCGGAGGGCGGCATGGCGGCCCTGAACGACCCGGAGCTGGGCGATGCCGAACGGCTTGAGATGCTCCTGCCCGTGCTGACATCCTCGTCCGCGCTGGGCATCTGGCTGGGCGTGGTGGTCGTCTACGTGCTTTACCTCTCGGCGATGCTGTTCGCCGTGCCGCTGGTGGTGCTGCGTGGCCACCCGCTCACCGCCGCGCTGGCCGCCAGTTTTCGTGCCGTGTGGCTCAACTGGCTGCCGATGCTGGTCTTCGGTCTCATCTGGCTGGGGCTGTTCATGACCATCCCGCTGACCGCCGGCATCAGCGCGATCCTGCTGGTGCCCTGGGCCTGGGCGGCACTCTATGCCGCTTACGTTTCGATCTTCCCGTCCGAGGATGCCCGGGCCGAGGACCACCAGGCCGCTGCCTGAATCGGCAACCGGCCTGCCGGGCGAGGAATGCGGGACAAAAAAAAAGGCAGCGTGTGATCACGCTGCCTTTTTCGTGGGTCCGTGCCGGCTCTCGCGCCGGCCGGAGAGGCCGGATCAGTGCTCGTGGCCGCCCGGGCCGTGGACGTGACCGTGCTCGATCTCTTCCTCGGAGGCCGGACGCACGTCCTTGACCTCGACGTCGAAGTGCAGGGTCTCGCCAGCGAGCTCGTGGTTGCCGTCGAGGGTGATCTCGTCACCGTTGACTTCCTTGATCGTCACCACGGTGACGCCGCCCTCGGTCTGCGCCTGGAAGCGCATGCCCGGCTCGATCTCGTCCACGCCCTGGAACATGGAGCGCGGCACGGTCTGGATCATCGCCTCGTTGCGCTCGCCGTAGGCCTCGGCCGGCTCGATGCTGACGGTGAAGCTGTCGCCGACCGACTTGTCGTCCAGCGCCTTCTCCAGCCCCGGAATGATGTTGTGGTGCCCGTGCAGGTAGGCCAGCGGGCCGGCCTGCTCGGAGCTGTCCATGACCTCCCCGGCGTCGTTCTTCAGGGTGTAGTCGATGGAGACGACGTGGTCGTTCTGAACTTGCATTGATTTGCCTCGCGTGGACGGCTGTGAGTTGTCTGGGAGTAACCTCCCGATCCCGACTGCGACCGTGGAATCGACGGGAGGTTCCCCGGGCGCTCGGGCGAGGGCCCTAGCGCGTGCTGAGATGATAGAAGTGGTTGGTGGCGGCGACGAAGCCCGAGGGGCTGCCGCAGTCGAAACGCCGTCCCTTGAACCGGTAGGCGATCACCTTGCCTTGTTCGGCCTGCTCGCGCAAGGCGTCGGTGATCTGTATCTCGCCGCCCGTGCCGGGTTGGGTCCGGCGCAGGATGTCGAAGATGTCCGGGGTGAGGATGTAGCGTCCGATGATGGCGAGATTGCCCGGCGCATCGGCGGCCGCCGGCTTCTCCACCATGTCGGTGACCTGGATGATGTCGTCCTCGATCGGGTCGCCGCCGATCACGCCGTACTTGTGGATGTCCTGCTCGGGGACTTCCTCCACGGCGATCACGCTGCACTGGTAGCGCTCGTAGATGGTGGCCATCTGCGCGAGGATGCCGACGGGCTGGCCCACGCAGAGATCGTCGGCGAGCACAACGCCGAAGGGCTCGCGTCCGATCAGCCTCTCGCCGGTCAGTATCGCGTGACCCAGCCCCAGCATCTCCAGCTGGCGGGTGTAGGAGAAGGTGCAGTTGTCGATCAGCCGGTCGATCGAGGCGAGCATTGCCTCCTTCTTGGTGCCGCGGATCTGGTGCTCGAGCTCGTAGTTGACGTCGAAGTGGTCTTCCAGGGCCCGCTTGCCGCGCCCGGTGACCATCGCCATCTGGGTCATGCCGGCCTCGTAGGCCTCCTCGACGCCGTACTGGATCAGCGGGCGGTCGAGAATGGGCAGCATCTCCTTGGGCATGGCCTTGGTGGCGGGGAGAAAGCGGGTGCCGTAACCGGCGGCGGGAAACAGACACTTTTCGATCATCGTCAAACCTCTGTCCGGTGGATGCGTGTAATGCGTAATTCGTGAAGCGCGCAATTCAAGGGGGTTCGTCCCGCGCCGGATGTCGGCGGCAGGGTCATGCGCGCCGTGACTTGAGCAGTCGCCGGCGCCGGATGCTGTGCCACCAGGCGGCGACAAAGCCCACGGTCGCCGCGATGCCGACCATGAGGTGCCAGCCGCGGTCGGCCGGTGCCGCCCAGGCGTCGGTGGCGGCCACGAGAAGATAGAACAGGTCGAAAAGCGCGGCCCAGACCATGGTCTTGTAGTGGCCGCGCCAGAGCCCCGGAACGACGGCGACCGCGGGCAGGAGCATGAGCCCCGTGGTGATCGCTCCCGGGCGGATCTCCGCGCTGCCCGCGAACAGCAGGCCCAGGTAGCCGGCGACGATCAGCCCCTGCATGGCCGCCATCAGCTTGAGTGGCAGCAGGGGGAGGCCCTCGGTCGTCGTGCCGCCGAGCAGCGTCATCCCAGTCGACGCGCGATCTCGGCCACCCGCGCCCCCAGAGCCTGGGTCAGTTCGCGTTCGTCGCGGCTGAGCGTGGCATGGTCGTTGACCGTGTGACTGGCCCCGTAGGGCGTGCCGCCGGTCTGGGTGTGCGCCAGCTCGGGGTGCTGGTAGGGGATCCCGGTGATCAGCATGCCGTGGTGGATCAGCGGCACGATCATCGACAGCAGGGTGGTTTCCTGGCCGCCGTGCATCGAGCCTGTGGAGGTGAATACCCCCGCGGGCTTGCCCACCATCTCGCCGCGGAACCACAGGCCGCTGGTGTCCTCGAGGAAGCGCTTGACCGCCGAGGCCATGCCGCCGAAGTAGGTGGGGCTGCCCAGCAGCAGGCCCCTGCATTCGCGCAGATCCTCCAGGCTCACCACCGGGTCGCCCTCGTCGGGCTGCTTGCCGTCGGGGCAGGGGATGCGTCGCAGGCGGGCGGTCATTCCCTCCATGCGTTCGACGCCGCGGGCCGCCTGCCGGGCGAGATTTTCGGTGTTGCCGCTACGGCTGTAGTACAGGATCAGGACATCCACGAGATTGCCAGAGTCTCCATGTGCGGAATGGTTGCCGGTTGCGCAGTTTAGCAATAACCTCGACCAGCGGGTGGACCGCAGGACTTCCCCGGGCGCAACGGGCTGCCGGGACGCCGATGTTCAACCTTGCCGGGAGTGAATCTGTGTCGAGTCGATGGATTGCGGGAATACTGGTCGCCGGATGCCTGGCGCTGGGCGGGACGGTGGCGGCCGAGCCGGCCGCCGCCTCGCCGAGGGACGCGCCCGTTGTCCTCGAGAAGGAGGACGTGTACGGCGAGCAGCGCAGTCTCGCCGACCTGCGCGGCGATCTCGTATTCGTCAATGTCTGGGCAAGCTGGTGCCCATCCTGCGTCAAGGAGCTGCCCGCACTGCAGGCCTTCCACGAGGCGCACCGGGACGAAGGCGTGCATGTGTGGGGGCTGTCGATGGACATGTTCGGCGACGCCGAGCGGCTGCCCGAGTTCATCGAAAAGCACGGCGTGACCTACCCAGTCATCAATGTCACGCCCGGCGAGGCGAGCCGCTTCGGCTATATCGAGGGCGTGCCGATCACCTTCGTCATCGGCCCGGACGGCACGGTCGACGGCGAGTATCTCGGTCCGGTGTCGCGCGAGATCCTCGAGACCATGCTGAAATCCCGGCGCGTGGACTAGACTGTTAGCATTCTATGCGTTCAGGCGCATGTTCCGGTCAACGATAAGGGGGTGAATGATGCGAGCGAATGGATACAGAACGATTGCCGGATGGATGGGGGCTGCCGTGCTGGCGCTGTTCATGCTGGCAGTCGGTCCGGTGCAGGCGCAGGAGCTCGAGGACTTCTGGGACGATCCGTTCAAGGACCTGCAGGCCGATGTCGAGGCCGCCCGCGAGGAAGGCAAGGCCGGGGTTTTCGTCTTCTTCGAGATGGACGAGTGCCCGTTCTGTCATCGCATGAAGACACAGGTGTTCACCGACCCCGAGGTGCAGGAGTACATCAAGGAGAACCTGGTGACCGTCAGCATCGACATCGAGGGTGACGTCGAGATGACCACCCCGGACGGCGAGTCGATGAAGGAAAAGGACTTCGCCTTCAAGGAATACCGCGTCAGGGCCACCCCGGTCATGATCTTCTTCGACAAGGAAGGCGAGCCCGCGGTTCGCTACACCGGGCCGACGCATACCCCCGACGAATTCATGCAGTTGATGGAGTTCTTCGTCTCCGGCGCCCACACCGAGCCGGGCATGAACTTCTTCAAGTACAAGAAGCAGTAAGTCACCACCTCACGTCAGAGCATCAGCAGGGAGGCGCTGTCGATGTCACTCGGGCAAACTTCCGACAACCCGACGTGCCGGGCCGAAAGGCCCGGCAGGTGCCGGGCGTTCTCGGTCATGGGGCTTGCATTACTGGCCCTGCCTGCCGTGATGCCGGCGCAGGCCGCCGACCTGCCGCCCCCGCCGGAGGTCTCGGAAGGGCGGGTGGCGACGCCTGACCCGTTGCCACAGCCGCTGGGGCTGGACGAGGTCCTCTCGCTTCCCCTCGATGGCCAGTATGGTGTCCTGGCCGCCCGTTCCCGGTACGAACAGCGTGCCGCCGAGCGACAGCTGGTACAGGCCGACAACAGGCCCCAGCTTGGCGTCAACGGCCGGCTCCGCTACGTCGAGCCGGGAGAACTCGCCGACGAGAACGACCAGCACGACGATCACCAGGCCGGCCTGTCCCTGCGCCAGAAGCTCTTCGACTTCGGTCGGCAGCAGGACCGGGAGGCGGCCGCCGAAGCGCGGCTGGAAGGCGAGCGGCTCGCCCTGCTGGGCGAGGAGAAGCGCCAGCGTCTGGCGCTTCTGCGCGCCTATTTCGACGTCCTGCTGGCGGACCAGCGCTACCAGGCCATCAACGAACGCATGGCCATTCTCTACATCCGCTACGACCGGGCCCGGGACCGGCACGAGCTGGGCCAGACCTCCGACTACGATCTCGCGCGTTTCGAGCGCGACTACCAGGAGGTTCTCCTCGAGCGGGCCCGGGCCGATGCCGAGCGACGGCTGACCCGGCGCCACCTGGCCGAACTGGCCGGGCGACCCGACCAGCTTCCCCGGGAGCTCGACGAGCCGCGCCTCGAGGCGATGTTCGAGCGCGAGGCGCCGGCGGTGGGCGAACTGATCGAGACGGCCCTGGCCGAGGACCCGCAACTCAACGCCCTGCGTCGCCGGCATGACGGCAGCGAATCCGACCTCGCAGTCGCCCGCTCGGGCAACCTGCCCAGCGTGCACGCCGAGGTGAACGCCGACTACTACACCCGTGAAGGTGCTACCCGCGATCCCTTCCGGGCCGGGGTCTACCTCGAGTTTCCCCTCTTCCGGGGCGGGGCCCGCAATGCCGAGATCGGGGCGGCCCAGGCCGATCGCATGGGCGTGGTCGCGGAAATGGCGGAGCGGGAGGCGGCGGTCCGGCGGTATGCCACCGAGCTGGTCGAGATGATCCGACTGCAGCAGTCGGTCGGGCAGTCGCGGATGCAGGCGTTGGAGAACTTCGCCGACCTCAACTTCACCCGCAACCAGACGCTCTACCAGATGGAGAAGGCCACCGATCTCGGCGACGCCATGGCGGAGATGTCGATGGCCAAGTTCGAACGCATGAAGACCACCTACGACCTGGCCACGCGCTGGGCCGAATATGCCCTGCTCACGAACCGGTCGATCGAGGCGGTACTGCTGGGTCGGCCCGAGGACGCCTCGGGCGAGGATCAAGTCATGGAGGAAACATCATGAAGGCTGCCATCCTTTCGACAGTCCGGCCGACACTCGCGGGAGTGGCCGTCTCGATCCTCGGGCTCGGCGGTGCCGGGTCCGCCGCGGCTGCCGAGGTCGAGGGGCACCTCGGGTTCGCCGACCGGACGGCGCTGTCCATGCCGGTGGGGGGCGTGATCGAGACGCTGTCCGTGCGCCCGGGGGAACGCGTGGAGGCCGGGACCGTCCTGGTGGCGCTGGACGAGACGCCGTTCCGCCATCGTCAGCAGATGGTCTCGGCCATGATTCCGGGCCTCAAGCGGTCGGCTGCCGAAGCCGAGCTGGACGCCGAGCGCGTGCAGGCGCTTTACGATCGGACCTCGGCCTCGGACTCGGAGAGAGAAGTGGCGCTGATCGAGCGTGACCGGGCCCGAGGCGAGCGGGACCGCGCCCATGCCGAGTATGGCCTGCGTCGCTGGGAGCGTGACCGGGCCACGCTGGAAGCTCCGTTCGACGCCCGCATCCTGGCGGTGCGTGCCGCCGCCGGGGAAGTGGTCTCCCCGCGCCTCGACCCGCCGGTGCTGGTCGAGATCGCCCGGGCCGATCGCCTGGTCGCGACCGCCGTGGTCGATGCCGACCAGCTGGGAAGCGTCGAAATGGGTGACGAACTGACCGTGACCCGTGGCGACGACAGCCGGTCCGGCCCGGTCGAGGCGATCGCGGCCGAGCAGGGCGATGGGGGCGTCGTCCGGTACCGGGTTTCCCTCGGGGTGGACAATGCCGGCATGGAATGGCGGGCGGGGCAGCGGATCGCGATCGACTTCCCGGACAACTGAGCCCGGCGTCCCCTCAGGGCGGTCTGCCGCGCGCCATGAAAAAAGGCGGACCGGGATTCGAGCCCGGTCCGCCTTCATTGATTCCAGGGGGTCCGCGGGGGCGGGGTGGAGGCTCAGGTCAGCTGCGCCTCGATCCAGTCGAGCAGCCCCTCGGCCGGAACGTCCTCGCTCTCGGCCGCGTCCCGGCGGCGCACTTCATACTGGCCTGCTTCGAGCCCGCGCGGGCTGACTACCACCCGCAGGGGGACGCCGATCAGCTCCCAGTCGGCGAAGGCCGCGCCGGGGCGCAGGCCGCGGTCGTCGAGGATCACGTCGATGCCGCGGGCACGCAGGTCGTCGTGCAGCGCCTCGGCCTTTTCCATGACGGTGGCGTCCTTGTTCGCCCCGATCGGCACGATCGCCAGGGTGAAGGGTGCGATCGGCTGGGGCCAGATGATGCCGCGATCGTCGAAGTTCTGCTCGATGGCCGCCGCCACGATGCGCGAGACACCCACGCCGTAGCAGCCCATCAGCGGCACCAGCGGCTTGCCGTCCTCGCCGAGCACCTCGCAGTTCATCGCCTGGCTGTACTTGTCGCCCAGCTGGAAGACGTGCCCGACCTCGATCCCCCGGCAGATGGCGAGCGTGCCCTGGCCGCCCGGTGCCGGGTCGCCTTCGACCACCTCGCGAAGGTCCGCGCTGTCGGGCTCGGGCAGGTCGCGGCCCCAGTTCACGCCGGTCAGGTGGTGGCCGTCGCGATTGGCGCCGCAGACGAAGTCCGACAGGGCCGCCGCGGCGTAATCGGCGATGACCGGAATGTCGAGCCCGACCGGACCGATCGACCCGACCGGCGCGCCGGTGATCTCGGGCGCCCGCTTCTCGTCGACGAAGGTCAGCGGGTCGGCGATGGCGGGATGCTTGGCGGCCTTGATCTCGTTGAGCGTGTGGTCTCCGCGGATGATCAGCGCGACCGCGGGGGCCTCGGTGCCGACGACCAGCAGCGTCTTGACCGTGCGCTCGGGGGAGATGGCCAGCTGCATGGCCACTTCCTCGATCGAACGGGCGCCCGGTGTCGCCACCTCGGTCATGGTCTCGCCGGGAGAGGGAGGCGGTGCGTCGGCCGGAAAGGTCGGGGCCATCTCCACGTTGGCGGCGTAGTCCCCGTTCGTGGCGTAGGCGATCTCGTCCTCGCCCGAATCGGCCAGCACGTGGAACTCGTGCGAGGCATTGCCGCCGATCGAGCCGGTATCGGCGACCACGGCCCGCCAGGCCAGCCCCATGCGGTCGAGGATGCGGCCGTAGGCGCTGTACATGATCTCGTAGGTCTCGCCCAGCGACCGGCTGTCGGCATGGAAGGAATAGGCATCCTTCATGATGAACTCGCGGGCCCGCATCACGCCGAAGCGGGGCCGGATCTCGTCACGGAACTTGGTCTGGATCTGGTAGAAGCAGACCGGCAGCTGGCGGTAGCTCTTGAGCTCGCGGCGGGCGTAGTCGGTGATCACTTCCTCGTGCGTCGGACCGAAGCAGAATTCGCGACCGTGACGGTCGGTCAGTCGCAGCAGCTCCGGGCCGTACTGTTGCCAGCGACCCGATTCCTCCCAGAGTTCGGCTGGTTGCACTGCCGGCATCAGCACCTCCAGCGCACCGGCGGCGTCCATCTCCTGGCGGATGATCGCCTCGACCCGGCGCAGGACCCGCAGGCCGAGCGGCGACCAGGTGTAGAGACCCGAGGCCAGCCGCTTGAGCATCCCGGCGCGCAGCATCAGCTGATGGCTGGCGATTTCCGCCTCGGCCGGGGTTTCCTTCATGGTGTTGATGGCGAATTGGCTGGCTCGCATGGGTGTCTCGCTTCGCTGGATGGAAATGGATGGATGCCCGGCCGCGCTGTCCCTGCGTTCTCGTCCCGGGCGCGGGCGGGAACGGCGCGAATCGCGGCCATCGGGCCGCGGCGATTGTACCGAGACGGCTGTCGGAGCGTCGAGCGAGAGGGGTGGGGCGCCTGTCGCCAGGCGGGCGCTGACGGGTCGACCGGCCAGGCCCTCCCCGTCAGCCGGCGGCGCGATCGTTATCAGACCCGTCCCGTGAATCGAGACGCGCTATATGCAGGAACAGGCGGGTGGGGCGCCGCTGTGGGTCGTCGGCACGCGCCCCCGCCCATGTCGCGAGGGGGCGGTCATCTCCGGGCCCTTGCGGCGGATGCCGCGGCATCCCGTGCCCAGCGACCGGAATGCCGGGATCTTACTCCTCGTCCCCGCTCCCCGCGCAGGCTTCCTCGATGATCGCGTCGATGCGTTCGATGCGCTTGGCGCGCTGCTCCTCGCTCATCGGGCGGTACTTGCCTTCCTCGTCCTGAACCATCAGGTCCTTGCCGCCGTCGGCGATCGCCGCACGCTGTTCTCTCGCCTTCTCGCAGGCCTCGCGCGCCTTTTCCCGGTCCACCACTTTCACCTCCTTGGACGGGTCGGTCGCCGGGTCATCGTCGGCGGCTTCCTCCGCGGCCTCGGTCCTGGACTCGGCCGGCTCGGCATAGCTGGAATCCACCGATTCCGACTGGCGGTCCTTCGGCGGGGTCTGCGTGAACTGGACATTGCCCTGTTCGTCGACAGACTTGTAGATGGTCGAGGCGGCGGCGGGGCCGGCTGTCATCAGCGCCAGGGCGAGCAGCGCGGCGCCGGCCGGGCGGAGGAGGGTCCGAATTTGGGTTGCGATTCCTTGCATGGTGGCTCTTCCAGATGGTTTGCTGTTGCCTTGGGCGTTCATCTTGCGAGCATAAACCGGTTCGCGGGGCCAGAAAAGGCCTGTGAGCCTGCGGGGCGGCCGCTGGTCAAGATGAGCGACAGTCGCAAAGCACAAGGTGCCTTGATACACTATCCATTAATGTTTATTGCCACCCGGATACGAGACTAGCCAATGGCCGATCGACGCCTAAAGGTTTTCAACACGGTTGCCCGCCTGCTCAGCTTCACCAAGGCGGCCGAGGCATTGCACATGACCCAGCCCGCGGTCACGTTCCAGGTGCGGCAGCTGGAAGAACATTTCGACACCCGATTGTTCGACCGGACGCACAACCGGGTCACGCTGACGGACGTCGGGCACACGGTCTACGAGATATCCGAACGGATATTCGAGCTCTACGACGAGATGGACCGGCGGGTCAAGGAAATGACCGGCGAGATCGGCGGGGCATTGAACATCGGGGCGAGCATGACGGTGGCGGAGAACATGCTGCCGGCCCTGCTCGGCAATTTCCGTCAGGACCATCCGGACCTCTCCGTGCGTCTGAAGGTCGGCAATACCGAGTCGGTGGTTTCCATGGTCGAGCACAACGTGGTCGACCTGGCCCTGGTCGAGGGCAACGTGACCAACAAGAACCTGCTGGTCGAGACCTGCCGCCGCGACGAACTGGTCGTGATCATGCCGCCGGAACACGAGCTCGCCGCCTACGGCGAGGAGGGTGTGCCGGTCGACAAGCTGATGAGCTACCCGTTCATCTGCCGGGAGGAGGGATCGGGTACCCGCGAGGTCGTCATCGGTTACATGAACGAGCAGGGCATGACCGAAGGCTGGGATGTCTGCATGGAGCTCGGCAGCCCCGAGGCGATCAAGGGCGCCGTCGAGGCGGGCATGGGTCTTTCGATCATGTCCTCGGCGGGTATCACCAAGGAGCTCAAGCTCGGTCTGCTCACGGCGGTCCCCCTGAAACCGCGCCTGTTCCGCGATTTCTCCTTCGTCCGTCAGCGGCACAAGTTCCGCCTGCCGGCGATGGAGCAGCTGCTGGAGTTCTCGCGCGACTATTGTCGCGAGAGTTCGCCGATGCATGATCTGGAGGTGATCCAGCACACGGCCAACGGCGAGGAAGCCTAGCGACCGCTTCTCGGGCGCGTCAGGCCCGTTCAGAAGGCCCGCCTGTCCACCCGACAGGCGGGCCTTTTTGCTGTCCGCGATGCGGCCCCCTGCCCACTGTCGGCGGGTGGAGCCCTGTCTTCGTCTTCCCTTCTCCCCCGCGCCGGCCGGTTGTCGACGGGGCTCCCTCCGCCCGACTGTCACGAACGGACCGGTTGGCTTGCAGGGATTCCAATGGCGTCTGTGCTTCCGAGCGCCTGGCTGTCCATGTGCCCCACAAAGAAAAACCCGGCGCGGAGGTTCTCCGTGCCGGGTTTTCGGCCCGGCCATGCGGCCGGGGGAGTGGCAGGGAAGCTTAGAAGCCGCCGGTAGCGCCCGCTTCCATCATGTTGTACATGGTGTCACGGACGTGCATCGCGTCCTTCTTGAAGTCTTCCGGCATTTCCTTGCCGCCGTGGACGAACATGTCCATGTTCAGACCGTAGAGCCAGTACTGGCCTTCTTCGTCCTCGACCACGGCGATGCGGCACGGCAGGTAGGCGGAGAAGTACGGGCTGTAGTCGACGGCCTTGCGGGCGATCTGCGGGCTGCAGTACTGATAGATCATCAGGTAGCGCTGCTCTTCGCCGGTCTCCAGCTCGAGCTGCTTGGAAAGCGGCATTTCGCCGACGTTCATCAGCCCGGTGCCGACCGCTGCCGACTCGATGCTGGTCTTGATGTCCTCCGGGGTCAGACCCTCGTCGACCTTCATCTGCCATACGGTGGCCGCGCCGAGGTCGCCGCCGCTCGCGACGAACTTGTCATACATCTCGCCGTAGATGTCCATGGCCTTCGGGTCAAGGTCGCCCTTGATCGACATGAAGCCGCAGCCGGACAGCGTGACGATGGCGGCCCCGAGGATGGATGCCTTCAGAAAATTGCGCATTCTTGACTCTCTCCCTGTGGAATCATTGTGCTTGGAAGCACAATCGATTATCTGCCCATTAGAAGATGCTTACAAACTTTATTAATTTACCGCTGATAAACCGGCTTAATCTGTTCATTTTTCCTCATGGAACAGGGGCTTGCGCGGGTCTACCGACGTTCCCGCACGATGATTTCGTCCGTGCGGGGGAAGGGACGCAGGGCCCTTACAGGACCTCTGCCGCGAACTCCGCCAGGCGGGAACGCTCGCCCCGGGTGAGCGTGACGTGGGCGCCGTGCGGCCAGCCCCGGAAGCGGTCGACCACGTAGGTCAGGCCGGAGGTGGTCTCGGTCAGGTAGGGGGTATCGATCTGCGCGATGTTGCCCAGGCAGACCATCTTGGTCCCCGGGCCGGCGCGCGTGATCAGGGTGCGCATCTGCTTGGCGGTGAGGTTCTGGGCCTCGTCGATGATGACGAACTTCTTCTGGAATGTCCGTCCGCGCATGAAGTTGAGCGACCGGATCTTGATGCGCGACTGCAGCAGGTCGTTGGTGGCCGCCCGCTCCCAGGAGCCGCCCCCGCCGTCGGTCTTCGCCAGCACCTCGAGATTGTCCATCAGCGCCCCCATCCAGGGCGTCATCTTCTCCTCCTCCGTGCCGGGCAGGAAACCGATGTCCTCGCCCACCGGGATGGTCACCCGTGTCATGACGATCTCGGTGAATTCCTTCTGCTCGAGCGTCTGCGTCAGGGCGGCGGCCAGGGTGAGCAGAGTCTTGCCGGTGCCGGCCTGGCCGAGCAGGCTGACGAAATCGATGTCCGGGTCCATCAGGGCGTTGAGCGCGAAGCTCTGCTCGCGATTCCGGGCGGTGATGCCCCAGACCGCGTGGCGTTCCTGCTGGTAGTTGGCGACGCTTTCCAGCACCGCCGTGCCCTCGTCCTCCACCTGGCGCACCACCGCCGCGAACGGCGCGGGTTCGTCGAGGTGCAGGTAGAGATTCGGGTACCACTCCGACGTGTCGGCCCCGTGGATCCGGTAGAACACCTGGCCTTCTTCCTGCCAGGACTCGAGCGAGTCGGCGTGGCTTTCCCAGAAGGCGGCATCGAGCGCCTCGTGGCCGGTGTGCAGCAGCGAGACGTCGTCCAGGACCTGGTCGTTGTGATAGTCCTCGGCCTTCAGCCCGATCGCCGTGGCCTTGATGCGCAGGTTGATGTCCTTGGATACCAGGATGACCTCGCGGTCCTCGATCCTGTCCTTCAGGGCGAGGGTGATTCCGAGGATCTGGTTGTCCGCCCGGCTGCCGGGCAGACGGACCGGCAGTTCGTCCCCTTCCTCGCGGGTCTGCAGGAACAGTCGGCCGCTGGGCCTGGCGTTGTGCTCGTCGGGGTCGCGGATGGCGCTGTGGATGACAAGCCCCTCGTCGATGGAGGCGATGTCGACCTCGCTGAGCATCTCGTCGAGAAAGCGGCTTACCTGGCGCACGTTGCGGGCGGTTTCGGACTGTCCCTTCTTGCCGGCGTCGAGTTCCTCGAGCACGATCATGGGCAGGTAGATATCGTGCTCCATGAAGCGGAACAGGGCCGTCGGGTCGTGCATGAGGACATTGGTGTCGAGCACGAAAAGGCAGCGGGTCTCGCGAATCTGGCTGATCATCGTCGTGGGGCTTCCCTGTGGCGTCGTCACCGGGCGGTCTGCCCGGGGCGTGTGTGTCAGAGTGACTTGAGTGCCTCGAGCACCTCGTCGACATGGCCCGGCACCTTCACCCTCCGCCAGGCCCGGCGGACCACGCCATCGCCGTCGATCAGGAAGGTGCTGCGCTCGATGCCCTCGAAGCGCTTGCCGAACATGTTCTTCATCCGCAGGACATCGTAGGCCCGGCTGATCGCGCGGTCGGTATCACTGATCAGCGGGAATGCCAGGCCCTGCTTGTCGCAGAAACGTCGATGGCTTGCCTCGTCATCGTTCGATACGCCGATGACCCGGGCGCCCTCGGCCTCGAACTCCGCGAGCCGGGCCTGGAAATCCCGGGCTTCCGTGGTGCAGCCCGGCGTGTTGTCGCGGGGATAGAAGTAGAGGACCAGCGGGCGCCCGCGGCAGTCGGCGAGCGAGAGGGCCTGCCCGTCGCCGGTGCGGCCGTGGAAATCGGGTGCGGTATCGCCGGGGCGGGGAGAAGGGGAGGGCTTGCTGGAGGTCTGTTTGCTCATCGTTTCGGATATGACTGTTCTCTAAGTGCCGTTCTGATGACGATCGGTCCGGTTTGTCCGGACTCGTCGGACCCAATATAGCAGTCGGTCGCGTCCGCGTCGGCCTGCCGGTTCGCCGGGCCTGACGGGAGTCGGGGTCGGCTTGTCACTGGTCGATATCTGCCGGTACTATGCGAGTTTGGTCCTGCCTTCGGCAGGTGCAGATGGGGCAGCGCCCCGCATTCCCGGCAAGAGAGAGCACGCGAGGCGACATGACGGCGAACACGATTACCGGCAGCATGGTGGCCCTGGTCACCCCATTGCATGAAGACGGCGCAGTGGATTATGTCGGTCTCAAACGCCTGATCGAGTGGCATGTCGCGTCCGGCACGCACGCCATCGTCGCGGTTGGGACGACCGGCGAATCGGCGACGCTGGACTACGAGGAGCACATCGCCGTGATCCGCGCCACGGTGGACCTGACGGCCGGGCGGGTGCCCGTGATCGCCGGAACGGGGGCGAACTCCACCCGCGAGGCGCTCGCCCTGGCACGCGGAGCGAAGGCCGCCGGTGCCGATGCCCACCTGTCGGTCACGCCCTACTACAACAAGCCCACGCAGGAAGGACTGCTGGCGCACTTCCGCGCCATCGCCGACGCGGTCGACCTGCCGATGATCCTTTACAACGTGCCGGGCCGAACGGCCGTGGACATGGCGCCCGAGACCACGCTGGCCCTTGCCGAACACCGCAACATCGTCGGGGTCAAGGAAGCGGCCGGCTCGATCGAGCGCATGCGCGACCTGATGGTCCGTCGTCCCGAGGGTTTCGCCGTCTACAGTGGCGAGGACAACCTGGGGGCCGCCTGCATGCTTTCCGGGGGGCAGGGCAGCATCTCCGTCACGGCGAATGTCGCGCCGCGGCTGATGTCGCGGATGGCCGCTGCGGCCCTGGAAGGCGACAGCGAAGAGACCGAGCGTCTCGACGGGCGTCTTGCTCCCCTGCACCGCGAACTTTTCTGTCAGACCAATCCCATCCCGGTCAAGTGGGCCCTGCAGCGCATGGGCCTGATCGGACCGACGCTGCGTCTGCCTCTGACCCCGCTGGCCGACTTCTGCCACGCGGCATTGGAGGAGGCCCTCGGCGAGGCCGGCTGCCTCGACCGGGAGTGACCCACACATGATCAAGACACACTGGAAAACTACAGGTATGCGACACACCAACCCTTCCCGGATGCTGACCCTGGCGGCGACGGTGGCGGCCACCGGCCTGATCAGCGGCTGCTCCAGCATCCCGTTCTTCGGTGGTGAGGATCGCCAGACCGATCGTGCCGCCAACCTCGAGGTGCCGCCGGAATTCAGCCGGCCGACGTCCGGCGGGTCGGTCGCGATTCCCGAGATCGCCTCGGCACGTGCCGAGCGGATGGATCGTCGCGAATCGGGCGGCGTGCTCGACACCGGTAGTGACATCGAGGTCGCCGGGGACCCCGGGTCGCGCTACCTGGTGGTGTCCGCCGACGCGAAGGACGTCTGGCCCAAGTTGCGCGACTTCCTGCGCGAAGAGGGTTACACCATCCGTCGCCAGGAGGCGAGCGCGGGCCTGATCGAGACCGAGTGGAGCGGACTGGCGGGCGGCGACGAGACCGGCTTTTCCATCATGAATTTCCTGCGGGTCGCGTCGGACACCCTGTTCAAGCCCGATTTCATCGAGCGGGTGCGCCTACGGATCGAGCGCGGCGACGAGGCCGGCGAGACCCTGGTGTTCGTCAGCAGCCAGAAGCGCGAGCTGACCGGCGACGAACCCCTGATCCCGGGTAGCGAGAGCGATACCTTCAAGTACAGCAACCCGGTCGACGACCCGTCGATGGATGCCGAGACCATGGCGAGGCTGGCGGCCTACCTGTCCGGCGGCAGTGCAGAGGAGGCGCGCCAGATGGTGGGCGGCAAGTTCACGCCGCGATCGAAGGTGGAAGGCGACGAGCCGGAGGATCGCCACGTCGTGGTGAGCCAGTCCTATCCCAAGGTCTGGAACCGGCTGGGACTGGCGCTGGATCGACTGGGTTTCGATCCGGTTTCCCGGGATCGCGACACCGGCGAGATCGAGGTGAGCCACCCCTACCCGCAGGCGCTCTACGAGGGCATCGTCATGCGTGGCGTGACGATCGACCGGGACGCCGACATGACCCTCCACCTGGACCTCCAGGTCGAGCCCCGGCGTGACGGCGGCACCGACGTGCGCATCCAGACCATCAACGTGGCCGGCGGCTCCCTGCCGGAGGATCGCTCGGTCGTCCTCGGGCGGATCAAGTCCGAGCTGGAGTGACGTCGAGCCTGGTCGGGCCTTCTCGGCCCGGCCGCCAGATGCAAGAAGGGCCCCGTCGATCGACGGGGCCCTTTTTCATGTCGCCAGCGGAGTTCCGCCGTCAGCGGGCCGGGCGGTTGATCACGGCCCAGGCCGAGTGATTGTGGATCGACTCGAAGTTCTCCACGCCGATGGTAAAGCCGTTGATGCCCGAGAAGTCGTCCAGGGCGGCAGCGACGTCGCGAACCATGTCTTCGACGAACTTGGGATTGTCGAAGGCGTATTCTGTGATGTACTTCTCGTCGGGACGCTTGAGGAGGCCCCACAGCGGGCAGGACCCCTGACCCTCGACCGCAGTGATCAGGTCGCGGATGGCGATCGACGTGTCGCTGATCTCGGTCTCGACGGTGATGTGCGAGCGCTGGTTGTGCGCGCCATAGGCCGAGATCTCCTTGGAGCAGGGGCAGAGGCTGGTGACCGGGATTACCAGCTTGAGCCGGGTGCGTGCCCGGCCGTGCTCGAGGTGGCCGCTGAGGGTGATGTCGTAGTCCATCACCGCCGGCTGGCCGCTGACCGGGGCGTCCTTGCGCAGGAAGTACGGGAAGCTGAAGTGCGCCTCGCCGGCGTTCGCCTCGAGCCGCTCGACCATGGCGCGCGTCCAGTCGGCCATGCCCGAGAGCGACAGGCGCAGCGGTTGCTCGTTGAGCAGGGCCACGAAGCGCGACATGTGCGTGCCCTTGCGGTCGGCCGGCAGGCCAACGGTGAGCTGGCACTCGGCGACGGTGGCCTGTTCCTGACCCGCATCGACCAGCGTCATGGGGTGGCGGATGGCCTTGATGCCCACCTGGTCGATGGCGATATCGCGCGCATCGTGGCTGGACTGGACATCGGGCATTTCGTGACTGTTCATGGACGGTATTCGGTACGTGCTGAATGGATAAAGCCGGCTAATGGCTGCTCGGAGATGACTCTAGCACAGGCCGCGGCTCAGGGGCGGAAGGTCACCGCCGACCGCTCGTTCTCCCACACCGTGACCGCCGAGCAGTAATGCGTTTCACCGTCGATCAGCGCGGCGATCTCGCGGTGAAAGTAGGCGGCGAGGTTTTCGGCCGTGGGGTTGATCGTGTCGAAGGGCGGGATCTCGTTGAGATAGGCGTGGTCGAGTCGCTTGGCGACTTCGCGCGCCCGTGCACGGATCGCCTTGAAATCCATCACCATGCCGACCGAGTCGAGCTGGCTGCCGGTTACCTCGACCACCACGCGCCAGTTGTGGCCGTGCAGGCGCGCGCAGTTGCCGTCGTAGCCATGCAGGCGGTGGGCGGCGGCGAAATCCACTTCGGTGGTCAGGGTGTAGCTGGGCCCGTTGTCGCGGGCGGAGTGGTCGGTCATGAGTCGCTGATCCTGTCGAGGAATGCGGCGATAGTATCGGCAAGTGACTGAAAATCAAGCCCGGTGTCGGCCAGGGATTCCTCCCGGCTGCCGTGTTCGATGAAGCGGTCCTCGATGCCCAGCCGCAGGGCCGGACGCGGATTGCCGGACTCGAGCAGGCGCGAGAGGATCTCGGAGCCTGCCCCGCCGATGCGGCTGCCTTCCTCGACGGTCACGACACCGAGATGCGCGTCGGCCAGGGTCGCGATGGCCTCGACGGGCAGCGGCTTGACCCAGCGCAGGTCGAGCAGGGTGAGGTCGAGTTCCTCGCAGATCGGTTGCAGTGCCTCGGCCACGGGGCCGGCGCCGATCACCAGGAGACGTTTCGCGGCGTCGTCGCTGTGCCGGAGCAGGCGCGGCGCCCAGGGATCGTCCGGCACGAAACCGCCGAGATCGGGGGGGCAGCGGTCGCGCGGGAAACGGATCATGGTCGGCCCGTCATGGGCCATGGCCGTCTCCATGGCCGCCTCGAGATCCCGGCGGTCGGCCGGGGCGGCCAGGCGGAGGTTAGGGATGCCGAGCCCGATCGACATGTCGAAGCTGCCGGCATGGGTGGGCCCGTCCGGGCCCACCAGCCCGGCCCGGTCGACGAGGAACACCACCGGCAGGTCCTGCAGGGCGATGTCGTGGATCACCTGGTCCCAGGCGCGTTGCAGGAAGGTCGAGTAGATCGCGACCACCGGGCGCAGGCCCTCGGTGGCCAGTCCGCCGGCCAGCGTGACGGCGTGCTGTTCGGCGATGCCGACGTCGTGCAGGCGGTCGGGGAAACGCTCCTGGAATACCTGCAGGCCCGAGCCCTCCACCATCGCCGGCGTGATCGCGACGATGCGTCGGTCGGCCTCGGCCCGGCGGCACAGGATCTCGGCCGCCGCTTCGGTCCAGCTCGGGCCCTTGGGCCGGCCGGCCGGCGGGGCGGGTTCCTTCGAGGCGAGCCGACTGACCGTGCGCTGGCCGACGCCGTGGTAGCGGACCGGGTCGCGCTCTGCCTCTTCCAGGCCGCGGCCCTTCTGCGTGACGACGTGGAGCAGGCGGGGACCGGGCTGGTCGCGCAGGTTGCCCAGCGTGTCGAGCAGGGCGTCGAGGTCGTGCCCGTCGATGGGGCCGTAGTAGCGAAAGCCGAGCTCCTCGAACAGGCTGCTCGCCCCCATCAGGTGACGCATGCCGTCGCGCAGGCTGGCCCGTGTCGAACCGAGCAGGTCACCCAGCGGCCCGGCGTGCGCCAGCACGTTCTCCCCGGAATGGCGCAGCTTCTCGATCAGCGGCATGCTGCGCAGGCGGGTCAGGTGCTGGTTGAGCGCGCCCACGTTCGGCGAGATGCTCATCTCGTTGTCGTTGAGGACGACCAGGAGATCCGCGCGGCAGTCGCCGGCGTGGTTGAGTGCCTCGAAGGCCTGCCCGGCCGTCATCGCGCCATCGCCTATGATCGCCACCGCGTGTCGCTTCGAGCCCTCCTGCCTGGCGGCCAGCGCCATGCCGAGCGCGGCGCTGATCGAGGTGCTCGAATGGCCGGCGCCGAAGGGGTCGTAGGGGCTTTCCGCCCGGCGGGTGAATCCGGCCGGGCCGCCACGCTGGCGCAGTCGGCCGATCTCGCCGCGCCGACCGGTCAGCATCTTGTGCAGGTAGGTCTGGTGCCCGACATCCCATACGAGCCTGTCCTCGGGGGCATCGAAGACCCGGTGCAGGGCAAGGGTCAGCTCGACCACGCCCAGGTTGGCCGAGAGGTGTCCGCCGGTGGCGTCCACCTGGGCGAGCAGGGCGGCGCGCAGCTCCTCGGCCAGCGCGTGCAGTGCCGGGCGAGAGAGCCCCTTGAGGTCGGTGGGGCTGTCGATCAGGTCGAGATGCGGGGTGTGGACGGAGGAAAGGGGCATCGGGGCTCAGTGCTGGCGGTGGATCACGAAGTCGAGGCAGCTGCTCAGCGCATGGCTGTCCGTGCCCATCGTGCCCAGTTCCCACAAGGCGGCGTGCGCGCGACGCACCGTGTCGTCGAGTTCCTTTCGTGCCCCCTCGAGCCCCGCCACGGTCACGTACGAACACTTGTCCGCCGCCAGGTCCTTGCCGGGGGTCTTGCCCAGTGCTTCCGCCGAGCCGGTGACATCGAGGACGTCGTCCTGGATCTGGAAAGCGCGACCAAGCAGCTGCCCGAAAAGGTCCACCTGCCTGCTCTGGCGCGCGGTCAGGTTCGCCCAGCGGCCACCCATGGCCAGTGACGCGCGGATCAGCGCCCCGGTCTTGCGATCGTGCAGATCGGCCAGCGTGGCGATGTCGCTCGTCTCCGCGTTGCCCGCCAGGGAGAGGTCGATGGCCTGACCCCCGACCATCCCGGCAGGCCCCGAGGCCGACGCCAACTGTCGAATCCAGTCCAGGCGGATTGCCGCATCCGTGCGGGCCTCGGCGAGCGTGGCGAACGCCATCGACTGCATGGCGTCCCCGGCGAGGACGGCGGTCGCCTCGTCGAAGGCCCGGTGCAGGGTCGGTCGACCGCGGCGCAGGTCGTCGTCGTCCATGCAGGGCATGTCGTCATGGACGAGCGAGTAGACGTGTATCAGTTCGACGGCGATCGCCGCCGGCCAGAGGTTCTCGAGGGCGGGGTCGTCCAGGTCGGGCCACGGACCGCCCCTGAAGCTGCCGAGAAACACGAGCGCCGGGCGCAGCCGCTTGCCCCCGTCGAGGGCGGCGTAGCGGATCGCTTCCTGCAGTTCCGCTGGCGAGTCGGCCAGCAGCCGGTCGAGCGTGGCGCCCAGGCGGGATTCGAAGTGCGAGCGCAGGGAGGCCAGCCAGGTGTCGAATTCCGACGGGGAAAGCCGCTTGCCGGTTGATGTCGAACGCGGGATCACGACGCGTTTCAGAGCAGGCTGCCGTCGCCCCGGGGGGATTGGTCGTCTTCCGCCGGCGATTCGTTGAGGGCGTTGATGCGCTGCTCGGCCTCGTCGAGAGCCTTCTGGCACTGGCGCTCGAGGCGGATGCCACGCTCGTAGTCCTTCAGGGATTCCTCGAGGCTCTGGTCACCCTGCTCCAGCCGGGCGACGATCTGCTCGAGCTCCCCCAGTGCCTTCTCGTACTGGGCGATCGCCGAAGGCGCGCCTTCTTCGATGGTCTGGGAGGGAATGCGGTCGGAATCCATGGCTGGCCTCGTCGATTGATCCTCGGATTATACCGCTCGGCGGTGGGCGGAGCCAAAGGCCATCGGGCCTTTCAGAAGGTGTCGATGGCCTCGATGGCCTCGTCCAGGTGGCCCACGCCGATCACGTCGAGACCCTCGACCGCCTTGGACGGCTTGTTGGCCCTGGGCACGATCGCGCGGGTAAAGCCATGCTTGGCCGCCTCGGTCAGGCGTTCCGGGCCGCCGGGCACCGGCCGGATCTCGCCGGCCAGGCCCACCTCGCCGAAGATCACCAGACCCTCGGGCAGGGGCCGGTCGCGGAAGCTCGAGAGCATGGCGATCAGGCTGGCGAGATCCGCCGCGGTCTCGGCCACGCGCACCCCGCCGACCACGTTGAGAAACACGTCCTGGTCGAACAGGGCCACCTGGCCGTGGCGGTGCAGCACGGCCAAGAGCATCGCCAGCCGGTTCTGGTCGAGGCCCACGGTCAGCCGGCGCGAGCCGCCGCCGGGGTGGTCGGCCACCAGCGCCTGGACCTCGACCAGCATCGGCCGGGTGCCCTCGCGGGTGACCATCACCACGCTGCCCGGCACGGGCTTCTCGTGGCGGGAGAGGAAGATCGCCGAGGGGTTGGAGACGGGCTTGAGGCCATGGTCGGTCATGCCGAACACGCCCACCTCGTTGGCCGCGCCGAAGCGGTTCTTGACCGCGCGGATCACGCGAAAGCGCGCCCCGGGGTCGCCCTCGAAGTAGAGCACCGTGTCGACCATGTGCTCGAGCACGCGCGGGCCGGCCAGCGCCCCCTCCTTGGTGACGTGGCCGACGATCAGCACGATCACGTCATGCCGCTTGGCGAAGCGCACCAGTTGGGCGGTGGCCTCGCGGAGCTGCGAGACCGAGCCCGGCGCGGCGGAGAGCTCCTCGGTGTAGAGCGTCTGGATGGAGTCGATCACCATCAGCCCGGGCAGGGACTTGGCGCAGGCGGCGAGGATCGACTCGATGCGGGTCTCGGAGAGCAGGGTCAGCTCGCCGGCGCGACCGGTCAGATCCGTGCCCAGGCGCCGGCCGCGCAGGGCGACCTGCTGCAGGGATTCCTCGCCGGTGATGTACAGGCATTCGAGCCGGTCCTGCAGGCCGAGCACCGTCTGCAGGAGCAGGGTGGACTTGCCGATTCCGGGGTCCCCGCCGAGCAGCACCACCGAGCCGGGGACCAGCCCGCCGCCGAGCACGCGGTCGAGCTCGCCCATCCCGCTGGATTCCCGCGGCGTCTCGGATACCTCGACCTCGCCGATGGTCCGGATCGCAGGGGCCTCGCCGGCGTAGCCGGCCATGTCGGGAGCGGGCGACTTGCCGCCGGGCAGGCGCATCTCGGCCAGGCTGTTCCAGGCGCCGCATTCGCTGCAGCGTCCGGCCCACTTGGGGTGGTCGGCGCCGCACTCGCGGCAAACGAAGGCGGTCTGGCGCTTCTTCGCCATGACCTAGACCTCGGACTCCTCGCGCGCGAAGGTGGTGATCAGCGCGGTGTCCACCGCCCGCTTGCGCACGGTGCGCACCTCGATGTGCGCCTCGGGCAGTTCGACCACGGCGCCGACGGTGGGCAGCGCTTCGAGTTGCTCGATCACCAGCCCGTTGAGTGTGCTGACTTCCTCGGTGGGCAGCTCGATCTTCAGTTCGCGGTTGATCTCGCGGATCGGCAGGTTGCCGCGAACGACGTAGCGGCCGTCCTCGAGCACGGTAATACCCTCGTGGTCGGAATCCGGCGAGGTGGTGAACTCGCCCACGATTTCCTCGAGGATGTCCTCGAGCGTGACCAGCCCCTGGATGTCCCCGTATTCGTCGACCACCAGTGCCGAGCGCCGTTGCTGGCGCTGGAAGTTCAGCAGCTGCGTGGTCAGCGGCGTGCCTTCCGGGACGTAGTAGGGTTCCGCGATTCGCCGCTTGAGCCGGGCCAGGGTCAGGCTCTCGTCAATCAATGGCCCGATCAGGCGGCGCACGTTGATGATGCCGATGGTGTTCTCGACCGACCCCTCGAAGACCGGCAGGCGGGAGTACTGCGCGTGAATGAGCTGGTCGAGGACGTCGTCCCAGTCCTGGGTGATGTCGATGCCGACGATCTCGGCGCGCGGGATCATGATGTCCTCGACGTTCGCCTGGCCGAGCTCGAGCACCGAGAGCAGCATGTTCTGGTCCAGGTCGGGCAGGCGCTGCCCGGATTCGCGCACGATGGTGTGCAACTCGGCGCGGGTCAGGGCGTTCGATCCCGCGCCGCTCGGGTGCAGGCCGAAGATCGAGAGCAGGCCGTTGGCCAGCCAGTTGATCAGCCAGATCACCGGGCGCAGGGGGCGGATCAGGACCGTGTACACGAAGGAGGCGGGGAAGGCGAAACGTTCGGGGAAGACCGCGGCGGCGGTCTTGGGCGCGACCTCGCCGAAGATCAGCAGGAGCAGCGTCATCGCCCCGGTGGCGATCGCGATGCCCGAGTCGCCGAACAGCCGCAGGCCGATCACCGTGGCGATCGACGAGGCGAGGATGTTGACGAAGTTGTTGCCCAGCAGGATCAGGCCGATCAGTCGGTCGGGCTGGTCGAGCAGCTTTGAAGCGAGCACCGCGCCGCGGTGACCCTGCTTCGCCAGATGACGCAGCCGGTAGCGGTTGAGCGCCATCAGGGCAGTCTCCGAACTGGAGAAGAAGGCCGAGAGGATGATCAGGACGGCCAGGGCCGAGAACAGGAAACCTAGGGGTATTTCGTTCAAGAGTGGTTGATTTCGTCGTTGGGCCAGCCGGCAGTGTAAGGCCAAGCCGGCGGTATTTCGAGTCCGCGCCCGGCGGCGGGCGTCAGGCGATGCCGAGTATCCACTCGAGCACGATCTTGGTGCCGAAGTACGCCAGCCCCATCAGGATGAATCCCGCCAGCGTCCACTGCACCGCGGTGCGTCCTCGCCACCCGGCGAGGTGACGACCGATCAGCAGCACGGCGAACACGATCCAGGCGATGACCGAGAGGATCGTCTTGTGCACGAGGTGCTGGGCGAAGATGTTCTCGAGGAACAGGAAGCCGGTCACCAGTGCGAGCGTCAGCAGCAGAAAGCCGGTGCTGATGAAGCGGAACATCAACTGCTCGACCGATTCCATCGGCGGGAGCCTGCGCACCCAGCCGGCCGGCTGGTGGCCGTGCAGGGCCTGGTGCAGCAACAGCAGCATCACCCCCTGCAGGGCGGCGAGCGTAAGCAGCGCGTAGGCGGTCAGGGAGATCAGGACGTGGGCGTCCAGTGCCACCGTGCCCGTCTGGATGGGCACGTTGGACTCGGGGACGAACACGGTGAGAAAGACCGTCAGCGCCGTGATCGGCAGGAGGAGTATCGCGATGCTCTCCAGTTGCTCGCGGAAGGTGCTGACCACCGTGATGGCGCTGGCAAGGCCGAAGACCACGGACAGGGAGTTGAGCACCGTGAGATTGATCGCGGCCGGCTCGTCCTGGAAACCCAGCCGATAGAGCAGGGCGGCCTGGCCGACGAGTGCAGCGATCGCGATCAGCAGGGCGGGCAGGCGAAGGGAGAGCCCGGCCCGCTGCCACTGGTCGACGAGCAGCAGGGCGGTCGCGAGCACGAATCCCGTGATCGTCGCGCTGGCGAGAAAGGTCACGCTGTGGTCCAAGTCGATTGCTCCTCCATGCGAGCGGGGATTGCCGTCCGTTCGGGGCTCCAGTCTGCCACAGGCTCAGTGATCGGCGTCGACCGGCTCCGGGTCGGGCAGCTTCTTGTTGGGGTTGAGGATGCCCAGCGGGTCGAAGACCTGCTTGATGCCCCGCATCAGGGCCATCGTCTCCGGCGTGATCTCCCGGGAGACGAACTCGCGCTTGACGTAGCCGATGCCGTGCTCCCCGGAGAGGGTGCCGTCGAGAGACAGCACGGCATCGAATACCTCGGCGAGGGCCTTTTCGGCGGCGGCCATCTCGCGGGCATCATCCGGGTTGACCAGCAGGTTGACGTGGATGTTCCCGTTGCCGGCATGTCCGAAGTTGACGATCGCGATGGCATGCCGGTGGGCGATGTCGTCGAGGATGGCGATCAGCCGCGGGATGCGCGAGACGGGAACGACCACGTCCTCGTTGATCTTCTTCGGCGCCACCTGACGGAGTTCGGGCGAGAGCGCCTTGCGTGCCGCCCAGAGCCGGGTCTGCTCCTCTTCGGTGCGGGCGACGGTGATGTCGACCGACTTGCCGGGGTCGTCGGCGGCCGCCTCGATCCGCTCGACCAGCCCGTCGATGCCCGACTCGTCCCCGTCGACCTCGATCATGAGCAGGGCCCCGGCATCCTCGGGTATCTCCACCGTCGAGTTGCGCCGCAGCAGGTCGAGGGCATTGCCGTCGAGGAACTCGATGGCCGCCGGGGTGGCCGGCTGCCCCATCAGCCGCGAGACGGCCTCGGAGGCGGCATGCATGTCGGGATAGAAGGCGCGCAAGAGCCGTCGCGTCTCGGGCAGGGGAGTCAGGCGCAGGGTCGCTTCGGTGATCACCCCGAGCGTGCCCTCCGAGCCGATCAGCAGCCGGGTGAGGTCGTGGCCGACCACGCCCTTGGTGGTCTGCGTGCCGGCCTTGATGCTCCGTCCCTGGCCGTCGACCGCGCGCAGGCCGAGCACGTTCTCCCGGGTGGTGCCGTACTTGACCGCGTGCGGTCCGGCGGCGTTGGCGCCCAGGTTCCCCCCGATGGTGCACAGCACGTTGCTCGTCGGGTCGGGCGGCCAGAAGAAGCCCTTCTCCCCCACGATGCGCTGCAAGTCGGCGTTGATCATGCCGGCTTCCACCACGATCAGGCGGTCCTCGGGGCGGAAGTCGATCACCCGCGTCATCCGGTCGGTCACCAGGACCACGCCGCCCTCGACGGGGACCGAGCCACCCGCGGTTCCCGTGCCGCGCCCGCGGGTGGTCACCGGGATTCGCGCCTCGGCGGCGGCCCGAATGATCTCCACGACCTCGTCGTGGCTTTCCGGGAAGACCACCAGGCCGGGCGCGTGGTGCACCCGGCTGTTGTCCATGCCGTAGGCCCAGGTGGAACCGGCATCGGTGACGACGCGGTCCGACCCGATGCGGTCGGCGAGCTGCTGTGCCAGGCTGTCGATGTTCGCTGCCACCATGGGTCAGTTCGTCAGGCCGAGGAGCTGGCGATCGACCAGATCGACCAGCATGTGGACGAGCTTGAGCTGCATCTCGTGGACCATGCCGGGCCGGTCGCCGGGCACGCAGATCAGCCGGTCCTGGCTGTGCAGCTGGGGGGCGATCAGCTCTTCGGAACCGGCGGATATCAGCACCACCTGCATCTCGCGCTCGTGGGCCGCGCGGAGCGCCGGCTCGATGCCGTCGACCTCGTTGCGCGTGATGGCGAGCAGCACGTCGTGCTGGGCGCCCAGTGCCCGGATCGACCGGACGAAGGGCTCCTTCCCGCCCGGGTATTCGACCAGCGGGATCACGGGCAGCCCCGGGCGGGGGTGTTCGAACTGGCCCGTCATCAGCCGGGCGAAGTAATGCGCCAGGTCGTTGCGGTCGCGGGCGCCGCAGGCGAGCACGCGCTGGCCGTTGAGAACGGCCGTCAGGATGACGCCGGCCGCCTCGAGCGCCTGCGGGGCGCTCTGCTCGAGCAGGCGGCCCATCTCCTGCAGGTCTTCTTCCAGGCGTCGCTTGAGTCCGTCTAGGATCTCGCTCATGTCGTTTTAGGAACCGTGCTGTGGCTGGATAGCGTGTTTCAGGGATTGCTTGCGAGTCAGAATGCGTCCGGCAGCCAGTCGATCGCCGGCCGCCCGCCCTGTCTCGGGATGGTCACGGCCACCACGTCGAAGCGGCAGTACATCTCCTGCCAGCCGGCACGCGAGCTTACCAGTCGCTCTGCGGTTTCGCGCACCTTGGCGCACTTGCGCGGCGAGACGCTCTCGGCGGCGGAAACCAGCGAGCCGTCCGCCCGGGCCCGCACCTCGACGAACACCAGCGTGTCGTCGCCCCGCATGACCAGGTCGATCTCGCCGCGTCCCGCGCGGGCGTTGCGTTCGACGAGCGCCAGGCCGTTTCGTTCCAGGTGGCGCCGGGCGAGTTCCTCGGCCTGCCGCCCCCGGTCCCGGCGCGTACCCTCCCAGGGCCTGGCGCGTCGTTCCATCCAGTCTCTCGCGGCGCGGCCGAGTCGATGTGCGGGGGTCACGGCTTCACTCGACGATCCGGAAGAAGGTCTCGCCACTGCCGGGCGCCGGGGTGTCGGGAGTTTCGCCGTGGCGACTGACCGGGCTGGTCGGGTCGTCCGGGGCCGGCAGGCCCGTCTCGTTGCCGTAGGGGCGCAGGACGCCGTCGCTGAACTGGCCCCAGGCCGCGGTGCGCTCGACCAGGCCGACAGGTGTCAGCGACAGGTCGCCGGTCAGCCCGGAGACCACGCCGCCGTCGAGCAGGACGTCGAGGTGAGCGGCCAGCATGGCGGCATCCGCGCCGAAGGCGAACAGCCTCGGCAGGGGGCCGGCGAGCTGGGCCCGTTCGTAGGCGAGACGCATCGGGTGTTCCGGGCCGGCCGAACCGGCCAGGAGCATCGGCGCGATCGGGATGATGGTGCCCTCCTTGTCCGAGTTGCTGCGCGGGTCGCGGTTCCCCGAGTAGCTGGAGGACAGGGCGTAGCGTGGCAGCTCGTCGGCGCCGAAGTAGTCGAGTTGCGGGACCACCAGGGACAGTTCGTCCGCCGACGCCGCGACGAACACCGCGTCCATGTCGTCGCGGATCTCGGGACGGAACGGGCCATCCTCCTCGCTGGTCATCCTCAGCAGCCGGGGGAGTTCACGCGAGAAATCCGTCTGGTCGTCGGCGAACGAGGCCTCGTCGAGGATTTCGCCGCCCTGCAGGGTGAACTCGTCGACGAAGGCATCCCTTGCACGCTGCCCGAGGCGGGATTCGGCGGCGAAAACGCCGACCCGCCGGTGGCCGTCGGCCAGCATGCGGTGGGCGACCGCGACGGCATCCTGCTCCGGCGAGAGCGAATAGCTGATGATGCCGCCGGGAAGCCGCTCGCCGTCGGGCGGGGTGTTCAGCGCGATCACCAGGGGAGCGTCGGCCGGCAGGCCTTCCAGGGCGCTGATCTGCTCCTTGACCAGGGGGCCGATCACCACGCTCGCTCCCCGATTGATGGCCTGTTCCATGGCGATGCGGGCCGAGAGTCCGTCCGTGCCCGAGTCGATGTAGAACAGGTCGCGCTGGGATCCCAGGGCGGTGGCCTCCCGGGCGTATTCGATGCCGCGGCGGATCTCCTCGCTGATGCCCTGGTAACGTTCGTCTTCGGGCAGCAACACCGCGATCGGGCCGTCCCGGTCCGGAGTCCGCAGGCTGTCGATGGTGCCCACGGGCCCGGCGGCCATCAGCACGTCGATAAAGCCGCTGGCGGTTGCCGGATGCTCCGGGTTGGCATTCTTCCAGCCGGTCAGCCTGTCCGGTCGTTTCCGGTACTCGAGGGCGAGCTCCAGCCAGCCTGCGAAGACCGGATCGGTGGCCTGTTCGCGGGCTTGCACGAGTTGGCGGGTGTCCACGTCGGCCAGGGCATCCCAGAGCCGGGCGTGTACCTGTTCGGCGGGGGCGGCGGGCAGGCGTTCGCCGAGTGCCGAATAGAACCGGCCCCCTTCGAGAACCTTGCCCTGGTCGACATTAAGGGCGCCAAGCAAAAGCAGACGGCGGCGTTCGACCTCCCGCGAGAGCGGCAGCGGCAGGTTGGTGATGCGGCGGATCGCCCCGTCGACGTCTCCCTCGGCCCATTGGCCGACGCCTTGGGCAATCGCCGCCCGGCGCCGGTCGATGTCCGGCCATTGCCGCCGGGTGTCGGTCTGCTGGTAGAGTTCCCTGGCCAGCTCGAGCTCGAGCGCATCGATCGCCGTCTCGATGGCGACGAGCTGCTGCTCGGCGCGTGCCGTGCCGGTCAGGGTGCGCGACAGTTCCATCTGTGCCCGGGTCAGGGCGACGGGATCGGCGTCGGCCCTTGCCTGGTCCACCCGCGCCTGGGCCTCGGAACGCTCCGTCTGCTCGGGGGATACCTCCACCTGGGCGCAACCGGCCATCGTCAGCAGGGCGATGGCCGCAAGGGCGGTCCTGACGGTCCGCGGGGAGCCGCGGTGGATGGTCGACGGCATGTCCGCCGCGGGGTCCTTCTTTGCGAGCTGGCTGTTGGTGGTCGGCATGCGGTCTCCGGCGCCTTTGAGGTATTCGGTGTCGTCCCGGTCATTCCGATGACGAGAACAAGCGATGAGTATAAACAAATGAACACCCTGAAAAAGCCACGCCGGGGCTCGCGGCCGCCGGCCGGTCCCGCTCGGGGCGATTCCCTGCCCCGGGCAGGGAGCCGCGTCGATCTCGGCGGGGGGCGAGCGCATGTCTGACTCGCGCAAGTCCGGGCCGTTCGATCGTGAACCGGCCGGCGGGGCGGGGCGTTGGGTCGACACCGGGACGCTGTACGTGGTCGCCACGCCCATCGGCAACCTGGCCGACATCAGCGATCGGGCCGTGTCGGTGCTGCGCGGGGTGGATCTGATCGCCTGCGAGGATACCCGTCATGCCCGGGTGCTGCTCGATCACCTGGGGGTGAAGAAGGAGCTGGTCGCCGTCCACGAGCACAACGAGCGCGCGGCGAGCGCGTCGCTGGTCGAGCGGCTCGGGCAGGGCGCGTCCGCGGCGCTCGTCAGCGATGCCGGCACCCCGGGGATCAGTGACCCGGGCCAATTGCTGGTCTCGGCGCTCGTCGAGGCCGGGATCCCCGTTTCACCCGTTCCCGGCCCGTCGGCGGTCGTCGCCGCCCTGAGCGCCTCCGGGCTGCCGGCCCGGCCGTTCTGGTTCGAGGGGTTCCTGCCTTCCCAGGACAAGGCCCGCCGCGACCGGTTGACCGCCCTGGCCGGGCTGGAGGCGACGCTGGTCTTCTACGAGGCGCCCCACCGCATCGCCAGGAGCCTGTCCGCATGCGCCGAGCAGCTGGGCGGCGACCGTCGCGCCGTGGTCGCGCGGGAACTGACCAAGCGTTTCGAGCAGTTCGCGCACGGCAGCCTGGCCTCCGTGCTGGCGGACCTTCAGGCCGGGGAGATCCCGGCCCGCGGGGAGTTCGTGGTCATGGTCGGCCCTCCCCCGGAGCCGGCCGCGGTCGACACGGCGGAGGCGGACGCGCTCATCGATGCGCTGGTGGCCGAGGGCGTGGCGCCGAAGAGCATCGCCCGTGTCGTCTCGCGCACGACCCGCCTGTCGCGGAACGATGTCTATGCCGAGGTGCTGTCCCGGCGTGGGGCCAAGTGACGCGACCGGTATGCCGCGGGCGGAGCGATTGCGTATCCTGTCGGACATGATCCATCGCATCGAGCACCCGGCATGATTTCTCCCTTCTGGCTGGCGGTCGCCGCCCTGTCGCTGTCACTGATCGGCCTGCTGGTTCTCTGGCGCGCCTGGCGGTCGCTGCACGACGCGCAACTGCGTCGGGAGCGGTGGTTCCAGGCGCAGATCGAGAACCTCGAGCGCGAGTGCCGCGGCCTGGAATCCGCGCTCGCGGGGTTCGGTCGGCACCTGGACGAGGTCGACCAGCGGCTGGGCAGGGCCGCCGGGAACCAAGTGGACAGGAGAGGTGCGCGGCCGGGTGCGGCCCCGGCCGGCACGGTCGATCGTCAGCCCTGAGCCTGATCGGCGCGCGCGATGGCCTCGCGCAGGGACAGGCGGACCGGTGCGGTGTCCGGGCGCCGGCCGTGCCAGATGTGGAAGCTTTCCGCCGCCTGCTCCACCAGCATGCCGAGCCCGTCGTGGCACGAGGCGCCGTGCGCTGCCGCCCACTCTATGAACACGGTGGGTTCGGCGCCGTAGGCCATGTCGTAGGCCGTGGTGCGGCTGCCGATGATCTCCTCGGGCAACGGGGGTAGCTGGCGGGCCAGGCTGGCGGGGGTGGCGTTGACGATCAGGTCGAAGGGGCTGGCCTCGATGCCGGCCAGGGGGCAGCCGGACAGCAGGCAGTCACCGGCGACGTCGGCGAACTCCTCGACCAGGCCGTAGGCTCGCTCCGGGTTGCGGTTGGCGATGGTCAGGGCGGCGGGAGCGCGCTCCAGCAAGGGTTCGAGCACCCCGCGCGTCGCCCCGCCGGCGCCCAGGATGAGCACGCGCCGTCCGGAGATGTCGACCCCGTGGAAGGCCAGGTCGTTTACCAGCCCGATGCCGTCGGTGTTGTCGGCCCGGATCGGGCCGCCGGGTTCGCGGGGGAAGACCAGCGTGTTGGCGGCCAGCGCCCGCCCGGCCCGCGGACTGTGTTCGTCGGCCAGGTCGAAGGCCTCGAGCTTGAAGGGAACGGTCACGTTCATCCCCGTGCCGCCTCGTGCCATGAATTCCCGCACTGCGGGTTCGAAACCGTCGATCGGCGCCCAGAGCTTCTCGTAGACCAGGTCGATGCCCATCTGCCGGGCGAACTCCTGGTGGATCATGGGCGAGCGCGAATGCTCGATGGGGTTGCCGATCACGGCGAACAACTGCGACATGCGGTTTCCGTCGTCTGCTCAGAGGTTCATGGGGGCGAGGTTCTCGCGTGACCAGTCGGCACGTTCGGCCGCCGTCTCGCGGCGATCGAGGTAGTCGATGTGCCTGTCGACGCGCTCGACACGGTGACGCAAACCCTCGCCGTTTGCAACCTGGATGGAGAGGCCCGGGCGGGCGTTGAGCTCCAGGATCAGCGGCCCCAGGTCGCGGTCGAGGACCACGTCCACCCCGAGGTAGCCCAGCCCGGTGATGTCGCCGCAGCGGGCGGCCATCTCGAGCAGGTACTGCCAGCCGGGAATCTCCACGCCGCTGATCGGTTCGTGCGTGTCGGGATGGTGGGTGATGTGGCGGTTGTGGGCCACGCCGTCGAGCGTATAGCCTTTCGCCATGTCCACCCCGGCGCCGATTGCGCCCTGGTGCAGGTTGGCCTTGCCGTCCGAGTGGGAGGTCGGCAGGCGGACCATGGCCATGACGGGGTAGCCTCGGTAGACGATGGTGCGGATGTCCGGCACGCCCTGGAAGCTGATCTTCTCGAACAGGGGCGAGAACTGGACGCGGTACTCGATCATGGCCACGTCGGGGCGCCCGCCCAGGCTGTAGGCCCCGGCCAGGATGTTCGACAGGTGCAGGCCGATCTCGTCGAGATCGGCCGGCTTTCCAGAGGCCTTGCGGAATACCGGAGGCGCATCCGACTGCCGGCCGTCGATTACCAGGATGCCGTCCCCGCCGGCGCCGTTTGCCGGCTTGATGACGAACTCGTCGTGGCCGGCCATGATCTTCGGCAGGTTGCGTATCTCGTGCGGGCTGCGGATGACCGCGTACAGCGCCGGCACGTTCAGCCCGGATTCCGTGGCCAGTTCCTTGCTCAGCAGCTTGTCGTCGACCAGCGGGTAGTAGCGACGCGGGTTCATCCCGGCGATGTACTCGCCGTTGCGCTGGTTCATGCCGACGATGCCGAGTTCGCGCAGCCGACGCGGCGAGATGGGCCAGTTGATCGCCATCAGCGCTCACCGTCCCGGGGCGGGCGATTGACGTGCGCCAGCGTCCTGAACGCCCGGAAACGGAACAGCTCGGTCAGCCGGTAGCCGGTGTACCGGCCTAGCAGCAGGGTCAGCGCCAGTATCACCAGCAGGAGTTCCGGGAAGACGAAGAACAGGTGCGCCACGTGGGCATTGACCATCACCAGGTAGGCCAGCGCGGCCACGATCATCGAGCCGACGGCCTGTACCAATGCGTCGGCCGGACCGTGTTCCTCCCAGACGATCGATACCCGCTCGATGGTCATGGCCAGGATCACCATGGGGAAAAGCCCCACGGACAGGCCCGTGTCCAGTCCCAGGCGGTGCGACACCACGCTGATCACCGCCATCAGGAAGATCACCACGATCACCACCGCCGCCAGGCGGGGGACCAGCAGGAGCTTTAGACGCTCGAGGTAGAAGCGGATCAAAAGCCCCATGGCGACGATGAGGGTGAACAGGATCACGCCGGCGGTCAGCTGGGTCTCGCGGAAGGACAGCGCGATCAGTACCGGCATGAAGGTGCCGAAGGTGCGGATCCCGATCACGTTGCGCAGCAGCACGATGATCAGCGCGCCGAGGGGAACCAGGAGCAGCACCCGGTAGGTGTTCTGGGTGTCGACCGGGAGACCGAGCAGGGAAAAGTCAATCAGCCTCGAATCGGCGATCGCCGACTGCAGTTGCGCCGTCTCGACCGCGTCGCGCAGGCTGCGCGAGGTGGCGAAGGACAGGGTGGCGTCCTGCAGGCCGGCGGTTTCCAGTGGCGGCATGTCGCCGTGCCACCACACCAGGAAGTCGCGCGGAAAACCGACCTTGCCGGAGCGCGGATCGATCGGCACCCAGCGGCGCGAGTTGTGCACCTCGAGCCAGGTGGTGGGCGCGAGATTGCGTCCCTCGTCGGTCAGCATCACCCCGTGGCTCATGCGCGCGGGGATGCGCGCGATCGCCAGCAGGCGGATGGCCAGGCGGGTGCGCTCGGTTTCCGTGGCGTCGGGGCGGAGGAAGGCGGCGATGTTCTCGTTCGGTCGGCTCGCGTTGACTTCCTTGACCAGCAGGGTGGCGAACGTCTCGATGTCGGCCGAGCCCTCGCGGATGTCCTCGATGAAGGATTCGGCGGCGGACTTCAGCGGTTCTTCGAGCTCGGGTGGATCGGCCGGCCCAGGGTATGGCGAGGGCTGGACCTCCTCCTGGTCACGGTAGACCGTGGTCTGGTAGTAGAGGGTCTGGTTCCCCTCGGGGGTGCGCTTGGTCCAGACCGCTTCCCGCTCCTCGCCGCGGGACTGGGTCGTCAGCCCCCAGCCGCGGGAGACGAACCCTTCGTCGAGCAGGGTGTAGTGCGGGGGATCGGAAGGGAGCGCGAAGCGGACCGAGGCGGGCGCCGATCCCGTCTCGAGATGGATCTGTGCCTCCACCGTCCAGGTTTCGGTTTCCCGGTCGGGGGTGATCGGGAAGCCCAGCACGTCGTACTTGTACCAGGCGACGGACAGGCCGACGACCGACAGCAGCAGGACGACGAAAAGCAGATGGAGGCGTCTCATGGTCTGCGCGGAGTCTCCGAGGTGGCGGATGTGCCGCCGGTTGATGCATCGAGCCCGGGCCGGGCCCGCCCGGCGTGGGCGCCGGCCAGGTCCCGGTCGGCCGGGATCAGCCGTCCCCGCCCCGGATGGACTCTCGTGGCGGACCCTGGGGAGAGTCTAGTCGCAACGAGAGCTCTGGAGATTCTTCGCGGAGGGGTCGATCAAGAGTTGACCGGCCATGTGGTTTCGACCGAGGAGAAGGCCGTAGCTGAACTGCTCACGATTGGTGAGCGAAACCTCTTCGGTGATCCATTTGTCTCCGAGACACAGGGCGAGTTCCACGACGTAGCGTTTCTGCGAGTCGCGGCCGTGCCGCTTGATCCGGACGGTACGACTGACCGGGCGCTCGAGGGTGACCGCTTCGTCCGACTCGCGCTCGGCGACCGTGAAGCGGACCCACTCCTCGTCGTCCTTCTCGAATTCCTCGATGTCGCGGGCGTCGATCGAACTCGTGGTCGCCCCGCTGTCGATCTTGGCGCGCATCTCGCGGTCAAGTGCGCGGACAGCGATGTCCTCCACGTATCCGAACACGGGGAGGTCGGCGGCGTCGTTTTCCGGTTCGTCGTCCGCGAGGCCCGCGGTCGAGACGACCAGCAGGGCCGGGAGCATCAACAGGCCGATCCGCAGCGCGCCGGGGAGTCCGGTGGCAAAACGCAGGCAGCGCACGTCTCGCCTCACCCGTCGATCTTGCGGATGTCGCCGTCGGCCGTGCCCAGGATCAGGACGTCCGCCGGGCGCAGGGCGAAGATGCCGACGGTCACGATGCCGGGCAGGTTGTTGAGCTCGTCCTCGAGCTTCGCCGGCTCCATGATCGAGAGGTTGTGCACGTCGAGGATCTGGTTGCCGTTGTCGGTGACGAAGCCGTCGCGGTAGACGGGCTGCCCGCCACGCTTGACCAGCTCGCGGGCGATCATGCTGCGGGCCATGGGAATGACCTCGACCGGCAGGGGGAAGGAGCCGAGCACGTCGACCAGCTTGGTCTCGTCGGCGATGCAGACGAACTTGTCGGCCATCTGCGCGATGATCTTCTCGCGGGTCAGCGCACCGCCGCCGCCCTTGATCAGCTGCAGGTTCTCGTTGGACTCGTCGGCGCCGTCGATGTAGACGGGGACCGAGTCGACGCTGTTGAGGTCGAAGACCTCGATGCCGTGATCCTTGAGGCGCTGGGTGCTGGCCTCGGAACTGGAGACCGCGCCTTCGATGCGATTCTTGATCTTGGCCAGTTCGTCGATGAAGTAGTTGACGGTCGAACCGGTGCCCACGCCGACCACGCTGCCCGCGGGGACGTATTCGATCGCCGCCTTCGCGGCCAGCTGCTTGCCTTGTTCCGTGTTGCTCATCTGTCGTGCGTCGCTCTGTATCTGTCGGTGTATCGGAGCGGCGGGAGGCCCCGCGAGCGGCTCCGGAGTTTCTGGTAACCTTCCATGGTATACCACCAAGCCCGCTTGGCAGGCAATGCCGCCGCCGGCACGATTCGATCACGAGGTGAACACTTGACGCCCCTGCTGCGCGACTATCTGGAGGAAATTCTCAAGGCCCGGGTCTACGACGTCGCCATCGAGTCGCCGCTCGAACCGGCCGCCGGGCTTTCCGAGCGCATCGGCAACCGGGTGCTCCTCAAGCGCGAGGACCTCCAGCCGGTGTTCTCCTTCAAGCTGCGCGGGGCCTATCACAAGATCCACAAGCTCTGGCGCGAGGGGCGCATCGGCGGGGGCGTGATCGCCGCCTCGGCGGGCAACCATGCCCAGGGCGTGGCGCTGGCCGCGCAGACCCTCGGCCTGCGCGCGGTGATCGTGATGCCCGAGACCACCCCGGCGATCAAGGTCGATGCCGTGCGCCGCCGCGGGGCGGAGGCCGTGCTGGTGGGGGACGCCTTCGACGACGCCTTCGCCCACGCGAAAACGCTGATCGAGTCCGAGGGCCTGACCTACATCCCGCCCTACGACGATCCCGACATCATCGCCGGACAGGGCACGGTGGGGGCGGAGATCCTGCGCCACCACCCCGACCCCATCCACGCGATCTTCGTCCCCGTCGGTGGCGGCGGGCTGGTCGCCGGGGTGGCCGCCTACGTGAAAGCCCTGCGCCCGGAGATCCGGGTGATCGGGGTGGAGCCGGAGGACGCCGCCTGTCTCGCCGCCGCCTTGAAGGCCGGTGAGCGCGTGGTGCTCGACCAGGTGGGCCTGTTCGCCGACGGCGTGGCGGTCAAGCAGATCGGCGAGCATCCCTTCGCCGTGGCCCGGGAGGCCGTCGACGAGGTGATCACCGTGGACACCGACGCCATGGCCGCGGCGATCAAGGACATCTTCGACGACACCCGCAGCATCAACGAGGCGGCCGGGGCGCTGGCCACCGCGGGTCTGAAGCGCTACGCCCGCGAGCGCGGGATCTCGGGGGAGACGCTGGTGGCGATCGCCTCCGGGGCGAACATGAACTTCGACCGGCTGCGCTTCGTCGCCGAGCGCGCGGAGATCGGCGAGCAGCGCGAGGCCCTGTACGCGGTGACGATCCCCGAGCGTCCCGGGGCCTTCCTCGCCTTCTGCCAGCTGCTCGGGCGGCGCCAGATCACCGAGTTCAACTACCGCTTCGCCGATCCCGATCGCGCCCACATCTTCGTCGGCCTGAAGATCGCGGAGCAGGGTGACCGCGAGCAAGTGCTGGCGCAGTTGCAGGGGGCGGACTACCCGGTCGTCGATCTGACCGACAACGAGATGGCCAAGCTCCACGGCCGCCACATGGTGGGCGGGCACGCCGGGGACATCACGGACGAACGCCTGTTCCGCTTCGAATTCCCCGAGCGCCCCGGCGCGCTCCTGAAGTTCCTCTCCCACCTCGGCGCTCGCTGGAACATCAGCCTGTTCCACTACCGCAACCACGGCGCCGACTACGGGCGTGTGCTGGTGGGCATCCAGGTGCCCGAGGCCGAGGTCGGGGAGCTGACCGCCTACCTCGAGCAGCTGCGCTACCCCTACTGGGCCGAGAGCGACAATCCCGTCTATCCGCTGTTCCTGGCGTAAGGAGGACGGGCCGCATCCGGCTGAAGAAAAAGACCGCGCCTCGGCGCGGTCTTTCGTTACCGTGCGGGGGAGGCGGAATCAGCCCTGGTCCTCGAGCGAGAGGATGTGGTCCCACTGCGCCTTCGTCACGGGCATGACCGACAGGCGGTTGCCGCGGCGGACCAGCGGCATGTCCTCGAGAGCCGGGTCGGCCTTGAGCTCGGTCAGCGGGATGTTGCGCTTGGTGTGGCGGACGTACCTGACGTCGACCAGGTACCAGCGCGGCTCGTCCGGGTCGGACTTCGGGTCGTGGTACTTGGCGTCCGGATCGAAGGCGGTGGGGTCGGGCTTCGGTTCGCTGACGATCTCCATGATGCCGACGATGCCGGGCACCTTGGTGTTGGAGTGGTAGAAGAAGGCCTGGTCCCCCGGCTTCATCTCGTCGCGGATCATGTTGCGCGCCTGGTAGTTGCGAATGCCGTCCCAGGGCTCGGTGCCGACCCGCTCGAGGTCGTCGATGGAAAAGGCGTCGGGTTCGGATTTCATCAGCCAGTAGGCCATGACGGTCTCCTGAGTCAGTTCGATGTCGGGGTATCTGTCGGGGTGCGCCGCACCGGGACGAGCGCCCGGTCGGTGACGATGTAGTCCAGCGGCTGGTCCCAGGGGTCGACCGGCAGGGAGTCGACCTCCTGGCAGCCGAAGGCGACCCCGATGGCGAGCGGACGCCGGCCGCGGCGCTGGGCCAGGGCGCGGTCGTAGAACCCGGCCCCCATGCCCAGCCGGTTGCCGCGGGCGTCGAAGCCTACCAGCGGAATGAGCAGGGCATCCAGGCTGTTGATGCCCCGCCGGCGCGGGTCGTCGGACTCGATGATGCCGAACCGGTTGGTGCGTATTCGGGGCATGCGCCGATGCGAGCAGGCCGTCAGCGGGTCGGCATGGTGGAAGGCGAGCTGGTTGTCCGGGAGGACCCGGGGCAGCCAGACCTGGCCGCGATGCCGGCGGAGCCAGCCGTCGAGCTGGGGTTCGCCGTCGAAGGCGCAGTAGGCGGCCACCGCATGCAGGTCCAGCTGGCGCGTGACGCGCTCGAGCCGGGCCTCGATGCGGAGCAGGGCCTGGTGACGTGAAAAACCGCCCAGAGCCCGGCGGCGTGCGCGCAGGATTCTTCTCAGGGCGGTCTTGTCGGGATGTTTCATGATTCGACGAATGAGGGGCCTTCCAGAACGCCGCTGGCAACGCTACGACCTTGAACCGGAAGGTTCAAGTCGGGGGCTCCGCCCGGCTCATCAGGCTTTCCGCTGTGAAGCGGACATGCGCACAGAACCGCTTGTCGCCCCCTGGGTCGCAGATTAAGGCTCAAGGGATTGAGCGCTACCTGGCGAACGTCCCAGAAGACTGGGTTCATCGTAGGCCCGGAAGGCCCGGCTTGCAAGAGGGGGCGGATGAATTCGGGGTTGTCGGGTCGTGGCCGGTTCGACGGGCCGTGTCCCTGCGGTGGACGCAGGAAAGGTCCGCCCGGCCAGAACCCGTCTTTCAGTCCCTCTCCAGGGCATCGAGCAGCGTGTCGACCCGGGCCTCGAACTCCTCGTTGTCCAGGCTCTCGGGCAGGGAAAGCTCGCGGCCCTCGAGCAACTGGCGGGTGATGTTCAGCGCCGCGAGCACCGCGATGCGCTCGGTGCTCAATACCTTGCTGGTCTTGCGGATCTCGGCCATCTCGTCGTTGAGGTACTCGGCCGTGCGCAGCAACATGCCCTGTTCCTCGGGCGGGCAGACGATACGGTAGTCCTTTTCCATGACCCGCACGGTGACGGGACGGTTCGGCTGGGTCATTGCGTCATTCCTCGCGTTCGGTATCGGCGGCCTGTTCTTCCAGACGCCGCAACTGCCCGGCCAGTTCCTGGAGGCGGGCGTGGCTCTGCTCGATCACGTCCCGGAGCTGACGGTTCTCCTCGGTCAGGGCAGCGGCCTGCCGGCGCAGGTCCATGCGCTCGTCGTTGACTCGCTGGCAGGCGGCCAGCAATCGTTCCATCTTGTCGGCAAGCTGTTCAGCCATGATTCGTGGTTCTCCGCGTTTCCCCGCAAAGTCTATCATTTAGACTGTCGAGCGGAGACAATGCACGAAGACCGGCCGAAGCCGGACTTCCACGCTGCCGGGCACGCCCGCGGGCAGGGACGGCCCGGATCCACCGACAAGTCAACGGGATAGGCAATGACCGAATACAATCGAATCCAGCAGGCCCTCGACGCGATCGGCTCGGTGGCCAATCCCAGCGAGGCACAGGGGGTGCTGGTGGGCATGTGGATCGGCGGCGGCCCGACCGACCAGTCCCGCTGGATCCACGAGCTGATCGAGGCCGACGAGGACGAGCCGATGCCGGACATCCCGGCGGATCTCGCGGCGCTGTACCGGCACTTCGTCGAGCAGGTGACCGGGGCGGACAACCTCGGGCTGGACCTGGTGCTGCCCCCGGAGGACGCCTCGCTCAAGGAACAGGTCGAGGGGCTGGTGGACTTCGCCCAGGGCGTGCTCTACGGCTACGCCATCGAGAACGGTCCGGCCCGGCGCGCACTCTCCGACGAGGCCCGCGAGGTCTTCGACGACCTGGGCGACATCGCCCAGCTGGACACCGAATCGGTCAAGACCGAGGACGACGCCTTCGATCTGCACCAGATCGAGGAGTATCTCAGCTCGGCCCTGCTGGTGATGTACCTGCAGTTGCATCCGCCGGTGCCCGAGTCCGCCGGCTCCCGTCGGCTGCAGTGACCGCGGCCGGCCCGTTTCTCCCCCGCAGCGAAGAGGAATACCAGGCATGCAGGCGATCGGACCCGCGCCCGCCGAACGACGCGAGTACCAGCGACGCCGCAAGCGGCTGATCAAGGCGATCGGCAAGCGCGGCGCGGCCGTCGTTCCGGCCGCCACCGAGCAGTGGCGCAATCACGACAACCCCTGGCCGTTCCGCCAGTCGAGCGACTTCTACTACCTGACCGGGCTGGCCGAGCCGGATGCGCTGCTGGTGCTGTGCCCGAAGCGCCCGGAAGGCGAAGTCGTATGTTTCGTCAGTCCGCGCGACCCGGAACGCGAGCGCTGGGAAGGCCCCCAGCTGGGCACCGAGCGGGCCCCGGCGGTCCTCGGCGTCGACCAGGCGTTCGCTCTCGACGAGCTCGACGAGCGACTGCCCGAGCTCCTGCGTGGTTACAACAAGCTCTACCTGCCGTTCGACGACCACGAGCTGGTGGCTCGCGCCCTGGGATGGTTCGACGAGCTGCGCCGCGGGGCCCGGGCGGGCGTCCTGCCGCCGCAGACGCTCAAGGACCTGGCCGACCCGCTGCACGAGCTGCGCCTGGTCAAGTCCACCCACGAAATCGATCGCCTGCGCCGCGCAGCCGCGGTCTCCGCCGAGGCGCACGTCGCCGCCGCGCGCGGGGTGCACGACGGCATCTGGGAATACGAGATTGCCGCGATCATGCAGAAGGTCTTCGCCAGCGCGCACGGCGAGCCCTCGTTCGCTCCCATCGTCGCCGGCGGGGCCAACGCCTGCGTGCTGCACTACCGGGCCAATGCCGCCGAGCTCAAGGACGGTGACCTGGTGCTGGTCGACGCCGGTGCGGAAGTCGACTACTACGCGGGCGACATCACCCGTACCTGGCCGGTCAGCGGCCGTTTCAGCGAGCCGCAGCGCGAACTCTACCAGCTGGTCCTGGACGCCCAGCGCGCCGCCATCGAGGCGATCGCCCCCGACGTGTCGTTCAACGCTCCCCACGAGGAGGCCGTCGCCGTGATCACCCGCGGGCTCGTCGAGCTCGGCCTGGTCGAGGGCCCGGTGGAAGAGGCGATCGAGGAAGGGCGCTACCGCCGATTCTTCATGCACCGTACCGGCCACTGGCTGGGATCGGACGTCCACGACGTGG
>JAWLHL010000001.1:87976-109442 GCA_041690375.1 Guyparkeria sp. | reverse complement strand
GGGCAATCGCATCTACGGCTGCGACGACTGCCAGCTGGTCTGCCCCTGGAACCGCTTCGCGCGGGTGACCGGCGAGGCCGACTTCCACGCGCGGCACGGGCTGGACGCGCCCGATCTGCTCGAGCTGTTCGGCTGGGACGAGCGGACATTCCTGTCACGCACGGAAGGATCGGCCATCCGCCGGATCGGCTGGCGACGCTGGCGACGGAATCTGTCCGTGGCAATCGGCAATCTGCCGTCGGATCACCCGCAAGCGGGACCGGCTGCCCGTGTGCTGGAAGCGTCGCTGGGAGAAGCCGGCGAGCAGGTCGACCGGCATATCCGGTGGGCGCTGGCGCGGTTGCGGGGCTGAAACAAAAACGGCGCCCCTGTGGAACAGGGACGCCGTGGCGTTTGAGATTCGTCGCCGCTCGGCGATCAGATACGCCGGGCCATCTCCTCGGCGTTACCGATATAGTCGCCCGGCGCCATGGCGGCAAGGCGCTCGCGCGCCTCCTCGGGCAGTTCCCGAATGCCGTGGATGAACTCGCGCATGGCCGGTCCGTCGACACGCTGACCGCGCGTGAGCGCCTTGAGCTTCTCGTAGGGCTTCTCCACGCCGTGGCGGCGCATGACGGTCTGGATTGCCTCGCCGAGGACTTCCCAATTGCCGTCGAGCTCGGCGGCCAGTTGGTCGGCGTTGATCTCCAGCTTGGACAGGCCCTTGGCCAGCGAGCGGTAGGCGATCAGGGAGTGACCCAGCCCGACGCCCAGGGTCCGCAGCACGGTGGAATCGGTGAGATCCCGCTGCCAGCGGCTGATCGGCAGTTTGCGCGCCAGGTGCCCCATCACGGCGTTGCCCACCCCGAGGTTGCCCTCGGCGTTCTCGAAGTCGATGGGATTGACCTTGTGCGGCATGGTGGACGAACCCACCTCGCCCTCGACCAGCCGCTGCTTGAAGTGGCCCAGCGCGATCTGGCCCCAGATGTCGCGGGCGAAATCGATCAGGATGGTGTTGGCCCGCTCGATCGCGTCGAACAGCTCGGCGATGTAGTCGTGCGGTTCGATCTGGATGGTGTAGGGGTTGTGCACCAGGCCCAGCTCCTCGACGAAGCGCTTGGAGAACGCCGGCCAGTCGACTTCCGGGTAGGCGGCCAGGTGGGCGTTGAAGTTGCCCACCGCGCCGTTGATCTTGCCCATCAGCTCGACCGCGGCGATCTGCTTGCGTTGGCGGTCAAGGCGGGCGACCACGTTGGCGATCTCCTTGCCGATGGTCGACGGCGAGGCCGGCTGGCCGTGGGTGCGCGAGAGCAGGGAGACCGCCGCCCATTCGTGCGCCATGCCGCGCAGGGTGTCGACCAGCCCGTCGATCTCGGGGAGGACCACTTCCTCGCGTGCTTTCCTGAGCATCAGGCCGTAGGCGAGGTTGTTGATGTCCTCGGAGGTGCAGGCGAAGTGGAAGAACTCGCTCAGGCCCTCCAGGGTGGCGTGACCGGCGACCTGCTCCTTGAGGAAGTACTCGACGGCCTTGACGTCGTGGTTGGTGGTCGCCTCGATGGCCTTGACCCGGGCGGCCGACTCCACGTCAAAGCGCTCGACGATGCCGTCGAGCACTGCGCGGTCGTTACTGGACAGCGCCGGCACCTCGGCGATCTTCGGCTCGTCGGCCAGCGCCTTGAACCACTCGACTTCCACCAGCACCCGGTGCTTGATCAGGGCGTACTCGCTGAAGCACTCGGTCAGCGCCCGGGTGTGGCGGGCGTAGCGGCCGTCGAGCGGCGAGATGGCGGTCAGGGCGAAGGCGGCTTGGTTGCTGTCGGTCATGGCTCATCCTGTGGGAAAAGAGATATCGGAGAGGCCGCGCGCGGCGAACTCATCCTGCAAGCTTGGGTCGATTATCCGATGGCCGGCACCCGCGGCCAAATCATCGCCGGCTCAGCTCGCCTCGGGGCGCTCGAGCGCATCGCGCAGCCGGGCGGTCAGCTGGCGCAGGACATCCAGCGTGAGGCGCTGCTCGGCTTCCAGGCGAGTGGCCGGGTCGTCCAGGCCGTCGTCGTCGAACTCGTCGTCCAGCGTCTCGAGCGCCTTGACCTTGGTCAGGGCGCCATCGGCGCGGATGGTGAAGCGCAGGCGGTCGCGCCAGACCAGTTCGAGCTGCTCCACGGTCATGCCGTCGCGCAGGTGGGCCAGCACGTTGTCGTCGGGCAGGCCCAGGCGGGTGACGGTGATGCTGCCGCCGTCGCGCGGCTCGAGCAGCTTGGCCGAGTCGCCCAGTTCGAAGTCCGCGGGCGGGCCTTCGAGGAGCCAGCGCGAAAGGCGGCTGCCGTGCTCCTCGGAGCCGAATGCCGGCACCATGCGCCATTCGCCCAGCGTCTCGCGCAGCAACGAGCTGATCTGGCTGTTGCGCTTCTCCGCGGCGTTGGCGAACCATACCTGCTTGTGACGCCGGTCGATCAGCACGCGGGTCTCGGCCTGGCGGGGGAAGGCCTGAGGCAGGAGTTCGAGCAGGGCGGCTTCGCGCGCCTGGCGCAGCTCGTCGCGGGAGGGTTCGCGTTCACCCTCCTGCTCGGCCAGCATCTTCGCGGCGTGGTCGCTGACGACCCGCGGCGGCACCGAACGTTCCTCGCGACGGAACACCAGGCCGACGGCCTCGTCGGTTTCCATCAGCAGTTGATCGTCGACTACCGGCGCCCAGCCCATCGATTCGACCTGCTGCGACAGGGTGGGAGCGAACGGCTTCTCGGCCAGTTGACCGGCGAGTACCTCGCGCTCCGGTGCGGGCCAGTCGGAAAGGTCGAATGCGGCGATCTGCGAGAAAAGCATGCGGTGGCAACCCTCGTGTTCCTGCAAGCCCGGGCGGACCCGGATCCGTGAATGTGAAAGAAGGGGCGCATTATGCCTGATGGACGAATCGCTTGCTCGGTCGGGGCAGACGGAATGCCGGCCGATACTGCTATGCTTGACGGCCCCGATGGTCGAGGGCCGCCCGCCTGCGCGGACCCGGGACACTCCCGGGCCGTTCGCCGGCTTCGACGCCATGCCAATCAACACCCGATCTCGAGCGAAATGACTGAACAAAAGCCGAACATCGTCCGCCTGCAGGACTACCGCGCACCCGATTACCTTATCGACGACGTCGAACTGACCTTCGAGCTCGCATCCCGGGATACCCGCGTGAGCTCCCGGATGCGCGTCCGTCGCAACGGGGAACACGAGACTGCGCTGCGACTCGACGGCGACGAACTGCGCCTGGAATCGGTGGCCATCGACGGCGAGCCTCTGGCGGCCGATCGCTACTCGGTCGACGAGAACGGCATGACCATCGCATCGCCGCCCGAATCGTTCGTGCTGGAGATCGTCAACCGCGTCGACCCGGTCGACAACACCATGCTCGACGGGCTCTACCAGTCCTCCGGCAATTTCTGCACCCAGTGCGAGCCGGAAGGCTTCCGCCGGATCACCTACTTTCTCGATCGCCCTGACGTGCTCAGCCGCTACCGGGTCACGCTGATCGCCGATCGCGACGAATGCCCGGTGCTGCTCTCCAACGGCAACCCGGTCGAGTCGAAGGATCTCGGTGACGGGCGTCACCAGGCCACCTGGGAGGATCCGCACCCGAAGCCGTCGTACCTGTTCGCGCTGGTCGCCGGGAAGCTGGATGCCATTCACGACACCTTCACCACCATGTCGGGGCGTGAGGTGAAACTGGGCATCTACGTCGAGCCGCACAACATCGACCGCTGCGATCACGCCATGCGTTCGCTGATCAAGTCGATGCGCTGGGACGAGGAGACCTACGGTCGCGAGTACGACCTGGACGTGTTCAACATCGTGGCCGTCGACGACTTCAACATGGGCGCGATGGAGAACAAGGGGCTGAACATCTTCAACTCGAAGTTCATCCTCGCCCGCGCCGAGACGGCGACCGATGCCGACTACGACGGCATCGAGTCGGTGGTCGCCCACGAGTACTTCCACAACTGGTCGGGCAACCGCGTGACCTGCCGCGACTGGTTCCAGCTTTCCCTCAAGGAAGGCTTCACGGTCTTCCGCGACCAGGAATTCTCCGCGGACGTCGGGTCCCGGCCGGTCAAGCGCATCGAGGAAGTGAACCTGCTGCGCCAGGTGCAGTTCGCCGAGGACGCCGGACCGCAGGCACACCCGGTCCAGCCCAAGGAATACCAGGAGATCAACAACTTCTACACGGCGACGGTCTACAACAAGGGCGCCGAGGTGGTGCGCATGTGGCACAACCTGCTCGGCTGGGACAGGTTCCGGGCAGCGACCGACCGCTACTTCGAGCGGTTCGACGGCCAGGCGGTGACCATCGAGGATTTCATCGACACCATGGCCGAACAGGCCGATTTCGACACCGCGCAGTTCCGCCGCTGGTACGACCGCGCGGGCACCCCGGTCGTGAAGGTCGACAAGGAGCGCCGGGGCGAGGCGATGCGGGTAGTCCTCGAGCAGGTGATCCCGGCCGTCGCCGGACAGGACGATCACGATCCCTTCCTCATGCCGCTGCGCATCGCCGCCTTCGACGGGCAGGGCCGGCAGCTGCCGCTGGACGGGTCGGGGTCCGTGGAGAGGACGCTGATCCTCAACGAACGGCAGACCATCTTCGATTTCCCGGTCGCGGCGGACGTCGACCGTGTGGTGTTGTCGCTCAACCGCGGCTTCACCGCGCCGGTCAAGGTCCAGCACGCCTACGATGCCGACGAGCTCACGCTGCTGGCACGCTGTGACACCGACGAGTTCAACCGCTGGGATGCCTATCAGCGGCTGGTGCTCAAGACCATCGTCGGCCGCATCCGCCAGGCGGAAGCGATCGGCGACTGGCCGGAAACGTCGCTCCCGGACGGCCTGAGCGAGGCCTTCGGCGGCCTGTTGCACGCGGCGAACAACGGCACGGACACCCGTTTCGTCGCCGAATGCCTTGCCCTGCCGTCGGAACCCTATATCGCCGAGCAGTTCGAGCGGGACGTGCCGGTCGACGCCATCCATCGCGCCCGGGTGGAACTGCGCGAACAGCTGGCCAACGAGTGGTCCCAGACCCTGATGCTGACCTACCAGAACCAGGTGGTGGAGGGGTCGTACGCCTTCGACGGGGCGGATGTCGGCCGTCGTGCCCTGCGGGCGCAATGCCTGGCCTACCTCAATGCCCTGGATCACCCGGCATGGCGGCGGCTCGCGGTCGAGCAGATCGACGAGACCGACAACATGACCGAGCGTTTCAATGCACTGCAGGCGCTTTGCGTGCAGGAAAGCAGCGAGCGCGACGAGGCGCTGCAAGCCTTCGCCGCGCAGTGGGCCGACGATCCGCTGGTGATGGACAAGTGGCTGTCGCTTCGGGCAAGGATCGTCGAGCCCGACGACGCGGACACCCTGGCGAGGCTGGAGGCCCACCCGGCGTTCTCGATCCGCAACCCGAACCGGGTTCGTGCCCTGGTCGGCACGTTCTCGCGCGCCAACCCGGTGGCGTTCCACGCCGCGTCGGGATCGGGCTATCGCTGGGTGGCCGACAAGATCATCGAAGTCGACGGGATCAATCCGCAGATTTCAGCGCGGATGGCGACCGTCTTCAGCCGCTGGCGTCGCTTCGACGGCGCGCGTGCCGACCTGATGCAGGAGCAGATGACCCGCATGCTCGAGCGCCCGGACTGCTCGACCGACCTGGCAGAGATCCTGGGCAAGGCGCTGGCCTGAACCGGGGACGCCCCGATCGCGCCGGGGCTCCGGCCGGCCTGATGGAACAGGTCGGCGGATGACAGAAACAGAAAAGCCGGCTCAAGGCCGGCTTTTCGTCATCCTCCCGAGGGGAGAGCGCCTCAGAAACGCGGGCGGAAACCGCCGCGATCGTTGTTGCGCTCGCGCGGACGCGCTTCGTTGACGCGGATGTTGCGACCACCCATGTCCGTATCGTTCAGCGCTTCGATGGCCTGCATGCCGGCGTCCTTGTCGGACATCTCGACAAAGCCGAAGCCCTTGGAACGACCGGTCGCCATGTCCTTGATGACCTTGGCGGATTTGACTTCGCCGAAGGATTCAAAAGTGGACTGGAGCTCTTGGTCATCCGCGGAGTAGGGCAGGTTGCCCACGTAGATATTGATCATCTCGAAAACAAACTCTCAAAACAGTGCTGATCTGGCGACTGCCCGGGGTCTTCAGCACGCAATCCCACCCGGAGCAGATGAAGCGGCATCGCGGACACCCGCGTTGACAGCGCACTTCATGCTTTGGACAGTAAACCATTCCACCGGGAACGCAAGCAGCAATTTTCTCGGTTCGGGTTGAGCCGTTCCGGTTGTGGTTTTCGTGCACCGGTGCCGCTCGAGGCCGTTACCTGTTCCCGCCAGGGAAACTCTGCACGATTCGATGGCATCTCTGGCTCGCGGGTTTGTTCGCAATCAATGCGCTGGACCGAAGACGGGCTTGCTGCCCGTCGAGGGACGGCAACGACGAGGGCGGACAAACCCGCGAGCCCCGTCCGGGCGGGTCTCCAAGGGCCCATCTGCGGCGTTGCATCCATTGTAAAGGGCGACGGCCCTTCACGGCGGACTGCGCCTTGCATATGGGCCCTTGGAGGTCCCGCTTCAGACGTCATCGAATCGTGCAGAGTTTCCCAAGTCGAAGAAGAGAGCGTGTCATGCCCGATCTGATCATGGTGGCCGTCCTGGTGAGCCTCGTGCTGCTGGTCCTGCTGGGACAATGGCTGATGAACCGGCGGGCGCGGCTGGCTCGCGGACCGGTGCCGGAGTCCCTGGGACGGCGTTGCCCCGATGGCCGGCTCGTATTCTTCCACGCCCCACGTTGCCCGGCCTGTCGTCGCATGCGCCCGTTGATCATGCAACTGGCCCAATCGAACCCCGGCCGCGTCTGCGTTCTCGATATCACCGAGGAGCCGCAGATCGCGCGCGACGCGCGGGTTATCGGCACGCCGACGTTGATGACCATCGTCGGCGGACGCATTCGGCATGTCCGGCTGGGCGACGTGGGGCCGGCCACCATCGGGCGGATCGCCGGGGAGCTGGGGTTGTGCAAACGCAACGACCGTCCTGAAAATCCATGAGCGTGGTCTATGCTTTTTTCAATCACGGATCCAACCGTTGCCGCTAGCCCGGCGCCGCCATCCCAGGGAGCGTGAATGCCGCTGACAGTTTTGCCATCGCCGGGAGTGGCCCCGACATCCCCGTTGGGTCGGACATTGGTCACCATGGCGTTTTTCGGGCTGGGAATCGGGTCCGTCTGTGCCTCGGAGGACTGGTTCGACCACCGCGGGATGACCGTGGAACGGGAAGCTGTCCATGAGCGCCTCGATCGGGCGGACATCATCCTGCTCGGAGAGGTGCATGATTCCGCGGACATCCATGACAAGCAGGTCGAATTGCTTGAAGAACTGGGAGATGCGCCGTTGGTGCTCGCCCTCGAGCAGCTGGATCTCGATCATCGTGCCCGCCTGGAGGCAATGGATCGGCGCGACGACCTCGGTGGCCGCGAGCTTGCCCGGCGGGGCCGATTCGACGAGGACGGCTGGGGCTGGAAGCATTACGGTGAGCTTTTCTCGCTGGCCGCGGAGCGGGGCTGGCCGTTGCGCCCCATCAATCTCTCGCGGGAGGACGCCCGCGAGTTCGCCCGGGACGGCGATGCGTGGCGCCTGGTGCTTGCCGAGCGGGAAGTCCGCCTGATCGAGACGCTGGCGCCGACCCTCTCCCTGCCGGGTCCGCTGCAGGAAGACCTGGTCTCCGACCTGGTCGAGGCGCATTGCGGTGACCTGGATAAGGCATTCGCCCGGCGCATCGCCCGTGCCCAGGTCGCCCGCGACATCCTCATGGCCGAGGCGATACTTGCGGCGCGGGACGCGTTTCCCGCGCGGCAGGTCGTGGCGGTGATGGGCAATCAGCATGCCCGCCTGGACCGGGGCGCCGGCTACTGGATCGGGCGGATGCTCGACGAACGGCAAGGCGCCGAGAAGCCGGTCGTGATGGCGATCGGCATGCTGCCGGTGGGTGAGAAAGGCATTCGGGACATCGCTGGAGAGACCAGCGCCGAGTTCGATCTGCGACTCGTGACGGAGCCACTCGATCGCCCGCCACACTGCAACCGGGACGGAGAGTCATCTTCGACCCGCGGCATGGACCCCGACTCCGATTGATACCGGATAGGGGGACTTGATGCCCATGTTAGGGTACCCCAGAGTCCTGAACATGACTTGTCGAGTGATAACAAACGAAGCAAGGAAGAAGGAGCTGAAATATGAAGAAGAATCTACTTGCCGTATCGGTCGCCGCTGCGCTTGGCGCCGGTTCGCTAATGCCGGCCATGGCCGTGGCGGACGACATGACCACGCAGCAGATCCTTGACGAGATCGAGCAGCTCAAGCAGCGGGTGGAGACGTTGCAGGGCGACCTGGAGAGGGAGCGTGCCCGCAACGACGAACTGGCGGAGCAGCAGGAGTCGGCCGAGCAGAAGGCGGCGGAAGCCCAGCAGGCAGCCGCGGACGCGGACGAGTCCGATGACGGCATCGACGTGGGAGGCGCGGTCCGGTTCAACTACACGGTCAATGATGACGACGACGCCAACAAGGACAGGGGCGGCGACCTGGCCTTTGACACGTTCCGACTGAACCTCGACGGCGAGATCGGTGACGTGATCCTGTCGGCGGAATGGCGCTGGTACGAGTACTTCACTGCAATCCATCACGCGTGGGTCGGCTACGAGTTCACCGACGACCTGATCGGGAAGGCGGGGGTCTTCCGGGTACCCTTCGGTGTCCTGCCGTACAACTCGCACAACTTCTACTTCTCCTCCCTCTACTACGCCGGCCTCGAGGACAACTACGATTTCGGTCTCGGCACCACCTACACACCGGGTGACTGGCGCTTCGACCTGGCGCTGTTGAAGAACGACGAGCGTAAGTGGGGTCCGGACTTCGATGGCTCCGGTGACACGGATACCTATTCGGCCAATGTCATCGGTTACAACGATGCACAGGGTGCTACCCAAGCGGTCAATACCCTCTCGGCTCGCGCGGAATACGACTACCAGGTCAGCGACAAGCTCACGCTCAAGCCGGGCGCCTCGCTGAAGTATGGCCAGCTCGACGGCTCGACGGGTGACGGGGACGGTGACTACTACGCGGCCGCCGCCCACCTGGTCGCCGACTACGATCGCTGGAATATGCAACTGCAGTACACGGACTGGGAATACGACCTGGACGATTCTGCGGCCGAGTTCATCAACTACGGCTACTATGCGGGCATGTATACCGGTCCGCTGTCGGCCAGCGCGGTAACGGCCAACGTGGCCTACACGCTGCCGGTCGAGTGGGGCCCGGTCAGCTCGCTGTCGTTCTACAACGACTACAGCCTGATCTTCGACAAGAATGCCGACTTCGAGGACACCTACATGAACGTCACCGGCATGGCGGTATCCGCCGGCGGGATCTACGCCTACTTCGACATCATCAATGGCGAAAACCAGCCATTTGTCAGTGGTGGTCCGAACGCCATGACTTCCGATAACGACAACAACACGATCTTCAATATCAACGTCGGTTATTACTTCTAACCCGTTGTTGCAAAAACAAGATCGCGGGAGGCGGGCTTCGGCCCGCCTTTTTTGTTTCTGTACGGCAGCGCCTCTTGGCAAGCCGGTCCATAATCGGCACGGTGATCGAGTGTGGTCGAAACAGGTGGAGTGAGCCTATGGAAGCGGAAGTCAGGGAAATACGGGAGCATCTGCGGCATTACCCGCCGTTCGACCGACTCGACGACGAATGGCTCGACCGTGTCGCCGCCTCGGTCGAGGTGGCGTATTACCGCGCCGGTACCGAAATCCAGGTGTACGGCGAGCCGATCGACTCCCTGCGCTACGTGCGCAGCGGCGCGGTGGAGGTCTATCGCCACAACGGGGAGCTCTACGACCGGTTGAGCGAGGGCGACATCTTCGGGCACACGGGGCTGCTGCACAATCGGCGCGCGCGCTTCCCGGCCAAGGCGATCGAGGACACGCTGCTCTACCGGATCCCGGCGGAGGTCTTCGACCGGCTCTGCGACAACGACGACCATTTCGCCGACTTCGTCGAGCTCTCCGGTCCGCGCCTGAAGGCGACCGTCGAGCAGAACGAGCGCGAGAACGACATGATGGTCACGCGGGTGCGACGCCTGCTGAGCCGTTCGCCGGTGAGCATCGAGGAGACCGCGAGCGTGCACGAGGCCGCCCGGCTGATGACCGAGCAGCAGGTCTCGTCCATCCTGCTGCTCGCCCCGGCGACGGCGGACGACGAGACGGCCTTCGAGGGCCAGGACGGTCGGCACTGGCGACTGACCGGCATCCTCACCGACCAGGATCTGCGCAGCCGGGTGCTGGCCGCCGGGCGCTCCCCGGAAACGGCGCTGGCCGAGATCCGGCATGCGCAGCTGGTGACTATCCAGTCGGACGAGACCGTCTACGAGGCGATGCTGCACATGCTGCGCAACAACGTCCATCACCTGCCGGTGCTGCATCGGCGACGGCCGGTGGGGGTGGTGCACCTGTCGGACATCGTGCGCTACGAGACGCACAGCAGCCTCTACCTGGTCAGCAACATCTTCAACCAGGGCAGCGTGAAGGGACTGAAACGGCTGATGCCCGACGTGCGGGCGGCGTTCGTCCGGCTGGTGGACGACGGAGCCACCTCGCCGATGATCGGCCAGGCCATGTCCAGCATCGGTCGCAGCCTGATCCGCCGGTTGATCGAACTGGCCGAGGCCGAGATCGGGCCGCCACCGGTGCCGTACTGCTTCATGGTCAACGGCTCGATGGCACGCAACGAGCAGAGCATCAGCACCGACCAGGACAACGCCCTGATCATCGACGACGCCTTCGTGCCCGAGGAGCACGACGCCTGGTTCACCGAGCTGGCGCATCGTGTCAGCGACGGCCTGGCCGCATGCGGTTATCCCTACTGCAAGGGCGGCATCATGGCCACCAACGGGAAGTGGCGCCAGCCCCTGTCGGTCTGGAAGCGCTATTTCGAGGAATGGATCACCGAGCCGGATCCGGAGCGTCTGCTGCACAGCTCGATCTTCTTCGACCTCGACCCGGTCGTTGGCGAGGAGCGCTTCGTCGAGGTGCTGCAGGACCTGATCGCCCGGCGCGCCAGCGCCAGCCCCCTGTTTCTCGCCGCCCTGGCGCGCAACGCGCTGAGCCGCACGCCGCCTCTGGGCTTCTTTCGCACCTTCGTCATGGAAAAGGACGGTCGGCACAACAATTCGATCAACCTCAAGCGACGCGGGACGGCGCCGTTGGTGGACGTCATTCGCGTCCACGCCCTCGCGGTGGGCTCGCGCGCGCAGAATTCCTTCGAGCGGCTCGACGACATCACCCGGGCAAACTCGCTGCCGGCGGGGCAGGCGGACAAGCTCCGCTATGCGCTGGAATTCATCTCCATGGTGCGCATCCGCCACCAGGCTCACGATCTCAAGCACCACCATGACCCGGACAACAACATCGAACCGGAGAACGTCTCCGAGGAGGAACGGCACAATCTCAAGGATGCCTTCCAGGTGCTGAGCAACGCGCAGAAGTTCCTGCGCTTCCGCTACCCGATGCCCGCCCGCAAGCCGTCCTGAACCATGACCGAAGGCATCGGCTGGAACACGTTCTTCGCGCGTCAGGCGGAGGCCTGCCGCGACCCGGGCCTGCGGGCGTTCTACTCGGCGGGCCTGCCGGACGAGGACATGCCCATCGGGGAGGTGCCCCTGATGGCCATGGATTTCGAGACCACCGGCATGGACCCGGAGCGCCACGCGATCGTCAGCATCGGGCTGGTGCCGTTCACGCTGCGCTCGATCTCCCCATCGGCAGGGCGCTACTGGGTGTTGCGTCCGCCGCGCCCGCTGGACGAGGAATCCATCCGGTTCCACCGGATCACGCATGCCGAAGTGGCCGACGCCCCCGACCTCGACGAGGTTCTCGATGAGCTGCTCGCGGCCATCTCGGGGCATGTGGCCGTGGTGCACTATCGGCACATCGAACGCCCCTTCCTCGATGCCGCGGTGCTCGACCGGCGCGGAGAGCGCTGCCTGTTTCCCGTGATCGACACCATGGCGCTGGAGGCGGGCTACACCCGGCCGGAAGGGTGGCGGCGGCTGGCACGGCTCCTGGGGCGCCGTCCGCCGTCGATCCGGCTTGCCGACAGCCGGGCGCGCTACGGGCTGCCGGCCTACTCGGGGCATCACGCCAAGCTCGACGCCCTGGCGACCGCCGAACTGTTCCAGGCGCAGATCGCGCATCATCATGCCCCGGACACGCCGGTGGGGCGATTGTGGCTCTGAGCGAGCCCCGGTAACGACCGGGAAATGCATGAAGAAGAAAGGCGGCCGGTGGCCGCCTTTTTCACGTCAAGCCGTCGAACCGTTCGGCGTTCAGGTGCCGCGCGGTTCGTCGAGCAGTCCCTTGACGATGGCGTAGCAGCCGACGAGCAGCACGACGGTGAAGGGCAGGCCCATCGCCACGGCCGCGGACTGCAGGGCGGCGAGCCCGCCGCCGATCAGCAGGGCGATCGCGATCGCTCCCTCGATGACGCCCCAGAAGACACGCTGGGGCTTGGGCGCGTCGATCTTGCCGCCGGCAGTGATGGTGTCGATCACCAGCGAGCCGGAGTCGGACGAGGTGATGAAGAACACGATTACCAGCACGATGCCGACGAAGGACGTGATTTCCGCCAGCGGCATCTGCCCGAGCACCTCGAACAGCTGGACGGGCAGGTCGGCGTCCTTCGCGCCCTCGAAGCCTTGCTGCAACTGGTGGATCGCCGTGGTGCCGAAGGCGGTCATCCAGAACACCGACACGGTGGAGGGGATCAGAAGCACGGCGGTCAGGAACTCGCGTACCGAGCGACCGCGGGAGACCCGGGCGATGAACATCCCGACGAACGGCGACCAGCTGATCCACCAGGCCCAGTAGAAGGTGGTCCAGCCCTGGCTGAAGTTGGCGTCCTCGCGCGCGAAGGGGTTGGAGAGGAACGGCAACTCGGTGAGGTAGGAGCCGAGGTTCTTCACGAACCCGGTGGCGATCAGCAGCGTCGGTCCGGCGAACACCACGAACATCAGCAGCAGGAACGCCAGCACCAGGTTGATCTCGGACAGCCGCTTCACGCCCTTGTCGACGCCGGCGACGATCGAGACCACCGCCACGGCCGTGATCGCCGCGATCAGCAGCACCAGCGTGGTGTCGCCGCCCGGGATGTCGAAGAGATGGTTGAGCCCCGCGGCGGCCTGCTGGGCGCCGATTCCCAGCGAGGTGGCCAGGCCGAACAGGGTGGCGAACACCGCCAGGATGTCGATGACGTGTCCCGGCCAGCCCCAGATCCGCTCGCCCAGCAGCGGGTAGAACATCGAGCGGACCGTCAGCGGCAGGCCCTTGTTGTAGGAGAAGATCGCCAGCGACAGCGCCACGATGGCGTAGATCGCCCAGGGATGCAGACCCCAGTGGAAGATGGTCGCGGCCATGCCGAGGCTCATCGAGGCACTCTCGTTCCCTTCGGCGGCGCCCAGCGGCGCCCAGTCGGTGCGCGCCCCGTCCTCGGTGGTGATGCCGTCGAGCGACGTGCCGTAGTGGGTCAGCGGCTCGGACACGCCGTAGAACATCAGGCCCACGCCCATGCCGGCGGCGAACAGCATGGAGAACCAGGACAGGTAGCTGAAGTCGGGCTTGGCGTGCGCGCCACCGATGCGAACCTTGCCCAGCGGCGAGAAGATCAGCACGAGGCAGAGAATGACAAAGATGTTGGCCGCTCCGATGAGGAACCAGCTCAGGTTGCTGTTGATCCAGTCCTTCGCCGCGCCGAACCAGTCGGTGGACTGCTCCGGCAGGGCCAGCGAGAGGATCACGAAGGCGAGTATCACCAGGGCGGAGAAAGTGAACACCGCGCCGTGGATGTCCACGTTCACGCCCATCGGGCTGGCCTGGTAGTTGTCCTGCCCGATCTTGTAGTCGGTGTCGATCAGGTTGGCCGGACCTTCCGGCTCCGGGATCCCTACCGACTCGGTGTTCGTCTCCGGGGAGTTTTCTGGCTTGTTGTCCACGATGTGCTCTCCGTAGTCGTTGTCTGGTTTTTCTGTGGTGGCTGTTGGTCGCTCAGGGTCGCACCAGGAAGACGGACACGTCGGTATGTGCCGCGACCTTGCTGCCGTTGGCCGGCATGATCGCGTCGATGTGATGAGGCAGGTGCGTGCCCATGATCACCAGATCCGCGCCGATATCGTCGACCGCCCGCACGAGGAAGTCGTCCAGATCCACGGCCGGATCGTGGCTGTTGTAGACGCGCGCGTCGGGTTCCTGGCCGTTGTCGGGGGCGTGCTCGTGGGCGAACGTCAGGAGTTTCTGCCGGTACTCCTCCGGCGTGCGCGCCACCGAGCTGGGTTGGGATGTGGTCACGCCGACGTAGCACAGCGCGGCACCGTAGTGCCTGGCCATGTCGGCGGCGACGTCGAGCGGCTTTTCCAGCGCCCCGAGATGGGCGAGGTCCACCGGCACCATGATTTTCTTGAACATGCAGTTGGCTCCTCTTGCGGTTGCATGACGTGATCTGGCCGGATGTCGAATCCCGGCTCGCACGCTGTTCCTCGTGTTCGAGCCCGGAATCTCTGGAGTATAGGCACCGATCGATCGAACCGTGCAGGGCGTCGTCGGACGGCGCTGCCCTTACCCTACCTTCCTTGTCAACGGGACGAAAACCCGGTCAGTCCGAGGTGGTCAGCCGCCAGAGCCGCTGTCCGCTGTCCGCGTACTTGCGCTCGAACAGGGTCAGCGGCTCTGCCGGGGGCGGCAGCGACTCGATGGTGGCGCTCCGCCCGTGGAACGCCAGCGCGATGGCCAGCTCCTCGAGGTAGACACGCCAGTTGCTGCGCGCCTCGAGGCGTCCGCCGAGAGCGACGAAGGTCGGGAACACCGGGTGGGCGTGGAAACGTCGCTTGAGGTGGCGAGGCTTGGGTTCCGGGTTCGGATAAAGGAGATAGTGCCGCACGGGGCGCCAGCCGGCGCGGTGCGCAAGTCGCCAGAAGTCGATCAGGTCCGCCCTGACCAGCAGGCAGTTTTCCGGTGTCGTCCGGCCCCGGCGAGAGAGGCGGTCGGCGGAACGGTCGACTCCGACCACCAGGTGGTCCGGGTGGCGTCGGGCCAACAGGCGGCTGCTGTCGCCGGTACCGCAGCCCGAATCCAGGATCAGGGGGCGTGCGTCCCGGTCGAGCCGGCCGGCGACGGCATCGAAGGCCTGTCGGTTGTAGTCCGCGATCGGTTTGGCGAATTGGCTGGCCGCATGCCGGGCAACCACGGCCTCGAGCGCCTCGTGCGGCGCGGTCTGGATGGAGCGGACGGACCGGGAGCGGCCGGTCGTGCCGGGCGTGGCGATCGCGTCGGGCTGCGGGGTCGAGTCGTTCATCGGCATGCCGCGGAGCCGAGGGTTATCGGGAAGTGCGCAACCGGGGTCACGACCCGGTCTGCCGCTCGTCGGCACTGCGGGTCACCCGGGGCGGGCGTCGCACCCGGTCGCTGAGAAGTATGCCGACCCAGCGGGTCTGGGGACTGGAGTCGAGGGCGAGCTTGGCGATCATCGTCAGCGGGACGGCCAGCAGCATGCCGATCGGTCCGAAGACCCAGCCCCAGACGAGCAGGGAGACAAGGACGATGACCGGCGACAGTCCCAGTGACCGCCCGAGCAACCGGGGCTCGATGATGCTGCCGATGCTGATGTTGACGACCAGGTATAGCGCAGCGACCAGGAAGACATCGATGGGGTCCGCTCCGACGATGGCGATCAGCAGGGCGGGGACGGCGGCGATGAACGAGCCGATCGTGGGGATGAAATTCAGCAGGCCCGCGACGATCCCCCAGAGGATGGCGAAATCGATGCCCAGAAAGCTCAGGCCGGCGCCGACGAGCAGGCCGGTCATCAGGCTCGCTCCCGTCTTGATCAGGAGATAGCGGTAGACCGAACGGAGGAAACGGCGCGTGCGGACCCGGGCCCGGCGGCGGCCGGGAAAGGCCGCGGTGAGCTTTTCGGAGAGGGTACGCTCCTCGAGAAGCAGGAACATGAATGCCAGCAGCACCAGCAGGGTGTGCGCGGTCAGCTGGCCCAGGCCGCTGGCGACCCCGGTCGCCATGCCGGTGACGGTGCTGGCCTGGGGCAGCGGGATGGTCTCGGGGAGCAATTCCGGCGGTGCCCCGCGTACCGCGAGTTCGTTCCGAAGGTGGTCCAGCCATCCGGCAAGCTTGGCCTGGTACTGAGGCGCCTGCTCGGCAAGGCTTACCGCTGCTCCCTGCAACGCCAGGAACAGTAGGAAGAAGGCGAACCCGACCAGCGAGAACAGCAGCAGGATCGAGACCAGGCTAGGCACGCCCCGCTGCTGCATCCAGGCGAGTACCGGGGCGCTGATGATGGCCAGGAAGGCTGCCAGAAGGAACGGCGTGACGATGTGACTGACGGTCTTCAGTCCGGCGAGCAGGATGAAAACCGCCGCCATACCGACCAGCCAGATGAACGCGCCGTGACGAGTGGACCTGTCCGGAAGCGTGGATGGAGATTGTCCGTGGGTCATCGCTGCCTCAGGTTTCCGCTGTAATGCCATGTTGTCGCAGCAGAGGATCGACGCTCGGCTCCCGTCCGCGGAAGGACTTGAACAGCGACATCGGATCCTCGCTGCCGCCGCGCTCGAGGATATGCACCAGGAAGTCGGCACCCGTGCGCTCGTTGAACACGCCGTCTTCCTCGAAGCGCGAATAGGCGTCGGCCGACAGGACCTCGGCCCACTTGTAGCTGTAGTAGCCCGCCGCGTACCCGCCGGCGAAGATATGGGCGAAGCCGTGCTGGAAGCGATTGTATTCCGGCGGCTGGATCACCGCGACCTGCCGGCGGACCCGGTCGAGCGTGTCCTGGATCCTCGCGCCGCCGGCCGGATCGTATTCCTGGTGCAGGATAAGGTCGAACAGGGAGAACTCCAGTTGCCGCACCATCTGCATGCCGGACTGGAACCGCCGTGCGGCGCGCATGTTCTCGTACAGTTCCTCGGGCAGGGGGTGCCCGGTCACGTGATGACGGGCGAACAGGTCGAGCGCTTCGCGTTCCCAGCACCAGTTTTCCAGGAACTGGCTGGGCAGTTCCACCGCGTCCCAGGCGACACCCTGTATGCCGGCGACCCCGGCGGTTTCCACCCGGGTCAGCAGGTGATGCAGCCCGTGGCCGAACTCGTGGAAGAGGGTCGTGACCTCGTCGTGGGTCAGCAGGGACGGCTGGTCCCCGACGGGCGGGGTGAAGTTGCAGGTCAGGAAGGCCGCGGGAACCTGCAGGCTGCCGTCCTGGCGTCGTCTGCGCTGGATGCAGTCGGCCATCCAGGCGCCGCCACGCTTGTGCCGGCGGGCGTAGAGATCGAGGTAGAACCGCCCGCGAAGCTCGCCGTCCCGGTCATGGATCTCGAAGAACCGGACGTCGGGATGCCAGACCGGGACTCCCTCCCGCTCGGTGACCCGGATGCCGAACAGGCGCCGGACCACCTGGAACATCCCGTCGACGACCCGGTCGGCCGGGAAATAGGGCTTGAGCTGCTCCTGGGAGATGGCGAAGCGCGCCTCGCGGAGCTTCTCGCTGTAGAAGGGCACGTCCCAGGGGGCCAGTTCATCGGGGCCTCCGGCTTGGCGGGCGAACTCGGCGAGTTCGCGGATTTCCTCCCGGGCCCGGGGCAGGGCCTGTTCGGCCAACTGTTCGAGAAATTCGAGCACCGCCTCGGGACTGTCGGCCATCTTGGTGGCCAGCGAGCGTTCGGCGTAGTTGGCGAACCCCAGCAGTTCGGCGATTTCGTGGCGGATGGCCAGGATGCGCTCCATGATCGGGCTGTTGTCCCAGCACCCGCCGTGCGGCCCGACGTCCGAGGCGCGGGTGACGAAGGCGCGGTAGACGGTCTCACGCAAGTCGCGATCCTCGGCATGGGTCATCACGGCGATAAAGCTCGGGAAGTCCAGGGTGATGCGCCAGCCGGGCTCGCCTTCCGCCTCGGCGGCCTGGCGGAACATCGCCCGGCTGGATGCCGGGATCCCCGCCAGACGGTTCTCGTCGGTGAGCGTCAGCGACCAGGCATTGGTCGCGTCGAGCAGGTTGTTGGCGAAGGTGGTCGTCAACCGTGACAGCTCGCTCTTGATCTCCTTGAAGCGGGCCTTCTCCCTGTCGGGCAGGGCGACGCCCGACAGGCGGAAATCACGCAAGGTGTTTTCGATAACCTTTTGTCTTTCGGCAGAAAGGGAGTCGAACTCGTCGCCGGACCGGATGGCCTGGTAGGCGTGGTACAGGGCCTCGTTCTGCCCCAGCTCGGTGGCGTAGTCCGAGAGCTTCGGCAGGCAGGCCTCGTAGGCCACGCGCAGCTCGGGACTGTTCATCACGGCGTTGAGATGGCTCACGGGAGCCCAGGCCCGGTCGAGGCGATCGGCCATTTCGTCCATCGGGGCGGCGAAATTGTCCCAGGTGTACGGCGCGCCCTTCGCCAGGCGAAGGCGAATCCGCTCGCGATTGTCGGCCAGTACCGCGTCGATGGCCGGTTCGACATGTTCGGGCCGGATGGAATCGAAGCGCGGCAGGTCGGGAGTGTCGAGAAGCGGGTTGGCCATCGTTTGCGGTCTCGTGTCGTGCGGTGGGCGTCGCTTTGAAGGCGCCAAGAGTAGCATTTCCCGCAGGGCGGGCGGGCCGCAGGATGGCCTGGCTGGACTCAGATGATCTCGTCCTCGTCGAACAGCGGATCGGCGTCCAGGTGGGCGACGAGCTTGTCCAGGGTCTCCTCGGGCTCGGCCCGGGGGGCCAGTCGGGCGACATGGAAGAGGGCGTCGCCCTCGTTGAGCACGGGAAGATTGCTCCGTCCGATGATCAGCCCGGCTTCCGGGGCCGGCACCTCGATATCCACCTGGCCGAACGGGTCGGAGATGATGCCCAGCGTCTCGCCGGCCTCGACGGAGTCACCGATGTTGCGGAAGCTGCGCAACAGCCCCCCCACGGGCGCGCGGACCCAGCGGCTTCCGGTGCTGACCATGGGCTTGACGCGGCTTTCGCGGATCCTCTTGGAGGAGATCATCTCCAGGGCGTGCATGACACGCAGGCAACCGGTGACGCCGACGCGGACCCCGAATTCGTCGAAGCGGAGCGCCTCGCCGGCCTCGTAGAGGAGCAGATCGACCCCCTGGTCATTCGCCGCCTGGCGCAGCGAGCCTTCGCGCAGGTCGGACTTGAGAATGACCGGCGCGCTGAATGCCTGGGCCATCTGCAGGGCGCGTTTGGTGGTCGAGGAGACGCGCAGCTGCGGCAGGTTGCTGCGGTGGATTGCCGCCGAATGCAGGTCGATGCCGATGTCCGATCGGCCGACGATCTCTTCCATGAACAGGTGCGCCAGCCGCGCGGCGAGCGACCCCTTCGGGCCGCCCGGGAAGGAACGGTTGAGATCGCGCCGGTCGGGCAGGTAGCGCGACTGGTTCATGAAGCCGAAGGCGTTCACGATCGGCACGGCGAGCAGCGTGCCGCGCAAGGTGTCGAGATTGCGCGCCCGCAGGAGCCGACGGACGATCTCCACCCCGATCACCTCGTCGCCGTGAACCGCGGCGCTGATGAACATAACCGGTCCGGGCCGGCGTCCGTGGACCACGTGGACGGACATGGTGACGGGAGTGTGGTCGGAGAGGATGCTGACGGGCAGGTCGACGACCTCGCGTGTCCCCGCCGCGATTTGCCGGTCACCGATGGTAAACGGTTCGCGCATCAGCCCTTGCCCCGCGTGCGGGTGGCGTTGGGTCGGGCCTTCTTCTCGAGGAAGGCGATGATCTTCCCGGCGATGTCGATGCCGGTGGCCTTCTCCACGCCCTCGAGCCCCGGCGAGGAATTCACCTCCATGACCACCGGACCGTGGTTGGAGCGGAGCATGTCCACGCCGCAGACGTTGAGGCCCATCACCTTTGCCGCCCGCACAGCGGTGGAGCGTTCCTCGGGCGTGATGCGAATCGCCTGGGCGCTGCCGCCGCGGTGCAGGTTGGAGCGGAATTCACCCTCCGCGCCCTTGCGCTGCATCGTGGCCACCACCTTGCCGTCGACGACCAGGGCACGGATGTCTGTGCCACCGGCCTCCTTGATGAACTCCTGGACCAGGATGTTCACCCCGGCGCCGCGAAAGGCCTCGATCACCGACTTGGCCGAGCGGTCGGTGTCGGCCAGGACCACCCCGATGCCCTGGGTGCCCTCGAGCAGCTTGATGACCACCGGGGTGCCGCCGGCCAGCTGGATGACCTCGTCGGTCTGCTTGGGGTCATGGGCGAAGGTGGTCACGGGCAGCCCGATACCCGCCCGGGCGAGCAGCTGCATCGAGCGCAGCTTGTCACGCGATCGCTCGATGGCGACCGACTCGTTCATCGGGAAGACCCCCATCATCTCGAACTGGCGCAGGACGGCCAGCCCGTAGAAGGTCACCGAGGCGCCGATACGCGGGATGACCGCGTCGAACACCGGCAGTTTCTCGCCGTTGTAGTAGATCTCGGGGCGCCTGGTGGCGATGTTCATGTAGCAGCGCAGCGTGTCGATGATCTCGAGACGGTGGCCGCGTTCTTCGGCAGCCTCGAGCAGCCGCTGGTGGGAGTAAAGATCGGCGTTTCGGGCCAGCATCGCGAAATTCATTAAATCTCAACCTCAAGCAGGCGTACGCTGTCCGGCCTTGTCGGTCACGGACAGATTCAGTGATGAAATCAGCTTCGCGCTCGGCGGGCCGACCAGGAACGACCGGCCGGGGTCGACGAGCAGACCGTGGCGACGAACCGCAGTCCGGCCGAGGATCAGGTCGAATCCCATTTCCTTGCGGTCGGTCAGCGAGACGTCGATGCCCCAGTGGCGGTTTCCGAGCACCAGGATCGTGTGGATGACGAGGCGGGTCTGGGGCACGCCGCTGGTGTTCTTGATCGCTCGACGGTCGATGATGCGGGCCGATACCGGCTCGCAGTCTTCCCCGTGGTAGGGCGGGGTGAGAAACCGCACCCAGGGATGGCCGTAACGCCAGAACTCCTCGATGCCCTCGGCGTGCAGGGCGGTGGTTCGCGCGCCGGTATCGATCTTGGCCTTGATCTGCCCGATGGACAGTTCGGGCAGCGCGACGTTCTCTCGCCACCCGATGACCTGGGGTTGGCGTGTGCGATGCGATCCCGGCGCCATCCGGCGTTCCTCCCGTCAGGATGATGATTCTCGACCTCGTGTCCAGAGACCATAGACGCTCGGGGCGCGGCGTGACGGGGAAACCGGGCGTGGAACTTCCCGACCGGGGGCCTCGCTGCCGTCCGGCGGTTTGACCGGACACAACGAAAAGACCCCTGGCTCGAATCCGGTTCGAGCCAGGGGCCTGCCTGTCTGGTTGCGGGAGCAGGATTCGAACCTGCGACCTTCGGGTTATGAGCCCGACGAGCTACCGGACTGCTCCATCCCGCGTCTGGTATGGCG
>JAWLHL010000001.1:0-87876 GCA_041690375.1 Guyparkeria sp. | reverse complement strand
CCTGCCTGTCTGGTTGCGGGAGCAGGATTCGAACCTGCGACCTTCGGGTTATGAGCCCGACGAGCTACCGGACTGCTCCATCCCGCGTCTGGTATGGCGCGCATTCTACGCAGGGGAGCCGAGCTGTCAAGACCCGCATGGGCTCGCCCCCGCGACGAGCACGGCAGCGCCAAACGCAAAAAACCCCGGGGAACCCCCGGGGTCTTTTCGATCTGGTTGCGGGAGCAGGATTCGAACCTGCGACCTTCGGGTTATGAGCCCGACGAGCTACCGGACTGCTCCATCCCGCGTCTGGTATGGCGTGAACTATACGGATTTCCCGCCCGCTTGTCCAGCCCTACTTCACCCGCGTGCCCGGCACCGCGCCCTCGTCCGGAGAGAGGATGTGCAGGTCGGATCCGCCCGACCCGGCGGCCAGCACCATGCCCTCGGATACACCGAACTTCATCTTGCGCGGCGCGAGGTTGGCCACCATGACCGTCATCCGGCCCACCAGCGAGGCGGGATCGTAGGCGGCCTTGATGCCGGCGAACACCTGCCTGGGCCGTTCCTCGCCGATGTCGAGCTGCAGGCGAAGCAGCTTGTCGGCCCCTTCGACGTGCTCGGCCTCGACGATTTTCGCGATGCGCAGGTCGACCGCGGCGAACTGGTTGATGTCGATGGTCTCGGCGATCGGTTCGATCTCGCGTGTCACTTGCTTCTCCTTCGGGGCGTTGCCGCCGGCCTTGGTCTTCGCCTCGTCGATGGCATCCTCGCGAGCCGCCTCCAGCAGGGCCTCGATGGAGGACTCCTCGACGCGCTGCATCATCGGCTTGAACTTGTTGATCGGGTGATCGAGCAGCGGCGTGGCCAGTCCCTGCCAGGTCAGCGCCTCGACGTTCAGGAAGTCGGCAGCCTTCGCGGCCAGCTTCGGCAGGACCGGCGAGAGGTAGGTCATCAGCACCGCGAAGGCATTGATGCCGTCCGTGCAGATGGCCTGCACTTCGGCGCGGGTCGACTCGTCCTTGGCCAGCACCCAGGGCTTGCGCTCGTCGATGTACTGGTTGGCGCGATCGGCCAGCGCCATGATCTCCCGCATGGCGGCGGAATACTCGCGGCGCTCGTAGCGCTCGGCGATCCCGGCGGCGGCTTGCGTCATCTCGCGATGCAGCTCCGGGCGCTCCAGCGTGGCGGCCAGCCGGCCGTCGAAGTGCTTCTTGATGAAGCCGGCACAGCGACTGGCGATGTTGACCACCTTGCCCACCAGATCGGCGTTGACCCGATGACGGAAGTCCTCGAGGTTCAGGTCGATGTCGTCGATACCCGAGCCCAGCTTGGCGGCGAAGTAGTAGCGCAGCGCTTCCGGGTCGAGGTGGTCGAGGTAGGTGCGCGCCTTGATGAACGTGCCGCGGGACTTGCTCATCTTCTCGCCGTTGAGCGTGAGAAAGCCGTGGCAATGCACCGCGTTCGGCGTGCGCATGCCCGCGCCCATCAGCGTCGCCGGCCAGAACAGGGTATGGAAGTAGGCGATGTCCTTGCCGATGAAGTGCACCAGCTCGGTGTCGGCTTCCCGGCCCCAGAACGCGTCGAAGTCCAGCCCCTCGCGGCGCGCCAGCTCGATGAACGAGCCGATGTAGCCGATCGGCGCGTCCAGCCAGACGTAGAAAAACTTGCCCGGCGCGCCGGGGATCTCGAAGCCGAAGTAGGGCGCATCGCGCGAGATGTCCCAGGACTGCAGCCCGGACTCGAACCACTCGTTGAGCTTGGCCTTGATCGCCGGCTGCACTTCGGACTCGTCGAGCCATTCCTGCAGCCGGTCGGCCAGCTTGGGCAGGTCGAAGAAGAAGTGCTCGGAGTCACGCTCGACCGGCGTGGTGCCGGACAGGACGGACTTCGGGTTCTTCAGCTCGGTGGGCGTGTAGGTCGCCCCGCAGACCTCGCAGTTGTCGCCGTACTGGTCCTCGGCGCCGCATTTCGGGCAAGTGCCCTTGATGAAGCGGTCCGGGAGGAACATGCCTTCCGACTCGTCGTAGGCCTGCTTGATGGTCCGGCGACTGATCAGGCCGGCGGCGTCGAGCCGGGTGAAGATCTCTTCGGCCATCCGGCGGTTGTCGTCGGTGTGCGTGCTGCCGAAGTTGTCGAAACCGATGCCGAAGCCCTGGAAGTCCGCCTCGTGGAGGTGATGCATCTTGGTGATCAGCTCCTCCGGCGTCATGCCCTCCTGCTTGGCGCGCAGCATGATGGGCGTGCCGTGAGTGTCGTCGGCGCAGACGTAACGGCAGTCGTGCCCGAAGAGCTTGTGGGCCCGCACCCAGATGTCAGTCTGGATGGTCTCGATGACGTGTCCCAGGTGCAGCGGGCCGTTGGCGTAGGGCAGGGCAGAGGTGACCAGGATCCGGCGTTGTGTGTCCATGCGATTCGTTGTCTGTCGATCGGGTGGCTTGCATGGCCAGAGATCCGTCCGCCGGGGTCATCCCGGCGCGCGCCTGCGATCTGGCCATGGAGACTGAGTCGTTGGTGATTCGAGGCGCGGCAGTTTAGCATGCAGGGCACCCCGGAAACCCCGAACGACTCATTGCCCGTGCAAGCCCGCCCATTACAGCAAGGATCGCCGTCGTCCATGCGCATCGTGATTGTCGCCCCCGATCTCCCGGACGAGATCATCCCGATCTTCCCCGCCCTGACAGACGCGGCGCGCGCCTGCCCGGGGCTGGTCTTCACGGTGGTGACCGGCCCGTCCACCGCGGGCTGGGCCGAATCCCATCCCGCGGTGGAACGGAGTATCTCCTTCCCGCTCGATGCGCTTGCCCGCCCGTGGTGGACGGGTTCCGGGTGGAAGGCCCGCCGGGAATGGCGCGCATTGCTGCGGGACAATCCGGACCTGGCGGCGTGCGAGACCGTGATCGACCCCTTCGGCCGTGCCGAGACGATCGCCGCCGCCCGTCGGCTGCCGGGCCGATCGGTGGGGATGTCCCTCTCGCCGGACGGGGACGGCCGGCCGGCGAGCCGCCAGCCCTACGATTCGCCGTTTCCCGTACCGGGTGAGCTGCACCGCGTCCAGGGAGTCCGGATGCTGTTCGCCGCCCACCTCGACTATTCGCTGCACGACCTGAATCCGGATTACGGTCTGCAGATCGACGCCGAGCCGGTCGTCACCGACCTGCTGCTCGATACCCGGGGGCTGCCTTTCGACGAGGACGGCCGTGCGCTGGTTCGCCGTCGCCTGGCGGAGACCGGGGTCACGCTGGACGACCTGGCTGCCAACCCGCCGGCGAATGAAGCGGAATACCGGCGTCGGCTGACACAGAGTCGCTACGTGCTGTCCGGGAGCAACCTCACCGGCTGGCTGGCCGCGGCGCTCGGCATCCCCGGCGTCTGCGTCTGCGCGGATCACGAGGCGCGTCATCGCGGAGTGATCACCACCCGGCACGCACGCCAGAAGCTGATCAATGCCGACACGCCACCGATGAACCGGCCGGAAATCGTCGTCGAGTCGATCATCCAGGTGATCACCGAGGGCGAGGCCGCAATCGAGCTTCCGGATCAGGAACGCGTTTCCGCCGGGGACGCGCCGGGAAGCGAAACCGGGTGAGCTCGATGGCCGGATCGGCGAACGGCGCGGGGTACGCGTGGCGCGAACGGGTGGCGATCGCGAACACGCTCCGCCTGCCTGCCATGGCGCGGCGGGAACTGGTGATCCTCGATACCCGCCCGGCGGTCTTTGCCGCACCGGCCGTCGCCGACTGGCTGACCGACCCCGGCGTGGAGGTGATCGGCGGCGGATCCAACCTGGTGTTCGTCGTGCCGGAGATCGAACGGGCCGTCCGGCTGGACGCGTCCTCCTGGTGGCTGGAGGAGGGCGGTGGACCCGGAGTCCATCTGGTCGTGGAGGCCGGCAAGGGACTGGACGAACTGGTCCGGGAGACGGCCGGGGAGGGCTGGTACGGGCTGGAGTCGCTGGCCGAGATCCCCGGGACGGTGGGGGCCGCGCCGGTGCAGAACGTGGGTGCGTACGGCACCGAGATCGGAGACCGCGTGAGGTGGGTCGAGGCTTACGACCGCACCGAAGGTCGGCTTCGCCGCCTGTCGGCCGCCGAGTGCGAGTTTGGCTACCGCAGCAGCCGGTTCAAGCGGGAAAGGGGGCGCTGGCTGATCACCCGGGTGGGCCTGACCCTCTCGCCCGTTTGCCCCGAGGGCTGGCCCCCGAGCACGTATCCCGGGGTGGCCGCGGCCCTGGCCGAGTGGTCGGCCCGAAGCGGCCGGGAGACGGGCTCGATCACGCCGCTCGAATACGCCGGACTGATCACCCGGATACGCCGCCGCAAGCTGCCGGACTGGCGAGAGGGCTGGCCGGGCAGCGTCGGCAGTTTCTTCCAGAACCCCGTGGTCACGGCCAGGCAGGCCAGGGCACTCGAGCAGCAATGGCCCGACATGCCGCAATTCGAGCTTGCCGACAGCGACGGCGTGAAGCTTTCCGCGGGCTGGCTCATCGAACAGGCGGGTTGGAAGGGGCACCGCGAAGGCAACGTGGGCGTCTCGCCGGAGCATGCCCTGGTGCTGCTTCACCACGGTGGCGGGTCGGGAGCGGAGTTCTGGTGCCTGGCCCGGCGCATCCGCGAGTCCGTCGCCTCGCGGTTCGGCGTCATGCTTGAGCCCGAGCCGCGAATCATTGCCGGCCCCGAGGGCGCCTCCGGCTCTCTCTGAATCCGTCGTTCCTTCCCCCGCGGGCATTCGGTCACCGGGGGAGACCTGCCGATCCCGTCCCTGATCCCTGCCGATCGTCCACGGGATCGTCGTCGCCGTGCTCAGGGCGGGGCCCGCCTCGCACCGGTGGTGGTCCGCAGGCGTTCGGCCGCCTGCCGACGCGCCGCCTCGGGTGCCTCGCCAGTATCCAGCGCCTCGATCAGCCACAGTGCCTCGGCCACCCGGGCCGCCGAACGATCCTCGGCCAGGTTGGCCCGGAATGCCGGGTCGTCGACCAGTCTCCCGAGGCGCTGCAGGTATTCCATGTCTTCGACCCGCGCCGCATGGTTACCGGTCCCCCCGGTGACGAGGAGTTGCTCGAGGTCTTCCTGGCGGATCTCCAGCAGTCGTCGCATCACGTCCGCCAGGTCGTGACGCCCGGGTTCGAGCCAGGCGGCGACCAGCGGTTCGAGCAACTCCAGGCTCCGATCGGCGTAGCTCGAGCGCGCCTCCCGCGTCAGGGCGTGCCCAGGCCGGTGTCGGGCGAACCCGCGCTCGAGGACCCGTTCGCCGGCCTGGCGGATGGCCGGGCGGTCCGCGATCAGTCGCCGGGCACTCCCGGCCAGGCGCCGCTGCTGCCGCCAGAACGCCCAACCCAGGAAAAGGGCGATCACGGCAAGGCCGGCGAGGAGCTGGGTCGCGACGATGGCCCACTCGGGGCTGACGAAATAGGAAGGCATGGCCATTGTGAAGTGAAGGATCTCGTTTACTGAAGGCGGATCACGATCTCGCCCTTTGAATCAGGCGTTGCCGGGTCCGGGCGGTCCACATTGCCAGGGCGATGGTCAGAAGGGCCAGAAGCAGCAGGCCCGCGAGACCCAGCATGACGGCGTCCCGGTATTCGCTGATGTCGACAGGCTGCCTGTCGCCGCGGGTATCGGCGGGCTCGTCGGACTGCCACGACGGTTCCTTTAACGCCGTGTCGGGCGGCAGGCTCGCCGTCGCCCGGGCCGGTGAGGCCGGGACTTTCAACTCGAACGGCAGGCCGATCTCCCGGTCTTCCCGGGAACGTCCGCTGAGCTCGCCGGTGACGCGACAGTCTGCCGAAATGCGCGACGGCAGGGCAATCCGGCTCAGGGGCTCCTGCAATGCCACGTCCGTGCGGTTGGGCTCGCCCGGCGGGCAGCGGATCTCGGCGACCAGTCGCGTGGCCTCGGGGTCGACGATGCCTGGATCCTGTTCCACGACAAGGGCGGCAGGATTCTCGTCGCTCCCTTCCTCGCCGGCGACGAGGCGCACCTCGAATGGTCGGGTCGGGGAAACCGCCACCTTGCGGCGTATTACCCGTTCGAAGGTCGGGCCCTCGATGCGCCCGACAAGTGCATGATTCCCGGCGTGATCCGTCAGGCGCAGGCGGAAGTCGTAGTACCCGTCCTGCCCCGCCCGGTCGTCTCCTTCTCCCCGGTCGTTGAGCGGGATGGGCGGCCCGGCGTCGCCACTCGGCCCGACGGCCCGGATCGTCATCCGCGCCTCGTCGACGAGCCGCGGTTCGATCAGCGGTTGGCCGCGGTTGGTGAGCTGCAGGTGTCCCTCGATGACCTCGCCCGGGTGGACCCGGCCCGGGATGTCCGACATGGCGAGATCGAGATCGGTGATCACCAGCGCCCGGTTGTCGGGATCTTCCCGGGCCTGGATGCGCCATTCGCCGGCGGCGGGACCGGAGACGGTGACCAGGTCTCGCCCGGCGCTGTCGTCCCAGCGCCAGTCTCCCATCTCCGCGGCACGGTCGGCGTCGACCTTCCCGCCGTCCGGGACAACGACTCGCGTGGGGTCGGCCCCGGGCTTGCGAAAGATCACCAGTGTCAGCTCGCGCACGCTGTCGTCGACCTTGACGCGGTTGTCGGTCAGGGGCAGGCCGGTTCGGGGCGCGGTGGCCTCGAACAGTTCGAGAAAGGCGCGCTGCAGGTCGGCGCTGCCGCGCGCCGAGATGGCCACCCCGCCGGTCCGGTCGGCGATCTCGCCGAGCATGTCGGCATCGGCCTCCCGCGACAGGGCCACCGTGTGCACCCGGACGTCGGACTCGAGCAGGGAGGGAATGACCTCGTCGCGCAGGCGGGCGGTGGCGGATTCGTTCGCGCCGGGGTCGTCGGAGACGTCGAGCCTGCCGTCCGACAGGAGGATCACGTGACGCTGTGCCGCGTCGTCCCAGCCCCGGCCGGCGGCCTCGAGGGCCGTGGGGATCGCCGTGAAGGGCTCGTCGGATCCGATCCGGTCGGCGGCGCGGCGCATGGCCTGTCGATGATCGCCGTCGGCCACGGCGACCGGCAGCAGGTTGTGGACCTGGTCGCCGAACAGGTCGAGGCGAACACGGCTGTCTTCGGAAACCAGGTCGGCAAGCAGCCGCAGGGCCGGGGCGCGCAGGTTGTCGGGATCGGTCTCCTTCATGCTGCCGGAGACGTCGATGAGAACGTGAAGCTCGGGTGGCGGTTCGCCTGAAGCCGCGACAGGCGACCCGGGGAACATCAGGGCGCAAACGATGACTAACAGCGGACTACGCCGTTTCCCGTCCGTTTTCGGTCGAGGGTTCGGCGTTCCGGCACGGTGTTGTGCATCGAGTCGCGGCATAGTGCTGGTATCCTTCGTGCCCGGATCGGGCTATCCGCGGATAGTTCCCGTTCTCCATTCGCAACAATTTAGCAGTCGTCACGACATTTATGGCTCAGTACATCTTTACCATGAACGGCGTGGGCAAGGTCGTCCCGCCGAAAAAGCATATCCTCAAGGACATCAACCTGAATTTCTTCCCGGGCGCCAAGATCGGCGTGCTGGGTTACAACGGTGCCGGCAAGTCGACCCTGCTGCGCATCATGGCCGGCGAGGACAAGGACATCATCGGCGAGGCCCGTCCACAGCCGGGCACCAAGATCGGCTACCTCAAGCAGGAGCCGGATCTCGACCCGCAGAAGGACGTGCGCGGCAACGTCATGGATGGTGTCGGCGAGATGGCCGAGCTGCTCGAGCGCTTCAACAAGGTTTCCGAGCAGTTCGCCGACCCGGACGCCGACTTCGAGGCCCTGATGGAAGAACAGGGCAAGCTCCAGGACAAGATCGAGGCCGGCGGCGGCTGGGATCTGGACCGCAAGCTGGAAGTGGCCGCCGACGCGCTGCGCCTGCCGCCCTGGGATGCCGACGTCACCAAGCTGTCCGGTGGTGAGCGCCGCCGGGTGGCCCTCTGCCGCCTGCTGCTGTCCAATCCGGACATGCTGATCCTCGACGAGCCGACCAACCACCTCGACGCCGAGTCGGTGGCCTGGCTGGAGCGCTTCCTGCAGGAATTCCCGGGCACGGTCGTCGCGGTCACTCACGACCGCTACTTCCTCGACAACGTCGCCGGCTGGATTCTCGAGCTCGACCGCGGGCAGGGCATCCCCTTCGAGGGCAACTACTCGCAATGGCTGGAGGCCAAGGAGAAGCGCCTTGAGCAGGAAGAGAAGGCCGAGTCCGCCCACCAGAAGGCGATGAAGCAGGAGCTCGAGTGGGTGCGCCAGAACCCCAAGGGTCGCCAGGCCAAGTCCAAGGCGCGCATGAAGCGCTTCGAGGAACTGCAGTCCGAGGAATACCAGAAGCGTTCCGAGACCAACGAGATCTACATTCCGCCCGGCCCGCGCCTGGGCGACAAGGTCATCGAGGTCGAGGGGCTGTCCAAGAGCTTCGGCGACCGCGAGCTCTACCAGGGGCTGGACTTCTCCGTGCCCAGGGGGGCGATCGTCGGCATCATCGGCCCGAACGGCGTGGGCAAGTCGACGCTGTTCCGCATGCTGATCGGGGAGGAGAAGCCGGATGCCGGTTCCATCGAGATCGGGGAGAGCGTCGAGATGGCCTACGTCGCCCAGTCCCGCGAGGACATGGAAGACACCAAGACCGTGTGGGAGGAGATCTCTGACGGCTACGATCACATCACGGTCGGCAAGTTCGAGATGCCCTCGCGTGCCTACCTCGGCCGCTTCAACTTCAAGGGCCAGGACCAGCAGAAGTTCATGAAGGACCTCTCCGGCGGTGAGCGCAACCGCGTGCACCTGGCCAAGCTGTTGAAGTCCGGCGGCAACGTGCTGCTGCTCGACGAGCCGACCAACGACCTCGACGTCGAGACGCTGCGTGCGCTGGAAACCGCGCTGCTGGACTTCCCCGGCTCCGCGCTGGTGATCTCGCACGACCGCTGGTTCCTCGACCGGATCGCCACGCACATCCTGGCCTTCGAGGACGACGGCTCGGTGGTATTCTTCGAGGGCAACTTCCAGGAGTACGAGGCCGACCGCAAGAAGCGGCTCGGCGATGCCGCCGATCAGCCCAAGCGGGTCAAGTACACTCGCCTGGCGAGCTGAACCGGGCAGGCCCTTCATGGCCTGCCGACAACCATCGACGGCCGGGTTGCGCGCGACGCTCCCGGCCGTTTTCATGTCAGGTGGAGGAAAACGATGTCACGTCTGTTCGGTTTGCTGCTGCTGTCCGCCTCGCTGGTCGGCTGCGCCACCCATCCGGTCACGGGGCGCAGCCAGCTGATGATCATGCCGGAGGGGCAGGCCAACCAGGTGGCCTACCAGGCCTACAGCCAGATGACCGCCCAGGGTGAGGTGCTGCCCGCCTCGGACCCGGCGAGCCGGCGCGTGGCCGCGATCACCCAGCGGATCATTCCGCATGCCGTTCGCATTTATCCCCAGGCCAGCCGCTGGGCCTGGGAAAGCCGCGTGTTCCGCGACGACAGCATCAACGCCTTCGCCATGGCCGGCGGCAAGATCGGCGTGAACACCGGCATGCTAGAGCGCCTGCGGCCCAGCGACGACGAGCTGGCCCAGGTGATCGCCCACGAGGTGGCGCACGCCGTCTCCGCCCACACGCGGGAGAAGATGTCGATTGCCATGAGCCAGGAGCTGGGCTTCTCGATGGCTTCCGCCCTGGGTGGACTGGATTCGCGCACGGCGGAGATGGCCCGACAGGTGGCCACGGTCGCCGTGAGCCTGCCCTACAGCCGGCGCATGGAAAGCGAAGCGGACGAGGTCGGGCTGCTGCTGGCCGCCCGGGCCGGTTACGATCCGCGCGCGGCGGTGAGCTTGTGGCGGAAGATGCAGCAGCAGGGCGGCGGTGCCGGGCCCGAATGGCTCAGCACCCACCCGGACAGCGGCCGGCGCATCGAGGCGCTGCAACGGGCGATCCCGAACGTCATGCCGGTCTACCGGCAGGCCGTCGGCGGTCGCTAGAGCGGCATTGACTCACTGGGTCACTGTGTTCGGGGACGCGGAGGCCAGCCGGAGCTCGCGGGGGTGGAAGGGCTTGATGCTGCGCACGGCCAGTTCGTCTGCCGTTGCGCGGCGAATGCCGAGCTGCTGCCGCGCCGGACTGGCCGGAGAGTTCGCCATTACCGGGTAGGGGGTGACAAGGCAGCAGCCGCCGTGTTCGGCGGCCAGCTTGAGACGCCGTCGCAGGGCAAAGCCGATGGGCGGAAGCCATGCCAGCACGAGCGGATAGATCCCGCTGCGCAGGATCTCCTCGAGAGCCCAGCCGAGTTCGCGCGGGCTCCCCGGCTCGACCAGGAGCAGGGAATCGAGCATGACTCCGTCGCGCTGCCAGCGCTCGGCGCAAGGTCGCGCCGGCGGGTTGACCAACGCCACGCCGCGCTCTCGTGTCAGGTCACCCAGCAGCGGCAGGATGAGCTCCATCAGCCCGAAGCCCAGCGAGGCCTGGCACCAGGCCTGGTAGTCGGACAGCGGGCCGTTGCCCAGCCTGCCGAGCGGCCGCATGGAACGTGACGCTACCGGATGACCGCTGTAGAGCTCCATCAGCCCCTCCCGGGGCCAGCCGCCGCCGAGCATTTCGTCAAGCGCCTGCCAGCCCGTGGGGTAGGCTGATGTCGCCGGGGTCGCGCGCCCCGGCTGCCGCCCGCGCCATATGTCATGGCGGGCGAGCAGATCCGCGATGCCGGCCGCTGACACTGCCTGCTCTCCCATGGGTCACTCCCCCTGTCGTTTCGTCGTTTCCGGCCTGCACCCCGGCTGTGGTCAGTCGAGGGTCCTCAGCACGCCCACCACGCGCCCCTCGATGATCAGTTCCTCGCGTCGCAGGTCGACCTCGACCGGCTGCATCTCCGCATTCTCCGGGATGAGCTGGACTTTCGGTCCCCGGCGTCGATAGCGCTTGACCGTGACCTCGTCGGCCAGGCGGGCCACCACGATCTGGCCGTTGCTCACCTCCTCGGTGCGGTGCACGGCGATCAGGTCGCCGTCCAGGATGCCGACATCCTTCATGCTCATGCCCCGGACACGCAGCAGGTAATCCGCCCGGGGCCGAAAGAGCGTCGGGTTGACCGGGATCCGGGTCTCGACATGCTCGGTCGCCAGGACAGGGCTACCGGCGGCGATCCGGCCGATCACGGCCAGTTCGTCACGGGAGGGCTCGTCGACCAGGCGAATGCCCCGCGACCGGCCGCCCAGCAGCTCGATCGCCCCTTTCTTCGCCAGCGCCCTGAGGTGGCTTTCCGCGGCATTGGGCGAGCGGAAGCCCAGCGCCGTGTTGATTTCCGCGCGGGTCGGCGGCATGCCGGTCTCGCGAATGGTGTCGCGGATGAACGCCAGGATCTCGGTCTGGCGTGGCGTGAGCGGTCGGCCTGTGTTCGTTTCGGTCATGGTCATCGGTCTTGGCGGGAACGTCGGTCGATTGTACTGTAATAAAAGACAGTATTCACGCCCGGAGTCCAGCATGCCCAGCAAATCGACAGGCCGATCGTCCCGCTCCGGCTCCTACTGGCTGGCCCTGCGCTTCCCGGAGGCCTGGTTCGAATGCCGTTGTCCCGAGCCCGAACGCCTTGATCGGCCGCCCGCGGTATTGCTGGGCGGAGGTGGGCAGGCTGCCCGGGTGGTGGGGGCCAATCGCCCGGCCGCCTCGCTGGGCATCGAGATCGGCCAGAGTCTTGCGGGGGCGCGTTCGCGTCATCGGGAGAACGCCACGGCCGAGACGCCCCCGCTGCGCTGCCTGACGGTCGATCGCGGTGCCGTGGAGGCCTGGCTGGCCGAATGGGGCGAGTGGGCGCAGGCATACACTTCGCGGGTCTGCCGACCGCCCCCGGTCCGCAACGGCGACGACATCGGGGCGGGCCTGCTGCTGGAGATCGGCGGGAGCACGGCGCTGTTCGGCGGGCTCGATCCGCTGCTCGAGCGATTGCTGGAAGCATTGCAGCCCTGGGGCGTGTCGGTACGGGTCGCGGGGGCATCCCACCCGCGTATCGCCTGGGCCCTGGCGGCTATGGCCGAGGACACCCCGCGGCTGTTCACCGCCCGCGACCAGCTGGCGGCGGTCAGCCGGCTTCCTCTGCCATGGGTCGATTGGCCTGCCGACTGGATCGAGCGTTTCGCCGAACTGGGCCTGGGCCGCCTGGGCGAGGTGCGCCGGTTGCCGCGAGACGGCCTGGGAATGCGTGCCGACCCGCGGTTGCTGGTCGACCTGGATCGCCTGTTCGCCGAGCGGGACTGGCCGCTGCCCGACCTGGTGCCGCCGGCCCGCTATGCCCGGGAAGTCACTCTCTGGGACCCGGCCGTCCAGGTCGATCGCCTCCTGCTGCTCGCCCGTGGCCCCCTGGTGGGATTGAGCGAGTTCCTGCGACGCCGTCGACTCGCGGTGGCGGATTTCGTGGTGGAGCTCGAGCATGAATCGGCCACGGCGACCCGGTTGCCGGTGGCGACCGCCGACCCCGGCCGGGACGAACGCCTCTGGCTGGAGCAGTTGCGTCTGCGGCTGGAGTCGGTCGGCAACCTGGCTCCGGTGACGTGCCTGCGGGTGGCGGCCGACCGCTTCGTCGGACCCCGGGCGGGGCAGGGCAGCCTGTTTGCCGATGCCGACGAGCGGGAGCGCGACGAGCGGAGTCTCTTTAAGCGCCTGCAGGCGCGCCTGGGTTCCAGGGCCGTCGGCCGGTTGCATGACGTTCCCGGGCTGGTTCCCGCGCAGCGTTCACGGCTGCAGCCCCTCTCGATGACGACGGCGCGTCGACCGCCGGGCCGAGCGATGGAATCGCCGCGGGCGACGAGACCCCCAGGCGCCTTCCGGCCCTTATGGTGGCTCGAGGAGCCGAGACGCCCCGAGGCGCCCGTGCTTCGCCGCGGGGAGACCGAGCGGGTCGAGACCGGCTGGTGGACGGTGGCCGAGGAAGCCGCCGACTACTGCGCCGGCGAGCTGGCCGGCGGGCGGGCGGTCTGCCTGCGTCGGGAGCGAGCCGAAGGAGAATGGCGGGTGATCGGCCTGGACGATTGACCGTTGTCCGGAATACGGTTCAGCGAGGCGAGGGATGGCCCGGATGCAGGCCGCGCCAGTGCCACCAGACCGAGGCGGCCACCAGCGCCCCGCTGCCGCCGAAGAGCAGGAAGAAGGTCGGCAGGCCGATGTCGACGGCCGCGAACAGGCCAATGGCCAGCAGGCTGCTGACCACCATCGCCAGCGCGTTCTGCACGTTCAGCGCGGCGATCAGTCGCGCTCGCTGCGAAGGCCGCGAGGCGCGCTGCAGGTGGCTGTAGAGCGGAACGACCAGCATGCCCGCGAGCAGGCCGGTCAACGCGATATCCAGGCCGACGCGCCACAATATCGGGGATGGCGCCGAAGCCACGAAGTACCAGTCGACCGCGACCAGTGCCACGCCGAGCGCGGCGAACGGGGCCACGACACGGGGCGGGCGTCGGCCGCCGAGGTATCCCACCAGCAGGCCGCCGGCCCCGATGCTCAGGGCGAACAGGGCCAGCAGGCCGGTCGCCCCGTCGGCCGGCAGGTCGAGCACATCCTCGGCAAAGCGCGGAAACTGGGTGAGGTAGCCCGCGCCGACGAACCAGAACCAGCTGATCAGCCACATCGAAAGGCGCAGGCTGCGCGACTGTCTGAGCAACAGGCGCCAGGTGCTGACCCAGCTCGACACCGGGCCGGCGTTTCCCGGCAGACGACCCGGCGGCGGGGCGGGGGGGATGAACCGCGACGCGACCACGCCCCCCAGTGCCACGGCGATCACCAGCAGGGAGGCGATAATGGTGGCGCGCTCGCCGGTCGCGGTGAGCAGGCCGCCGGTGAGCGTGCCCAGAAGGATCGCGCTGAACGTGCTGGCCGTCACCCAGCCGTTCGCACGCATCAGCAAGTCGGGCGGCAGGTGCCTCGGCACGATCGCGTACTTGAGGGGGCCGAACCAGGCCGATTGCGCCCCCATCAGGAACACCAGCAGCATCAGCAGCCAGACGCTCTGCCACCAGAAGGCCAGGGCGGCGACGAGCATCAGCCCGAGTTCGGTCCATTTCAACACGCGTGCGAGCGTCGCCTGGTCGAGGCGATCGGCCCAGTGGCCGGCCATCGGCGAGAAGATCAGCCCCGGGAGGATGAACAGGCCGGCGGCGAGATTCATCAGCACGTCGATATCGCCGTCCCGTGCCGTGCCGATCTCGTAGGTGATCAGGAACATCACGGAAAAGCGGAAGGCGTTGTCGTTGAACGCCCCGAGCGCCTGGGTAAAGAAGTACGGCAGGAATCGGCGGGACAGCAAGCGTGCCGGGGCGCGGCTGGACATGGCCGGGAAGCTCCTTGGCGGGTATCCGGGCATTGGAACACGGAGTGCGGGGGGCGCCAAGCCAACAGGCGACGGAGGCGGACCCCGTGCCGACCAGTATGGACAACCATGTCCGGGTATTCATGCTAGGGTTTCCGCCGGTCTGGTCATGACGACAGGAGGAGCATCCATGTCCGAGACGGTCGATATTCGCGAACTGCTCGCCTACTGCGAGCGGCTGCTCGAGCCCGAATCCTACCGCGACTATGCGCCCAACGGCCTGCAGGTCGAGGGTCGTCGCGAGATTCGCCACCTGGTCACGGGGGTGACCGCCTGCCAGGACTTGCTGGATGCCGCCGTCGAGGCCGGGGCGGACGCGGTGCTGGTTCACCACGGCTACTTCTGGAAGAACGAGCCGGAGGTGATCACCGGCATGAAGCGGCGCCGGATCGCGACCCTGCTGGCCCATGACATCAACCTGATCGGCTACCACCTGCCGCTCGACGGGCACGAGCAGATCGGCAACAACGCCTGGCTCGCCCGGGAGCTCGGCGTCAACGTCACCGGTCGCTTCGGGCATCAGTCCCTGGCCGTGAGTGGGCGAACGGACAGCCCGTTGAGCACCGAAGAGATGGCCGCTCGCATCGAAAGCCGGCTCGGCCGCACCCCCCTGGTGGTCGGTCCCGACCAGGAGATTCGGCGGATCGGCATCTGCACCGGCGGCGCGCAGGACATGATCGCTGACGCGATCGATCTTGGCCTGGACGCCTTCGTCTCGGGCGAAATATCCGAGCGCACCACGCACATGGCGCGCGAGGCCGGCGTCACCTATTTCGCCGCGGGTCACCATGCCACCGAGACCGGGGGTGTCCGCCTGCTTGGTGAACGGCTGGCCGAGGAATTCGGCATTTCCCAGCAATTCATCGACATAGACAACCCCGTCTGACCCGCATGCAACAGGCCTCGAAAGGGGTCATAAAGGGCTTCGGCGAGGTATTAAGCTGGCTTGTTTGACCCCCATGACCGAATCCTTAAACTGGCTGCGCCCTAAGATGGCAGATGCTGTGCATCGGGCTTTGACCGCACGCGACAGGCGGCAATCGGGTCGCCTGTCGCGCGGGTGCAGGGACGCTCAAGATGGCCCCGCCAGAAACACGAGCGGGCGGGTACCGAGGACACCCGCCGTGTTCGATCGACGGAAAAATTCGAGGAGTACGACGTAACAATGGCTGAATCTCCCTCCAACCCGGCTCGACGCCGGTTCCTGACCGGCGCGGCGTCGGCGGTCGGCGCGGTGGGCGTAGGCTTTGCCGCCGTGCCGTTCCTGAGTTCCTTCAACCCCAGCGCCAAGGCCGAGGCGGCCGGGGCGCCGGTGGACGTGAACATCGGCAAGCTCTCACCCGGACAGATGACCACCGTCTCCTACCGCGGCAAGCCCATCTACGTGGTGCATCGCACCGACCGGATGCTCGAATCCCTGGCGGACGTCGAAGACGACCTGGCCGATCCGGAGTCGTCCGTGGTCACCCAGCAGCCGGATTTCGCGGTCAATCCCTTCCGCGCCCGCGAGGAAAACGAGCGCTTTCTGGTCCTCGTCGGCCTGTGCACGCATCTGGGCTGCGCGCCTACCTACCGTCCCGAGGTCGCTCCCGATGACCTCGGCGAGGACTGGAAGGGCGGCTTCTTCTGCCCCTGCCATGGCTCGAAGTTCGACATGTCCGGACGGGTCTACCGCGGTGTACCCGCCCCGACCAACCTCGAGGTGCCGGAATACGTGTACGTCAGCGAAGACATCATCAAGGTCGGCGCAACCGCGGAGGAGTCGGCATGATCAAGGATCTCGGCAAATGGGTGGACGATCGCCTGCCGGTCTCGCGTTTCTGGAACGCGCACCTGGCGAAGTACTACGTCCCTCACAACTTCAACTTCTGGTACTTCTTCGGCTCGCTGCTGCTGGTGGTCTTCGTCCTGCAGATCGTTACTGGCATCTGGCTGACCATGAGCTACAAGCCCTCGGCCGAGGACGCCTTCACCTCGGTCGAGTACATCATGCGTGACGTCGAGTGGGGCTGGCTGCTCAGGTACCTGCATTCCACGGGGGCGTCGTTCTTCTTCATCGCCGTCTACCTGCACATCTTCCGCGGGATGATGTACGGCAGTTACAAGAAGCCGCGGGAACTGGTCTGGATCTTCGGCGTGCTGATCCTGCTGGTGCTGATGGCCGAGGCCTTCATGGGCTACCTGCTGCCGTGGGGGCAGATGTCCTACTGGGGTGCGCAGGTGATCATCTCGCTGTTCTCCTCGGTGCCGGTGATCGGTCCGGACCTGGCACTGTGGATCCGGGGCGACTACGTCGTCTCCGACGCCACGCTGAACCGCTTCTTCGCGCTGCACGTCATCGCGCTGCCGCTGGTGCTGCTGTTCCTCATCGGCGGGCACATCATGGCGCTGCACGAGGTGGGGTCGAACAATCCCGACGGCATCGACATCAAGGAGAAGAAGGACAACCGGGGCAAGCCGGTCGACGGCATTCCGTTCCACCCGTACTACACGGTCAAGGACCTGTTTGCCCTGGGCGTGTTCATGTTCCTCTTCGCCATCGTGGTCTTCTACTGGCCCGAAGGCGGAGGCCTGTTCCTTGAACATCCGAACTTCATCCCGGCCGATCCGCTGCAGACACCCGAGCACATCGCCCCGGTCTGGTACTTCGCCCCGCACTACGCGATCCTGCGCGCCGTGCCGGACAAGTTCCTCGGCGTGGTCGCCATGGTGGTCGCCATCCTGATCCTGTTCGTGCTGCCGTGGCTCGACCGCAACCGCACCCGCTCGATCCGCTATCGTTCGACGGCGTTCAAGGTGAACCTGTTCCTCTTCGCCGCGGCATTCGTCGGCCTGGGCTATCTCGGCACCCAGCCGGCCACCGGGCTCGCGACGCTGGCCGCCCAGACCCTCTCGGCCGTTTATTTCGGCTTCTTCATCGCGTTGTACTTCATCAGTCGTCGGGAGCGAACCAAGCCTGTGCCGGAGCGTTTGACATGATGCGTTTTACCTTTTTCATGATCGTGATTGGCCTGCTGGTCGCCCCGAACGCGAAGGCGGCGAGCAGCGACGTCCCGCTGGAGGACGCCCAGGTCGACCTGGGCGACAAGGCTGCCCTGTATCGAGGGGCCCAGACCTTCATGGACAGCTGCGCGAGCTGCCACGGCGCAAAGATGATGCGCTTCGGGCGGATCGGCGAGGACCTCGGACTGTCCGAGGAACAGCTGGCGAAACTCATGCCCACCGAGCTGTCAAAGCCGGGTGACGTCATCGAGACCAACATGCCGGCCGATTACGCCGAGGAAACGTTTGGCGTCGCCCCGCCGGACCTGACGCTCACGGCCCGGGCCCTGGGAGCCGACTGGATCTACACCTATCTGATCAGCTTCTACGAGGACCCCGAAACCCCCTGGGGCGTCAACAACGCCGTCTTCCCGCTGGTCGGGATGCCGCACGTGCTCGCCTCCGAGCAGGGGCTCAAGCAGCCGGTCTACGAGGAGAACGGCGACGACAAGGAGCTCGTTGGCCTGGAGCCGCCGGAACGCCCCGGCAGCATGAGCGAGGAGGACTTCGAGGCGAAGATGCGCGACCTGACGGCGTTCATGGTCTACATGGCCGAGCCGGCTGCGCTCAAGCGTCACCAGTACGGCCCGTACGTGCTCGCCTTCCTGTTCATCTTCACGCTGGTCATGTACCTGCTGAAGAAGGAATACTGGCGCGACATCAAGCACTGAGGCCGCCCCGGAGACCGCGGGTGGCGGTCCCGGAACCCCGCGCACCCGGCCCCGAGGCCGGGTTTTTGTTATCATTGCGTTTTAACCATTGCACCACGGGAGGCGCCAATGGCGACCGTCAATCGTCGTTCGGTCATGACCTTGTTCACCAGCCCGGACTCGCCGGACTGCCATCGCACCCGCATCGTTCTCGCGGAGAAGGAGCTCACCGCCGAGATCATAGACCTGTCCGAACAGGAACCGCCCGAAGACTTCCACGACCTGTCGCCCGAAGGCACGGTCCCGGTACTGGCGGATCGCGACCTCGTGCTCACGAATGCGCGGGTGATCATGGAATACCTCGACGAGCGCTTCCCCCATCCGCCGCTGATGCCGGTCGACCCGGTCAGCCGGGCGAAGGTACGCACCGCGCTCTACCGGATCGAGAAGGACTGGTACGGCCTGCTGCCGGAATTCGAGCGCGGCGAGAAGACCGTGGCACGCGCTCGCAAGCAGCTCAAGGAAGGCCTGCTCTCCGCCGCGCCGGTCTTTTCCGCCATGCCGTTCTTCATGAGCGAGGAGTTCTCGCTGGCAGACGTCACTCTCGCGGCACTGCTCTGGTACCTGCCCAAGTATGGCGTGGAGCTCTCGGGTCCCGGCGCCAAGCCGATCCTCGACTACATGGACCGGGTATTCAGCCGTCCCACCTTCCAGGCGAGCCTGACCGAGGTGGAGCGCGAGATGCGCGAGGGCTACTGAGCTCCATGCTTTCCAAGCGCCCCTATCTCGTGCCGGCCTTCTACGACTGGATCGTCGACCAGGGTCACGTGCCGCACCTCGTCGTCAATGCCGACGCCGACGGCGTGATGGTGCCCGCCGGCTTCGTCCAGGATGGGCACATCCAGCTGAACATCGGCCCGAGTGCCGTGCGCGATTTCCATATGGATCGCAGCGGCATCTCGTTCGAGGCCCGCTTCGCCGGCCAGCCGGAGCGCATCTACGTTCCCATGCACGCGATCCGGGCGATCGTCGACCGCGACTCCGGCCAGGGGGCGACCTTCCCCGACGAACCTGACGAGACCTTTCCCGGGGAGGAGGGCGAGACCAGCCCGCTCCGGTCCGGCAAATCGGCGCCGAGGCGGGCACCCCATCTGCGGGCCGTGCCGGGCGGTGGAGCCGACGAGGACGAGGGCGAGTCGAGCAAGGGGGACCCGTCGGGGCAGGGCGACCGGTCGCCGGACGACGATCCCGACGATCCGCCACCGGGCGGCGGCGGAGGCAAGGGCGGGCCGAGCCTGCGGGTGATCAAGTAGGGCGGCTCACTCCCTCTCCGGACCGGACTCGGGCTCGAACCGCAGGCAGACGCTGTTGATGCAGTACCGCAGCCCGGTCGGTTCGGGGCCGTCATCGAAGACGTGGCCGAGGTGGGCGTCGCAACCGGCACAACGCACCTCGGTGCGCAGCATGCCGTGGCTGGTATCGCGCGAGGTCACGACGGCATCGGCAGCCCGGGGCCGGAAGAAGCTCGGCCAGCCCGATCCCGAATCGAACTTGGCTGCGGACTCGAAGAGGACGTTCCCGCAGCACACGCAGGAGTAACGGCCACGCCGCTTCTCCGCGTTCAGTTGTCCCGAGAAGGGAGGCTCCGTGCCCCCCAGGCGGCAGACGCGGTACTGTTCCTCGGTCAGCTTGTCGCGCCAGGTGTCGTTGCTCATCCCGTTCGTTCTCCTCTGGTTGCCATGGTCGCTTGCCGTCAGCATAGACCGCCGGAAGCAGCGGGCGGTCATCTTGGTGAGGATCGCCGTTGTCGGGTATGATTCTGCATGTGGACCTTCCACTGAAGGAATCCTCAATAACTCGTTGAGCAGAAAAAGGATAGGCTGAACAGGATGCCCGGATTGACGAAGCCCGCGATCTTCCGACCGCAACTCGCGCTGCTCGAGCTCGTGCTGCTCGTGATCGTGTTGCTGCTGGGTGTCTATCTTGTCGCACTGCTCAGCTACGATCCCGCGGACCCAGGTTTCAGCTCGACGGGCAGTCAGTCGGTGCAGAATGCCGCCGGCCTGGTCGGCGCCTACTTGGCCGACTTCGCCCGCTATCTCCTGGGTTTTGGCGCCTATGCCGTGATCCCTGCCATTCTCCCGCTGCTCTGGCGCACTTTCCGCCGGGCCCGGCGCGGAGATTCGTGGCTGGACCTGATGTTCGCCACGCAGACGATCGGCGCCGTGCTCCTGGTGCTCTGCGTCAGCGTGCTGGCCGCCATCAACCACGCCCCGTTCGAGGCGCCCGCCGGGCTGTCGGCGGGGGGCGTGGTCGGTCTGGTCCTGGCCGAAGGGCTGGTGCGCATGCTCGGTGCGCTGGGCAGCACCCTGGTGCTACTCGGACTGGCCATGCTCGGAGTCTCGGCCACGACGGGCCTGTCCTGGTTCGCCCTGTTCGACCTGATCGGTGCCGCCCTGCTGCGGGCCTATTCGTTGTCCGTGGCCACCGCGAGCTGGGTCGCTCGCCGGTTGCCCTTGGGCGCCAAGACCGCGCCGGCGGCCATCCCAGAGGTGGGCGCCAGTTACGCGGAGGTCGAGCAGAAACGCAAACGCCGCCCCGCCGCACCCGGCAAGCCCGCTGCACCACGCGCCTCGCGAGCGGCCGTGTCGCCGCCATCGCCACCCAGGCCGCCCACGGGCCGGGCCCCGGCCGGTGGCGGCAAGCGCAAGCCGCCGCAACCGGAACTGGGTACCGCGGACGGCAAGCCCATCCTCGAGCTGCTCGACCGCCCGGTACATCAGTCCGCGGGATTCGACGAGAACGAGCTCCGGCACATGTCGGAAGTGATCGAGGCCCGACTCTCCGAGTTCGGCGTCTCGGTCGAGGTGGTCGCCGCGCATCCGGGGCCGGTGATCACCCGCTTCGAGCTGCAGCCGGCACCGGGCGTGAAGGTCAGCCAGATCTCCAATCTTGCCAAGGACCTGGCGCGGGCGCTGTCGATCGTCTCGGTCCGCGTCGTCGAGGTGATCCCGGGCAAGTCGACGGTCGGGCTGGAGATCCCCAACGTTTCCCGGGAAATCATCGCGCTGCGGGAGCTTCTTGAATCCAAGCGCTATCGTGACGCCCGGTCCCCGTTGACCGTGGCGCTGGGCAAGGATATCGGCGGCGAGCCGATCATGGCCGATCTTGCCCGCATGCCGCACCTGCTGGTGGCCGGGACGACCGGCTCGGGCAAATCGGTGGGCGTCAACGCGATGATCCTCAGCCTCCTCTACAAGGCGACGGCCGAGGAGGTGCGCCTGATCCTGATCGATCCGAAGATGCTGGAGCTGTCGGTCTACGAGGGCATCGGGCACCTGCTGGCACCGGTGGTCACCGACATGAAGGACGCATCCAACGCCCTGCGCTGGGCGGTGGGCGAGATGGAACGCCGCTACAAGCTCATGGCGCACCTGGGCGTGCGCAACATCGCCGGGGCGAACGAGAAGATCCGAGCGGCCATCGACCGGGGCGAACCGATCAAGGATCCGTTCTACAACCATGCCGAGGCGCTGGACCCGGACCTGCCGCCGCCGACGCTGGAGCCGATGCCGTACCTCGTGATCGTGGTCGACGAATTCGCCGACATGATGATGGTGGTCGGCAAGAAGGTGGAGGAACTGATTGCCCGCCTGGCCCAGAAGGCCCGCGCCGCCGGCATCCACCTGATCCTGGCCACCCAGCGACCGTCGGTGGACGTGATCACCGGCCTGATCAAGGCGAACATCCCGACGCGCATCGCCTTCCAGGTTTCCTCCAAGGTCGATTCGCGCACCATCCTCGACCAGATGGGAGCCGAACACCTGCTCGGCCATGGTGACATGCTCTACCTGCCGCCCGGCAGCGGGATGCCGATGCGCGTTCACGGCGCTTTCGTCAGCGACGACGAGGTCCACCGGGTGGTCGAAGCCCTCAAGACGCTCGGGGATCCCGAGTACGTCGACGCGGTGCTCTCGGAGGAAACGGCCGCCAACGTGACGCTCCCCGGCGAGAAACCGCTGCGCCCGGACGGGGAAGAGGTTGACGAACTCTACGACCAGGCCGTGGCGATCGTCACCGAGTCGCGCAAGGCGTCGATTTCCTATGTCCAGCGACGCCTGAAGATTGGTTACAATCGATCCGCGCGGCTGGTCGAGCAGATGGAAGAGGACGGCATCGTCGGTTCGCTGGGTGCCAATGGCAGCAGGGAAGTGCTCGCGCCCCCGCCGCCGCCGGGCTGAGCGGCCCGCCGGCTCGCTTCTTTCTCTTTCCCCATCGCTGGTGACTCATGCTGAACAACCTCTTCTTTACCCTCGTGCATCGATCGTCGGGGCCCGTTCTGGCGATGGTCGCGGCAATCGTGATCGGTGTGACGCACCTTCCCCGTGCCGTGGCCGAACCGCCAGGCAGCACCGACCAGCTGGTCCATTCGCTCGGCTCTATCGAGACCTTCAGCGCCGACTTCGAGCAGGCACGCATCAATTCCCGGGGTGACGTTGCCCGCGAATCGACCGGTGAGTTCGCCATTGCCCGGCCGGATCGGTTTCACTGGCGCTACGAGAAGCCCCACGTCCAGGAACTGACGGCCCGTGAAGGAACGTTGTGGGTCTACGAGCCGGACCTTATGCAGGTGACGCGTTCACCGCTCGACTCCGGCACGGCGGCCCCGATTGGCATCCTGATGGGGGATCGGCCACTCGAGGAGGTGTTCCGCATCCGGGAACTCGAGCGATCCGAGGGTGACCTGCAGTGGTTCGCCCTCGAGCCGCGCGAGGACAGCGGTGATTTCCGCGAGGTACTGCTCGGGCTGGACGATGCGGGGCTCAAGGAAATGCGGTTCATCGACCAGCTCGACCAGTCCACGCGGGTGATTTTTTCCGGGCGCGAGTTCAACGAACCGGTGGATGAAGACAGGTTCCACTTCGAGGTCCCGGATGGGGTGGACGTGGTCGAGGCCCGGAAACCGCCCCGGATGCAGTAACACGTGGTGAGTCCGCAGGACGATCTTTTCGGCGACGCGCCCCAGGGGGCCGAAGGCAAGCCACGCGCGCCCGAACCGGCCGGAGCATTCCGCCCCCTGGCCGACCGGATGCGGCCGCGCACGATCGGCGAGTTCGCCGGGCAGGCGAGGGTAGTCGGCGAGCATTCACCCCTTCGGGTGGCCATGGAGAAGGAGCAGGCCCACTCCTGTCTGCTCTGGGGGCCACCGGGAGTCGGAAAGACGACCCTGGCGCGCCTCTACGCCGACCGTCTCCAGGCGGAGATCGTCTACCTCTCCGCCGTGGAGGCGGGCGTGCGCGAACTGCGCGCGGTCATCCAGTCGGCCAGGGACCGGCGCGCGACCAGCGGCCGTCTAACCGTTCTCTTCCTCGACGAGATCCATCGCTTCAACAAGTCCCAGCAGGACCAGCTTCTGCCCTCGGTCGAACGGGGCGTCCTGGTGCTGGTGGGCGCGACAACCGAGAACCCGTCGTTCTCGCTCAACAACGCGTTGCTCTCGCGCCTGCGGGTCTATCGGCTCGAGCCGCTCGACCGGGCTGCCATGCTGGCCCTGCTCGAACGCGCGCTGACGCACCCGCAAGGCGTACTGGAAACGACGGGCGGCGTGCCGCTTCGCGTCGATCCCGACATCCGCGAGCGGCTGGTGGAGACCGCCGACGGGGATGCCCGTCGCCTGCTCACCCTGCTTGAACTGGCGGCTCAGCTCGCCGAAGCGTCCGAGGGTGACGGTGAGCGCGTCGTGGGGAAATCGACGCTGGAATCCCTGCTGCAGCAGGCGCCGCGACGCTTCGACCAGGGCGGCGACGAGTTCTACGACCAGATATCCGCGATGCACAAGGCGATCCGCGGTTCGAACCCCGACGCGGGCGCCTACTGGCTGCTGCGCATGCTCGACGGGGGAGCCGATCCCGCCTATCTCGCCAGGCGCCTGGTGCGCATCGCCTCCGAGGATATCGGCAATGCCGATCCGCGGGCGCTCACCGTGACCCTCGATGCCTGGACCGCTTACGATCGACTGGGCGTGCCGGAAGGGGAGTTGATGCTCACGCAGGCGGCCATGTATCTCGCCGTCGCTCCCAAGAGCAATGCGGTTTACAAGGCTCACAATGCTCTGCTCGCGACGATCCGCGAACGCGGATCCGACCCGGTGCCCATGCACCTGCGCAACGCGCCCACGTCTCTCATGGAGCGCGAAGGCTGGGGGAAGGGTTATCGCTATGCCCATGACGAGCCCGACGCCTACGCCGCGGGGGAGACCTACCTGCCCGACGCGATCAGCGGCCAGCGCTACTACCATCCGGTCGGCCGGGGACTCGAGCGCACGATCGCCGAGCGCATGGCGTTCTGGGCCGAGCGGGATGCGGAGGCCGGCGAATCCGAAAGCCGCGAGAACTGAGCGACGTGCCCGTCAGAAAGCGGTCTCTACGCCTTCGACGCGCAGCAGCTCACGCTTGATCCCGACGCCCAGCGCATAACCTCCGAGCCGTCCGCCGGCGGCCAGCACCCGGTGGCAGGGCACCAGCGGCGGCCAGGGGTTGGCGCCGACGGCCTGTCCCACCGCGCGGCCCGCGCCGGGCCGTCCTACCGCGCGAGCGATCTCTCCGTAGGTGGAATGTCTGCCCGGCGGAATGCGACACAACTCCCGCCACACACGTCGCTGGAACGCCGTGCCCACCGGCGGGAAAAGCGGGTGGTCGACCCAGTCTTCTCGGGTGGATTCCGGCCAGCTCGAAAGCGCGGCGACCACCCGATCGACGTCCGTGGGGTAATCGGGCACGGTTGTCGACGAATCGTCGGGCCCGGTGTCGATCCGTATTCTCGGGATACAGTCGCCGCACAGTTCGAACCGCACCCACAGGCCGCTGGCACCCAGCGGGATCACGAGATGGTTTGCGGTGGTCACGTCGCTTTCCCCGCTCCGGTCCAGATCAGTCCTTCCGGTCCGGGCTGCCGCGGCGGAAGAGCTTTTCGCTCCCGGTCTGCAGCAGCTCGAAGAACATCGGAATGAACAGGATCGCCACGTAGGTTGCCAGGATCATGCCGCCGACGATCGGAGTCCCGAGCGAGTTGCGCGCCGCCTCGCCGGCACCCGTGGCGAGCGCCAGCGGCAGGACGCCGAGGATGAAGGCCATCGAGGTCATGATCACCGGGCGGAAGCGAATGCGCGCGGCCTTCAGGGCAGCCTCCTTGATCGACAGCCCTTCATGCAGGTGCATCTTCGAGGCGAACTCAACGACCAGGATCGCGTTCTTCGCCGACATGGCGATCAACACCAGCATGCCGACCTGGAAGTAGATATCCACGTTCAGTCCGCGCATCCAGATGGCGATCAGGGCACCCAGCACAGCGAACGGCACGGCGGTGATAACCGCGAAGGGCAGCGACCAGCGCTCGTACTGGGCTGCCAGGATCAGGAAGACCATGATCACGCCCAGCAGGAAGGCGATCGCGCCGGCCGATCCAGAGCTGAGCTCCTGGAAGGCCGAACCCACCCAGCCGAGGGTGTAGTCGCCACCGCCGAGAGTCTCTTCGACCACTTCCTGGATGGCCTTGAGCGCCTGCCCGGAGGAATAGCCCTCGGCCGGCCCCCCCATGATCTTCGCCGCGGGGAAGATGTTGAAGCGGTCGATCACGTCGGCGCCGGTCGTCCGGGTCAGCGAGACGACCGAGCTGATCGGCACCAGGTCGTCGCCGCGGCTGCGCACGTAGACGTTCTCCAGGTCCTCCGGATGGGCGCGGAAATCGGCGTCCGCCGCCATGTTCACCTGGAAGTTTCGGCCGAACAGCGTGAAGTCGTTGATGTAGCGGGTACCGAACGTGCCCTGCATGGTGCGGAAGATGTCCGCGGCAGGCACGTCGAGCGCGTAGGCCTGTTCGCGGTCCACCTTCAGGCGGAACTGGGGCGTGTTGTCCACGAACGTCGTCCGCACGCCTTGCAGCTCGGGGCGCTTGTTGGCCGCCTCGACCAGGGCGTTGGCGGCCTCGGCCAGCGCCTTGACGTCCGCCGAACCCCGCTGCTGCAGGTATCCCTCGAAACCGCCGGTGGTGGACATGCCGCGAATCGGCGGGGGAACGAAGGCCATCACCTGGCCTTCCTCGATCTGCGTGGAGGCGCCCATGGCCTTCTTGACCATGGCCTGCACGCTCTGGTCATCGTCGGGACGTTCCGACCAGTCGTGCATGCGGGTGAACGCCACGCCCTTGTTGGGGCGCTGGGTGCCGGCGAGCAGGTCGAAGCCGGCGAAGGCCACCTGCATCTTGACGTCGGGGTTCTCGCGGATCATGGCCGAGTATTCGTCCCGAACCTCGCCCGTCCTGTCCAGGCTGGCCCCGGGGTCGAGGTTGAGTACCGAAATGAAGTAGCCGGGATCTTCCTCCGGCACCAGGCCGGTCGGCGAGTTGCGGAACAGCAGCACCGCGGCGACCACGACACCCGCGAAGATCAGAAGGCCGATCGGCCAGGCCACGAGGAAGAAGTTGACGAGCCCCATGTAGCCGTTTCGGAAGGCATCGAAGCCGCGGTTGAAGACGCGGAAGGGGAGCGACGGCTCCTTTTCCTCGTGATTCCTCAGCAGCAGGGCGGTCATCGATGGGGTGAGCGTCAGCGCGACCACCCCCGAAAGCACGACGGACACCGAGAGCGCCACGGCGAACTGGCGGTACATCTCGCCGGCCAGTCCCGGGATGAAGGCCACCGGCACGAACACGGCCAGAAGCACGAGCGTGGTCGCCACGATCGGGCCGGTGACCTGTTCCATCGCCTTGATGGACGCCTCGCGCGCCTTGAGCCCCTCCTCGCGCATCAGTCGCTCGACGTTTTCGATGACGATGATCGCGTCGTCGACGACGATCCCGATGGCCAGCACGAAGCCGAACAGGGTCAGCAGGTTGATCGACATCCCGCTCAGGTACAGGCCGGCCAGGGCGCCGATCAGCGCGACCGGGATGGCGACCAGCGGCACGATCGTCGCCCGCGGCTTCTGCAGGAAGACGAAGATAACGAGCACCACCAGCAGCAGCGCCTCGGCGAAGGTCTTGAGCACCTCCTTGATCGAGATACGCACGAAATCGGTGGAATCCATCGGGATGCGATAGGCCATGTCGCCCGGGAAGCGCTCCTCGAGCTTCTTCATTTCCTCGCGGACCTGGTCGACGGTATCCAGGGCGTTGGCACCGGGGGCGAGGTAGATGCCCATCGGTACGGCAGGCGCGCCGTTATAGGTGGCATTGAAACCGTAGGTCTGCGTACCGAGCTCGACTTCCGCCACGTCCTTCAGGCGCAGCGTGCCTCCCTCCTCGGAGGAGGAGAGAATGATGTTCTCGAATTCCTCGACTTCGCTGAAACGGCCTTCCGAGGTGATGGTGTAGGTGAAGGCGACCCCGTCCTTGTTGGGCGAGTCGTTGAACTTGCCGGCCGCGAACTGGGCGTTCTGCTCCCGGATGGCGGTGGCGATGTCGTCCTGGGTGAGATCGTGGTGGGCGAGCCTGGCCGGGTCGAACCACACGCGGATCGAGTAGTCCTGAGCACCGAACAGGCGGGCATCGCCGATGCCGTCGATCCGCTTGAGCGTGTCGAGGATGTTGATCAGCCCGTAGTTGGAGAGGAACTTGGTGTCGAATTCCTCGTTCTCCGAGAGCAGGGCGACGACCATCAGCAGCGAGCTGCTCTTCTTGTTGACCACCACGCCCTGGTCACGGACTTCCTGGGGCAGCTGGGCGAGCGCGCGCTGCACGCGGTTGTTGACGTCGATGGTCGCCTGGTCCGGGTCGGTGCCGGTGGCGAAGGTCACCGAAAGGTTCATGGTCCCGGCATCCGAGCTGCCCGAGGTCATGTACAGCATGTCGTCCACGCCGTTGATCGCCTGCTCGATCGGCGCGGCGACGGATTCGGCGATCGTCGCGGCATCCGCGCCGGCGTAGGTGGCGCGCACCTCGACCTCGGGGGGAACGATCTCCGGGTACTGCTCGACGGGCAGGGCGGTCAGGGCAGCACCGCCGGCGATCATGATCACGATCGCCAGGACGGTGGAGAAGATGGGACGGTCGATGAAGAACTTGGAAAACATCAGTGCACTCCGGGCCCAATGGCCATCCGGCCGGATGACGGGCTAGACATACCGGTCATTTCGAGTCGGGCGACGGTCAGGATCGACCGTCATCCATTGGCTGGGGGTCGATCGTCGCGCCGGGACGCACTTTCAGCAGCCCGTCGGCCACCACGCGCTCGCCGGCCTTCAGTCCGGATTCGACGATCCGGCCCTGTTCGCTCTGCGGACCGAGTGTCACGCGGCGCTGTTCGGCCTTGTTGTCGTCGTCGACCACGAACACGACCGTGCTGCCGGGCTCGGCACCCGTGCCGACCGCCGTCTCGGGCACGACCAGCGCCCCTTGCGGTTCGGCGACGAGCAGCCGGACCCGGACATACCGGTTGGGGCGGAGCACGTCGCCGGGATTGTCGAACACCCCGCGCAGGAGCATGGAGTTCGTGTCGCGGTCGATGCTTGCCGAGCGGTAGTTCAGCTCACCGCTGATCGTCTCGCCGCCGGGCCCGGTCACATCGATCACTTCGGCCGGGGTCGTGTTGTCGGGCGAGGGGTTCAGGGCCGGCGAGTCGGCGAAGTCGTCATCTACCGGGAAGGGGACCAGCACCTGGATCGGATCGATCTCCTCGATGGAGACCAGCCTGTCGCCGACCCCGACCAGGTTGCCGGCGGAGACCGCGCGCCGCCCCGCGATCCCCGGGATGGGGGCGCTGACCTCTGTGTAGTCGAGATCGATCTGCGCCGACTCGAGGCGAGCCTTCGCCACCTCCATCTCGGCCTGGGCCGTCTCCAGCGCCGAACGGGCATCGTCACGTTGCTTCTCGCTGGCGACTCCGCGCTCGAACAGCGAACTGATCCGTCGCCAGTCCCGCTGCGCCGCGGCCAGGGTGGCCTGAACGGCGGCCACGTCGGCCTGCGCCTCGTTGACCGATGCCTGGTAGGGGCGGGGATCGATGCGGAACAGCGGGTCACCTTGTTCGACACGGCTGCCCTCGACGTACTCCCTCGACTCGAGGATGCCTTCGACCTGCGCACGCACTTCGACATGTCGGTTCGCCTCGGTGCGGCCCGTGTACGTCTTGAACACTTCGGTGTCGACCGGCACGATCTCGTGAACGGGCACCTTGGGAGGCGGGCCGTCGCCCCCGGCCTGGGCCCAGGCGTGGCTGGTCATGCCCAGCACCACGGCAACAGTCGCGAAAAGCCGGATGCCGTGGATCGGTGAAGATGAGCGGGATGCGGTGGACATGGAAAATCACCAAGCTTCGTGGTCGGCCCCAGGCCGACCGGGTTCTTGTCGAATCACGAACAGGCGGCGGGAGCACGATCCGCGCGCCGGCAAAGTGAAAAGGTAGTCTACTAACGAATACCAGCACCAGCAAAGATTGCGGATTTTGGTCGCGCCAGGTCCGCCCCGAAGAACGACTGTCGGGTCGATGACGGGTTACGTTAGGCTAGAGCGCGGCGAAATTCACGGCGACAAGGAGCGAATCGAAGGTGAGCGAGACCATTTTCAGCAAGATCATCGACCGGGAGATCCCGGCCGACATCGTCTTCGAGAACGAGCGGGTGCTGGCATTCCGGGACATCAATCCCCAGGCGCCGGTGCATGTGCTGATCATTCCCAAGAAGGCGATCCCCACGGTCAACGACATCCAGCCCGAGGATCATGCCCTGATCGGCGAGCTGTTCGCGGTCGCAAAGCAGATCGCGGCCGAGGAGGGCATCGCCGAGTCCGGCTTCCGGACGGTGTTCAACTGCAACGAGGACGGCGGTCAGGAGGTCTACCACCTGCATCTCCACCTGCTTGGCGGGCGCGCGATGGAGTGGCCCCCGGGCTGACGCGGGCCGGAGTCTCAGTCTGTCTTCAGGAGTTCCTGGTACTGGCGAAGCCGTCTGGCGAGGATCGTGCCCTGGTCGACCGCGGAACGAACGGCGCAGCCGGGTTCGTTGAGGTGCCGGCAGTCATTGAAGCGGCAGTAGGCGGCCGCCTCGGCGATTTCCGGGAAGGCCTCGTCCAGCACGTTTTCCGGGACCCGCTCTAGCGGGAAGTCCCTCAGCCCCGGGGCGTCGATCAGCCCGCCGGGCATGTCGGCGAAGCGGTAGAGCGTGCTGGTCCGGGTGGTGTGGGTGCCCTCTCGGTTGAAGGCCGAGATTTCCCCGACGGCGGCATCGCCGGCCAGCGGGGTGATCTCCCGTGTGAGGCTGGTCTTGCCCACCCCCGACAGGCCGATCATCAGGCTGGTGCGCCCCTTCAGTTCGGTCTTCAGCCTGTCCATGCCCTCGCCGGTCTTCACGGAAGTCCGGGCCACCGCGAAGCCCAGCCGCTGCCAGAGCGACAGGGCGGCCTCGATCTCCGCGCGTTGCCCGGCGGCGGTCTCGCCGAGCAGGTCGGCCTTGTTGAGCAGAATCAGGGGGCGGGCAGGTAGCGCCAGCACGGCGACCAGCGTGCGCTCGACCACCTCCGGGTTCATCCAGGGCAGCGGCGCGGTGACGATGATGACCTGGTCGATGTTCGCGGCCATCAGCTTTTTCTTGCCATAGGCGTCGGGACGGACGAGCAGGTTGATCCGCTCCTGGCGCTGCTCGACGACCACTTGGCCGTGATCGTCGTGACGCCACCGTATCCGGTCGCCGGTGGCCAGCCGGCCCACCGTCCGGCGGGCCCGGCCGCGGTGGAGTTCGTGCTCGTCGTCCTCGATCAGGAGATCGTGACCGTGGTGGGCCACGACGACGCCGGTGAGCAGGTCGTCGCCGGCCGGCGTTTCCCCGACCCGTCGACGTCGATCGACCTGGCGCTGCTGCTGCTTGGTGAGCCTGGGACCGCGTGCCATGACGTCAGAGAAGGAAGATCGTCGCCAGTCCGAGGAAGATGAAGAATCCCCCGGAATCGGTGATGGCGGTGATCATCACCGAACTACCCAGGGCAGGGTCCCGTCCCATGCGGGTGCGCAGAACCGGGATGGTGACACCGAAGAAGGCGGCACTGAGGAAGTTGAGCGTGACCGCCGCCATCATCACCATCGAGACGCCCAGGTGCTGGTACATCAGGAAGGTCGCGCCGGCCAGCACGGCTCCCCAGACGACGCCGTTGATCAGGGCCACCTTCAGCTCCTTGGCGTAGAGCAGGCGGATGTCGTCGCCGGCGAGCTTCCGGAACGCCAGTTCGCGCACGATCATGGTGATGGTCTGGTTGCCGATGTTGCCGCCCATGCCGGCGACGATCGGCATCAGCACCGCCAGCGCCACCAGCTGCTGGATCGAGCCCTCGAACAGGCCGATCACCTGGGCGGCGATCAGGGCGGTCACCAGGTTCACGGCCAGCCATGGCGCGCGGTTGCTCACACTCTTGCGGACCGGCGCGAAGATATCCTCTTCCTCGGACAGGCCTACCTGGGAAAGGCGTTCCTCGTCGCTCGACTCGCGGATGTAGTCGACCACGGCGTCGATGGTGACCCGGCCGACGAGGCGGTCCACCTCGTCGACCACCGGCGCGCTGACCAGGTCGTAGCGTTCGAAGGCGTCCGCTCCGTCGCGGGCCTTGTCTGCCGGGTGGAAACGCACCGCGTCCTGTTCCATCACGTCGGAGATCAGGGTGTCCGGATCGTTGATCAGCAGGGTCTCGAGGGGGATCACGCCCTCGAAAAGCCCGTCGCGGTCGACCACGAACAGCTGGTCGGTGTGATCGGGCAGGGACTCCATCCGCCGCAGGTAGCGCAGGGCCACCTCGATGGTGACGTCGCCGCGAACGGTCACCAGGTCGAAGTCCATCAGCGCCCCGACGGTGTCCTCCTCGTAGGACATCACGAACCGCAGCTTCTCGCGGTCGTCGATCGGGAGCGTGGTGAACACGTCCTGCATCATGCCCTCGGGCAGATCGGGCGCGAGATCGGCCAGTTCGTCGGTATCAAGGGTGTTGGCGACGTTGAGGATCTCCTCGCGTTCCATCACTCGGATCAGGCTGTCGCGGACCGAGTCGGAGACCTCGAGGAGCACCTCGCCGTCCCGCTCGGGACGGACCAGTTCCCAGACGATCAGGCGCTCTTCCTGCGGCAGGGATTCCAGCACCTTGGCGATGTCGGCGGCATGCAGCCGCTCGATCTTCTCGGCCAGGCGGGCAAGCTGCTGTTCGCGAACGACTTCCTCGACCCGCACTCTCGGCATGTCCGAGTCGCCGTGTTCCCGGAGTTCGTCGGCCTGATCGTCGCGCGAGAGGGTGTCGCGGATCTCGCGGATCAGCGCATCCATTTCCTCCTGGCGATCGATTTCGGTCAGTTCGGGCATGTCGGCACGACACCTCGTGGCGAAAGAATGGGCGGAGCATCCCCCTCGAGCTCGGCGGCGGACCGGGTGGTTGCGCCGGCGACAGTATAGCCGAGCCCGACAGCCCCGGGACAGGTCGGGCGTGGCGTGGAACCCGTCGTCGAAACCGCGTTCGGTCCGTCACGGGACGGCAGGCATGCTAGGCTCTTGGCGTTCCCCGGGCACGGGGCGTCAAACCGCGGATAGCACAACTTGACAGGGGCCCAAGTGCATCGACCTGAAGAGAACCTGATCTGGATCGATCTGGAGATGACCGGGCTCGACCCGGTGAACGACACCATCATCGAGATCGCGACCCTGGTGACCGACAAGCACCTCAACGTGCTCGCCGAAGGTCCCGTGGTGGCCATCAGCCAACCGGAACCGGTGCTTGCCGGCATGGACGAGTGGAACCAGCGCACCCACGGACAGAGCGGCCTGATCGAGCGGGTCAGGCGCAGCGATTGCAGCCTGCGCGACGGCGAAGTGCGGACACTCGAGTTCCTGCGCGCCCACGTGCCGGCGGGCGTCTCGCCGATGTGCGGCAACAGCATCTGTCAGGACAGGCGGTTTCTCGCCCGCCTGATGCCGGAACTCGAGGCCTATTTTCACTACCGGAACCTCGACGTGTCGACCATCAAGGAGCTCGCCCGGCGCTGGCAGCCCGACGTGCTTTCCGGGCTGAGGAAGAACGCCACCCACCAGGCGATGGACGACATCCGCGCCTCGGTGGCCGAACTTTCCCATTACCGTGCCGGTTTCTTCCGGCTCTGAACCATGCTCGTCGACCGGGCAAGGGGGACGAGTGACCAAGCAGACAACAAGCGGAGTGAATCAGAGAGCATGAGTACGAAAATCGGAGTGGTCGGGGCCAACGGCCGCATGGGACGAAACCTGATCGAGGCGGCCCATCACGGGGCGCACACGCAGATCGGGGCGGCATTCGCCCGGTCCGGCAGCCCGATGATCGGTCAGGATGCCGGCCAGATCGCCGGGATCGGCCAGATCGGCGTGCCGGTCGTCGGCGACATGGCCGAGCACTGCGGCGCGTTCGACGTGCTGGTGGACTTCACCTCCATCGAGGCCACGATGACCCACCTGGAGGTCTGCCGTCGCAACGGTCGGGCCGTGGTGATCGGCACCACGGGGCTCTCCGAGGCGCAGAAGGACAAGCTCCGCGAGGCCGCCATGGACATACCGGTGGTCTTCGCGCCCAACATGAGCATCGGCATCAACGTCCTGCTGCAGGTGCTCGGCCAGGTCGCCACCATGCTCGGCGAAGACTACGACGTCGAGATCATCGAAGCCCATCACCGGCACAAGGTCGACGCCCCGTCAGGGACCGCCCTGCGGCTGGGCGAGACCGTGGCCGACGCGCTCGACCGCGACCTCGACCGCGTCGCCATTTACGGCCGTGAAGGGATCACCGGGGAACGTCCCGCGGAAACCATCGGTTTCTCCACCATCCGCGGCGGGGACGTCGTGGGAGACCATACTGTCCTGTTCGCCGGGATCGGCGAGCGGGTCGAGATCACACACAAGGCTTCCAGCCGCATGACCTTCGCCAAGGGCGCCGTGCGCGCCGCCCATTGGGTGGCCGACAAGCCCGCCGGGCTCTATGACATGGCGCACGTGCTGGGACTCAAGCCGGTCTGACCGGGGCCGGCGGCTCCGGGCGCTGTCGACGCTCGGACTCGCTTCGTCGAGCGAGTTTCCCCGGGCACGCATGGACAGCCGCGGGGGCTTTCAGTCATAATTGCGCAAATTGGCCGGCCGCCCGCCGCGGCGGCCCTCCTGCGCCTGGTGGCCCCGGTCGATAGCGATGCCATGCATCCATTCCCGGGGCGCCGCTCGACACGACAATTCTTGGGGGAATGTTCTTGGATAGCACGGCCTCAGACGCGACACCCGCGCTCCCGGCAAACACGGCGCTCCTGGCTCTCGAAGACGGGAGCGTTTTTTACGGAACGTCGATCGGTGTCGACGGGGAGTCGGTGGGCGAGGTGGTCTTCAATACCGCCATGACGGGCTACCAGGAGATCCTCACCGATCCGTCCTATCGCCGGCAGATCGTGACGCTGACGTACCCCCATATCGGCAACGTCGGCACCAACGCCGAGGACGCGGAATCCGACTCGGTCCACGTGGCAGGCCTGGTCATCCGCGACGCCGGCGAGATGAGCAGCTGGCGCGGGACGCAGTCCCTGGGCGACTACTGCCACTCCAACGGCCTTGTCGCCATCGCCGAGATCGACACCCGCGAGCTTACCCGCCGCCTGCGCGACAAGGGGGCGATGAACGGCTGCATAGTCGCCGGCGCCGATCTCGACGCGACCGCCGCCATCGAAAAGGCGCGCGCCTTCTCCGGCCTGGCCGGCATGGACCTGATCCCCGAGGTCGGCACCCGCGAGAAACGCGAGTGGGCGCAAGGCTCCTGGTGGGTCCGCGACGAGGATCGCCCCGAGGCCACTCGTCACGTGGTCGCCTACGATTACGGTTTCAAGCAGAACATCCTGCGGATGCTGGTCGATCGCGGCTGCCGCATCACGCTGTTCCCGGCGGACGCCCCGGCCGAGAAGCTGCTGGCCGAGAAGCCGGACGGCATCCTGGTCGGTAACGGTCCGGGGGACCCGGCCGCCTGCACCAAGGCCATCGGCGATATCCGGATATTCCTCGAATCGGGCATTCCCCTGTTCGGCATCTGCCTCGGTCACCAGCTGCTTGCACTGGCCAGCGGCGCGAAGACCAGCAAGATGAAATTCGGTCATCACGGCGCCAACCACCCGGTGCAGGACATCCAGAGCCAGCGCGTGCTGATCTCGAGCCAGAATCACGGCTTCGCGGTCGAGGAGGGCAGCCTGCCCGACAACGTTCAGGCCACGCACCGCTCGCTGTTCGACGGCAGTCTGCAGGGCATCCGGCGCACCGACTGCCCGGCCTTCAGTTTCCAGGGCCACCCGGAAGCGAGCCCGGGCCCCCAGGACCTCGACATCCTGTTCGACCAGTTCGTCGAGAGCATCGACGCCCGCCGCTGAATCCACGTACCCAGATCATTGACTGTCCAGCCACGGCTGACAGGTGAGTCGAGCATGCCAAAGAGAAACGACATCCAGAGTGTATTGATCATCGGGGCCGGACCCATCGTCATCGGCCAGGCCTGCGAGTTCGACTATTCCGGCGCCCAGGCCTGCAAGGCCCTGCGCGAGGAAGGTCTGCGGGTCATCCTGATCAACTCCAACCCGGCCACCATCATGACCGACCCGGAGATGGCCGATGCCACCTACATCGAGCCGATCACCTGGGAGGCGGTATCCGCCATCATCGAGAAGGAGCGCCCGGACGCGGTCCTGCCGACCATGGGCGGCCAGACGGCGCTCAACTGCGCGCTGGATCTCCACCGGCACGGGGTGCTCGAGCGGTTCGACTGCGAGCTGATCGGCGCAAGCGAGGACGCCATCGACATGGCCGAGGACCGCGAGCGGTTCAAGGACGCCATGACCGAGATCGGCCTGTCCACCCCGGCCTCCACGGTGGTGCACACCTTCGATGCGGCCATCGCCGCGCAGGTCGAGGTGGGCTTTCCCGCCATCATCCGCCCGTCGTTCACCATGGGCGGCACGGGCGGCGGCATCGCCTACAACCGCGAGGAGTACGAGGAACTCGTTCGCCGCGGGCTGGACCTCTCGCCGACCAACGAGCTGCTGATCGAGCAGTCGGTGCTCGGCTGGAAGGAATACGAGATGGAGGTCGTGCGCGACAAGAACGACAACTCCATCATCATCTGCTCGATCGAGAACCTCGACCCGATGGGCGTGCACACCGGCGATTCGATCACCGTCGCCCCGGCCCAGACCCTGACCGACAAGGAATACCAGGTGATGCGCAACGCCTCGCTCGCGGTGCTGCGCAAGATCGGGGTGGAGACCGGCGGCTCGAACGTCCAGTTCGCGATCAACCCGGAAAACGGCGACATGATCGTCATCGAGATGAACCCGCGGGTATCGCGTTCCTCGGCGCTGGCCTCAAAGGCCACCGGCTTCCCGATCGCCAAGGTCGCCGCCAAGCTCGCGATCGGCTACACGCTCGACGAGCTGAAGAACGACATCACCAGCGGGGCGACGCCGGCGTCGTTCGAACCCACCATCGACTATGTCGTCACCAAGATCCCGCGCTTCACCTTCGAGAAGTTCCCGGTCGCCAACGACCGGCTGACCACGCAGATGAAGTCCGTCGGCGAAGTGATGGCCATCGGCCGGACCTTCCCGGAATCCCTGCAGAAGGGGCTGCGCGGACTGGAGATCGGCCGCGACGGACTCGACGAGGTGCTCGAGGGCAGCCTCTCGGAGGACGACATCGAGGACAGGCTGGTGCGCGAACTGCACTCGCCGGGCGCCGATCGGCTCTGGTACGTGGCGGACGCCTTCCGGCACGGTTTCGACATCGAGCGGGTCCACCGTCACACCTTCATCGACCGCTGGTTCCTGCGGCAGATCGAGCACCTGGTGCGCACCGAGGATGAACTGCGCGGCGGCAAGCTCAAGGAGATCAGCTCGACGCAGATGTACCAGCTCAAGCGCCTGGGCTTTTCCGATGCCCGCCTGGCCAGGCTGCTCGATGAGACCGAGAGTACCGTGCGCGCTCACCGCCATGCACTGGGCATCCGCCCGGTCTACAAGCGGGTGGACACCTGCGCCGCCGAGTTTCCGACCTCCACGGCCTACATGTACTCCACCTACGAGCCGTTCTGCGAGGCCGAGCCCACCAAGCGCGACAAGATCATGATTCTCGGCGGTGGTCCCAACCGGATCGGGCAAGGCATCGAGTTCGACTACTGCTGCGTGCACGCCGCGCTCGCCCTGCGAGAGGACGGCTACGAGACCATCATGGTCAACTGCAACCCGGAGACCGTCTCGACCGATTACGACATCTCCGACCGGTTGTACTTCGAGTCGCTGACCCTCGAGGACGTGCTCGAGATCATCGAGGTGGAGAAGCCGCGGGGCGTGGTGGTGCAGTTCGGCGGCCAGACGCCGCTCAAGCTCGCCCGTGACCTGGAGAAGGCCGGCGCGCCGATCATTGGCACCACCCCGGATGCGATCGACCGAGCCGAGGACCGCGAGCGCTTCCAGGACATGATCCACAAGCTGGATCTCAAGCAGCCGCCCAACCGCACGGCCAAGTCGGCCGACCAGGCGATTCACCTGGCCGCGGAGATCGGCTATCCGCTGGTGGTGCGTCCGTCCTACGTGCTCGGCGGCCGGGCGATGGAGATCGTCCACGACGAGGAATCGCTCAAGCGCTACATCCGCGACGCGGTCAAGGTATCCAACGAGTCGCCTGTGCTGCTCGACCGCTTCCTCGACGATGCCACCGAGATGGACATCGACGCGGTATGCGACGGCGAAGACGTGGTCATCGGCGGACTGATGGAGCATATCGAGATGGCCGGCGTGCACTCGGGCGATTCGGCCTGCTCGCTGCCGCCGTACACCGTGCCGCGCTCCGTGCAGGATCGCGTCCGGGAACAGATCAAGGCGATGGCCCGCGAGCTCAACGTGGTCGGCCTGATGAACACCCAGGTGGCCATCCAGGGTGACGACATCTACATCATCGAGGTCAACCCGCGCGCCTCGCGGACGGTGCCCTTCGTCTCCAAGGCCGTCGGCGTTCCGCTGGCGCAGGTGGCCGCCCGTACGATGGCCGGAGTGAGCCTCAAGCGCCAGGGCATCACCGCCGAGCGCATCCCGCCGTTCTACTCGGTCAAGGAAGCGGTGTTCCCGTTCATCAAGTTCGCCGGCGTCGACCCGCTGCTCGGCCCCGAGATGAAGTCCACCGGCGAAGTCATGGGGATCGGCCGCGAATTCGGCGAGGCCTTCGCCAAGGCGCAGGCTGGTGCGGCGAACTCGCTGCCGCTGTCAGGCACCGCTTTCGTCTCCGTCAAGAAGGGAGACTACAAGGGGGTGGAATCCGTGGCCCGGGCCCTGGTCGAGTGGGGCTTTTCGCTGGTGGCGACCCGCGGGACGGCACGGTTCCTCAATGAACGCGGCCTGTCGGTCACCCAGGTCAACAAGGTGACCGAAGGCCGGCCGAACGTGGTCGACATGATCAAGAACAAGGAGATCGCGCTGATCGTCAACACGACGTCGAACAGCCAGCAGTCGCGCAGCGATTCCTACGAGATCCGTCGCGAGGCTCTCCATTACCGGATCCCGTACTTCACGACGCTGGCCGGTGCCGAGGCCATGGCACTGGCGCTGAAGTACCTGCATCAGCCGGTCACGGTCAACCGTCTCCAGGACCTGCACCAGGAGTGTGTTGCATGAAACAGACACCGATGACGGCCGCCGGAGCGGCCAAGCTCGAGGAAGAACTCAAGCAGCTGCGCAGCGTGGAACGGCCGCGCATCATCGAGGCGATTGCCGAGGCCCGAGAGCTGGGCGACCTGAAGGAAAACGCCGAGTACCACGCCGCCCGCGAGGAGCAGGCCTTCGTCGAGGGGCGGATCAAGGAGATCGAGGCCAAGCTCTCGCATGCGCAGATCATCGACGTCACCCGGATGCCGCCGGGGGACAAGGTGATCTTCGGCGCGACAGTGGAGCTGCTCGACCTCGATACCGACGAGGAGATCCGGTACAAGATCGTCGGTGACGACGAGGCCGACATCAAGCAGAACCTCATCTCGATCCATTCTCCCATCGCCCGCTCGTTGATCGGCAAGTCGGTAGGGGACGAGGTCGAGTTCAAGGCGCCTGGCGGCCACACCCGGACCTTCGAGATCGTCGAGGTCGAGTACATCGCCTGATCCGGGCATCGCGTCCTCCGGGACGCACCGATCCCGGCACCCCACCCAAACCAAACCACCGGATGCCCCATGCTTGACGCGCGAGTTCTACGTCAGGAAACCGAACAGGTCGCCGCACGGCTGGCACGCCGCGGCTTCGCCTTCGATCGCCAACGATTTGAAGCGCTCGAGGCCGAACGCAAGACCCTGCAGGTCGAGACCGAATCCCTTCAGGCTCGCCGCAACGCGGAGTCCAAGAAGATCGGCAAGGCCAAGGCGGCCGGCGAGGACATCCAGCCCCTGATCGCCGCGGTCGGTGAACTGGGCGAGCAGCTCGACTCCGCCAAGGCGCGTCTCGCCGAAATCGCCGAGGAGCTGGATGCGTTTCTCGCCGGCATACCGAACCTGCCCGACGACGACGTGCCCGCCGGGGAGTGCGAGGACGACAACGTCGAGCTGCACAAGGTGGGCGACATCCCCGGGTTCGACTTCGAGCCGCGCGATCACGTGGATATCGGTGCGGGCCTGTCCGGCATGGACTTCGAGGCCGCCGCGAAGCTCACCGGGGCCCGTTTCGTCACGATGTCGGGCCCGGTAGCCCGCCTGCACCGGGCCCTGGCCCAGTTCATGCTGGACCGGCACACGCTCGTCCACGGCTATCGCGAGGTCCAGGTGCCGTTCATCGTCCATGCCGACTCCCTGTACGGCACGGGCCAGCTGCCCAAGTTCGCCGACGACCTGTTCCGGCTTGAAGGCGACGCCCCCTGGTACCTGATTCCTACCGCCGAGGTTCCGGTGACCAACCTGGTCCGCGACGAGATCCTCGACCGGGATGCCCTGCCGATGAAGCTTGTCGCACACACGCCGTGTTTCCGCTCGGAGGCCGGTGCCGCGGGTCGTGATACCCGGGGGCTGATTCGCCAGCATCAGTTCGAGAAGGTCGAGCTGGTGCAGATCGTTCCGGCGGGCGAGTCCGAGCGGGCGCTCGAGGAGCTCACCGCACATGCGGAGGCCATTCTCGATGCGCTCGAACTGCCGTACCGCCGCCTTGTGCTCTGCACCGGCGACATGGGATTCTCGGCGGCCAAGACCTACGACCTCGAGGTCTGGCTACCGGGGCAGGGCAAGTATCGCGAAATCTCGTCCTGTTCGAATACCCGGGACTTTCAGGCCCGGCGCATGGCGGCCAGGGTACGCGGCCCCGACGGCAAGCCCGAGCTGGTGCATACGCTCAACGGCTCGGGCCTGGCCGTCGGACGCACCCTGGTGGCGGTGCTGGAGAACTACCAGTGCGAGAACGGTGACGTGATCGTCCCGGAAGTGCTGCGTTCCTACATGGGCGGGATCGAACGTCTCGAGGCGAATGCATGACCGCCGGAACGCCCGATCCGCTGTTCGTGCAGGTGCGCGACACCATCGTCACGACACTCGATCTCCCCGGTCCGGCTCAACGCTTCTCGCCGGGAAGCGGACTGTTCGGCGAGTTGCCCGAACTCGACTCGATGGGTGTCGTTCTGCTGCTCACCGCCCTCGAGGACCGCTTCGACATCCAGCTGACCGATGACGAGATCGACGCCGAGTGGTTCGAGACCTTCGGCACCGTGACAGAGTTCATCAGAAAGCGTATCGAGGGTGCCTGACGACCAGCCCCCCGATAGCCGCACAAAGGAAAACCGCCCTCCGGAACGGCAGGGCGGTTTTCTCTTGGGTCAGGGGCGCGCACGCCCCTCCGACTCACTCGCCGGTCAGCTGGTGATACTTCTCCATCAACTGATCTTCGGTCTCTTCGTTGTCCGGGTCGGTGATGATGCAATCGACCGGGCAGACCTCGACACACTGCGGCTCGTCGTAATGGCCGACGCACTCGGTACAGAGGTTGGGCGCGATCTCGTAGATCTCGTCGCCCTGGGAGATGGCCCCGTTCGGGCACTCAGGTTCACAGACATCGCAGTTGATGCATTCGTCGGTAATCAGCAGGGACATGCGGAATCCTCCCCTAGGACAAGGTCAGTAACTGGCCGTAAGGATAACAGGTAACCGGCGTTTTGGCGCGCTCCGAGAGCGAATTTCCCACCGCGGCGGTCAATCAAGTTCAGACAGCGCCCGCACCACCGCCGGCGGCACGAAGTCGGTGACGTCCCCGCCCAGCCGGGCCAGCTCCCTGACGATGCTCGAGGAGACGAAGCCCAGGTCCTCGGCAGGCGAGAGGAAGACCGTTTCCAGGTCCTGGTTGAGCCGTCGGTTGATCGCCGCGAGCTGGATCTCGTACTCGAAGTCGCTGACTGCCCGCAGGCCACGCACCAGTGCCGTGGCGTTGCATTTGCGGGCGAATTCGACCAGCAGCCCGTCGAACTGCTCGACCCGTATATTTTCCGCCTGCGACCCGAACGCCTCGATGGCCAGCTCGCGACGCTTCGCCAGCGGAAACAGGGTGGTCTTTCCCGAGTCCCCCGCCACGGCGACGATGACCTCGTCGAACAACCGGGCGGCTCGAAGCGCCAGGTCCACGTGACCGAAGGTGATCGGATCGAAGGTACCCGGGTACACGGCAATACGCGAAGACTGCGACATCGTCCTACCCCGCGTGGTTCATGAGAGGATCATGTGCACGCCCAGGCCCAGCAGCACCACCGAGAAGATGCGCTTGAGGGCCAGCGCGGGCAGTATCTGCGCAAGTTTGGCACCAATGGGCGCAAACAGCACGGAAAACACCACGATCCCGGCCAGCGCCGGCAGGTAGACGTAGCCGGCGCTCAGTTCCGGCAGGTCCTCGGCCGACCATCCGGTGACGATATAGCCCATGGCGCCGAACAGCGCCGTGGGAAGTCCCAGCGAGGCGCTGGTGGCAATCGCGTTGCGGGCGGTGATGTTGCAGTAGAGGAAGTAGGGCGTGGTCATGGCACCACCGCCCATCCCCATGATGGATGCGATCGCACCGAACGTGCCGCTCACTCCCGTCAGCGGCACGATGCCGGGCAACTGGCGACTGGCCGGCGGGGTCTTGCCGAAGGCCATCTGCAGCGCCACCGCGATCTCGAGCACGCCGAAAACGATCTTGAGAATGCCGCCCGGGAGGTAATGCGCCACCATCGATCCGAGTATCGCCCCCATCACCATGCCGGGCGCGAACCGGGCGAACACGTTCCACAGCACGCCGCCATGGCGGTGGTGGCTGTAGACCGACGTGATCGAGGCGAACACGATCGCCGCAAGCGAGGTGCCGATCGCGATGTGTACCAGGTGCGGGCCGGTGATGCCGATGGTCGGGAAGATCATCAGCAGGACGGGAACCATGATAAGCCCGCCCCCGATACCCAGCAGCCCGGCGGCGAGTCCGCCGACCATGCCGAGAATGGCGAACAGCAGATATTCCACTGGCGAGCTCCCTCAGCCGACGGGTATGTCAGCGCTTTTTCGGCGGCAGCAGATCGGTGATCGTGCCTTCGGCCATCTCGGCGGCGAAGCCGAGCGTTTCCGACAGGGTGGGGTGCGGGTGGATGGTCAGGCCGATGTCCGCCATGTCCGCCCCCATCTCGATGGCGAGCATCGCCTCGGCGATCAGCTCGCCGGCGTTCGGCCCGACGATGCCGGCGCCCAGCAGGCGATGGGTCTTCTTGCAGAACAGTGCCTTGGTCATGCCCTCATCCCGGCCGAGGCTCAGCGAACGGCCCGAGGCGGCCCAGGGGAAGGCCCCTTTCTCGTACTCCACGCCCTCGGCCTTGAGCTCGTCCTCGGTCTTGCCCGCCCAGGCGATTTCCGGGTCGGTGTAGGCCACGCTCGGGATGCCCATCGGCGTGAAGGCCGACGGCTCCCCGCAGATGACTTCGGCGGCCACCTTGCCCTCGTGGACCGCCTTGTGGGCCAGCATGGGCTGGCCGACGAGGTCGCCGATGGCGTGGATATGCTCGACATTGGTGCGCATGCGCTCGTCGACGGCGATGAAACCGCGCTCGTCGACCGAGACGCCGGCCTTGTCGGCATCGATCTTCCCACCGTTCGGCACGCGGCCGACGGCGACGAGAATGCGATCGAAAACAGCCGTTTCCGGCGTGTTCTTGCCCTCGAATGTCACGTGCAGACCGTCGTCCTTCGCCTCGACGTCGGTGACCTTCGCGCCGAGGAAGATATCCTGGTAGCGCTTCTTGAGGATCTTCAGGAGCGGGCGGGTGAGGTCCTTGTCGGCGCCCGGGATGATGGTGTCGGCCAGTTCGACGATCGAGATCTCCGCGCCCAGCGCGTCGTAGACCTGGGCCATCTCCAGCCCGATGATGCCGCCGCCGATGACCAGCATCCGGCCGGGCACTTCCTCGAGCTCGAGCGCGTCGGTGGAATCCATCACCCGCGGGTCGTCGTGCGGGATGAACGGCAACTTCACCGGCTGCGAGCCGGCGGCGATGACGGCGTGCTCGAAGCGCACCAGCGTCTCGTTGCCCTCGTCGTCGACCACCTTGATGTGATGCGGGTCGACGAACCGGCCGTAGCCGCGCACGATCTGCACCTTGCGCTGCTTGGCCAGGGCCTCGAGGCCGCCGGTAAGCTTCTTGATGGTCTTTTCCTTGAAGCCGCGCAGCTTGTCGAGATCGATCTCCGGTTCCGCGAAGGTCACGCCGTGGTCGCCCATCGAGCGGGTCTCGTTCAGGACCTCGGAGACGTGCAGCAGCGCCTTGGAGGGGATGCAGCCGACGTTCAGGCATACGCCGCCGATGACGGGATACCGCTCGACCAGCACCACGTTCTTGCCCAGGTCCGCGGCGCGGAAGGCCGCGGTGTAGCCGCCCGGGCCGGAACCGAGCACGCAGACCTCGCACTCCACGTCGGCCTTCTCGTCGGTGGCGGCGGCTGCCGCCGGTGCGGGAGAGGGCGACTCGTTCGTCGATTCCGAGGATGACTCGGCCGGAGCCTCGGCGGTTTCACCCTCGCCACTGCCGGAGGCGGGCTCGTATTTGGCGATGGGCTTGCCGGTGCTGACCTTGTCGCCGACGCCGACCAGCATCTCGGTGATCTTGCCGGCGGCGGGCGCCGGGATCTCCATGGTGGCCTTGTCGGTCTCCAGGGTGATCAGCGAGTCCTCGGCCTCGATGGTGTCGCCGGCCTCGACCAGCACCTCGATGATCTCGACTTCGTCAAAGTTGCCGATGTCGGGCAGGTTGATGGTTTCGATGGTCATCCGGCGCTCCTTACAGCATCAGTTCGCGAAGATCGGTGAGCGTGCGCGAGAGCGTGGTCATGAACCGCGCGCCCTCGGCGCCATCGATGACGCGGTGATCGTAGGAAAGCGCCAGCGGCAGCATCAGGCGCGGCTCGAATTCCGAGCCGTTCCAAACCGGCTGCATGCTGGCCTTGGACACGCCGAGGATGCCCACCTCGGGGCCGTTGACGATCGGCGTGAACTGCGTGCCGCCGATCCCGCCGAGGCTGGAGACGGAGAAGGTCCCGCCGGAGAGATCCTCGCCGGTGAGCTTGCCGTCGCGGGCCCGTTCCGAGATCGCCATCAGCTCCTCGGAGAGCTCGAAGATGCCCTTCTGGTCGACGTCGCGAACCACCGGCACGACCAGGCCGTTGGGAGTGTCCACGGCCACGCCGAGGTTGATGTACTTCTTGACGACCAGGTTCTCGCCGTCCGGCGCGAGCGAGGCGTTCATGTTGGGGAACTCGCGCAGCACGTGCGCCAGCGCCTTCAACACGAATACCAGCGGCGTCATCTTGATTCCCTGCTTTTCCGCGCGGGCTTTCAGCGACTTGCGGAAGGCCTCCAGCTCGGTGATGTCCGCCTCGTCGAACTGCGTGACGTGCGGGATGTTGAGCCAGGCGGTCGAGAGATGCCTGCCGGAGAGCTTCTTGATCCGCGACAGGGGCTTTTCCTCGATCTCGCCGAACTGGGAGAAGTCGATTTCCGGCAGCGGCGGGATGCCGGCGCCGGTGGCGGCACCTCCCTTGGCAACCCCTTCCATCACCTTCTTGATCGCGGCCTCGACGTCTTCCTGCTGAATGCGCCCCTTGGGGCCCGTGCCGGTGACGTTGGCCAGGTCCACGCCCAGCTTGCGGGCAAACAGGCGCACCGAGGGGCTGGCGTGGAACTTCGCGCCGGCGCCCTGGCGGTTGACCGGCGCTTCGGCCGGCGGGGTGGCCTCCTGGGCGGACTTTTCCTCGGACGGGGCGGACGGGGTCGGCTTTTCGGGCTCGGCCGGTTTTTCCTCGGCCTTCTCGGTCGGCTCTTCCGCCTTGCCTTCTTCCTCGGCCGGCGCCTCGGTCGCGGCATCTTCCTCATCGGCCTCGATCTCGGCGATCAGGTCGCCCTTGTTGATGGTGTCATCGACCTTGACCAGTACCTTCTTGATCTCGCCCGAGTAGGGGGACGGGATCTCCATCGTGGCCTTGTCCGATTCCAGCGTGATCAGCGAGTCTTCCTTTTCCACCCGGTCACCGGGCGAGACCAGCACCTCGATGACGGGCGTGTTCTCGTAGTTGCCGATGTCGGGGAGGGTGATCGACTTGGTGGCCATCAGCCTGTCTCCATGAAGCGTTGCGTGCGAGCCCGCCGCCAACGGCGGGCATCGGTCGAATGGGTCCGGCGGCCCGGCGGACCGGGCCGGCCGGGGCGCGCGGGACGGTCCTTACCGCTCGATCGGCGGGGCGCAGTCGGCGTCGATACCGTACTTCTCGATCGCCTCGATCACCTTCGAGGCCGGGATGCTGCCCTCGTCGGCCAGCGCCTTGAGCGCGGCGACCACGATGTGGGCGGCGTCGACCTCGAAGAAGCGGCGCAGGGCGGCCCGGGTGTCCGAACGACCGTAACCGTCGGTGCCCAGCGTGGTGTAGGAGCCGGGCACGAACCGCCGGATCTGGTCCGGGTAGGCCTGGATGTAGTCGGTCGCGGCGATGACCGGGGCCTCGCGCTCTTCGAGTGCCGCGGTGATGTACGGCTTTTTCGGCTTGGCGTCCGGGTGCAGGCGGTTGTGACGCTCGCAGGCCTGACCCTCGCGCGCCAGCTCGGTGAAGCTGGTGGCCGACCAGACGTCCGCGGCGACCTTCCACTCGTCCTCGAGCATGACCGCGGCGGCCTCGGCCTCGCGCAGGATGGTGCCGGAGCCCATCAGCTGGACGCGGTTCTTGAGCTTCTTGCCGCTCTTGCGCAGGCGGTAGGCCCCCTTGAGGATGCCGTCCTCGACGTCCTCGGGCATCGCCGGATGCGAGTAGTTCTCGTTCATCGCGGTGATGTAGTAGTAGCAGTCCTGCTTTTCCTCGACCATGGCCTTGAGGCCGTCACGGATGATGACGGCCATCTCGTAGCCGTAGGTCGGGTCATACACGCGGCAGCTCGGCACGACGGAGAACATCATGATGTTGTGGCCGTCGTTGTGCTGCAGGCCCTCGCCCTCGAGCGTGGTCCGCCCGGCGGTCGCACCGATCAGGAACCCCCGCGCGCGGATGTCGCCGGCAAGCCAGGCGAGATCGCCGATGCGCTGGTAGCCGAACATCGAGTAGTAGATGTAGAAGGGCACCATCGCCTCGCCGTAGTTGGCGTAGGCGGTGGCCGCGGCGAGCCACGAGGACATCGAGCCCGCCTCGTTGATGCCTTCCTGCAGCACCTGGCCGTTGGCCGCCTGCTTGTACCAGGCGACCTGGTCGGAATCGACCGGCTCGTAGAGCTGGCCGGCCGGGTCGTAGATGCCCACCTGGCGGAACAGGCCCTCGAGGCCGAAGGTGCGCGCCTCGTCCGGGATGATCGGCACGACGCGCTTGCCGAGCTTCTTGTCGCGCAGGATCATGGCGAGGATACGACCGAAGAGCATGGTCGAGGACATCTCACGCTCGCCGGTGCCCTTGAGGATCATGTCGAAGGCCTTGAGCTCCGGCGCTGGAATCGACTCGGCCCGATCGACGCGTGCCGGCAGGCACCCGCCGAGCTCCTTGCGCCGCTCGTTCATGTACTTGATCAGCTCGTGGCTATCGTCCGGCTTGTAGAAGGGGACGTCCTTTTCGAGCTGCTCGTCGGAGATCGGCAGGCCGAAGCGGTCGCGGAAGTACTTCAGGCCCTCGATGTCGAGCTTCTTCTGCTGGTGGGCCGACATTGCGCCCTCGCCGAACGGGCCCATGCCGTAGCCCTTGATGGTCTTGGCGATGATGACGGTCGGCTTGCCCTTGCACTCGTTCGCCGCCTTGTAGGCCGCGTACATCTTGCGCGGGCTGTGGCCGCCGCGCGTCAGGGAGAAGATCTCGTCGTCGGTCATGTTCTTGACCAGTTCGGCGGTCTCCGGGTACTTGCCGAAGAAGTGCTCGCGCACGTAGGCGCCGCCCTTGGCCTTGAACGCCTGGTACTCGCCGTCGACGGTCTCCATCATCAGCTGCTTGAGCTTGCCGGACTTGTCACGGGCGAGCAGCTCGTCCCAGCCCGGCCCCCAGATGACCTTGATCACGTTCCAGCCGGCGCCGCGGAAGCTGCCCTCGAGCTCCTGGATGATCTTGCCGTTGCCGCGTACCGGCCCGTCGAGGCGCTGCAGGTTGGCGTTGACGACGAACACCAGGTTGTCGAGCTTCTCGCGCACGGCCAGGCCGATCGCGCCCATGGATTCGGGCTCGTCCATCTCGCCGTCGCCGAGGAACGCGTAGACCTTGCGGCTGGCGACCTTGCCGAAGCCCCGTGCCTCCATGTACTTCATGAAACGGGCCTGGTAGATCGCCATCAACGGGCCGAGGCCCATCGAGACGGTCGGGAACTGCCAGAAGTCCGGCATCAGCCAGGGGTGGGGATAGGAGCTAAGCGCCTTCTCGTTGGCCGCTTCCTGGCGGAAGTTCAGCAGCTGCTCCTCGCTGATCCGCCCCTCGAGGTAGGCCCGCGCGTACATCCCCGGGGCGACGTGGCCCTGGAAGAAGATCATGTCGGCGCCTTCCTCGTGGTCATGCCCCTTGAAGAAGTGGTTCAGGCCCACCTCGTACATGGTCGCGCTCGACTGGTAGGAGGCGATGTGGCCGCCAACCGAGTTTTCCTTGTTCGCCCGGACGACGATCGCCATGGCGTTCCAGCGGATCAGGGCGCGCAGGCGCTGCTCGAGCTGCCGATCCCCGGGATACTGCGCTTCGTCTTCCGGCGGGATGGTGTTGATGTAGGGGGTGGTGGCGGCGTAGGGGGTATCGATGCCGTGCTGACGGGCCATCTCGATCATGCTGCCGATCAAGTGGCGGGCTTTTTCGGTCCCCTCGAAACTGACTACGGCCTCCAGGGCGTCGAGCCACTCCCGGGTTTCCTGCGGATCCTGATCGATGTAATCGGTCACAAGCACTCCTCAAAGCTGTCGTTTGATGCATCCGTTCCTGCCCGAAACCGCTTCAGCACGGGCGTTTGCCGGCCGCATCGGACCAAAATTTGCCGCTCATTATGCGTGATTCGGCCGATATTTCCTATTGGAGCGTGCAACGCAGCCACCGCGGACGCGGCCGGAAAGACGCCTGCCGGCCTACTCGCCGCCGGGCTGCCGAACGGCTCGGAGCAGGGGCCGGAGGGATGCGAGGACGATTGGCACACGAATCGTCCAATCGGTCTGTGCAGGACAGGCTGTGTCTATATAATGGCGCGCTCACGACTCGTAACCATCCATTCGCGACACGCACAACCGTTTCAGGAGTTCTGATGAGCAATCCCTCCGCCCCCAAGAAGCTCGGCAAGGTGGTTCTGGCCTATTCCGGTGGCCTGGACACCTCGGTGATCCTCAAGTGGCTGGAAGAGACCTACGACTGCGAGGTCGTTACCTTCACGGCCGACCTGGGGCAGGGCGAGGAGCTCGACCCGGCACGCGAGAAGGCCGAGAAGATGGGCGTCAAGGAGATCTACATCGATGATCTCCGCGAGACATTCGTCCGTGACTACGTCTTCCCGATGTTCCGCGCCAACGCCATCTACGAGGGCGAGTACCTGCTGGGCACCTCGATCGCCCGCCCGCTGATCGCCAAGCGCCTGGTCGACATCGCCCGCGAGACCGGGGCGGACGCCGTCGCGCACGGGGCGACCGGCAAGGGCAACGACCAGGTGCGCTTCGAGCTCAACGCCTACGCGCTCAACCCGGAAATCCAGGTGATCGCCCCGTGGCGCGAGTGGGATCTCAACTCCCGCGAGAAGCTGATGAACTATGCGCAGAGCCGCGACATTCCGGTCGACTTCGCCGCCGCGGGCAAGAAGTCGCCGTACTCGATGGACGCCAACCTGCTGCACATCTCCTACGAGGGCGGCAACCTCGAGGACCCCTGGTGGGAGCCGGAAGAGGAGATGTGGCGCTGGTCGGTCAGCCCGGAGCGGGCCCCGGACGAAGCCACCGAGGTCGTCATCGGCTTCGAGAAGGGCGACCCGGTCTCTATCAACGGCGAGAAGCTCTCGCCGGCCGAACTGCTGCTCAAGCTCAACCAGCTGGGCGGCGCGAACGGCATCGGCCGTCTCGACATGGTGGAGAACCGCTACGTGGGCATGAAGTCACGTGGCTGCTACGAGACGCCGGGCGGCACCATCCTGCTGAAGGCGCGTCGCGCACTGGAGTCGCTGACGCTCGACCGGGGCGAGGCGCACATGAAGGACGAGCTGATGCCGAAATACGCCGAACTGGTCTATAACGGTTACTGGTTCGCCCCGGAGCGCGAGATGCTGCAGAAAGCCATCGACGCCACGCAGAAGAACGTCAATGGCGACGTGCGCCTGCGCCTCTACAAGGGCAACGTCATAGTGGCCGGTCGCCGGTCGGACAACAGCCTGTTCGACCCGGCCATCGCCACCTTCGAGGACGATGCAGGCGCCTACGACCAGCGAGACGCCGAAGGCTTCATCAAGCTCAACGCCCTGCGCCTGCGTATCGGCGCCAAGGCCGGGCGCCGAGGCTGATCGTGACCCGCTGAGGGCAACCCGACCCAAGGGAGGGAACGGCGATACGGAGAATCGCCCCCCGCCTTGCCACCAGGACTCACCAGGCAATGGAATGCTGACACACTCGGGCAATATCCCTCCCAACCGGCACGTTCAGATCCGTCTCGCGGCCGTTCTGTGCCTGCTGCTACTGGTGGCGGCCCGTGTCGTCACGGCCGATGATTCCGCGCCGGTCGACGTCACCATCGGTGTCCTTGCCTATACCGGCAAGCCGGAGGCGGCCAGCCGCTGGCAACCGACCGCCGACTATCTCAGCGAGCGCAACCCGGGCTACCGCTTCCGCATCGAGCCGCTCTTTCTCGGGGAGCTGAGACGCGCCTTCACCGAAGACCGTCTCGACTTCGTGCTCACGCAACCCCTGCAGCTCTCCGAGCTGAGCCGTCTCGATCGCATCTGGCCGCTGGCCTCCCTCGTGCGTCATGACGGTGACAGGTCGGTCGAGCGGCTGGGATCGGTGATCTTCGCCCGGGAAGACCAGGGGTTCGAGCGACTCGAAGATCTCGACGGTCGACGTGTCGCCGGGGTCGGGCCCGGTGCGCTGGGCGGCTGGCTGCTGGGCATGCAGGCACTGGATGACGCGGGCCTCGATGTCGAGCACGACATCACCCCGATCTTCACGGGGCTGCCGATGGCCTCGGTCATCGACGCCGTGCTCGACGGTCGCGCCCATGCCGGCGTGGTCCGTTCCAATTTCTTCCAGCGATACCTCGAGGAATTCCCGGACAGTCGGCTTGCGCCGGTCGGACCGGCCGAACGCCATGACTTTCCCTACCCGAGCAACACTCCACTCGTCCCCGAATGGCCGTTCGCGGCCACCGGCATGGCGCCGGACGGACTCCCGGCCAGGGTCGCGAGACAACTGACCTCCCTGCCTGCGACTGCCGTCCCGATCGAAACCGCGGGTATCGCCGGCTGGCAGGCGCCGCTGGACTATTCGGTCATCGATCGCCTCCGCGACAGATGGATGCCCGAACCGATCACCGCCGGCCACGTCGCTCGCGAGCACTGGCCGCTGTTCATCCTGGCCATGGCGGTCGTGATCGGGCTGTTCCACTGGCAGGGCCGGCGGGCCACGCGGCGCCTGCACGACCAGGAAAACCGCCTTCGGCGGGCATTTTCCGGCCTGCACACCGGCACGGTGCTTCTCGACGGCGCCGGCAACATCCTCCTGGCCAATCGGGCGGTCACCCCGTTCGCACGCTCGACGTCGGCCAGCGAGGAATCGCTCGTGGGCCAGTCGTTCTGCACGGCGTTCGCCCTTCAGGTCGACGGGATGGAGCCCGACTGCGCACTCGCACTACTCCAACGCGCCGCCCGGAGCGACGAGGACGCCGCGATGGACGGGGTCATCGAAAGGGAAGGGCAGCGGCTCGACGTCAACCTTCGCGTCAACCGGCTGGAGGGGGAACAGGAGACCCAGCTGCTCGTCTCCATGCTCGACGTCACCGAACTGCGTTCGGCCCATGCCCTGCTGAGCTATCGCGCCACGCACGACCGGCTCACCGGTCTGCTCAACCGCGAGGCGCTCGAGGAGTTTCTCGCGCGTAACGCCACGCAGAACGAGCAAGCGGGCGGCGTGCCGCGCACGGCGTGCCTGGTATGGCTGGACATCGACGAATTCCGGCTGCTCAACGAGATCGGCTCGCGGGAGTTCGGAGACCGGGTCCTTGCCGCCCTGGCCGGCCACTTTTCCCTGGAGCTGCCCTCCGACGCCATGATCGCACGGACGGGAGTGGATGAATTCGCCATCTGGATGCCACTGGCCAGCCAGGACAAATGCATTGTGGTGGCGAGGGACGTCCTGAAGACCGTTCATTCCTTCCGCATGCCCGGAGAGCACGATCACCTCCGGCTCAAGGCCAGCGTGGGCGTCACGCGCATCGACGCGGATGATGCCCTGGCGGCGAGCCGACTGGATGACGCCGAACGGGCCTGCCAGAGCGCCCGCAGGCAGGGCGGCGACCGCGTGGTGCAGTATTCCGGGGGCGATACGGAGTTGCTGGAACGGCAGAACCAGATCGAGCGATACAACAACCTGCGGGCGGCGATCGCGAGCAACCGGCTGTCTCAGGTCGCGCAACGCATTGCCCCGGTCAATCCCTCGAGTCCCGAGCACCATGAGCTGCTTCTGCGCGTCATCGGTGAAGATGGAAGAATGGAATTCCCGTCCGATTTCATAGAGATCGCCGAGAAGCATAATGTCATGACGGAGGTGGATCGCTGGGTAGTCCGTACGGGCTGCGAATGGCTCGCCTGCCACGAAGACGGATCGAAGACGGCGAGCATCAACCTCTCCGCGCACTCGGTCCAGGACCCGGGCATGATTCCCTTCATCCGGGAAACACTGGCCGAGACCGGCGCCGATCCTCGACGGATCATCTTCGAGGTCACCGAAACCGCGGCGATTCGAAACCTGGAGCAGGCCGAACGACTGACCACCGCGCTAAGGCGGCTCGGGTGCCGGTTCTCCCTCGACGATTTCGGCGGCGGTTTCCTTTCCTTCGACTTCCTGCGCCGTCTCCAGCCCGATTTCGTCAAGATCGACGGTCAACTGATCCGGGACATGACCGATGACCCCGTTGCCCGGGTGATCGTTTCGGCCATCATCGAGGTAAGCGGGGTAATGTCGGCAAGCACCGTGGCCGAGTGGGTCGAGACGGAGGAGCAGTATGAATCCCTGCGCGCCATGGGGGTGGACTACGTGCAGGGGTTCCTGATCCACCACCCGGAGCTCATCGCGAGGATCTGACGGCGGTCGTCCCGGACCCGGTTTTCGTCTACAGTCTCACGCCTTTCATCCAAGCCACCAACAGATCAAGGGAGAATGCACTCATGCGCATCCTTCACACCATGATTCGTGTCAGCGACCTGGAAAAGTCGATCGACTTCTACACCAACGTGCTCGGCATGAGACTGCTGCGCCAGCAGGACTACCCGGCCGGCGAATTCACGCTGGCATTCGTCGGCTACGGCGAGGAGAGCGAGACGGCCGTGCTCGAATTGACCTACAACTGGGGCGATCACCAGTACGACCTGGGCGACGGCTACGGACATATCGCCATCGAGGTCGACGATGTCTACGAAGCGGCCGAACGCATCCGCAGCCAAGGCGGCAAGATCCTGCGTGAACCGGGACCGATGAACGCCGGATCCACCATCATCGCGTTCGTTGCGGATCCGGACGGGTACGCCATCGAACTGATCGGCGCCAAGTGAGGAAGAATTCGGCTCAAGTCAAGACTTGACAGGCGTATTTTCCACATGACAGGGCGCAACTCCGGTTGCGCCTTTTTCTTGTGGACCGACAATCAGTGACTTACGTCGAAGAGGATCGCAAGTCATTGTTTTATCGTGACAATGAATCAGATCAGGAGCTCAGTGGCCAAGAATTGATCATTCCTGTCGGGAACCTTGCGCAGCATGGGCTTGGCGAGGATCTCCACAGGCTTATCCACAGTATCTGTGAAAAACTTTCTTCACCACGGGAACTTTCTCCTGGCCTGCCTGCCCGGGCCCGAGGCCGGACATCGGACATCGGACATCGGACATCGGACATCGGACATCGGACATCGGACATCGGACATCGGACATCGGACATCGATCGACTTGCCGAGGCGGGTGATGTCGATGGCAAGCCGAACCACGGCCCCGGCTCGCCGTTTTTCTCCGGAAGTTCCGGCTCGATCCGCTGGCCGCCATCCGGCGCAAGCGATCCGAGACCTTTGACGACGTCGTTTTTTCGGCCACCTGTTTCCGCGCCTTCGCGACCGTGTAGTCCAGACTCGTGCCCACACGGGGTGTCGGAATCGATGGATCGACTCCAGGAGGGTCTGTCAAGGGTTGACAGTCACGATTTTCCACATCGGGGCGACGGGAGGGCTTTCCGGGCTCCGGTCGAGTCCGGTCATCATCGCGGCAGGCATGATGACGGCGCAAGTTGTTGTTTTTCCGTTTATTGGCCGCCCCGGTCACAGAATGGTCAAGAATTGGCCATAACCGATCCGACCCTTGTGAACAGGGGCCTTAGCCAGTTCCTCCACATGGTTACCCACAGTATCTGTGAAAAACTCCGGAGGGTCGTTCGAGGCCTGAATCACGTCGCCCCGCCATGGGCAAGTGGACACGGCAACAGCCTCGTTCGAGCCGGTGACACACGGCCCCGTCCCGATGCGAGACAGGTCACCCGGCGACCGATATTCATGACGTGCCCGATCACGGACGCCGAGTGACTGTTATCAAATCGTCACACCCGATAACTAGGGTTCGCATATCATGCATCCATCCATATACTCGTCCGGCATGGACCGGCGAGACCAGACAGCCAGAAAAGGGGAGCAGGCATGACGATCAGGGTTGGCATCAACGGTTTCGGGCGTATCGGACGGCTGGCGTTTCGCTCACTGGCCGAACGGCCCGAACTGCAACTGGAGGTGGTGCATGTCAACGAAACGGCCGCGGATGCCGCCTGCATGGCGCACCTCACCCGGTTCGACTCGGTGCATGGCCGCTGGAGTCGGGATATCGAAGGGGAGGGTGACCACCTCACGCTGGACGGGCGCGACATTCGTTTCACCGGCAGTCCCGAAATCGATTCCATCGGCTGGGCGGGCAGCGAGGTCGATGTGGTCATCGAGTCCACCGGTCGCTGGCGCAGTCACGAGCAGGTTGCCCGGCACCTGGCGCAGGAGGTCGAGCGTGTCGTGGTCGCCGCCCCGGTCAAGCACCCGGACGTCCTGAATGTCGTCATGGGGGTGAATGACGAGCGATTCGATCCGTCGCTCCATCGCGTGGTCACGGCGGCATCCTGCACCACCAATTGCCTCGCTCCGGTAGTCAAGGTGCTTCACGAAGGGCTCGGGATTCGCCGCGGCACCATGACGACGATGCACGACCTGACCAACACCCAGGCGGTGGTGGACAAGGGTGACCGGGACTGGCGCCGGGCGCGGGCCTCGTCGATGTCTCTCTCGCCGACGACGACCGGTTCGGCCAAGGCCATCGGCGCGATCTTCCCCGAGCTCGACGGCCGCCTCAACGGCCTGGCCGTCCGGGTTCCGCTGCTGAATGCCTCGCTGACCGACTTCGTCTTCACTCCCGCGCGGGCGACTGGCGTGGAGGAGGTCAACGATCTGCTCCGTTCGGCCGCGGAGGGCCCGTTGAAGGGCATTCTCGGTTATGAGACCCGTCCGCTGGTCTCGGTCGACTACACGAATGATCCGCGGTCCTCGATCGTCGACGCCCCCTCGACGATGGTCATCGACGACGACCTGGTGAAGGTGCTCGCCTGGTACGACAACGAGTGGGGCTACGCCCAGCGACTGGTCGAACTGGTCTCCCGTGTCGGCCACGTCTGAGCCCACCTGCCCACGAGGAAGCCCCATGCCCGCGGCACTGCGCCACTACCTGACGATCACCGGCAACTACTGGCTGTTCACTCTCACCGACGGGGCGATCCGCATGCTGGTGGTGCTGCACTTCTACCAGCTCGGTTATTCCCCGTTCGCCATCGCGATGCTGTTTCTCTTCTACGAGTTCTTCGGCATCGTCACCAATTTCGTCGGCGGCTGGCTGGGTGCACGCATCGGGCTCAACCGCACCATGCAGCTCGGGACGGGGCTGCAGATTGCCGCCTTGCTGATGCTCACCGTGCCGGACGCATGGCTGACGGTGGCATGGGTGATGGCCGCCCAGGCACTGTCGGGCATCGCCAAGGACCTCAACAAGATGTCGGCCAAGGCCGGTGTCAAGATGGTCGCCCGCGAGGGCAACGCCCAGCTTTTCCGCTGGGTGGCGTGGATCACCGGTTCCAAGAACGCCCTGAAGGGGGCGGGCTTTTTCCTCGGCAGCCTCCTGCTCGCCTGGCTGGGTTTCCAGGGCGCGATGGGGGCCCTTGCGGCGATGCTCGTGGTCGGCTTCGCCATGACGCTGACCCTGCCGGCCGGTCTGGGCGCCATCCGGAAGAAGGCCGCCTTCACCCAGATGTTCGCGCGTGACCCGGCGATCAACTGGCTGGCCGGCGCGCGTGTCTTCCTGTTCGCGGCCCGCGACGTGTGGTTCGTCGTGGCGCTGCCGGTGTTCCTGGTTTCCATCGGCTGGGACTTCCACTGGGTCGGCGCCTACCTGGCCCTCTGGGTGATCGGCTACGGCATTGTCCAGTCCGCGGCACCGCGACTGATCGGTGCGCGACGCGGCATGGCCGCAGGGGAGGAAGGGCCGGGTGCCCGGGCCGCGGCGGGGTGGAGTTTCGCCCTGGTCATTCCGCTGGCCGCCATCCTCGCCGCCCTGGCCGCGGATCTCACCGCGGGCTGGATCATCACCGTCGGGCTGGCGCTCTTCGGTGTGGTGTTCGCGATCAACTCCGCGACCCATTCCTACCTCATCCTGCGTTATTCCGTCGAGGAGAAGGCGTCGATGAACGTCGGTTTCTACTACGCCGCGAACGCCACCGGGCGGCTGATGGGGACCGTGCTGTCGGGCCTGAGTTACCAGTGGATCGGTATCGAGGGCAGCATCGCCTTCGCGCTCGTGTTCGTCGTCCTCGCCGGGCTGCTCAGCCTGCGGCTGGGCCGGCTGGAATCCCCGCTGGCCCGGGAATAGCGGGGCGTTTTCCGACCGGTGTTCCGCACGCCTGGAAGCGCCCGGCGGTCCCGATTCCTGCCGAACGGTAGCCCGTCTCTACCGACTACACTGGATTTGCGTGTAGATTGACCGAAGACGGGAAGGAGGCCGACGGCGACGATGACGACATCATCCGAAACGCGCAGGGAAGGGCTGGAACACGCACTCGACCTGTTGCGACAGTGCGCGACGGACGATGGGTTCCTCGCTTCGCCCATCCACCGGGACAACTACCGCCGGATCTGGGCCCGGGACGGGGTCATCATCGGACTCGCGGCCCTGATGACAGGGGAAGATGCCCTGGTCGCCACGGTGCGAGATACGCTCGAAACGCTGGTGCGTCACCAGGGTCCGCACGGCGAGATCCCCAGCAATGTCGACACCAGCACCCAGCGCATCAGCTACGGCGGCACCACCGGGCGGGTGGATGCGGATCTCTGGTTCATCATCGGCTGCGCCGAATACTGGGCCGCCACCGGGGACGACGCCTTCCTCGAAGAGATCCTCCCGACCCTGGAGCGGGTGCGATTCCTGCTCGGCGCCTGGGAATTCAACGACCGCGGCCTGATCTACGTGCCCCAGACCGGCGACTGGGCCGACGAATACGTCCAGTCCGGCTACATCCTCTACGATCAGCTGCTCTACCTGCAGGCACTGCGCTCGTTCTGCCGTATCCACGTGCACGTCCACGGCTCGGCCGACCACGCGCTGGAAGACCGGACCACCCGGCTTTTCCACCTGATCCGCGGCAACTACTGGTTCAACGGGGACGAGCCGGCCGACGTCTACCACGAAGTATTGTACGAGAAGGGGCGCAAGGCGGCCCCGCACCGTCGGGATCACTACTGGATGCCGTTCTTCTCGCCGACCGGCTACGGCTACCGCTTCGACGCATTCGCCAATGTCCTGGCCAACCTGTTCGGCGTGGCCGGGGAGCGGCAGAGCGAGCAGGTCGATGCCTATATCGCGAAGGTCACGTCCAAGGCCATGCCGCTGCTGCCCGCCTTCCATCCCATCATCGAACCGGTGGACCGGGACTGGGAGAGCCTGCAGATGATGTTCTCGTACAGCTTCAAGAACAAGCCGTACGAGTTTCATAACGGGGGACTCTGGCCGATGATCACCGGCTTCTATGTCGCCGACCTGGCCCGTCGTGGGCACAGCGGCAAGGCCCGGCGCCACCTCGACGCCATCCATGCGGCCAATGCACTGTCGATGGATGACGAACCCTGGTCGTTTCCGGAATACGTGCACGGCCGGGAATTCACGCCGGGGGGCACGCGCTGCCAGGGCTGGAGCGCCGCGGCGGCCGTGATCGGGCATCATGCCCTGCAGGAAAAGCCACTTTTCAGGATCGACGACGATGAGTGAACTGCTGCTCTGTACCGATCTCGACCGAACCCTGATTCCCAACGGCCACCAGCCGGAATCGCGGGATGCACGCGACCTGTTCTGGCGACTGGTCCGTCGGCCCGAGGTCACCCTGGCCTACGTGAGCGGCCGCGACCGTGGCCTGCTCGAATCGGCCATCGACGAGTTCGCGCTGCCCACGCCGGATTTCGCCATTGGCGATGTCGGCACGACCATCTACCGCATCGATGACGGCGAATGGCATGCCTGGGAGGCATGGGCCGACGAGATCGCATCCGACTGGGCGGGAAACGACCGCGAAACCCTGGCCGGCATGCTCGAGGACATTCCCGGCCTCGAGCCGCAGGAACCCGAGAAGCAGAATACCTACAAGCTCAGTTACTACGCCCCGTCCGGAACCGACGGAGAAGCGCTCGCCGGCCGGATCCGCGACCGCCTGGCAAACGTCGGGGTGCGCAGCAGCGTGATCTGGAGCATCGACGAGATGCGCGACGTCGGGCTGGTCGACGTCCTGCCCGCCGGCGCAACCAAGGTGCACGCGATCCGCTTTCTCCAGTCGCACCTGCACGTTCCACATGGCCGGACGGTCTTTGCCGGCGACAGCGGCAACGACCTGCCCGTGCTGACCAGCGGTCTTCAGGCGATCGTGGTGGCCAACGCCCGCGAGGAGGTGAAGCAGGCCGCCATCCGCGGGGCCGCCGAACGCGGTATCGAGAACTGCCTGTACCTCGCCCGCGGCGGCCTGCTCGGCATGAACGGCAACTACGCAGCGGGCATTATCGAGGGGGTCGTGCACTTCATACCCGAGGCCAGGACGTGGCTCGAGATCGCGTGAGGCGTGCCGTTACTCAGGATTCGTCCAGCTCGTCCACCACGGCCATGAAGGCCTCGGCGAGGGGGTTGCGCGCCCGGCCGACCGGCTCGATCCGACCCAGCCGGCGACTGGGCAAACGACAACCACTGCAGTCGAGCCCCACCAGCCCCTCGCGCTGCAGGGTCGTCGGGAGCAGTGCCCAGCCGACCCCCGTACCTGCCAGCACCGCGATCGAGTCGAGCTGGTTGATCTCGATCACCGCGGGAGGGATCAGCCCGCAGTCGTCCAGCCAGCGATCGATCGTCGCCCGCGTACTCGTGGCGCGCGCCGGCAGGATCAACGGCAACCGCTCGCCGTGCCGGCGGATTTCGTCCGTCGGCGACCCGCCAAGATGCCGGCGGGCGATCATCGGCACCAGGCTTTCCTCGCGAAGAGTCCGCGTCCGCACGCCGTCACCGACCCTCGGCGGCAGGGTGGCGTAGGCCAGGGCCGCCTCGCCGGTGCGCACCGCCTCGATGGCGCGGTCGGAATCGTGGAAACTCAGGTCGAGCAACACCTCGGGATGACGGGTGGAAAACCGTTCCAGGGCGGCAGGCAACAGGTGAAGGCCGCAGTAATGGCTCAGCGCGAGCGACAGTCGTCCCCCGGTCGCGCCTTCTCCCGAGGCGGCCACGGTGGCGATGTCGTCGAGGCTGCGCTGGACCGCCCGGACGGCCGGGAGCAACTGCTCGCCGGGATAGGTGAGAACCACTCTCTGGCCGATCCTGTCGAACAGGGAGAATCCCAGTCGCTGCTCGAGCAGGGCGACACGCTTGGAAACGGCCGGCTGACTGACATGCATCCGCGCGGCCGCCGCGGAAAAGGAACCGGTTTCGGCCACGGCGAGGAAGGTCAGCAGTTGCTGGGTGTCGAGCTGGGCGGGGTTCATCGGGCGGCCTGACTCCTGCGGTTGACGATACGGGATCTGGCCCCACCATTATAACCAGAAGGAATAGGATGGATCATTAATTTCCATTTTGGTTATCAACGACCGGACACTATGATGACGCCATGGAAACAACTGGCCTGAACGTGCTGGGGCTGCCGCTGCAGCCATGCTCGACCGAGCCGCTCACCGGTTTCTACCGGGACGGACGCTGTCACGTGGCGGCGGAGGACTCCGGGGCCCACGGCGTCTGCGCGGAGGTGGACGATGCGTTCCTCCACTACACCGCCTCCCGGGGCAACGAGCTCCGGCGAGCGATCCCGGGGCACGGCTTCCCCGGCCTGCAAGCGGGCGACCGCTGGTGCCTGTGCGCGCTCAGGTGGCGCGAGGCATTCGAGGCAGGCGTGGCACCACCGGTGGTGCTGGCATCCACCCACCACGCCGTGCTCAAGGAGCTGCGGCTGCGTGACCTGATCGAGCACGCGGTCGACCCGCCGGCCTCGGGCCTCGACGATGGCTTTTTCGAATTCTGACCCAGGCAACGTGACCCAGGACAATCCCATGGCAGGAAAGACACTCTACGAAAAACTCTTCGACGCGCACGTCGTCCATGAACAGGACGACGGCACCGCGTTGTTGTACATCGACCGCCACCTCGTTCACGAGGTGACCAGCCCTCAGGCGTTCGAAGGCCTGCGGCTGGCCGGTCGCAAGCCGTGGCGCACGGGGGCGATGCTGGCCGTGCCGGATCACAACGTGCCGACCACCAATCGCGCCGGCGGCATCAGTGACCCGGTTTCGCGGACGCAGGTCAACACGCTCGACGCCAACTGCAAGGAGTTCGGCGTCCAGGAATTCCCCATGGCGGACATGCGCCAGGGCATCGTGCACATCATCGGCCCGGAGGAGGGCTTCACGCTGCCCGGCGCGACGGTGGTCTGCGGCGACTCGCACACCTCCACGCACGGCGCGGTCGGCGCGCTGGCCTTCGGCATCGGCACCTCCGAGGTCGAGCATGTCATGGCCACGCAGACGCTGCTGCAAAAGCGCGCCAAGACCCTGCAGATCCGCGTCGAGGGCGAATTGGGCAAGGGCGTGACCGCCAAGGACATCGTGCTCGCCATCATCCACGAGATCGGCACGGCCGGCGGCACGGGCTACGCGATCGAGTTCGCCGGCTCGGCCATCGAGTCGCTCTCGATCGAGGGGCGCATGACCGTCTGCAACATGTCGATCGAGGCGGGCGCACGCGCCGGCATGGTGGCCGTCGACGAGAAGACCGTCGAGTACTTCCGCGACAAGCCGTTCGCGCCCACCGGCGAGATGTTCGAGCGCGCCGCCGAGTACTGGCGCACGCTCAAGTCCGATCCGGACGCGCACTTCGACAAGGTCGTCACCCTCGATGCCGCCGAGATCGAGCCGCAGGTCACCTGGGGCACATCGCCCGAGATGGTTGTGCCGGTGGGCGACAAGGTGCCCGACCCGGACGCCGAGTGGGATCCGGTCAAGGCCGAGGGCATGCGCCATGCCTTGAAGTACATGGGGCTTGCGGCCAACACGCCGATCACCGACATCAAGATCGACAAGGTCTTCATCGGCTCGTGCACAAACGCGCGCATCGAGGATCTGCGGGCCGCCGCGGCGGTGATCAAGGGCGGTCACGTCGCCGACAACGTGACGCTCGCCATGGTGGTGCCGGGCTCGGGCCTTGTCCGCGAGCAGGCCGAGAAGGAAGGGCTGGACAAGATCTTCCTCGAAGCCGGCTTCGAGTGGCGCGAGCCGGGCTGCTCGATGTGTCTGGCGATGAACGCCGACCGCCTCGAGCCGGGCGAGCGCTGCGCCTCGACCTCGAACCGCAACTTCGAAGGCCGGCAGGGGCAGGGCGGGCGCACGCATCTCGTCAGCCCCGCGATGGCCGCCGCGGCCGCCATCGCCGGTCATTTCGTCGACGTCCGCCAAGCGTAAGAGGAGACTTCAACATGCAGGCATTCACTACCCACAAGGGAATCGTCGCGCCCCTCGACCGCTCCAACGTGGACACCGACGCGATCATCCCGAAGCAGTACCTCAAGTCGGTCAAGCGCACCGGTTTCGGCCCGACGGCCTTCGACGACTGGCGCTACCTCGACCCGGGCGAGCCGGGGATGGACCACAGCAAGCGGCGCAAGAACCCCGACTTCGTGCTCAACCGGGAGCCCTTCGATCGGGCAACCATCCTGCTCGCTCGCGAGAACTTCGGCTGCGGCTCGTCGCGCGAGCACGCCGTCTGGGCACTGACCGACTTCGGCTTTCGCGCCGTGATCGCGCCGTCGTTCGCCGACATCTTCTTCAACAACAGCTTCAAGAACGGGCTGCTTCCCATTGCCTTGAAGGAGGAAGAGGTCGACGAGCTTTTCAAGGCGGTCGCCGCGGAACCCGGCCTGGAGCTGGAAATCGACCTGCCGAACCAGACGGTCACCGCACCTGGCGGCAAGCAGTACTCGTTCGAGATCGACAGCTTCCGCAAGCACTGCCTGGTCGAGGGCCTGGATGACATCGCGCTGACCCTGCAGCACGCGGACAAGATCAAGGCCTACGAGACGGCCCAGATGGAAAAGACGCCGTGGCTGTTCAATGACATGCGCGGCAATGTCGGCGGCTGAACGAACTGACAGAACACAAGAAAAAGGAAACGCAATCCAGTGAGCCAGAAGAACATTCTTGTCCTGCCGGGTGACGGCATCGGTCCGGAGATCACCGAGCAGGCGGTCAACGTGCTCGAGGCCGTGTGCCAGGGCAGCGACCTCGAACTCTCGTTCACCCACGGGCTGATCGGCGGGGCGGCATACGATGCCGAGGGCGAACCCTTCCCGGAGATCACTCGCAAACAGGCGGACAAGGCGGACGCCGTGCTGCTCGGGGCCGTGGGCAGCCCGCAGTACGACGAACTCGAGCGCGCACTGCGCCCGGAACGCGGCCTGCTCGCCATCCGCAAGACGATGGGCCTGTTCGCCAACCTGCGCCCGGCACTGCTCTACGACGCCCTGGCCGATGCCTCTTCGCTCAAGCCCGAAGTCGTCTCGGGACTGGACATCATGATCGTCCGCGAGCTGACCGGCGGGGTGTATTTCGGCCAACCGCGCGGCATTCGCGAAGTCGACGGCCAGCGCGAAGGCTTCAACACCATGCATTACAACGAGGGCGAGATCGAGCGCATCGGCCGGGTCGCCTTCGAGGCGGCGCAGAAACGCGGCAAGCGGCTGTGCTCGGTGGACAAGGCCAACGTGCTCGAGACCTCCGAGCTGTGGCGCGAGGTAATGAACCGGCTCGCCCCCGAATATCCGGAGGTCGAGCTGTCGCACATGTACGTCGACAATGCGGCCATGCAGCTGGTGCGTGCGCCGAAGCAGTTCGACGTCATCGTCACCGAGAACCTCTTCGGCGACATCCTCTCCGACCAGGCCTCGATGCTGTCCGGGTCGATCGGCATGCTGCCCTCGGCCTCGCTCAACGAGAAGGGCCAAGGCCTCTACGAGCCCAGCCACGGCTCGGCGCCGGACATCGCGGGGCAGGGTGTCGCCAACCCCATGGCGACCATCCTCTCGGCGGCCATGCTGCTGCGCTATTCCTTCGGCCGCGGCGACCTCGCCGAGCGCATCGAGAATGCATGCATCACCGTGCTCGACCAGGGCCTGCGCACCCCCGACATCATGCAGCCGGGCAAGACCGAGTCCTCGACCGAGGAAATGGGCGAGGCGGTGGTAGCCGCCCTGAGGGCCTGACCCGGAGAGACCCCGCGTGTGCGGCGTCCGCGGTATTGCGCTAGTCTTGGGAGCACGCCAAGGCCCACCAAACGGCGGGGGTCCGCAGCTCGTGCCCGCGTTGCCCGGCAACGCCTGAACTCGACGCCCCGGGTCGCCCCGTCCATGGCGACTCGCACAGAACATTTTCACGATAAGGAGCAATCTTCATGAGCAAGACGGTCGACGTTGCTGTCGTCGGTGCCACCGGTGCCGTTGGCGAGACCATGTTGTCCATCCTCGCCGAGCGCAAGTTCCCGGTCGGCAAGGTCTACGCCCTGGCATCGGAACGTTCCGCCGGCAAGAAAATCCCGTTCGGCAACTCGTTCCTGACGGTCGAGGACCTTGCCACCTTCGATTTCTCCAAGGTGCAGGTCGGGCTGTTCTCGCCCGGCGGTTCGATCTCTCGTGAATTCGCGCCGAAAGCCGCGGCGGCCGGTTGCGTCGTCATCGACAACACCTCGGAGTTCCGCTACGACGACGATGTCCCGTTGATCGTCCCGGAGGTCAATGCCCACGCGATCGCGGGCTACACCCAGCGCAACATCATCGCCAACCCGAACTGCTCGACCATCCAGATGCTGGTGGCATTGAAGCCGATCCACGACGCCGTGGGGATCGAGCGCATCAACGTGGCGACCTACCAGGCCGTCTCCGGTTCCGGCAAGGAAGCGATCGAGGAACTGGCCACCCAGAGCGCGCGGCTGCTCAACGGTCAGGATGCCGACGCGGTGGTCTATCCCAAGCAGATCGCCTTCAACGCGTTGCCGCAGATCGACGTCTTCCAGGACAACGGCTACACCAAGGAAGAGATGAAGATGGTCTGGGAGACCCGCAAGATCTTCGAGAACGCCGATATCCTCGTGAACCCGACTGCCGTTCGCGTTCCGGTCTTCTACGGCCATTCCGAGGCGATCCACATCGAGACCCGCGACAAGATCACCGCCGAGAAGGCCTGGGAACTGCTGAAGGACGCCCCGGGCGTGCAGGTGCTCGACGATCGCCGGGACGGTGGCTACCCGACCGCGGCCACCGAAGGCGCGGGCACCGACCCGGTCTACGTCGGCCGCATCCGCGAGGACATTTCCCACGACCGCGGGCTCAACCTGTGGGTGGTCGCCGACAACGTCCGCAAGGGTGCGGCCCTGAACAGCGTCCAGATCGCCGAATGTCTGGTACGCGATTACCTCTGATCTGTGGCACAATCGGCTCGAAACTGGGCTATGGGAAGGCGCCGGTCAAGAAGCGAACATACCGGCACGAGCAAGGAGTCATTGACATGCGGAAGTTGAGTTTGGTGATTGCGGGCATCCTCGGAGCGGGAAGCCCGTTGATCAGCCAGGCCGCCACTCTGGGCGACGCCCGGGTGCAGTCCAACCTGACAGAGCCGCTGGAGGTCAGCGTACCCCTGAAGCGCTCGGCGAACGAACCGCTGGACGAGATCAAGGCCCAGCTGGCCCCACCGGCCTTTTACGAACAGGCCGGTGTTCCCCTGGAAAGCCTGCCTGCGAATCTGGTCTTCAACGTGGAGACGCGGGATGGACAGGATTACGTGGTCATTCGCAGCCGGGGTGCGATCCACGATCCGATCCTGAGCATCCTGCTCGAGGTCCGGTCTCCGGAAGGCCGCATGGTCCGCGAGTACAACCTCCTGCTCGATCCTCCTTCCGGCGACGGTGCCTCCGAACCGGACGCGGCCGCCGCGCCTTCGGCCGAGCGAGCACCGACTCCCCGTGCCGCGACGTCTAGCTGGGAACGCGTGGAACCCACGACCGACATGGAGCTCGACGACAGCTACACGGTCCAGCGCGGCGACACCCTCTCGCGGATCGCGGCCCGTTTTGCCGACGAGGGCGAGGACATCCGCCCGATCATGCAGGCCATCATCGACGCCAACCCGGACGCGTTTGTCGACGGGAACGGCAACGCGCTGATGGCGGACGCCGAACTGCAGGTTCCCTCCGCCCAGCCGACCGCGGATGAGGAATCGGGCGAGAGCCAGGCACAAAGCCCGGCACTCGAACTGCTCGGCCCGGAAGAACGAGCCGAAGGCGCAGAAGCCGAAGACGGCGATACAACGGCCGACGCGGAAGCCTCGTCTCCCGAGAACGTCCTTCCCGCTATCGATGGTCCCACTCGCGCCGAACTCGAACGTCAGGCTGCCCTTGACAAGGAGGAACTCGAATCGGCCCGGGCGGAGAACGAGACCCTGACCGAGGATCTGCGATCGCTCAGTGAACAGATCGACTCGGTCAAGCTGTCCATCGACGAGCGCGACAGCAAGATCTCGGAACTCGAGGCCGCGGTCGAACAGGCACGCCAGGAGAAAGCCGCGCTGGAACAGCAGAATGCCCGGCTCGAGCAGCTGGAGGGCAATTTCTGGATCGAGTGGGGCAAGTACCTTGTCGGCGGCCTGGGCCTGGTGGTGCTCGCGCTGCTGATCGCCCTGGGGCTGCGCCGTCGCCGCAACGAGGAGCCTGCGTTGCCCGCCTCGCAACAGGGTGGCACCCAGCCGCCGACGACCCCGGAATCGGAGGCATCGCGGCCCGAGACCGCCGCGGTGGCGGCCGGTGCCGGTGCGGCAGCCGCAACGGCGGTGGCATCCGAAGCGGACAGCGACGAGAGCGGCGAGGTGGACACTGCGTCACTCTCCGGGGCGAGCGGGCAAGATCCGCTCGATCCGCAGACAGCGCTGGACGAGGCCCGTATGCTCGAGTCGTTCAACCTCAACCAGCAGGCCATTGAACTGCTGCAGGACAGCCTGACCGAGCATCCCGGCCACGATGGCCTCCAGGAAGCGCTTGCAAGGCTCCAGAACGGCGATTCCCTCCATGCAGACGAGGCAGGCGAGCCATCCGCCGCTGAGCCCGAGGCGCCGAGCGGACTCGACGAGGCGGCCGGCCTCGGCACGGTCGCTCCTCAGGTCGCCGAGACCGAACGGGAAGGGGAGACTGCCTTCACCGGGGAGCCGGAAGCATTCTCAGAGGGGCATTCCGGGGAGTCCGCAGAAGAACAGCGCGAGGCCGAATCATCTCCCGGCGGCATGATCGACTGGGATGACGATCTCGACAACATGCTCGCGACTACCGACTCCGAGCCCGAGCCCCGGCAGACGGACGAGCCGGAGGACCTCATGGATTTCGACGACTCCTATGCACTGGAAACCCCGGGCAGCGACGAGGCGAAGAAAACCGACCAGGCTGTCGGTGGGAACGAGGTCGATTTCGACCTCCCGGAGATCGACGAGACCGCGACATCGGATCTCGAGGCGGAAGAAGACGATCACGCCGCCCCCACCTGGTCCGAGCGGGAAGATGCCGACGATCTGAGCCTGCAGGGTGCGCCCGAGGAAGAAAGCGAACAACCCGTGTCGATCCATACCGAAGAGCCGGAGGAGACCGGCGACGAGGGATCTGCCGGCGAAGACGCCCTGGATACCCGTGTCAGCCTTGCCGAGGCATTTCTCGACGTCGGGGATCGGGAGAGCTTCGAGATGATCGAGTCGGAGTTGAAGGAGGAGGGCGCCACCGAGGCGCTCCAGCGACTCGACGAGCTGAAGAAGCGCTACGGCTGAGCGAGCATGGCTCCGGCACACAAGAGGCCCATCGTCATTCGGCGGTGGGCCTTTTTCATGCTTCACCCCGTGCCACGGGAACTCCGGCGGATTGCGGGCCGACGACAGGCGGTGGCTTGCGGTGGCCACAACGAAAGAAGGCCGGAGGTTCGTCGAACCATCCGGCCTTCTGCCAAACTGTTTGGTGCCCAGGAGAGGACTCGAACCTCCACGGATCTCTCCACTAGTACCTGAAACTAGCGCGTCTACCAGTTCCGCCACCTGGGCAACGCGGCGCATATTAGGAATCTCGAGAGGTGCTGTCAACAGTGAATGCGAAAAAAACAGCGTCACCACGGGCCTTCGTGTTCGACAACCAGGAGCGGGACGCGTGGCCTGGTGGAGACAAGCGGCTGATTGCCTGTGAAAATCTGCGCTCCGGCGGCAGCCGGATCACGATTCTCGTCACCGATGAAATAATTGCCCGGCACGGCGATAGCGGGAGCGAGCTGGTCGACCCGGCCACGGTAGGGAACGAGCTCCCCGAGGGCGATATCGTCGATGTCGTGATCGATGTCGAGCAATGGACGCCGATCCTGTCCCAGCTCCTGGCCAGTCTCAGGGACCGTGGCAACCGACCCGTGGTCGTCTATCTGGGCGAATCGGTGGATGACCGGATGAAAATGATCGCCCTGGGCTACCGGGCCTTGGACCGGGACGAACCGGTCTACCAGTTCGACATTCATGATTACAAGCAGACGCCGGACTGGCTCAATCCGAGGAACTGGGCCAACCCGGAGCTCTGGGACAAGTATCGCTGGTGAACGGGAGCAACCCGGGCGGCGGGACCGAGCGAGGTCATCAGTCGGGGGAGCGCGCGGGGGCATCGGGGTGGCCGACCGAAGCGGCGACTCTCCCTATGTACCTTGCGTGGACCATATTTAACATAATATATATTACACGACATACAGTGCGCGCCTGGCCGCTCGGCTTCCATCCGGCCTCCAGCATGTTTTGCATTACAATCCACTCCCGAAGCCCTCTCGTCGCGACACCGCGTTACACTGACCGCTGAACCGATGGAAAACCACGACTCGACAGGTTCCGTATGCGATTGACCCCAGCCTTCCCGCTGATACTCGGCTTGAGCCTCACCACCGTCGGTTCCGGCTGCGCACTCACCGCGAAAGACAGCGAGACGAACGCAAACGGCGTCCCGAACATGGAGTTCATCAGTGTCGCCAACCAGCGAGCGAGCACGAACGTCTCGAACGCCGACGACAGCCCGATCTTCCGGATACTGGCCGCCGAGTTCTACGGGCGGCACAAGGAATACGACCTTGCCGCGGACTACTACGCGAGCGTCGCCAGTGAGATCCGGGATCCCGCGCTGCTCGAGCGCGCCATCCAGGTCGCGATCTTCGCTGAACGCTTCGACCTCGCCCAGGTTCTGGCGAGCCACCTGGAAAGCATCGATCCGAACAATCCCCGGGCGGCAGCGGTGATGATGATCTCGGCGCTGGAGCTCAACCAGACCGAGAAAGCCGATCGGGCGCTCAACCGATGGCTGGAGTCGGATACCGGCAATGCCCGGCAGGTCTTCAACGAGGTCGGTCAGTACCTTCAACGCAGCCTCGGGCGTGAACAGGCCGTCGACTATACCCGTCACCTGGCCGAGCGATTTCCCCGGCAGTACGACGCGCAGATCATGGTGGCGAAGCTGGCCCTGTCCTTCGGCGAGATCGCGATGGCCCGGCAGGCCGCCGAGCGGGCCATGGAGCTCGGCCCGGATCGCACCCTGAGTTACGACCTCGCCATGGTCATCGCCAACCGCCAGGGGGATGTCGACAGGGCATTGACCATTCTCGAGCAGGCCCACGCGCGCTTCCCGGACGAAGGCCGCTACCTGAGCGGGTTGATAGAGGCCCGCATCGCCGCCGGCGAGAACGATTCGGCCGCGGAATTGATCGACTCGGCCCTCGCGTCGGACCGGCCGAACCCCGAAATACTGCGCAACCTGGCCCTGTTCGGTTACCGGCTGGACCGCCCCGACCTGGCCAATCGCGCGCTCGACAGGCTCACCCGCGTTCCCGGCCAGGCCGACGTGGTCCACCTGATTCGGGGGCGCGCCGCGGTGCAGGAAGGTGACCGGATGGCTGCACGCGAGGAACTGTCCCAGGTAAGCCCCCAGAGCGAGCAGTACGCCAACGCGCAGGTACTGCTTGCCGGCATGCGCGTGTCTGCCGGCGAGAACGAGGCCGCCATCGAGGGTCTGCGCAACGCCATTCGTCAGGAAGGTATCGACGAGGCGGACCAGCAACAGCTCACGCTGGCGCTTTCCTCGACGCTCGCCGAGATCGGTCGATTCGACCGCAGCCTCGAGGTGGCCAACCGGGCACTCGATGCCTGGCCCGAGGCCAACGACTTCCGCCTGCAGAAGGCCATGACCCTCTTCGCCCTCGAGGAGCAGGAACTGGCCATCGACGTGCTGCGCACCATCATCGAGCGGGAACCGGAACATGCCTCCGCGCTCAATGCGCTCGGCTACACCCTGGCCGACATGGATCGCGACCTCGACGAGGCGGAAAGGCTCATCGCCCAAGCCTTGCAGATCGACCCGGGCAACGCGGCCTACATGGACAGCCTCGGCTGGCTCAAGTATCGCCAGGGCAAGCTCGACGAGGCGCAGGTCGCACTGGAAGATGCCTACCGGCAGTCGCCGAACGCCGAGATCGGAGCACACCTGGGCGAGGTGCTGTGGGAGTTGGACCAGCGCGAGCGGGCCATGGAGATCTGGGAAGAATCCCTGGAACGCGATCCCGACGACGGCACGCTGCTGGAAACGCTCCGCCGCTTCGCCCCCGAATTGCTGCCGGCCGACGGTGAATGAGCCGGCAATTCGCCCCATCCACTGAAAGGATTCTCCCGACAGCCCGATGACCATCTACCCCGCCCCGCGTTTTCCTCGTCTTTTCGCCGCGATGACGGTGGTGTTCTTGCTGCCCCTCCTCTCGGGCTGCGCCACCCTCCTGGACCGGGACAGGGAGGCCGAGCCCCCCTCGCCCGCCCAGCTTTCGGCCTGGGAGAAGCACCGCAAGGGCCTCGAGGCGCTTAACGACTGGGAGTTCGAGGCACGCGCCGCCTTGCGCTCTGGGATGACCGGCGGCAGCGGCAGCCTCGACTGGACCCAGGTGGGATCCGTATCCGCCCTGAGCCTCCGCGGACCGTTCGACACCGGCCAGATCGGCCTGACCGGGACGCCCGAGCGGATGCTGATCACAGACGGCAGGGGCAACAGCCGCCTCTCCTCCGACCCCGTCACACTGCTCGAGGAGCAGACCGGCTGGCGCGTCCCGCTCGATCGCCTGCCCCGCTGGATCCGGGGCCTTCCCGCCGATTCCCTGTCCGCCCTGGCGCCCGGTGACTTTCGGCTCGACGACGAAGGCAGGCTCGTCCGACTGTCGGAGGCGGGCTGGGACCTGACCTATGAGCGCTATCGCGCCGTCACGGAATCGATCGACCTGCCCCACTTCATCGAGATGAAGAACGAGGACGTGCGTATCCGCCTGGTAATCGATCGCTGGCTCCTCGAGACCGAGCGATGATCGACTGTGCCGGCGACAGAGCGGAAAGCGACTGGCTCACGGCCGGGTGCAAGCTGAATCTGTTTTTGCACATCAACGGCCGCCGGCCTGACGGCTTTCACGAACTGCAGACCTATTTCCAGTTGCTCGAATACGGTGACGAGTTGCTCGTCGAGCCCGACCTCTCCGGCCGGATCGGGATCGAATGGGTGGCAGGCGACGAGGGTGTCGCCGGACGACCCGACTGTCCGGAAGACGACCTCCTCCACCGCGCCGCCACGGCACTCAGGGAGGCCGCCGTCGCCTCGGGGCGGCTCGCCGCCCAGAAGGCGGACCGGTTGGGCGCAGGCATCACCCTGCGCAAGAACGTCCCGGTCGGGGGCGGACTGGCGGGAGGCTCGGCGAGTTCGGGCTGCCTGCTCAACAGACTCAACCGGCTCTGGAACATCGGGCTCTCGCCCGCTGAACTCGAAACACTGGCCGTCCGTCTCGGGGCCGACGTGCCGGTGTTCATTCGCGCCCGCAGCGCGATGGCCCATGGCATCGGCGAACAGACCCGGCCGACCGAGGTGCCCGACGGGCCCCGACACTTCCTGGTCCTCGTGCCCGACCTGCAGGCGCATACCGCCGGCCTGTACGCGGACCCCGACCTGCGCCGAAACTACCCCAAGCTGGAAGACGCCGCCGCACTCGAACACTGGCGCGAGGCGGAGAATGCGTTCGAACCGATCGTCGCCGGACGCCACCCTGCCCTGGCCGACCTGCTCTGGGACCTGCGGGACCAGGCCGGATTCGCCCGCATGACCGGATCGGGCGCCTGCCTGTTCGCACCGGTCGACAGCCCCGACCAGGGACGACGGATCGGCTCCGAACTGGCAAGACGCCACAAGGCGCTGCGCCGTTACTTCGTGTCGCCAATCGCCTGAAACGAAAAATCAGCCAGTTAGCAAACCAGGCGGCATCCGGGGCAAAAAAACTCGCTCGAGGCCTTGGCAAACGCCGATCCGTTGGTTAGGATACGCACCTCTTTCGAATGGGCCGTCGCCAAGCTGGTTAAGGCACCGGATTTTGATTCCGGCATTCGCAGGTTCGAATCCTGCCGGCCCAGCCAAATTACCGGCGAGACCGATGTCATTTACACGCTCCTTGATGGTCTTCACGGGCAACGCCAATCGGCCACTGGCCGAACGGGTTGCGGAAAGCCTTGACAGCCAACTCGGGCAGGCATCGGTAACGCACTTCTCGGACGGCGAATCCGCCGTCGAGATCCTCGAGAACGTCCGTGGTCGTGACGTCTTCGTGATCCAGCCCACCTCGGATCCGACGAACGATCACATCATGGAACTGATGCTGATGACGGACGCGCTCCGTCGGGCATCCGCCCACCGCATCACCGCGGTCATCCCCTACTTCGGCTACTCCCGCCAGGACCGTCGCGTACGCTCTTCCCGCGTGCCGATCAGCGCCAAGGTGGTCGCCAACATGCTGCAGAGCGGCGGCGTCGACCGGATCCTGACCGTCGACCTGCACGCCGACCAGATCCAGGGGTTCTTCGACATCCCGGTGGACAACGTCTACGCCTCTCCCATCCTCCTGGGCGACATCTGGCGGCAGAAGTACGACGACCTGATCGTCGTCTCGCCGGACGTCGGCGGCGTGGTCCGGGCCCGGGCCGTGGCCAAGCGCCTCGACGACGCGGATCTCGCGATCATCGACAAGCGTCGCCCGCGGGCCAACGTCTCCCAGGTGATGCACATCATCGGCGAGGTCGAGGGCAAGACCTGCGTGCTGGTCGACGACATGGTCGACACCGCCGGCACCCTGTGCAAGGCGGCCGACGCGCTCAAGAACCACGGCGCGCGCAAGGTGGTGGCCTATGCCACCCACCCCATCCTCTCGGGCAAGGCGATCGAGAACATCAACGCCTCCTCCCTCGACGAGCTGGTGATCACCGACACGGTGCCCCTCCGGCCCGAGGCCGAGGAATGCGACCGCATCCGCGTGCTCTCCGTGGCCGGCATGCTCGCCGAGACCATCCGTCGGATTCACACCGACGAGTCGGTCAGTTCGCTCTACACCGACGACTGATCCGCCCCGCCCCCCTTCCGCATCGGGGACCGTTTCGGTACAATTCGCGCGCCGCTCGACTGCATCGGGTGGCGCGTGTTGGTTGTGGCTTGGTCGCGGGCTGCAACCGGAACCACACGCCGGCATCCGGCCCGTCCGGATCGTCCGGCGGTTTTTTTTATTTCTGGAGTGGACGAAATCATGTCTGTAGAAACGTTCAAGATCGAAGCGTCCGTTCGCGAAGATCAGGGGAAGGGTGCGAGCCGCCGCCTGCGTCGCGAAGGGAACATCCCGGCGATCGTCTACGGTGGCAAGAAGCCGCCGCAGCCGATCACCATCAACCACAACGAGCTCCTCAAGCACCTCGACCACGAGGCGTTCTTCTCGCATATCCTGGAGCTCACCGTGGGCGGCGAGACCGACGAGGTCGTGCTGCGTGACCTGCACCGTCACCCGTACAAGAACACGGTCGTGCTGCATGCCGACTTCCAGCGCATCACGCGTGGTCAGAAGATGCGCATGCACGTGCCGCTGCACTTCGACAACCGCGAAGAGAGCAAGGGCGCCAAGGCCGGCGGCGTGATCAGCGTGATCCACAACGAGATCGAGATCGAGTGCCTCCCGCGCCAGCTGCCGGAGTACCTGACCATCGACCTGGCCGACCTGGATGTCAACGAGTCGCTCCACCTGAGCCAGATCGATCTGCCCGAGGGCGTGAGCATTCCGGAACTGGCACTGGGCGAGGAGCACGACGTCGCCGTGGTGGCCATCCACCCGCCGAAGGTCGAGAAGGCGGCCGAGGAAGAAGGTGGCGAAGAAGCCGGCGAAGAGGCATCCGGCGAAGAGGCCTGATCAACGCCCTTCCCCGTGCACAGGAAGCCCCGGCCTCGCCGGGGTTTTTTCGTTACCGCAGCCATGACACCGCCGGCAACCACGGCTCCGGTCGGCTGTGCGATAATCCGCGCCCATGACTATCAAGCTGATTGTGGGGCTGGGCAACCCCGGGCAGAAATACGATGACACCCGGCACAATGCCGGTTTCTGGGCCGTCGATGCGATCGCCGCGGCGCTCGGCGGGCAGTGGACCGAGGAACGGAAGTTCAACGGTGCGGTGGCCCGCGTGGCGGTCGGCGGCACCGATCTTCGGCTGCTCAAGCCGGCGACCTTCATGAACCGTTCGGGCCACTCCGTCGGGCCCCTGGCGAACTTCTTCAAGATCGCCCCCGAGGAGATCCTCGTCATCCACGACGAGCTGGACCTGCCGCCGGGTCGCATGCGGCTCAAGCAAGGGGGCGGGCACGGTGGCCACAACGGCCTGAAGGACATCCAGGCGGCGCTCGGTAGCGCCGCGTTCTGGCGGCTGCGGATCGGCATCGGTCACCCCGGGCACCGGGATGCCGTGGTCGGTTACGTGCTGACCCGGCCGCCCAAGGACGAGCGCAGGCTCGTCGACGACTGCATCATCGAAGTGCGGCACCTCGCAGCCGACCTGGTCCGGGCCGACGAGCCGGACCTGATGCAGGCGATCAACAGTTATCGGCCGGCCAGCTGACGGGCCGGTCGTAATATTCTCGACGAGGACGCGCCGCCCTGCCGGTCGCGGTCCTGCAACAATCAAACGGAGTCCCTATGGGTTTCAACTGTGGCATCGTGGGCCTGCCGAACGTCGGCAAGTCCACCCTGTTCAATGCATTGACGAAGGCCGGCATCCAGGCGGCCAACTACCCCTTCTGTACCATCGAGCCGAACGTCGGCGTGGTCGCCGTGCCGGATCCCCGTCTCGACACGCTCGCCGAGATCGTCAAGCCCGAGCGCGTCATCCCGACGAGCATGGAATTCGTCGACATCGCGGGACTCGTGGCCGGCGCATCCAAGGGCGAGGGGCTGGGCAACCAGTTCCTGGCCAACATCCGCGAGACCGACGCCATCGCGCAGGTCGTCCGCTGCTTTGCCAATGATGACGTCGTCCACGTGGCCGGCAAGGTCGACCCGGCCGCCGACATCGAGGTGATCAACACCGAACTGGCGTTGGCCGACCTCGACACGGTACAGAAAGCCGTCGAGCGCCTGACCAAGCAGACCAAGTCCGGACAGAACAAGGACGCGGCCGCCAAGCTCGAACTGGTCAAGCAGGTTGCCGACGTGCTGGATGCCGGGCACTCGGTGCGCAGCATGAAGCTCGACCCCGAGAAGCTCGCCCTGCTCCACGACCTGCACCTGCTGACCGCCAAGCCGCTGATGTTCATCGCCAACGTCGACGAGAGCGGCTTCGAGAACAACCCCCTGCTCGACCAGGTTCGCGCGATCGGCGAGCAGGAAGACGCCATGGTCGTGCCGGTCTGTGCGACCACCGAGGCGGAGCTGATCGACCTCGAGGGCGAGGACAAGGCCATGTTCCTCGAGGAGATGGGGCTGGAGGAACCGGGCCTCGATCGGGTCATCCGCGCAGGCTACGAGCTGCTCGGCCTGCAGACCTACTTCACCGCCGGCGTGAAGGAAGTACGCGCCTGGACGATCAAGCGCGGCATGACCGCCCCGCAGGCCGCCGGCGTGATCCACACGGACTTCGAGAAGGGCTTCATTCGGGCCGAGGTGGTCGCCTACGAGGACTTCGTCGCCTGCGGCGGCGAACAGGGCGCCAAGGAAGCCGGTAAATGGCGCCTGGAGGGCAAGGATTACGTGATGCAGGAAGGAGACATCGTGCACTTCCGCTTCAACGTGTAGAAAACCCGCAAAAGGCGCGCAAACGGGGTTGACAGGACCCCGCGGGTTCCCGATAATGCGCGCCTCGCTTGGCTATGTAGCTCAGCTGGTTAGAGCACGGCACTCATAATGCCGGAGTCGGTGGTTCGAATCCACCCATAGCCACCAGCACAATCCCGGGCAACCGGACATGAAAAACCCCGTCTTCAGGACGGGGTTTTCTGCGTTTGTCGGCAGACAAGCCAGCCGGTCAGGACGGTTGTCGAGCGCGACGCCGAACCGCGATGAGGGACAGAAGCAACAGGCTCCCCATCAGCCCGATCACCGGCCATGCGCCATAGCGGGTCAGCGGGGTGGCGCCCGTTCGCGGCTTGAGCGCCTCGACCAGCACGCCGCGCTCGCCTGTCGGCAATGACTGCACCACCCCGCCCTGCGGATCGATTACCGCCGAGATACCGGTGTTGGTCGCGCGGATCATGGGGCGGCGGAACTCGATCGCCCGGGCTCGCGCCATCTGCAGGTGCTGATGGGGCGAGAAGCTGTCCCCGAACCAGGAGTCGTTCGAGACGGTCACCAGGATCTCCGCTTCCGGCAGGGTGGCCCGGATGTCACGGGAAAAATCCGCCTCGAAGCAGATCGACGCACCCAGCTCGATTTCCCCGATGCGCAGCGGGTCCTGGTGGGTGGGGCCGGAACTCAGGTCCGACATCGGCACCTCGAACAGCCAGGGCATCTTCTCGATCAGTCCCCGTAACGGGAAGTACTCGCCGAACGGCACGAGGTGGCGCTTGCGGTACTCACCCATCGATTCGGGCACGCTGATCAGGGCGTTGTAATAGCGTCCCTCGGCGTCGCGACTGAAGGTGCCGATCAGCATGCGATACCCACCCGCTTCGGCCGTCTCCTCTAGCTCGGCACGCAGGTCGGGCAGCTCCTGGATCACGCGCGGGATGGCCGTCTCGGGCCAGATCACGAGATCCACCGATGGCATGGATGCAGTCAATTCCCGGTAGATGCCGATCGTCCGGCTGAAGAACTCCGGATCGAACTTCTGCATCTGGGTGACGTTTCCCTGCGCCAGGCCAACGCGGATCGGCTCGCCGGAGGGCCGTGTCCATTCCAGACCCTTTAGCGGCAGGGAGAAAAGCGGCAGGAGCACAAGCAGCACCAGGGGCGTCGCCCAACCGACCGCATCGCGGGGCCGCGTTCGCAGGAACTCGACAGCCTGCAGGGCGAGCAACCCGAGAAGAACCACGAGCGCCGTCACCCCGTATTCGCCGACCAGCGGCAGCCAGCCGACCAGCGGACCATCGACCTGGCTGATGCCGAGGTTGAGCCAGGGAAAGCCGCCGAACAGCCAGGCCCGCAGCGCCTCGACCAGCACCCAGCTCGCCAGAAAGGCAGCCGACCAGGCCAGACGGCCACCGGCACGGGCAATCCGGGCGGCCAGCCAGCAGGCCATGGCCGGATAGAACGCCAGCGCCATGACGAACAGCGCCGTCACCCCGACCGCGGCGGGCGCGACGATACCGCCGAAAAGCGTGAAGCTTTCGTAGACCCAGCTTACACCCAGCCCGAACTGGCCGACCCCGAACCACCAGCCCAGACGGAAGGCGCGGCCCGGCGTCTGGCGGTGAATCAGTGCAAGGAGGATGGCCGGCGCGACGATGGCCGCCGGCCAGAACCCGAAAGGGGCAAACGCGAACACGAGGGTGGCGCCGGCAAGCAGTGCCGCCAGGCCGGGCCACCAGCGCCAGGGAAGCGGAATCCTGCCCGACGGGCTACAGCCCTTCGGCCTCGACATCACTGCCCTCTTCCGTGGGTTCGAAATCCAGCTTGGTCACAAGCAGCAGGTGCAGCCGGCGCCGGTCGGCGCCCAGGACCTTGAACTCGTACGGGCCGAGCCGCGCGACCTCCCCTCGGCGCGGAAGGTGCCCCAGGGTATTGGACACGAGACCACCGATGGTGTCGTATTCGTCGTCGGAGAAATCCGTACCGAAGGCCTCGTTGAACTCGCTGATCGGCGTCAGGGCGCGGACGGTGTGCCGACGCGGCGCCTGCTGGCGGATGTTGACGCGTTCCTCGACGTCGAACTCGTCGTCGATGTCGCCGACGATTTCCTCGAGCACGTCCTCGATGGTGACCAGCCCGGCCACCCCGCCGAACTCGTCGAGCACGATGGCCATGTGCGTGCGGGTGAGACGGAACTCCGCCAGAAGGGCGTCGAGGCGCTTGCTTTCGGGCACGAACATGGGCGTGCGCACCAGCGAGAGCAGATCGAACGCGTCGCCTTCTCCACCCTCCTCGCGATCAGCGAAGAAACGCAGCAGCTCCTTGACCAGGAGGATCCCGATCACCTCGTCACGATTGGAGCGGATGACAGGATAACGGGAATGACCGGACTCGATGGCCGCGGACAGGATGTCCGACAGCGTCGCACTGTCCTCGATCACGTCCATCTGCCCTCGGGGGACCATCACGTCCCGCACGCGCAGGTCGTGAAAGTCGAGCACGGAATCGATCAGCCCGGCGGTGGAGATCGGAAATACCTCGGACTCCGCTGCATCGCGTACCAGCTGCTTGGTCTGTTCGACCGAGCGGATGCGGCAAGTGCAGAGGCGGTTTGTCAGGCGTTGCCACAGGGACTCGCGTTTCGAGTCCGTACTAGGAGGTTCGTCTTCCATTGAATACTTTGTTCAGGGTGGGTTTCGTCAGAAATAACAAGAGGCTGCCGGGCAAGGAAGAGAAACGTCTTCAATGTCTCGGGCAATGGTTTCAGGCATAGGGATCGGGATAGCCAAGTGTCTGCATCACGCCGATCTCGATCGACTCCATGCGTTCGGCTTCCTCGTCGGTGAGATGATCATAGCCCAACAGGTGCAAAATCCCATGCACCACCATGTGGATGTGATGGGCGCGGCCGGACTTGCCCTGCTCCCCGGCCTCGGATTCGACCACTCCGTTGCAGATGACCAGATCGCCGAGGTACGACGGCGCGGACGAATCGTCATCGGGCGGCAGACCCGGTTCGGGGCCGGCCGGAAACGACAGCACGTTGGTGGGTCGGTCCTTGCCTCGGAAGCGGGCGTTGAGCGCACGGCTCTCTGCCGGATCGACGTAGCGGACCGTCACCTCCACGCCGGCAGGCGCGTCGACGCTCGCGGCACGGACGGTCGCCGCGATCCAGTCGGCCAGTGACGCGGGCGAGGGACAGCGGCGAGCCGTCGCCCGCTGCCGGTCGACCAGGATGTGCGGCCTCATCCGTTGCCGCCGCGCTTCTCGTAGGCGTCGATGATGCGCTTGACCAGCGGGTGGCGTACCACGTCGCGACTCTGGAAGAAGGTGAACTCCACGCCTTCGACGTCGCTGAGCATATCGATGGAATGCCGCAGCCCGGAGGTCACGCCCTTGGGCAGGTCGATCTGGGTGATGTCGCCCGTGACCACCGCGGTCGTGCCGAAGCCGATCCGGGTGAGGAACATCTTCATCTGCTCGATGGTGGTGTTCTGCGCCTCGTCGAGGATGACGAACGACTCGTTGAGCGTGCGCCCGCGCATGAACGCCAGCGGTGCCACCTCGATGACGTTGCGCTCGATCAGGCGGTTGACCTTGTCGAAGCCCATCATCTCGTAGAGCGCGTCGTACATCGGCCGCAGGTAGGGGTCGATCTTCTGCGCCAGGTCACCCGGGAGAAAACCGAGCTTCTCGCCCGCCTCGACGGCCGGTCGCACCAGCACGATTCGCTGGACCTTGCCACGCTCGAAGGCGTCGATGGCGCTGGCCACGGCAAGGTAGGTCTTGCCGGTCCCCGCCGGGCCGATTCCGAAGTTCAGGTCGAAGCGGCTGATGGCCTGCAGGTACTGCACCTGGCGATTGCCGCGCCCCCTCACGATGCCTCGCAGGGTCTTTATCAGCACCTCGTCGCCCGGCGGGGGCGGCTCTTCCTCCATCCCCGCTTCCTGCATCCCGAGGTTGACCCGTTCCGGATCGATCGTCTGCGTCTCGCTGAGCCGGTACAGGTCGGCCAGCAGCGTCTCGACCTGGCCGGCCACCACCGACGGGCCGATCACGGCGAACAGGTTGCCCCGGTGATTGATCTCCACGCCCAGACGGCGCTCGATCATCCTCAGGTGCTCGTCGAAACTGCCCGCGAGATTGGCCAGCCGCTCGTTGTCGGCCGGTTCGAGGGCGAACTCGAGTCGTTCGGCACCGGTTTCAGTCATTTGAGCACCTCGTCAAAGCGTCGCGAGCGGCTCGAGTGCAAGGAGCCGCTGGCTTGCGCCTGCTTCGCATCCAGAGAGTGACGAGACATATCTAACGGATAGACGAGGAGCGAACGAGCACGCGACGCCGCAATCGAGTCGCGCAGCAGCTTTGTCGGGGTGCTCATCACGCGGCCACCAGGTTACGGGCACGGGCCCGTTCACGGTCGATCGGGTGGATGTCGACGAACTCCCCGCGCAGCGAATTCGGGTTGACCTGGGTGATCTCGAGATCCACGAACAGCCCGACCAGCCCCGGACGTCCGCGGAAGATCACGCTGCGGTTGTTCTCGGTCTTGCCCATCAGCTCGTTGGGGTCCTTCTTCGACGGTCCCTGCACCAGCACCGTCTGAGTGGAGCCGAGCATCGACTCGGAGATCTCGCGTTCGAACTCGGTGATGCGGCCCTGCAGGCGCTTGAGCCGCTCCTTCTTGACCGCCTCGGGCTGGTCGTCCGGCAGGTTGGAGGCCGGCGTGCCCGGGCGGGGGCTGTAGACGAACGAGAACGAGTGGTCGAAGCCGATGTCCTCGATCAGCTTCATGGTCTGCTCGAAATCCCGCTCGGTCTCGCCGGGAAAGCCGACGATGAAGTCCGAGGAGATCGAGATGCCCGGGCGCGCCTCGCGCAGCTTGCGGATCTTCGACTTGTACTCCATCGCGGTATGGCCGCGCTTCATCAGCGCGAGCACCCGGTCGGAACCCGACTGGACCGGCAGGTGCAGGAAGCTCGCCAGCTCCGGGACATTGCGGTAGGCCTCGATAAGGCGATCGGTGAATTCCACCGGGTGCGAGGTGGTGAAGCGGATGCGGTCGATGCCGTCGATCTGGGCGACGACCTCGATCAGCAGCGCCAGATCGGCTATCTGGCCGTCGTGCATCGGGCCCTGGTAGGCGTTGACGTTCTGCCCGAGGAGATTGACCTCGCGCACGCCCTGCTCGGCCAGGTCGGCCACCTCGGCGACCACGTCGTCAAACGGCCGCGAGATCTCCTCGCCGCGGGTGTAGGGCACGACGCAGAAGGTGCAGTACTTCGAGCAGCCTTCCATGATCGAGACGAACGCCACCGGGCCCTCGGCGCGCGGGTCCGGCAGGTTGTCGAACTTCTCGATCTCGGGGAAGGAGATGTCGACGACCGGCGTGCGCTCGGCCTCGACCACCGCGACCATCTCGGGCAGCCGGTGAAGGGTCTGCGGACCGAAGACGATATCGACGTAAGGGGCGCGTTCACGGATGGCCTCCCCTTCCTGGCTGGCCACGCAGCCACCCACGCCGATGATCAGGTCCGGGTTCTTCTCCTTGAGCGGCCGCCACTGACCAAGCTGGGAGAAGACTTTCTCCTGCGCCTTCTCGCGGATCGAGCAGGTGTTGAGCAGGATCACGTCGGCCTCGGCGGGATCCTCGACCGGCTCGAAGCCGCTGGAGACGCCGAGCACGTCGGCCATCTTGGCCGAGTCGTACTCGTTCATCTGGCAGCCCCAGGTCTTGATGAACAGGCGCTTGGCCGGCTCCCCGGCATCCTGCATGGATGTCTGCTTGCTGGCGTTGTTGGTCACGTCAACGAGTTCCTCGTCAATCCGGCATTGGAAAAAGGGATCGAAAGATAGCAGATTTTCCCGCCAAACCGAAGCCGGGACAAGGGGTTAAGCCCTCCCTGCCCGCCTGATACGGGCCGGGCGCGGGGGGCGAGACCGTGCTGTCCGCGGGGATGCTTGAAAAAACCGTACCGCTTTAGTACTTTTATAGCCAATAACCAACCGCGGCGACAGGGCATTTTGCCCGACACGTCCGGTCCACGGCACCTGAATGCGCTGGGAGGCCACATGCTGAAAATCAGCCGGCTGAGCGACTATGCAATCGTGCTTTTGACGGCGCTGGCGAGCGACTCGGAAACCGATTCGGGCCAGCATCGGGCCAATGCACGCGCCCTGGCCGAGCGCACCGGGATCAACATGCCGACCGTCGGCAAGCTGCTCAAGCTGCTCCACGGCCAGGGCATCGTCCACTCCCGGCAGGGGCGAAGTGGCGGCTATTTCCTCGCCCGGCCGGCGGACGCCATCAGCCTGGCGGAAATCATCGAAGCGATCGACGGTCCAATCGCCATGACCGATTGCTTTCGGCCGGACCATGACTGCGCGATGGAAGGCGACTGCGCGGTCCGCCCGCACTGGGAGGCGATCAATCGCGGAGTGCATGCGCTGCTAGACGCCACCACGCTGGCCGACATGAGCCGGCCCGTGGAATGTGGCGAAACGCCCGACAAGGTGCCGGTCTGGTACGAGCGGTCGTCGGATGGCAGGCAGGTCGCCGACAAGACCGGGACGGCCCGGGGGTCGAGCGCTTCTTGACGAATACCTGGCCGGGGCGGCTGCCCCGGCCACGAACATCTTCTCAGCAGGTGAGACTGACATGACCGAAACCCGCGAACTCGAACAACTCGTCAAGCGCGAGTACAAGTACGGTTTCACGACCGACATCGAGCAGGAAATCATCCCGCCGGGCCTCGACGAGGACGTGGTCCGCATGATCTCGGCGAAGAAGAACGAGCCGGAGTTCATGCTCGAGTGGCGTCTGGAAGCCTTCCGCCAGTGGCAGAAGATGGAAGAGCCGGACTGGGCGCACGTGCACTATCCGAAGATCGACTACCAGGCGCTCTCGTACTACGCCGCGCCCAAGAGCCAGGAAGAACTCGACGCCGATGCGCCCGAGTCGCTCGACGAGGTCGATCCCAAGCTGCTGGAGACCTACGAGAAGCTCGGCATCCCGCTGCACGAGCGCGCGGCGCTGGCCGGCGTGAAGGGCGCGAACGTGGCGGTCGACGCGGTCTTCGATTCCGTTTCGGTCACCACCACGTTCAAGGACAAGCTCGCCGAGGCGGGCGTGATCTTCTGCTCGTTCTCCGAGGCGGTCGAGAACCACCCGGAACTGGTGAAGAAGTACCTCGGCACGGTCGTGCCGCAAGGCGACAACTACTTCGCCGCGCTGAACTCGGCGGTGTTCTCCGACGGCTCGTTCGTCTTCGTGCCCAAGGGCGTGAAGTGCCCGATGGAGCTGTCGACCTACTTCCGCATCAACGCGCGCAACACCGGCCAGTTCGAGCGCACGCTGATCGTGGCCGAGGAAGGCGCCTCGGTCAGCTACCTCGAGGGCTGCACCGCCCCGCAGCGCGACGAGAACCAGTTGCATGCCGCGGTCGTCGAGCTTGTCGCGCTCGATGACGCCCAGATCAAGTATTCGACCGTGCAGAACTGGTACCCGGGCGACGAAGAGGGCAAGGGCGGCATCTACAACTTCGTCACCAAGCGCGGCGAGTGCCGCGGCGACCGCTCCAAGATCACCTGGACCCAGGTCGAGGCCGGCTCGGCCATCACCTGGAAGTACCCCAGCTGCATCCTCAAGGGCAATGACTCGGTCGGCGAGTTCTACTCCGTGGCCGTGTCCAACAACTACCAGCAGGTCGACTCGGGCACCAAGATGATCCACCTGGGCGAACGCACCCGTTCGACGATCGTCTCCAAGGGCATTTCGGCGGGACGCTCGCAGAACGCCTACCGCGGCCTGGTGCACATCGGCAAGTCCGCCCGGGATGCCCGCAATTTCACCCAGTGCGATTCGCTCTTGATCGGCGACCGCTGTGGGGCGCACACCTTCCCCTACATCGAGGCGAAGAATGCCAGCGCGCAGCTCGAGCACGAGGCCACCACCTCGAAGGTGAGCGACGACCAGATGTTCTACCTGCGCTCGCGCGGCCTGTCCGAGGAGGACGCGATGAACATGGTCGTCAGTGGCTTCTGCAAGGACGTATTCAACGAACTCCCCATGGAGTTCGCCGTCGAGGCACAGGCCCTGCTGGCCGTCTCCCTCGAAGGTTCCGTAGGTTAACAGAACAAGTTAAAGAGGCTTTTCAACATGGCACTTCTCGAAATCAAGAACCTGCACGCCGAGATCGACGGCAAGGAGATCCTCAGGGGCATCGACCTGACCGTCAACGCCGGCGAGGTCCACGCCATCATGGGGCCGAACGGCTCGGGCAAGAGCACGCTCTGCCACGTGCTCGGCGGCCGTGAAGGCTACGAGGTCACGCAAGGCACGATCACCTTCGACGGCCAGGATCTCCTGGAGATGGAAACCGAGGAACGCGCGGTCGCCGGCATGCTGCTCGGCTTCCAGCATCCGGTCGAGATCCCGGGCGTGAAGAACATCTACCTGCTCAAGGAGGCGCTCAACGCCAAGCGCGAGGCGCAGGGCCTCGACGAGGTCGACACCTTTTCCTTCATGAAGCAGGTGCGCGAGCTGGTCGCCTCCATGGACATGGACGACGCCTTCCTGCACCGCGGCGTGAACGCCGGCTTCTCCGGCGGCGAGAAGAAACGCAACGAGATCCTGCAGATGCTGCTGCTCGAGCCGAAGCTCGCCCTGCTCGACGAGACCGATTCGGGCCTCGACATCGACGCGCTCAAGGTCGTCTCCGAGGGCATCAACCGGATGCGCGGCGAGGAGCGCGGCATCATCCTGGTCACGCACTACCAGCGCCTGTTGAACTACGTCGAGCCGGACTTCGTTCACGTCCTGTACAAGGGCCGGATCATCAAGTCCGGTGACAAGACCCTCGCCCATCGCCTGGAAGCCGAGGGTTACCAGGAGATCCTCGAGGAGGCATCGTGATGCGCCAAGAGCTTCCCGACTGGCTCAAGACGGCCATGCCGGAGACGGCCGTGGCCCCCGAATCGATCGCCCGCGCCGCACGCGAGCAGGTCGAGAGCCTCGGCCTGCCCGGACTGCGCGACGAGGAGTGGCGCTGGACCAACCTGCGCCCCATCCAGCGGGGCAACTTCGCTCCGGCGGCAGGCGTGGGTGGTGACATCGAACCGGCCAACCGGCTGCCGTTCGAGGACCCGATTCGCCTGCGCTTCGTCGACGGCGTCCTCGAAGGCGTGCCGGGCGACTTGCCCGAGGGGCTGTCCATCGTTGCACTGCGAGATGCCGACGCAACGGCACGTGAGGCGGCCTTCTCGCCGACGCCCTCCCCGAGCGTCGAGGACCCCAACGACGCGCTGGTGACGCTGAACACCGCCATGGCCCACGAGGGCGTCGTCATCGACGTGGCGGCCAATGCCGCGATCGAGCGCCCGGTGGTGATCGAATGGCTCGACGGCGCGACCGAGGGCTCGATGAGCCACCCGCGCGTGCTGATCCGCCTCGGGCAGAGCGCTGCCGCGACCGTGGTCGAGCACATCGAGGCCGTGGGCGACAAGCCGTCCTGGCGCAACAGCGTGATCGTCTCGACCGTCGCCGCCAACGCTGCCCTGACCCACGTCGCGCTGGGCCTGGATGGCGACCAGCGGCTCGCCACCGAGCGCAGCTTCGCCGCGCTCGAGCGTGATGCCCGCTATCACAGCTACAACGTCCAGCTCGGCGGCAAGGTGATCCGCCGCGAGTACGACATCCACGTCGGCGGCACCGGCGCGCATACCGACCTGATCGGCCTGATGATGCCACGCGACAGGCAGGTGCTGGACACCCACACGCGCATCACGCATGCGGCGGCCGACACCACCAGCAACGAGCACTACCGGAGCATCGCCGACGAGCATGGCCGGGGCGTGTTCAAGGGCCGCATCCTGATCGAGCAGGATGCCCAGCGCATCGAGGCATATCAGTCGAGCAACAACCTGATCCTCTCGGACAACGCCGAGATCGACGCCAAGCCCGAGCTCGAGATCTACGCCGACGATGTCAGCTGCTCGCACGGCGCGACCATCGGTCGACTCGACGAGGAGTCTCTGTTCTACCTGCGCACCCGGGGCATCCCGATGGTGGAGGCCCGCGCGCTGCTGATCGCCGGTTTCGCCCAGGAGGTCATCGACGAGATCCCGATGGACGATCTGCGCGAATGGCTGAGCGAGCGCGTCGAGGCCGTGCTGGCCGATCGCACCGGGTCGAACGCCGGCTGATGGACGATCGACAGCAACAGAGCGACCGGTTGGAGGCGTTCTCGCCCGAGGCTGTCCGGGCGCAGTTCCCGGCGCTCGATCAGGACGTGCACGGCAAGCCGCTGGTGTACCTGGACAATGCCGCGACCACGCAGAAGCCGCGGATAGTGATCGACACGATCCGCGAGTTCTACGAGCGCGACAATGCCAATATCCACCGTGGCGTGCACACGCTGTCAGCCCGGGCCAGCGAGCGCTTCGAGGGCGCCCGCGAACGAATCGCGCGCTCGCTGAACGCGGCGAGCGAACGCGAGATCGTGTTCGTCCGCGGCGTGACCGAGGCGATCAACCTGCTGGCCCACTCGCTGTCCGCCGACTGGTCGGCCGGCGACGAGGTGATCGTCAGCGAACTCGAGCACCACGCCAATATCGTGCCGTGGCTGATGCTGAAAGAGCGAAAGGGCATCGAGATCAGGGTGATCCCGGCGAATGATCAGGGAGAACTTGAGATCGACGCCCTGCCCGGTCTCATCAGCGACCGGACGCGGCTGGTGGCCGTGAACCACGTCTCCAATGCGCTGGGCACGGTGAACCCCGTCGCGCGCATCAGCGAGATCGCTCAGGAACGGGACGTGCCGCTACTGGTGGACGGAGCCCAGGGGCTGCCGCACGGCCCCGTGGACGTGCAGGCGCTCGGCTGCGATTTCTACGCCTGCTCCAGCCACAAGGTCTTCGGGCCGAGCGGCGTCGGCGCCCTGTACGCCCGGGGCGACTGGTTCGAGCGCCTGCCGCCGTTCCTCGGTGGTGGCGACATGATCGAGGAAGTCCGTTTCGACGGCATCCGATTCGCCCCGCCGCCGTCCAAGTTCGAGGCCGGGACGCCCAATATCGAGGGCGCGATCGGCTTTGCCGCCGCACTCGACTGGGTCGATTCACTCGACTGGCTGGCCATCGAGCGCCACGAGCAGGCCCTGCTCGGGCGGATGACCGACGGTCTCTCGGGGATCGATGGGCTTTCCATCGTCGGGCAGACCCGGCACAAGGTCCCGGTGGTCTCCTTCCTGATCGAGGGGGCGCATCCGCACGACATCGGCACCCTGCTCGACTCCATGGGCATCGCCGTGCGCACCGGGCACCACTGCGCCATGCCGCTGATGCAGCGCTTCGGCGCGCTCACCGGCACGGCCCGGGCCTCGGCCGCCTTCTACAACACCAATGACGACATCGACCGGTTCGTGGACGCGGTGAAACGCGTGCGCGACATGCTGGTCTGACCGGCTCGTCCGACCAAACGGGGAGAGAACCGCGTGGAACCAATGGAACGCATCCGACTCAAGCGCGACGTGGTCTGCACCATGGTCCCGTCGGGGCAGAAGGTGCTGGCCTCGAAGGACACGCCCGTGGAGCTGATGCAGGCTCTCGGAGGCAGCTTCACCATCAAGGCGCGCGGCCACCTGCTGCGCGTCGAGGGCAAGGACGCCGACGCGCTCGGCAAGGAGCCGCCCCCGCAGCCGAAGCTGCCGGAGAACGCCTCGGACAAGGAGGTCGAGGAAATGGTCTGGGAACAGCTGCGCGGCGTGTTCGATCCCGAAATCCCGATCAACATCGTGGATCTCGGCCTGGTCTACAAGGTCAAGGTCGAGAGCCTGCCGGTCTCCGGTCGCCGCGTCGAGGTGGACATGACCCTGACCGCCCCTGGCTGCGGCATGGGCGGGGTGATCGCCTCGGATGCCCACCAGCGGATCATGGAAATCCCGACGGTCGAGGAAGCCGCGGTCGAGCTGGTCTTCGATCCGCCCTGGAGCAAGGAGATGATGTCGGAAGAGGCGCGCCTGGCCACCGGCATGTTCTGAGTCGATTCGGAACGAAGCCGACCTTTTCAAATCAAACCATTGCGAGCAAGACCGTGAGTGAATCCCTCGACGAGAACTGGATCCGTGTCTGCGAGACCCGCGAACTCGCCCCCGGCGAGCGCCGCGTGGTCGAGGGCCCGGACGACGACATCCTGGTGGTCAACGCCGACGGCGTGATCCTCGCCGTGATCGACGAGTGCAGTCACCAGGACCTGCCGATCTCGGAAGGGCCCATCGACGGGGACATCATCACCTGCCCGTGGCACAACGCCGAGTTCTGCCTCCGCGACGGCGAGGCGCTCTCGGCCCCCGCCTACGAGCCGATCGACTGCTACGATGTGCGGGTCGAGAACGACACCATCTACGTCTCCAGCCAGCCCCGAGCGGCCGGCTGAGGCCATTGACGCGGG